>JAIXSZ010000076.1 GCA_027484425.1 Sphingobacteriales bacterium
CTATTTTAAACCCTTTTATCCTGTTGACCTTTTTGTATGCAATAATTAGAGTTGCTAGGATCATCGTCATGTAAAGCATGACTTTGATACCATTAGTATCTCTTGATACTAAGTGTTTTACATTTAAGTGCTGCTTGATGAATTTGAAGAACACCTCTATTTCCCATCGCTTTTTGTACCACTTGGCAATGGTGTAAGCATCTTCATCAAGTATGTTGGTGACGAAACATATTTGTTCGCCGGACTTATCTATATGACCTTTAATGAGGCGATAAGTGTGATTGGTCTCTTTACCCTCTTTTGTTGTTAATAGACCTACAATATCACTTGTTATTGTGACTGTAGCCTCTTTAGGCTTTGTAGCAATTAGTTTCTCTTTAATGATCTTACATCGAATATTTAAGCTCCCTCTCGTTATGAAGAGTTTACCATCATCCGTAAATTTGTCAAATACGGTGCGTGACTGCAGGCCGCGGTCAAAAACAACGATATCATTTTTAAAATTGTCATTGTCATTTATCAACTTGGCAAGTGCGACTTGCTCATTAAGATAATCTTGCTCTGTGAAAACTTTTACAGAAGATGGAAGACTCCCTTTTAGATTAACAGTATATTTTACAAATCTCCTGTTAGCACCACCAGTACTTATTCCGTTAGAAAACAGTTTTGCAGCCAAGGAAATATACGTGCTATCTGTTTTTGAAATTGCCTGCTCTTCGTTTAGCTCTTTATTGTAAATCAAAAATATCTTGTTGAAGAGTTTTTCAAAATAGTCCGCATTTATCGTACAAATACGGTCTCTAATGGAGTTGTACTTCCCGTCGATAATATCATAGCGAGTGAATGATTTAAACTGACTCGAATGCAAATATGTTTCCATAACTCTCAGGCTCAATTTCTCTGAGTTAAGCATTGAGAACAGTATCAACTTGAACATGACCTCGCCAGATAATTTCTTGACCTGACAGTCAACATTGGTTTCAATTGCTAAATCTTGAAATGTTTCAGGTGGAATCAGTCTTATTAGTTCATTGGCTGTCATCTTGCAAATTTAACTCACATAAGGTTTCGAACACTTATGGGTACAACCTACGGCAAACTAGGTTACTTCCACAAACCTGCTGTTATTCGAATACCGAGTGAATATTCCTTTGATGCATATTCATCTACGCTTACGTTGTCAATATCATCGTAAGGACCTCTTTGTCGCCAAGAAAGCGTATAAATGTACAATGGTGAAGATATATTTTTAGAAAATTCAATACCAAATGATAAGTTCTTTAGGTATTTATAGTTAACTGCCAGCTGAGATCCGACATAAGCATGAAAAACATCTATATTGGTTCTGAAATTGTATGTTGAAATGCGCAAAAATGAATAATTATAAAATGTGTTATAATCGTCCGTATAATAAGAAAGAGCATATAGTTTTTCGAAATCTTTTTCTGGAATATATGTGGACGAATTGTATATTTTTTTGGAATATCCAGCAGCTATTTGAAGGGACATTTTTTTACATAAAGTGTAGCTATACCCGACAAAAAATCTAGGATTGATATAGCTCACATTATACACAATTCTTTCATTGAAAGTATAGCCACTCAAATTTTGTTTGGCAGTAGAATCAAAATTCGACAAATCTCTTTTGAATGAAATGTTATGATTTTGCGTACTATACCCTAAGTCTACCATCCAATATATTCCACTTTTATATGCTCTTTGATAGCCCACAAAAAAGGAATAACCAAATGTATTCTGTGCACTTATTGGGTTAGGGTCTTTATTGTCGTTAACTATATTAACTTGATTATTAAAGGCTTGTGTAACGAATGAAAAATTAATATTAGAAAATTTCTGAGAGTATGTCGTAAATACAAAAACAAAAGTACTCACACAGACAAGTGTGAGTACTCTACAAATGGAAATTTTATTTAGTCGCATACATTCGTAATTAAGTCATAATGATAAAAAGTGGTACCAACTCTCATCTTGTGGAAAGATTTTAATTGCAGAAACCCACTGTGCCCGTTGTTCCGAATGTTAGCGCAGCGTATCCGGAACCGACAATAATACCCGTTCTCCGAACGTCTTCATATAGATGCAACCCCAAGGAAGCACTGTAGCTCAGAGATAATAGGAAAGCTCCAATAATCCTTTCCTGCCGTAAAAATCGCAGGCACTGCTATATCTGTACTCCTCTTCTTTGTCTACAATTCCAGCCCTGACAGGGTTCTGATGTATATAATTGAGTTTTTGTCGAAAGAAATCTGCTGAATAGATTTCCTCAGGATGATTTCCTGGTTGCCAGAAATGAGTTTCTCCATTTTGTTTCAATAACCACAACATCCAATTTTTTCTGCTTTCTAGTTTATTGTTTTCAATAGCGTTTACAATATTGGTTGATGTGTACTTTTTGAAATCACGCAATGTGTCACTTAATTCAAATCCATCTTTGCAACTACATATCATGTGAATATGGTTGCTCATAATAACCCAACCGTAGACACAGAGTCCTTTATTTTTTTGACAAAAACGTATGCTGTCTAATAGCTTTTCGATGTAAATTGATCTTGTAAAGACATCTATCCATTGAACTACGGTTGCAGTTACAAAATGTAAACCTTGTTGTTCAGTAATTTTATAGGCAAAACCCATTTGCTGTTTTGTTATTTTAAAAGCAATATACTAATAAATTACTTGTAACTTTAGGAGAATTGTAGTAATTTTAAAGTATGGTGCATTTATGTAGCTTTAGGAAAGTGAAGGCGTTCGGGAGAACGAATTCTATTAGTAGTTCCGGATGCCCTTCGGAACATCCGGAACAACGAGGAAATGGTAATAACGATAGTGGATTGCCGAATACTTTTATAGCTGGTAGTGGGATAATTGCGGCGGCACTGCCTGGAGGTAATGGTGGGTTATTTGCAAATGAAATTGTTATACAGAATATACCTGCTGTAAATGCAATTACATACCCATTATTACAACCTGGTCAGTTATATACTGTTATAGCTGCTCCAGGTTTCACTAATCGTCCAATCTTTATTGTCTAGATTTTAAAATTAATTTTATATGTCTAGAATAATTTTGTTTTTAATCTTCTTATTTCAATTTTTAGTTGTAGAATTAAAATCGCAAATAATAACAACTATTGTTGGAACTGGTGTTGCTGGATATTCTGGTGACGGTATGAGTGCAACTGCGGCTAGAATAAGACAATTTTCAGGAATATCCATAAGTGGCTTTGGTGATATATATATATCTGATGGAGTGAATCACAGAGTACGTAAGGTTGATTTTAGTACAGGTATAATTAATACTGTTGCTGGTACTGGTACATCAGGTTACACAGGTGATGGATTATTGGCAATAACTGCAAATTTTAGTTTACCAGTAGGTGCAATATTAGACAAGTATGGAAATACTTTTATAATGGATGCTAATAATTATAGAATAAGAAAAATAGATATTATAACTGGTATAGTTAAAACAATAGCGGGCAATGGTATATTTGGTTATTCTGGGGATGGTGGTCCTGCTACTTCTGCATCTATATATGGTGGTTATATTGCAATTGACGATACTGGTAACCTGTACATTGCAGATGGTCGTAGAATTAGAAAAGTTGATACATTTGGTATCATAAACACTATCGCTGGTACAGGGAGTTCAGGTATAACTTATGATGGAGTATCTGCTATTTCTGCAAATATAAACCCAATCGGTATTGGGATTGATGAAAATGGGAATGTGTACTTTTCAGATACCACACGTTCAATTAGAAAGATTGATGCTGTAACAGGAATTGTGAATAGAATAGGTGGTACAGGGGATAATATAGCTAGTTCTTATTCTGGAGATGGGATTGCTACATCTTGTCATATTGGTGCACATGGTATTGCTGTTGCAAGGAATGGAGATGTGTACATTGCTGATCATGCAAATTCAAGAATTGAAGTAATATATGCTGCAAGTGGTACAATCATCTCTATTGCAGGTACAGGTGAGGAAGGTTACTTTGGTGATGGAGGTTTGGCTACAAATTGTAAATTATATAGTCCATCTGGTGTTGCTTTGGATTTATGTGGCAATGTTTATGTAGCTGATGGATGGAATTATGTCGCACGTAAAATCACAATGCCACCTATATTAACTATCCCAACTATCTCCTTGGCGGTAACAGAAGCTGGTACTGTAATGCCTGTGGGTAGTACAGTAACAGTAAATGCAACTGTGGCTAATGCTGGAAGTAGCTATCTGATAAGGTGGCAAAATAGGGGAGTGGAGTTTGCTACTACTACTGTGCCAATAGTGACCTACACTAAGATGCCGGGTGTAGATACTATAACGGCACGGGTGGTATCGACCGCAAGCTATGGGTGCTATGACAGTACGACATCGGCACCGCAATATGTAAGTGATAGTAGTACGGGTGTGACGGGTGCAGAGGTGATGGGCGGAGTGTATGTGTACCCTAACCCAGCCCATAAACAAGTGACGATAATGGCTGGTGAACGCATGCATAGTGTGGCTATAAGCAATATGCAAGGGCAGGAACTACTGCGCTATGCGCCAAATGCTACCAGCTATACTGTGGCTATAGATATGCTAGCCCCAGGTGTGTATATAGTGCGTGTAAATGATGTGTGGGTGGGTAAGGTGGTGAAGGAGTAGGGTTAACTAATAACAAACTAAACTATAAACAACAGAAAACTAATGAAAATAGTACTACAGGTAAGTGGGGGAATAGGGAAGAGTATAATAGCCACTGCGGTGTGCAGTGCTATAAAAAAGCACTATAAGGATGCGGAACTAATAGTGATATCGGGCTATCCGGATGTGTTTGCACCCAATCCTAACGTTAGCATGTCGCTAGGGCTAAATAATCTGAATTATTTTTATCCGCAGCATATAGAGGGTAAGGATACGCTGTTGTTTTTGCACGATCCGTATCATGCTACTGACTTTGTGTATCAGCGTGGGCACCTGATAGAAGTATGGTGTGCGCTGTGTGGTGTGCCGTATAATGGTGAGTTGCCTGAGATATACCTGACGGCTAAGGAGAAGAGCCAATATGCACCGATGTTTGCATCGCAAAAGCCGATATTAGCTCTGCAAACGAATGGTGGGGTATCGAACCAAACAGATAAATACTCATGGCCCAGAGACCTGCCTGCGGCTACTGCGCAGCGAGTGGTAAATGCTATGGCACAAGACTATAATGTGGTGCATATACGTAGGCAAGACCAGCTAGGGCTGCAAGGTGTGTACCCAGTGCAGGCAGAGTTTAGGGCACTGGCGGTGCTGATACAAATGAGTGCCAAGCGGCTGTTTATAGATAGTTTTGCGCAGCACACGGCTGCTGCTTTGTTTAAGCCATCGGTAGTGTGCTGGATAGCTAATACGCCCAGCCAGTTTGGGTATGATATGCACAATAATATAGTGGCTAATGCACCTACATTGAAGCCTGAGTTGCGCAACTCGGTGTTTAGCAAGTATAACATAACGGGTCAGGTAACGGAGTTTCCGTACCAGAGTGAGGACGAAATATTTGATGCTGATGAGATAATAGCTGCACTGCGTAGCGAGGTGGGTGTGCCTAAGATGCTGGCACATACTGCGGTGGTATAGGTATGGAAATTATAGATTGTTGCCCCGAATGTAGTGTAAGGCTATGTTTGGGGCTTTTTTTGTTGGTGTGTATTAGCAAAGCCCCTCACTGCCCCGCCAGTACAAGGGTGCGACGCAAAGCCCGCTGCTAGTAGTGCTGAGGCTGGTGACCAAAGAGAAGAAATGCTGTGATGGCTTCGGGGAGGTGACAGTGGTAAGGGGCGGGCAGAGTAGAGATTTTTTTATTAAATTTTTGTTTTGGGAAAATCATTAACCTTTATTCAACAACTAAAACATTGATAACTGACAACTTTTGTTATTTTTGTCGCCTCTCTAAGTGATATATCATGAACTATCGTAAAGTCAATAACCTTGTAGGGTGGATAACGGGTGGAATAGCAGCAATTTTGTACCTCTTTACTATGGAGCGTACTACCAGTTTTTGGGATTGTGGCGAGTTTCTGTCTTGTGCGTACAAACTAGAGGTAGGTCACTCGCCGGGTGCGCCGTTTTTTATGTTGTTGCAGCGCATGTTTGCGTTATTCTCTGGTGGTGAGGCGCTAACGGGAGGTCCGTCTACATCTGCTGCGTTGTTTATCAATGCCCTTTCAGCGATAGCTAGTGCTTTGAGTATTTTATTCTTGTTTTGGACTATTACCCACTTTGCTAAAAAACTGGTAGCTAGTGATACTGCTGAGCCTGATACGCAACAGCTAGTGGCTATAATGGGTGCTGGTGTAGTGGGCGCGCTGGCTTGTACTTTCTCAGACACTTTTTGGTTTTCGGCGGTAGAGGCAGAGGTATATGCTACGTCTTCGCTGTTTACGGCATTTACGTTTTGGGCTATGCTGAAGTGGGAGCAAATAGCCGATAACAAACATGCGGACAGGTGGATAGTGCTGATTTCGTTCTTGATAGGTTTGTCGGTGTGCGTCCATCTGCTGAACTTGCTGACGATACCTGCATTGGCTATGATCTACTATTTCAGGAGATATAATGCTACTACTACGGGTACAATCATTGCGTTTGTGGTGGGTTGTGTAGTGCTGGGTTTTATACAGTTTGGTGTCATACAATATATCCCTCGTATAGCGTCTGCATTTGACAGAACATTTACCAATGATTTTGGTGCGTCTTTCGATACGGGTGCTATTGTGTTCTTGTTGTTACTGTCGGGGTTGCTGGTGTTTTTCTTATTGTTTGCTAAGAAAAAAGGCTGGTATCTGGTGCATACAGGAATGCTGTGTGTAATATTTATCATCATAGGTTATTCTTGCTATTTCACTGCCATCATACGCTCTAGGGCAGATGTGCCAATAGATATGACTAATCCGGACAACCCAATGAGTTTTCTGGATTATGTGAATCGTGAGCAGTTTGGGCAGCAGCCGTTGTTTACTGGTCCGTACTTTACGAGCAGATACACTGGACTTGACGATACTAAAAAAATGTATGCCCCTAACAAAGTAGATGGTAAAGACCGCTATGAAGAAGTGGGCAGGAAGATAGAAGCTAAATTTGAAAGAGACCCAAGTACGGGTGAAAATCAGAGCCATTTCTTCCCACGTATATGGGATTATAATAGTGGTAGCCACGTTAGCTTCTACCGTAGCTATCTGGGACTGGGC
This sequence comes from Sphingobacteriales bacterium, assembly GCA_027484425.1. Classification (GTDB taxonomy): domain Bacteria; phylum Bacteroidota; class Bacteroidia; order Chitinophagales; family Chitinophagaceae; genus Nemorincola. The sequence goes on from JAIXSZ010000076.1 coordinate 7,239, forward strand.
GAAAACGATGAGCCTACTGCAAGAGATAACTTCAGGTTCTTCTTTGGGTACCAGATGAACTGGATGTGGTGGCGTTTCTTTATGTGGAACTTTGCAGGTAGGCAGAATGACGTAGAAGGACAAGGTGACCCACAGCGTGGTAACTGGATATCGGGTATTACGTTTATAGATAAGTTTCGCGGACTGGGTGACACTGACCAAATGGGTGACCTAAGCAAAAATCAGGCTCATAATAAGTTGTATCTGTTGCCATTTGCGCTGGGTATAATGGGGTTGATATACCAGTTTAACCGTAACAAAAAAGATGGTGTGATAGTATTGACACTGTTTTTCTTTACTGGTGCGGCAATCGGTATCTTCCTGAACATGACACCACTACAGCCACGTGAGCGTGATTACGCCTTTGCGGGTTGTACGTATACGTTTACTATATGGATAGGGCTAGGAGTGCTGATGGTGCTGGACTGGCTGCGAAAAAGTATGGGTAATGGGGTGGCAGCTGCTTTTGCAGCTGTGGCACTGTGCACTGTAGCGGTTCCAGGACTGATGGCTAAAGAGGAATGGGATGACCATACTCGTGCTAGAAAAACACTGGGTAAGGCTGTGGCATACAACACGCTGTCGTGCTGTGCGCCCAATGCAGTACTGTTTACCTATGGCGACAACCAGACTTACCCACTGTGGTACATACAAGAGGTAGAGGGTTTCCGTAAGGATGTGCGTATCATCAATACGAGCTTGCTGGGTATAGACTGGTATATAGACCAACTGAACTACAGGACCAACGATGCTATGCCAGTGCCAATGATATGGAAACGTAAAGACTATATAGGTGATAATCATAACTTTATATCTTATCTGGAGAATCCTAACCTGAAGATACCAAAGGATCAGTACTTCAATCTTACAGATATCTGTAACTTTATGATAAGTACGGATAGAGATAAGATGGCGCAGCGTGGCGATGAACCAGTGAATTACATACCTGTGAAGAACTATTTTGTACCAACACCGAGTATGGAAGAACTGGTATCGAGAGGGCTGATAGGTGCTGAAGATACGGCAAGAGTGCTTACAGGCATGAAATTTACCTTCCCTAAGAACAGTGCTATGAAGAGCGACCTGGCTGTGCTGAACATAATAGCAGCTATTGCTAATGATGGTTGGAAGCGTCCGTTATATTTTGATGCTGGTCTTCGTCAGAGTGACTATGTAGGAACGGGAGAATACATGCGTATGGAAGGTATGGTATATAGATTGATGCCATTCCGTATCAATGACTCAGTGCGTATTAATCCTTCGGTGATAGGTTCTATAGACACCAAAAAAGGATACAATATGTTTATGAACACCTTTGTATGGGGTGGGGCAGAGCGCGAAGACGTATACTTTGACGAGCCTAACAGGCATGAGCTGATATCGTACAGGATGAATGGATCTTTCTTGGCTAATCAACTGGCTGTGGAAGGACAGAATGCTAAAGCGATACAGGTACTAGACAAAGTAACTAAAAATATAACCGAGCATTCTTACCCATATGGATATGACTATTCTGGCTACTTTATATCTGCAGCCTACTTCAGAGCTGGAGACAGAAAGAAAGGGGCAGCTATAGCAGATAAGATAGTGAAGAATGCAGAACAGACTGTGAAGTGGGTAACATCGCTCAATGACGAAAGCCGTTTTGCGATGACGGATGTGGTGGCTCAACAGTTTGAGATATTGCAAGGAATAGGTCAGGCAGCCTACTCAACTGGCGATACCGCTACAGCTAATTTGCTGCTGGATAAGATGAAAGGAATACTGACTAACCCGAAAGCTAAGGAGCTGATAGAGTCGAGGAGTAGGGGAGGACAGCAAAGAGCGGCTGAGGAAGAGGAGTAATAATAGTAATACACATTGGATTATTAATAGTAAAGCCCGGAAATTCCGGGCTTTACTATTAATAACTTGTAAGGAAAGATTTTGGTCGGTGATGTAGTTACCAGCCGCTGGCCAACACATCGGCAATGTGCAGGGTGCGTATAGGTAACTTATGATTGTCAATGTATCCCTGCATGTGCATCATACAAGAAACATCGGTGGTGATTATAAACTTGGCACCGGTATCCAGTGCACTTTTTACTTTAACTTGTGCCATACCTAGAGATATCGGTTCGTATTTGACAGCAAAAGTACCGCCAAAACCACAGCAGGTTTCGCATTCTGCCATTTCCACCATTTCTAGGCCAGCTACTTTTGCTAGTAGTTGTCGGGGAGCTTGTTTAATTCCACACTCACGGAGGGCGCCACAAGCATCGTGATAAGTAGCTTTTCCATTAAGCGTGGCACCTATATCGTCAACTTTTAGGACCTTGGTTAAAAACTCAGTGAATTCGAATGCATTTGATTGAACCTGGTTGCTTAGGTTGTGTTCGCTGCTGTTTTCGAAAAGACTACTGTAGCAGTTGCGTATGTAGCCTGTACAAGAGCCGCTAGGACTTACTATATAAGAATTGTCTTTAAAGTCTTGCAGGAACTTAATTCCTACACTTTTTGCTTCTTCTTGGTATCCGGCATTGTAGGCTGGTTGTCCGCAGCACGTTTGTTTTGTGTTGTATGTTACCTCACATCCTAGTTTTTCTAACACCTTCACCATATTCATTCCCGTATGTGGGTATAACTGGTCTACAAAACAAGGTATAAATAGTTGTATTCGCATTATTGGATAATGTAAAATAAATTTTGAAGCGTGAAAAGAAGACGATGTGGAGGGTAGTACAAGACCTTTGCTGCAAAGTTACTAAAGTTGCTGTTATTTAAGTAGCGCTATGCTTTTTCGGGAAACCACAATTTATGGTAAGGTTCTAGTGGTAGGATGTAAGTGCTAGGTATAAATATAGTTATGCGGATCATGTTATAAATAATATTACAGGATAAATATTTTGAAATCACAAAACCATTTGGGCTTTTATCTCGTTTTTAGTTGTGTGGAAACTGTTTTGGGTTTTTAAACGATTTGTTAATAACATCAGCTTAACTATATTTTTTAACCATTTTGAGTCAAGTTAATTTATATTGCAGATTATTCGCAAATGTTTGAATCGTAAATTTTTGATAGTTTTCGCATTAAAATATTTTATTATTTGAGCATTTTGCAGCCTCTCAACAGCCTTCTTTTAAGTTTTTTGGAATAATTGGCATGTTATACATGGCTTATGTGTTTTCGTCAATGTGTTTTCGTGTATTTTAAAATCAATAAATAATGAAAAATAGGATTTTACTGGTAGTATTTTTACTGCTAAATTTTGTGTCGTTTTCACAGACAAATTATTATTCTAAATCTACAGGTAACCTTGAAGTGCCAGCCAATTGGGGTTTAAATACGGATGGAACTGGTGCTCCTCCACCCAATTTTTCTAATGCGTCGCAGGTGTTCAATATACGAAATAGAGCTACAGCTACGATAGGAGCTGCCTGGACGGTTTCTGGGGCAGGATCAAAAATTGTTGTTGGTAATGGGGTGGCTGCATGCAATTTTACAATTCCGGCTACACTTGCCGTTTCTGGCACTGTAGATGTCTCTGCCTCTGCTACTTTAACCATAATCAACACCACGATTCCTACATTGGGTTCACTTAATGCATCTTCGACCGTTGTGTTTGGAAGAACTAATGGAGGGCAAAATGTACCAGCCAATACTTACGGTAATTTAACACTGTCAAACACGAGTGGGACTAACACTGCTACCGGGGCAATAGTTGTTAATGCTGCACTGGTTACTACCAGTGGAGGAACTTTTGCTTTAGGTGCTAATCAACTAACCGGGTCTCTAACTTCGATCACGCATAATGGTACATTAACCACCACGTCTACTGCTAATCCAGCGATACCTACTGGCAAAACTTGGACAGGAACTACAGGATTAGTAACTTTTGCCAATACTACCGGAGGGCAATTCATACCAGCAGGTACCTACCAAACCCTAACTTGCAGTAACACTAGTGGTACTAACACAGCAACGGGAAATTTGGCTGTAACAGGGGCATTTACTACTTCGGCCGCAGGAGGTACATTTAATTTGGTGACCAATACCTTTACTGCTGGTTCAATAGTTAACACAGGTACATTAGCTACCCAAAACACATCTTCTACACCCTTACCTACAGGCATAACCTGGGGTGGTGTTGTAAATTATAATGCCACTACCGGTGCACAGACTATAATGGCGGGCACATATGCCACTTTGACTTTAAGCAATACATCAGGCACCAATACACCATCAGGAAATTTGATTGTGAATACGCTACTCAGTATACCTAATGCTGGAAGTACCTTAAACATGTCAACTTTCACTTTAACAGGTACGTTAACTACAATAACCAATAATGGCATAATATCTACATCTAACACCTCTGCTACCCCATTTGCAACTGGTAGGACTTGGGGAGGCACAGGTACTGTTAGATACGCACTTACTACTGGCGGGCAAACTATTATGGCGGGTACCTATACCAACAATTTACAATTGAGTAATACCAGCGGTACCAATACTGCAAGCGGGGTGCTGACTACTAATGGTACTTTAACTTTACCGGCAGGTGGAACTTTGAATATGGTCACGTTTGCTTTAGCTGGCACAGGTGTGCCAGCTGTTAGTGGAACGATCGGAACTCAGAGCACTACCAATCCAGCACTACCCGCGTCAAGAACATGGGGTGGTACAGTAATTTTTGACAGGACTGCTGGAGGACAATCTATTCCTTTGGGAACATTTAACAATTTAACATTAAGTAATACTAGTGGAAGCCAAACTGCACAAGGAGCATTGACTGTAAATGGAGATTTAGTGACTACAAGCGGGGGTGTTTTGGTAATGGGTGCAAATCAGCTCTTAGGTTCTTTGGCATCAATCACACACAACGGAACTATTACTACCACATCTACAACCAACCCTGCAATACCTGCTGGAAAAACATGGACAGGCACCACAGGACTCGTAACATTTGCCAATACTACAGGTGGACAATTTGTACCAGCAGGCACCTACAAAACGCTAACATGTAGCAATACTAGTGGTACAAATACCGCTGCTGGAAATTTATCAGTTACTGGTGCATTTACTACCTCATCTGCAGGAGGTACATTTAATATGGTTACCAATACACTAACAGCTGCTTCTATAGTTAACACAGGTACCATAGCAACCCAAAGTACTTCAGTTACTCCTTTGCCTACGGGTATAACGTGGGGCGGGACAGTAAACTATAATGCAACTGCAGGTGCGCAGACAATTATGGCTGGTACCTATGCCACATTGACATTAAGTAACACGTCAGGCACCAACACAGCGTCAGGCAACTTGGTTGTGAACACATTGCTTAATGTAGTGAATGCCGGAAGTACTTTAAACATGTCTACATTTACTTTACTAGGCACATTAACCACTATCACAAATAATGGCACAATATCTACATCTAACACTTCAGCAACACCAATAGCTGCTGCTAGAACATGGGGAGGAACAGTAACATATGCACTTACAACAGGCGGACAAACTATAGTAAATGGAACTTATGCTAGTCTTACATTACTGAATACTAGTGGCACCAATACGGCTAATGGTGCAGTTAACGTAAATACTGGTCTGACTACAACTACTGGTGGTACCTTAAATATGTCAACATTTGCGCTGGGTGGTACATTGACTACTATCACAAATAACGGCACAATATCAACATCAAATACGACTGCAACACCTATCGCTGCTGCAAAAACATGGGGTGGCACAGGTACGGTAGCTTATGCAGTTTTGACAGGTGGACAAACTTTAGTAAGTGGAACCTATGCTCGTCTAAGTTTTCTTAACACAAGTGGAACAAACACTGCTGCAGCCTCAGTTACTGTGAATACCAGTTTAACCACAACACTGGGTGGCACGTTAAACATGTCAACATTTGCATTGGGGGGTACGTTGACCACAGTCACTAATAATGGCATAATAACTACTTCCAATACGTCAACTACCCCATTTACAACTGGTGTTACATGGGGCGGCACAGGTACAGTAAGGTATGCGTTAACCACTGGTGGGCAAACAATAATGGCAGGTACCTATACTTGCAATTTAGAGTTGAGTAATACCAGTGGTACAAATACTGCAAGCGGTGTTCTGACAACAAATGGTACATTAACTATACCTGCTGGCGGTACATTAGATATGGTTTCATTTGCTATAGCTGGTACGGGTGTTCCGGCTGTAAGTGGAACGATAAGAACACAAAGCACTACCAATCCAGCATTGCCTGCTTCCAAAACATGGGGCGGTACTATTAATTTTGATAGGACTCTCGGCGCACAATTCATACCTTCTGGTACATTTAACAATTTGACCCTGAGTAATACAAGTGGCAACCAAAATGCACAAGGTGCATTAACAGTTAATGGTGCATTAGTAATAACCAGTGGTGGAATATTAACGATGGGAGCAAATCAACTTTTAGGTTCTTTGACTTCGTTGACAAACAATGGCACGATAACGACTACATCTAATGCCAACCCCGCAATACCGTCAGGTAAAACATGGACAGGAACTACAGGTTTGGTGACATTTGCACGTACTACGGGTGGGCAGTTCATACCCGCTGGCACGTATAAAACTCTTACATGTAGCAATACTAGTGGTACTAATACTGCGACAGGAAATTTAACTATTACAGGTGCGTTCACCACTTCTGCCGCAGGAGGTACGTTTGATTTGGTTACTAATACATTTACTGCTGGTTCTGTAGTCAACACAGGTACATTAGCTACCCAAAATACTTCTCTAACTCCACTGCCTACTGGATTAACATGGGCAGGCATTGTAAATTATAATGCTACTACAGGCGGTCAAACTATTATGGCTGGTACTTATGCGACATTAAGGATAAGCAACACATCTGGTACTAATACAGCCTCTGGCAACTTGGTTGTGAATACGTTACTAAATTTAGCTAATGCAGGAAGTTCATTGAATATGTCCACTTTTACATTGAGTGGTACACTTACTACAATCACAAATAATGGCACTATTTCCACTTCCAATACAACTGCTACGCCATTAACCACTGGAAGAACATGGGGAGGAACTGGTACTGTGAGATATGCGGTAACTACAGGAGGGCAAACTATTATGACTGGAACGTATACCAACAATTTGGAGTTGAGTAACACCAGCGGTACCAATACTGCTACCGGTGTTTTAACTACAAATGGTACATTAACGATACCTGCAGGTGGTACTTTAAATATGTCTACGTTTGAAATAGCTGGTACAGGGGTGCCAGCTGTTAGTGGAACTGTAAGAACCCAAAGTACCACCAACCCAGCATTGCCTGCTTCGAGAACATGGGGTGGGACTATTATTTTTGAAAGGACCAATGGGGGGCAAAATATACCAGGAGGTACCTTTAACAACCTAACATTGACTAATACTAGTGGTAGTCAAACTGCTCGGGGTGCTTTGACGGTGAATGGTGCGTTGGTTACTATTAATGGAGGTACACTAGTAATGGGTACTAATCAGCTTTTAGGTTCTTTGTCTTCAGTTACTCACAATGGTAGTATTAGTACTGCATCTACTGCTAACCCGGCAATACCCGCGGGTAAGGATTGGTCTGGTACGGGTGGTACCAGTTTGGTTAGTTTTGCCAGCACAACAGGTGGTCAGTTTATTCCTGGCGGAACTTACAAAACTCTAACCGCTACTAATACCAGCAATACTAATACTATAGTAAGTGGTGACGTAAATGTTACCGGTACATTTACCACAGTGCCGGCTGGTGGGACATTGGATGCCGGTACCAATGCTATTGCAGCATCTGTTATTACTAATAACGGAACTATTTTAACACAAAATACTACTTCCAATCCTTTGCCGTCCGGCAAGACATGGGCAGGTACAGTTAACTATAATGGTACTGGTGCACAAACAATGGTAACGGGTACATTTACCAATCTTGCCCTTTCTAGCAACCGCTCTGCTGCTACCATTACACTCGAAAATGGCATAATAAGTCTTTCTGGGAATTTCAATGTAACAGCTACAAACATTGGTGGTTTTAATACTGGTACGAATACATTTGTGTATACAGGAAACACCGCAAATACTGTAGGTAATATTACCTATAATAACTTAACACTTAGCAATACTTCAAGCACCAAAACGGCAGGTGGAGCAATAGTAGTAAATGGTGCACTGACTACTACATCAGGAGGCATCTTCTCAATGTCAACTTTCCAATTATCAGGTTCATTGACGTCAATAGTTCATGATGGTACACTTACCACAAGTTCTACCTCAAATCCTGCAATTCCGTCAGGCAAAACATGGACAGGGACAACTGGGTTGGTTCAATTTACCAGTACTGCTGGCGGTCAATTTATACCTGCCGGAACTTATAAGGGCTTAACTTGTGTAAACACATCTGGTACTAATACCGCTGTGGGAAATATTACCGTTTCTAATACTTTTACTACTGCAGGTGTGGGAGGTACTTTCAATATGGGGACAAATGACCTTTCTGCAAATACAATTACAAATACCTCTGCAACCTTAAGAACTCAAAGTACCTCAGCAACACCCTTGCCTAACAACAAAACCATAGCAGGCACAGTACTTTATGATGCAACAACAGGTGGTCAAACCATAGTTACTGAAACATCTTACCTCAATCTTTCAATGAGTAACAGCACAGGTACTAACGCTGCTAATGGTAATATTGTAGTTGACGGTGTACTTACAACCGGTACTGGTACTTCCGTATTTGATTTGTCGACTTTTACATTGAGTGGCACCCTATCTTCTATATCCGGAGCAGGAAGTATTAGAACACAAAACACTTCTGCTGCACCTATCAAAGTAAATCAGACCTGGCCTCAAACGGTTGAGTATAACAATTTGACAGGTGGACAAACAATTGTTAATGGTACCTACAATGCTGGACTTACAAATAGTAATACTTCTGGAGTAAATACGCTGGAGGCTGCTTCCACAATTACTGTAAATGGAAACCTCACATTGTCACCTTCTTCTGTTTTTTCTGATAATAGTAGACCAATAACAATTAATGGTAATATTACAGGTTCGGGTACGCACAATAGCGTATCTACAGGTGCTATTATCATGACGGGAGCAGGGGGTACAATATCTTCTGCTACTTTAGGCAACATTACACTCAATAATGTTGCAGGCTTTACATTGACGGGTAGTCCACAAATAAACGGAACACTTACCTTCACAAATGGTAGTCTAGATATAGCTAATAACAATTTGATTTTTGGGCCTTCAGCACCTGCAGTTGCGGGTAGTCCTTCTTCATCTAAAATGATCATCATATCTGGTACAGGAGAAGTGAGAAAAAGATACAGTGGCTTAGGTTCATTTACTTTTCCGATAGGCGACGCTACACCCAATTACTCACCCTTTACTGTTAATCTTACTGGAGGCACGCCTGGGGGTAGTGCTTACATAGGCGTGATAGTAGATAATATCAATCACCCCAATGATGCAAGTAACGATGATTATTTGAATAGATTCTGGCATGTTAATGTGTCCGACATTACTACTCCAGAATATTCAATATCTGGTAGTTATGTAGATGCTGATATAGTAGGTGTTGAAACTGGTATTTTATCAGCCAGTTATTCTGGTGCATTACCGTGGCAGACTTATGGCACTGTTAATGCTGCTGCCAACACTATTAACGCTACTGCATTAAATGGAACGAATATTAGTTATTCAGGTATTAGTGGCATAGTAACTACAGTTACCGTATCACCTGCATCTCCATCTTATTGTACTGGTGAGTCTACAGCACTTACCGCTAGTAGTTTTGCTGTTCCCGGGCTAACTTATTCTTGGTCACCAGCTACTGGTTTATCAGCTACTACTGGTGCATCAGTTACAGCCTCAGCAACCACTGGTTTGTCTCCAACTATAATTGTTTACACACTTACCACTACCGACGGAAATGGTGTTTCATCGTCTACCACTAGAACGCTCACTGTCAATCCACTACCTGTGGTATCGGCAGGGTCTGGTGTTGCTATATGTAATGGGTTGTCCACCTTATTAACAGGAACAGGAGCAGCTACCTATACATGGAGTCCGGCTACTAACTTATCTGCTACGACAGGTGCTACTGTTACAGCCAATCCAACAAGTACTATTACCTATACTGTTGCTGGTACAGATGTAAATGGATGTGTAAATACTGCTTCGAAAACTGTAACAGTGAATGCGTTACCGACAGTATCGGCAGGGTCAGATGTAGCTATTTGTGATGGTTCGTCTACTGACTTGACTGGAACAGGAGCGGTTTCTTACACTTGGAGTCCAGCTACCAACTTGTCAGCTACAACAGGTGCTACTGTTACAGCCAATCCAACGAGTACTATCACTTATACTGTTACAGGTACAGGTGTAAATGGTTGTACCAATACTGCCCCGGTAACAGTTACAGTGAATCCGCTTCCTGTGGTAGATACAATAGCGGGTACATTGAGTGTATGTATAGATGCTACTACTGCACTGTCCAATGCTACAGGCGGAGGCGTATGGACAAGCAGTACCCCCTCGGTAGCTACGGTAGGCGTAACAGGTATAGTGACCGGAGTGACCGCAGGAACTTCTACTATTTCCTATACAGTTACCGACGGATTCGGTTGTGTGAACCGTGTTACTAAAGTTGTGACTGTGAATCCATTACCAGTTATAAACAGTTTGAGTGGGATATTTACAACTTGTCAGAATGTGGATTTGTTAATGAATTCGAACATTGCTTTCGGAACATGGAGTAGCAGTAATATATCAGTAGGAGCGGTAGATACTTTTGCAGGGGTTTTGATTCCAGCGTCGGTTGGAACAACGATGGTAACATACAATGTTTTATCAACAGGCTGTTCAAGTACCAGAGAGGTAACCGTTATACAGGCTCCATCAGTGATAGTGGGAGTGACAGCGATGTGTCCTGGAGGGACAGCTACGCTGACTACATCGCCAGCGGGTGGTACATGGACAACTAGCAACCCGAGTGTGATAACAGTAAATAGTAGTACAGGTGAGGTAACAGCAGTGAAAGTGGCTTACAGCGGTATATCTGTGGCGGGTATAACATACACCATACCCAACGGTTGTTCGCGTACAGTAGCTCCAACTGTCAACCCTATACCATCTCCTATTTATGGAGGAGTAACCAATATATGTATGGGCGAGAGTACGACCTTTTTGTCGGGCTCGGTTGGTTTTACGTGGAGTAGCAGTGCTACTGGTGTTGCCACAGTGAGCGGTGGTGGCGTTGTTACGGCACAGGGCCCTGGTGTAGCCACTATAAGTTATACTAATGGATTCGGCTGTGCAAATACGAGAACAGTAACAGTAAATGCCGCATTGTCACCCAATGTGGGCAGCTCATCGATATGTACTGGAACATCAACAACGTTTACCAATTCTACGCCTGGTGGTACATGGACTAGTAGTAATGTATCGAGAGCAACGATAAACCTAACGACGGGACTAGTGACTGGAGCCAATGCCGGAACAACGACTTTGTCGTATATGGCACCAAGTGGGTGCTTTGCAACAAATGTGCTAACGGTAAATGCTACACCAGCAGTAATAGGAGGTACACGCAGCGTATGTATAGGCTCCACTACGTTATTGGGTACAACCCCATCAGGCGGCGAGTGGACATCGTCCAATGCATCGATAGCTACAGTTGGGTCATCATCTGGAGTTGTGAGTGGTGTACTAAATGGTACTGCAACCATGACTTACACAGCGCCAGGAGGCTGTACAAGAACAGCTGAAGTAACAGTAAATGCGCTACCAGCCTCCATAACAGGAGTAGGAGTAGCTTGTGTAGGTGGTGGAACGGCTCTCAGTAATGCAAGTGGAACATGGACCAGCAGTAACAATGGTATAGCTACTGTAAATTACTTAGGTGTGGTAACAGGAGTAGCTGCCGGTACTGCAATTATTACCTTCCGTAATGCGAATACTTGCATTACAACAAGGGAAGTAACAATAAACCCGATACCATCGCCGCTGGTGAGCCCTACTGGCCTGTGTGCAGGGTCTACAGTTACAATGACTGGAACACCATCTGGTGGCACCTGGCTAAGTAGTAACCCATCAGTGTTTACTATTAATGCTAGTACTGGAGATTTGACGGCTGTGATAGTGAATACTGCAGGAAACTCGTTTGCTGTGGTTACCTATACACTACCTACTGGCTGTAGCCGTACGGCGCTGATAACTATTAACCAACAGCCGTCATCCATATATGGAGGCACAGGTAAGGTATGCACTGGAAGTACACTCGCGCAGTTTTCAGGAACGTCTGGACTTACATGGTCTAGTGCCTCACCATCTGTGGCTACTATTTCGCCTATTGGTGTAGTGACTGGCGTATCGGCCGGTAATGCAGTAATCAGTTATACAAGTGCAGCGGGCTGTGCAGCGCAGCGTGTGATAACAGTGAATGCAACACCTGATGTAATAACGGGTGCAACATCTGTAGTAGTGGGTGCCACTACTACACTGGCAAATGCGACTGTGGGTGGTACATGGAGCAGTAGTACCACGTCTAGAGCTATTATAGGTTCGGCAAGTGGGGTGGTGACGGGCATGAGTATAGGTGCAACTACGATTACTTATACGATGCCGACAGGTTGTTTTGTGACTAGTGCAATGAATGTAGTATCGGCAAAAGGTGTTGCAGGCCAGGTGTCGGAGGAAGCATTATCTGAAGTTAAGATCTATCCTAACCCTACTACTGGTACATTCTCGATATCTACGGGAATTGGTGGTGTAATGAGTGTGTATACGATTGATGGTAAGGAGGTGTTGCACCAGCAACTATCGTCGGGTATAAGTAGTATAACATTACCGAATACTATAGCTGCAGGGCTTTACACCTGTAAGTTTACGGATGTAGAAGGTAGGGTCACAATAATGAGACTACTGTACGACAATAAATAGAAAATAAATAAATTAATTATAAGAGGTCGTCATTATATGACGGCCTCTTTTTTTTGTTGTAACAATTCAAATTATAGTTTTTTGCATCTTTTACCAAATTATTGTTTTACATTTCATTATAAATATTGTAACCAACTATTTCTAAATATCCTTAATTAGTTGTTAATGGCAATAAGATGCAAGTTTCTTTCAATATTCGGCTATACTTTTGTTTTCTTAGGTAAGAGAATTTTAACTTTTCCTCAATATTTGGGTTTTTGTAGGTAGATCTTAGTGTCGCTAACTCACCATATGTATTGTGATAGGTAAAATTTTAAAAGAAAAAACGATAGTTTTTAATATATAGATCTGAAAAACAGTAAATAATATGAATAATTCGTCAAGGCTGTACTTAATAGTTGCTATTTTGTTCACTTCTCTTTTGTCAACAAATAGCACTATTGCACAAAACACTCTAAACCTTGCAGGCTTATCTGCGTCTTCACCGTCTCGGGTGGCGTATTCATTAAGGCGTCTTAGTTCCACCTATTCTGGCAACCTTATTCGGGTGCGAAGAAGTTCTGATAATAACGTAGCTGAAATTGGTTTCGATGGTAGTGGTCATTTGGACACTAATGCCTTAAAGACGTTTGTTGGGGCTGGCAATGGTTTTGTTTCCATTTGGTATGACCAGAGTGGAAATGCAAATAATGCAGAACAGTCTACTAACGGCAGTCAACCACAGATTGTGAGTGCTGGTGTTATTTTAAGAAGTAATTCCAGACCAGTAGTACGTTTTGATGGGTCTACTTTTATAGATGGGGGTAGTTCTGCATATTCTATTACTAATGCTCGTACACTAAATGCTGTTTATAACTTACAAAGTGGTACACCTAGCCATATTATAGACCGCAGCGTAGCTGGTAATCCTGTTTACTCCATAAAAGGCGATAATCAGGGCCAAATCAGAAATGATGCTGGTACATTAATCAATTTTGGCACTTCACAATCTGCACCTTTTACTAACACGTACACAATGATATGGGACGGCTCTAACAATATCAATATGTTCAAAAACGGCATTAGTGACTATTCTGGTAGTTTAAGTTTGCCTTGCACTATGGATATAATGAGAATAGGAAGACACTTTAGTAGTACTTCTGTATCTGAGCTTAATATGTGGGAAGTTATTTTATTCCCATCGGCGATTTCGAATGGCGAAAGACTAGCAATGGAGTGCAACCAGCAGGTATATTATAGTTCAATAGGCATAGCAGGTTCTACGGTTCTTACTACAGCTATTCCCACCACTTTATCTGCTAGTGTCGCAGGAGGCACTTGGTCTTCAAGCAATACAGGTGTAGCCACCGTAAACTCATCTACAGGAAAGGTAACTGGTGTAGCTGCAGGTACTGCAGTAATTTCTTACAACACAGCCGCTGGTTGTGCAATACCTACTACAATTACAGTTAGCACCGCAGCCAATGCATTACACTTTAATGGCACAGATGATATAGTAACTATACCTAACAATTCATCATTGAATATTTCAGGTAACATTACTATAGAGGCCTGGATAAATGTTTCAAGCACGGCAAACAGCACACAGAATGTAATATCCAAATCAAACAACATTAACAACAATGCGTATATTTTTCCACGTACAGATAATAACTGGAATGCAATAATAGGATATTTGCACATAGGTGGTAGTTGGCAAACTATCGCAGCATCTTATCCAATGCCTGCCGTGGGTACATGGCATCATTGTGCAATTACTTACGATGGCAGTAGAGTAACGCTATATATTGATGGCGCAGTAGCAAATTTCATTTTTGTTTCTGGTGCACTTACTACCAATACCAATGCTTTGGTGATGGGTGCTCAACCGGGATATGGCGAGTATTTTACAGGTGCACTGGACGAAGCCAGAATATGGAATGTAGCCAGAACTCAAGCACAAATACAGGCAGATATGAACAATGATGTGGCACAGCAGTCTGGTCTGGTTGCCTATTATCGTTTCAATCAAGGAACTGCCAGTGGTACTAATACTGGTTTGACTGCAATTACAGATTTCAGTGGAAATGAAAATTGTGGAACTTCCAGTGGTTTTTCTTTGTCTGGGTCTACATCCAATTTCGTATCGGGCGCAATAGGCGGTTATACTAATGTCAATGTTGTTAGCCCCATTACAGGTACGCTTAGTGTTTGCGGTGGATCTACTACTACCCTCAGCAGTTCTACATCTGGTGGTGTATGGTCATCTAGCAATACTTCAGTTGCTACTGTAGCTGCTGGTGTGGTTACAGGTGTTGCAGGTGGAACTGCAACTATCTCATACACCAAGTGTGGATTTGCAGCAACCGCAGTAGTTACTGTAACACCTGCACCCACTGTAACATCAGTGAGTCCTAATCTTGCCAATCCAGGCGCATCGGTTACAATTACTGGTACGGGCTTTAATACGACTCCTGCCAACAATACAGTATACTTTGGTGCTACACGTGCTACGGTTACTGCCTCAGGTACAACAAACATGACAGTTACCTTACCCACTGGCGCTACTTACGATAAAGTGTCTGTTTTGAATTCCGTTTGTCCACTTACGGGATTTTCGCAGTATCCATTTGTTCCTACTTTTAATAATAGCGCTTATATACCAGCTACGGTCAACTTATCAACTCAAGTGAGTTTTAGTACGGGTACTAACCCATATGCCGTAGCTTTAGGTGATATCGATGGTGATGGCAAGACAGACATGGCAGTGGTCAATTATTCTTCTGCTACTGTTTCAGTTTATCGCAATACTAGTAGTAGTGGCAGTATTACATCTGGCTCGTTTGCAACAGCCGTCACATTTGCCACTGGTAC
>JAIXSZ010000015.1 GCA_027484425.1 Sphingobacteriales bacterium
GCGCCAACTGAGACCAAAACAGGTGTGGTATTGACAAAGATATCCACATTTTAATTTGAAGTGTATTGTGAGTGATGGTTGTAAAGCAATACTGTTATTACGCCAGTCAGGAGACTGGCAACCACGATGAAGTAGACAAAGTGTACGCCAAACGATATTTGATAATGTAATGTGCTGCGGTTAGCTGGGGTTTATGTGTCCTGCGCGTGGCTGTTGGTCAGAAAATAAGACCAACAGCGGCGGAAATGCGTTTTGGCATGAGAAGAAAAGTCTTGCGCCAAATGGGGAACTGTGTCTGTCTGGCGCGGGGCTGTGGGTCAGAAAATAAGACCAACAGCGGCGGAATTTATTTCGATATGAATGTCGCAGGTAAATTAGTGGACGGCAAGTTCTATGAGGTCTGACTTCCTGTCAGTAGCTAGCAAGTTTGGAAAGACAGAATTTAGAAACGAATTACAAGATATAAAGCAGGAAATAAGTAAATTTGTGATTGAATGAGTAAACACTTAAAAATACTTACATCCCAATACTTGGATGATTATTCAAGTAAACTAAGTGTTGACTGGCTTGCCATTTTTAATGCCCTAAGATCTAAGAAAAAGTATACTACTGAGGACTTTGAATACTACATTCAGGCTTCTGCAACATATTCATCAAATATAGAAGGAAATAGTATTGACATTGACACTTATCTCAAAAACAAGAGATTCAACGTCAAGTCCAAACCCAAGGAAATGTCTGAGATTGATGATTTGATAGAAGCCTACAACTTTGCCATTAATAAGGAACTAACTCAGAAATCTTTTCTGGAAACTCATAAGATTTTGAGTAAAACGATTCTCAGTCTTAAAACACAAAGAGGTAAGCTAAGAAATCAGCAGGTGGGAATATTCAGCAAAGGTAAGGTAGAATACATGGCTGTTGAGCCTGAGTTTGTCAAGGAAGAAATTTCCAAGTTGTTTTCTGATATTAATGAGTTGATTAGCCGAGAACTTTCCTACAAGGAAATCTTTTATTATGCTTCCATGATTCACTTACTGTTTGAGAAGATACATCCTTTTATGGATGGCAACGGTAGAGCTGGAAGGTTATTAGAGAAATGGTTTCTGTCTGAAAAGATTGGAGAGAATGCCTGGTCAATTGAAAGTGAGAAGTATTATGCCAAGCACCGGGCTGAATACTATAAGAAGATACACATTGGTTACAACTATTACACGCTGAAAATGGAGCAATGTGTTCCTTTCCTTTTGATGCTACCTATGTCTTTGTAATACTAACGTTGTGGCATTTTTGTGGCGGTTTTATTTTGTAAGTTTTCGACAGCCACCGATCTAAGTGGACTGTATCTGTCCTGCGCGAATGTGATATGCTGCGATTAGCTGGGGTTTATTCGTCCTGTGCGAGGCTGGTGGTGAGAAAATAAGACCAACAGCGGCGGAATGGCTATTGAGAAATGAATGGGTGGGTGATGAGGGGCGAGAACCTACCTTAGAAAAAAGGAGGGGGATTATTTTGGGAGGGTGGATTGGGAGGGTGCGAATTCATTCTTGATGTCCTCCAATTTACTGCCGTGAGGGACAGATAACATGAAAAAAAAGCAAACGATTGACATAAGTACTATGACAGAGAAAGGAATATTTGCTAGTAACCTGGTATAAAACGGTTTGATGAACCGATTTTTTCGGATGCATACGTAAGTTAATGTGTACAACAAAATGTAATAAACCATTGGTATGGTATAGCAAAATATAATAAACATCGCACTGAAACCAATATTCAGCCAAGGCATTACTATCAAACTAAGAATGAAAAATAGTAGTAGGAATATACTATCTCTTAGTACTAGCTTTATAACATTAACGTTCTTCATGAAAAACTCTTTTTAATGCCCTTTTTGGGTTTACGAACCATTTTTTTAATCGTTAAGACGCTTATGGGAATCTATGAACTAACGTAATTGCTTTATTAAGATAACAATCCTACAGAAAAAAACACATTTAGCACTACCAAGAATGTCCAAAACAGTGCATGAACAATTGTTGCAAGTGTTGCTGATGTATGCTTATCGTTTTTCCAATGCCAGCACACCCAAAAGAGATTAATCCAAATTATGAGCAAACATATAATGGAGGCGGTCTTTACCAAGCGGCTATATAAAAGCGGGTCATTTTCAGGAACCACATATCTTATAACTTCCATCAGGAAGGCGGTA
Source organism: Sphingobacteriales bacterium (assembly GCA_027484425.1). GTDB lineage: Bacteria > Bacteroidota > Bacteroidia > Chitinophagales > Chitinophagaceae > Nemorincola. Next base: position 2,213 of record JAIXSZ010000015.1, read on the forward strand.
TTAAACAGCCCCAAAATCAATATAACTACATTCGGTATAACAAACCTTTTATACATATGGCTCCATAATTCCACTTAAGAATGTGCAACGGCTAAATAAATTTACCCTATTATTTTCACATCAAGGGCGGTCTATTTTGTAATAATAAGTCGTTATTGTGAAGCGGATGTGTGCAGCGAATGTAGATGGTTGTGGTAGTAAAGGATGAGGGTGGGAAAATTGTTTTGTTCTATTCGGAAATATCTATATACCTTTGCAGCGAATTTTATTGTGTCATTTGTAATAAATGCACTTGTTATGACTTACTGTTTTTACATATCGTCCCTTTTGCTCATTGCCTAACCTAGGCGGAGTTTTGAATTTTCCTTAATTATTTCAGGAATATTAGCCGGTATTGATCATTGGATCATTGCCTCTAAGCTGCCGTCGTACGTTATGGTGCTGCTGCTGTAACAAAGGGTATATCCTTTGCGTAAGGATGAATATTGACTTCAACAATCTCTTTCAATATTTCTCAATTAAAGTGCCATGCACACCTATTCATGGCCAGTGGATCTGCTGTCGTGTAAACTGAAAACGGCAAGGCAGAAAAAACGGCTGGTAAAAGAAGACCAAGAAAAACAATTAATAAGACTCTACAAACAATACAGAACGCTGCTGCAACAAAAACGGAATCTGCCCATGGTGCCACTGGAACAACCGTACCAGAAAGGGTGGAAAAGAGTTTTTGTGCTAAGGGATGATGTAAAGGCGAGTGATAGTGCTGCTTTTTATGAGTGCCTGCTTGAAAAAATAAATACAGTTGTGTTGTGTAACGACAAATCATTTACACAAAAAGCAAAAAGACGCAAGAATGGTAAGCGCGTATATGAAGGCCTGCCACAAAAATTGCTAGAGATACCTATGTGGGAATGGGAGCGTAATCAACGGAAACTGACACAAGAGGAAATGACACATTTTCATGTGGAGCAGAGATGGAATGCCAACTTGAACAGCATACAATATTACTACACGTTTAACGAGCCATGGCGATACAAACTGCAGGTGATGCCGCATATAATAAGGGAAGTAAAGGTGCTGGATGTGCTGCTGGAGCGAGAACTACAGGAAATAAGATCGAAAATAGATGGTTATCATTTGTGGGGGGAAATTGGCAGTTTGACGAAGAGCAGAAAATGTAAATGGCGAAGAGACTATGGGAAAACCAGGCTTATGAAAAGCCCAATCTACCAGCAAAACATACCGACCATATTGGCGGAGTGTACAAACAACTAACAAAACAACAATGAGCATTTTAAAAACTAAAGAACTGAGTAAAATAGGGTACACCAATGACCAAGCAAGAAGCCTGGCACTGACTGTGACCGCAAAACATTATAAACACTGTACTAAGGCTGAAGTGATAAGCTTGCTGACAGACATTAGAAATAACCCTACAAACTATATACACGACAGCACACTGGGTAAAGTGGCTACCACATTTGTAGCGGGAGAAACGGAAAGGGGCTATGAGTACCATGAACTGCTGAATGAGCCTGCACCAATGAAGGTGTATGGTGGTAAGGAAATAGAGGCAGGGGCTAGAAAACAAATGGACCTGGCGATGAGGCTGCCAGTGGCGGTGCAGGGCGCGCTGATGCCGGATGCGCATACGGGTTTTGGGCTGCCGATAGGTGGTGTGCTGGCTACACGCAATGCGGTAATACCCTTTGCAGTGGGGGTGGATATAGGTTGCAGAATGGCACTGACGATTATAGATGAAAGTGATAGTTTCTTCAGAAGTAATGGACACCGGATGAAGGAGGCTTTGCGAATGCATACTCACTTTGGGATGGAGGGCGGACTGGACAAAGTGCGGGAGCATGAGGTGCTGGATAGTGCTGTGTTTGGTGCGACGCCGATGCTGAAACGCTTGCAGGGCAAGGCTGCAAAACAACTGGGTACATCGGGCGGGGGTAATCACTTTGTGGAATTTGGGAGTGTGGAATTGACAGAAGGTAATAAACTGGGACTGCCTGCTAAAAAGTATGTGGGGCTGCTATCGCACTCGGGCAGCAGGGGGCTGGGTGCTAATATAGCACAGCACTATACGCGAATAGCTATGGATACTTGCAAACTGCCGAGAGAGGCACAACAGTTGGCCTGGCTAGATATGAATACTGAGGCTGGGCAAGAATACTGGCTAAGTATGAATCTGGCAGGGGCGTATGCCAAGGCGTGCCATGACAGCATACATGCCACACTGCTGCAGGCGCTGGGTGTGGCACCACTGGCAGTGATAGAGAACCACCACAACTTTGCCTGGAGGGAGTATATGCCTGATGGAACTGAAGCTATAGTACATCGCAAGGGGGCTACGCCTGCACATGCTGGTGAGTGGGGCATAATACCGGGTAGCATGACAACTGCTGCCTATATAGTGACTGGCAATGGTGTGGGACAGTCGGTGCAATCGGCATCGCACGGGGCTGGAAGGGCTATGAGCCGTCAAAGGGCTAAAGAAAATATGACTGCTAGTGGCCTGAGACAGTTGCTGGGAAAGGCTGGAGTGGAACTGATAGGTGGTAGTGTAGAAGAAAACCCGCTAGCCTATAAGGACATAGAGCTGGTGATGGCTGCACAGAAAGAGCTGGTGACGGTGGAGGGGAAATTCTATCCGAAAATAGTAAGAATGAATAAAGACTAAACGTGGGAACGATGAACAAACAAATACTACAGATAACTGCGGGCAGAGGCCCAATAGAATGCTGCCGAGTGGTGGCAATGGTGCGACAAAAAATACTACTGGATGCTGAAAAAAGAGGGATAACAGTGGAGGTGCTAGACGATGCGCCTGGTGAAAAGATGGGTACCTATAAATCGGTGACGCTGGTGGTGAGTGGTGGTGCGCTAACGGCACTTACACAGGAATGGTGTGGTACGGTGCAATGGATAGCACAGAGCCCGTATAGAAAGCTGCATAAACGGAAGAACTGGTTTGTGGGTGTGGCTTGCTATGATATGCCTGAGCAACTGCCATGGAATGCTAAAGATGTGGTAATAGATACGTGCCGATCGTCGGGGCCAGGTGGGCAGAACGTGAACAAGGTGGAAACGGCGGTGAGGGGCACACATATACCGTCGGGCATACAGGTGCTGGCAACGGATAGTAGGTCGCAGTTGGAAAATAAAAAGCTATGCCTGCAACGGCTACAAGCCAAGGTGCTGGCATGGCAGCAGGAACAACTAGAGGCAGACCGCCAAGACCGATGGCAAGAACACAATGAACTGGAAAGGGGAAACCCTGTGAAGGTGATAGTGGCTGAACTGGGTGGATGAGGGTGGTAGGCAATGAGAAAAGAGGGTTGTTGCATTCTGGATAACGGGAATGTGGCGGCTCTCTTTTTTTTGTGGTTTTTTTGGGTGAAAGTAGAGAGGACCCATTTTTGCTCCTACAGAGAAAAGATCGAAGCAGGTATTAGAATTCTTTCGTGAATAGCATCTGTCCTGCGAGAATTAGTTGATCAGAGAAGTAAGACCAACAACGGCGGAGCGCAAAAACCAATAGCATGCCAATCACATATTTCTCATCCTTTGAAAGATTTTAAGAAGAGGAGTCCTGTTTCTGGAATATTGCATAAATTTCGGCAACTTCTCGACTAAGGTAAAACCTGTACGGTCTTGTGATTCACGCAAGGTAGCAGAAATATACTTTTCCATATAGTCGAGATGCCTATAATTTAAAGCCCACACAACATTATCGCGGAAAGGTAATTTCATCCATAGCTCTAATTGAAAATGCAAATGAGGAATAATTGTCCTCCTGTATTTGAGTTTACCATTCTCAATTACGCACCCACTACTTGTTTTGCTAAACCCACAATGCTTACAAATTATTCTTGCCTCATACTTTTCATAATTCGCCGTCGCTGTCGCACACATGTTGCACTTTGGACATTTGACCAATATGTCATTCCCAAAATCGTTAAGAACAAATTTGAGATCAATAAATCTGTTTGACAGAGCCATACAACCAAAGATAATAGTTTTTTAGAGCAGAGATCTTCGAAAGAGTTACTAGAATTCTTCCTGAAATGTATCTTTCAGGTGCGAGGCTATTGGTCAATCCATCGACTGGGATGCCGTTGATTGATTCATACAACCGGTAACTTTATGTTGCTTTCAGAAGAAGCATTAAACTTCTTTTTCAAAAACTCTCATTATGAACATGTTAGTAGATGGTTGTACAGGAGAAAATAAGACCAACAGCGGCGGAAATTTATCCTTGAGGAAATTACTCCTTGATAACTTCATTACTTATTAGGCTGACTTTTTTTTTCGAATAATTCACAGTTAGTCTATAATATGATACCCATTCATCTCTACCATTTATTTTACCCCAACCTGAAACAGAAACATTGTAGATACTAGGGCTATCGGTCGGGCTCATATAGAAATGTAACCCATTACCGTCTTTTTCAAGATCAGCATCTTTTTTTGCGATGTACTTTAAACTTGTTAATAACGTTTTTATCTTTTGTTCGGTCTCGAATTCAATATCAACTTCTTTACGAAATTTGTCTTCCCAGTTTTTACCAAACCTTTGAATAGCTAAATTTTCAATCCGTTTATTATGCTTTTCTACACTATCAACAAGCTTGTTAGTCACAATACAGCCAGCAACAGCATAGAACTCTATTCCCCATTTTTTTGCGATAATATTTTCTGCATTTTGTTTTTCAAAATTAGGCATTCCATACGTTAGAAATCTTAATGTATCTAGCATTAAGAAGTCGTTGCCAGCTTTTTGTTCAACGGGCTTGTCATTGCAAGAGATTTCAATAAGAATTAAAAAAAGCGTAAAAATAAGCAAGCAGCACTTTCGCATTATATAGGATATTGGTAGAGCGCTATAAAAGTAGGAAATAAAATATGGTTCTAACTTCCTGCAAGGGTCTACAACAAAACCCGCTCTGAGAGCGGGTTTCGAAATGTGTGCACCTAAAAGTAAACCAACAAGTATTACTGATAACCGAATTTAAATACAATGAGTAGCGATAAAAGTGTATGCGTAGTGAGCAAAAGATGTATTTCATGGAAAAAGCTCCTCATTGCCCTGAACGTAGAAGGGTGTGACACAAGCGGCGATGAAGGGAGTGCTGGGGCTGGTGACAAAGGAAGTAGAAAATATGATGTGAAAAGGGGTAGAAATAGGGGTGAAATAAGACTAATATGAGCGAATGAGAGTGAGAATAAATGTAATATATGTGAACTGTGGCGAGAAGGGGCTATATGACATGTGTAAGGTGCTGATAATGAGGGTATTGTGGGCAAAATAAAATCTATGATATACTCGTAGCTGTATATGATAGTGCGGAAAGTGTAGTATGACAGATGTGTGATTTGTGAGGGTGAGAAAGTGGAGGCACCTTTGTGTGACAAAACAACGAAAAACCCTGACATGATGGAAAAACTAAAAAAGACAGATAGGGAGTATGTGCTATCGGACAGTAGTGTGAATGAGTATGGCTTCAGGTTGCTGACAAGTGGGTACCAAATAGAGGAGTACAGAAAAAACCCGATAGGCTACTACATGCACCGGAGGGATGAGGGTATAGTGGTGCGGTGGGATGACCTATGTGTGAATGGTGATGTGATAACGGGTAAACCGGTGATAAACCTGATGAATGGCAGGGGTGAGCAGACGTGGAGTGAGGTGGAAAATGGTTTTCTGAATGCTGCGAGTGTGGGGCATATAGTGGTGCTGGAATATAGCATGGACAGGGAGCTGATGTTGCCAGGGCAAACGGGACCGACGATAACGAAGTGGTATAACAAGGAATGCAGTCTGGTGGACATACCGGGTAACTGCAATGCGCTGACTAAACTGTATGACGCACAAGAGAATGAGCTGAACCTGATGGATATGAACATAGGCAGTCATAAAATGAAGGGGCTACCTGTGGCTATGCCGGCTGAGCTGTATGCGGTGCTGAATGTGGCGGCATCGGCTAGTGATGGTGAGGTGCTGGCGGCGGTGAAAACCCTGAGCCTAGAGTGCCAAAAACTGAGTGCTGAAAATGCTGCGCTGAGTGCTGAAATGGTGGTGCTGCAACAACAGGCATCTGCCATAAGTGCTGCCCGAAAAAGCCTGGAAATAGAGGGACTGCTGAATAGAGCCCTAGAGGAAAAAAGAATAACTACGGAGCTGAAAGGAAAACTGGCGGTGGACTATGCAAACAACCCCGAGGGACTGAAGGTGCTGCTGATGGCAATGCCAGCCTACAGAGCAATAGCGGAACAATTGCGAGGAAAGAGTGCTGACAAAACAGAGGGCGAATGGGTGTGGGATGACTATGAAAAAAATGACCCTACGGGCAACAAACTAAAGGACCTGAGAAGTGATGACCCGGTGCGCTACAAGGCACTGTTTGAGAAAAAATTTGCGGCATAAATAAGGTGTCTACAAAGAGACCGCAAAGGGATAAAAAATAAGGCTACATAAGGATGGATAATGAATGCTGCTAAGGGCTGATGGCGGTAGCTATGCGTGTTTGGAAATTCCATATGTCATAGTACATAGTCGATAGTACTTAGTCGATAGTCAATAGTTGATAGTCAATAGTTGATAGTCGATAGTCAATAGTCGATAGTACATAGTCGATAGTCAATAGTACATAGTCGATAGTTGATAGTCCAAAGTCTACGAACCAAAGTCCAAAATCCAAAATTCAAATTCAAAGGTGCCGAATAGCAGATACCAAATTCAAAATTCCAAATACAAATACCAAAAACTATAACTAAAACAAAAAAACCAATAAACAACTATGGGAATTCAGAGAGAGATATGGCAGGACCATATAGCGGGCAACTTGTTTAAGAACAATGAGTTTTTACTGGCGTCGGTGGATGCGAGCCAGCATGTGATGCAAGGGAAGGTGGTGCATATACCTCAGGCGGGTGCGCCGCCGACGGTGGTGAAAAACAGAACATCGCTACCGGCAACAATAGTGCAAAGGACAGATAGTGATGTGACGTACACACTGGATAATTTTTCGACAGACCCGATACTGATACCGAATGCGGAGCTGTATGAACTGAGCTACAGCAAACGTGAGAGTGTGCTGAGTGAACATGAAATATCGGTGAGGGAAGCGATAGCAAATAGTGTGCTGGAGCTATGGGCACCAAGCGGTATGACGGGTACGGTGATAAGAACTACTGGCGCGGCTACGGCGGCACATATGGAGGCTGCGACGGGGAACAGGAAAAAATTTGTGGTGAATGACCTGAAACAGGCACAACTGAGAATGAACAAACAGAATGTGCCGATGGAGGGAAGATATGCGCTGATAAGTGCGGATATGTTTCAGCAGTTGACGGATGATATGTCGGCGACACAGTATAGGGACTTTAGTGCTGCGTATGATGTGAAAGATGGTGTGTTGGGAAGGCTGTTTGGGTTTAACATACTGATGAGGAGCGCTGTGCTGAAGTATGATGATGATGTGCTGCCTGTAATGATACCTGGTGGTGCTGACCCAGATGTGAGCGACAACGATGGTGTGCTGTGCTGGCAAATGAGTGCTGTGGAAAGAGCTGTGGGACAGATCAGCTTCTTTGAGAATATGGGTGACCCGACGTACTACGGCGATGTGTATAGTGTGAGCATAAGAATGGGTGGCAGGAAAAGGCGCGCAGATGCGAAGGGCATAGTGGCGATAGTGCAGGCTGCAGCGGCATAGTGGTGAGGGTGACAGGTGTGGGCGTAGTGTGGATGAACAGTGGTGCAGGATATGCCCATACCTGTTTGTAAAAAAAACGACCGACATGATGGAGACTGAAATAAAAGTGTGGGTGCTGGTGGGTGTGGCTGGTGCAATGATGACGGTGCTGGGATTTGTGGTGAAGCTGGTGACAGACCAAGTGATAAAAAGACTGGACGACATAGTGCTGGAACTGAAACAAATGACCAGAGCAACGACGATACACGGACAGGAAATAAAAGGTCTGCAAGAGCAAGAGGCTATGATACACCGCCGGCTGAATGAACACGCTGACAGAATACATGCCCTGGAAAGGAGCATAATAAGTGAACTATAAAAAAAATGGATAAAAGATGTTTTGTACTAAAATGAGAAGCAAGCTAAAAAGACTGCTGCAACAGATAGACCAGTATGTGGACGAACATGCGGAAACAGCACTGAGGATAACGACAACACTGAAGGGTATGCTGGAAAGCCCGGTGGCGGATATAGTGACGGCGATAATACCTGGTGATGCCGATGAGCTTATAAGAAAACACCTGATAGCGGCTCTGGAACTGGCTACCAATGCGCTGAGCATAGCCAATGACTGTGGGGCACAACAAACGCTGAATGAGAAGCTGCAATGCTTTGTGACGCAACTGCGGAAGTACCCACCTGAGGTGCAAGATGCACTGCTGCAAAAACTGGCTAGCCTGCTGACCAGACAACTGGACGGTAGCAGGGGGAGACAAAGTCTGTATGACCTGTATACACAGGCGAAATATGCTGCTGGAAAACAACAGGAAGTGGCGGGTGTGTAGACAAAAGATGAACCATAAAATGTGGGTAGCGTGCAAATGGACTGTGTGAAAGAACTACCCACCAGATATGGTGCAAGAGACACTATACAGAAACCGTGAAGTGAAGAAAGATACTGTAACCTATAAACCTAAGTGATCATGAACACAAACAACGACAAGCCTGGTGAGCTGCACCTAGCTGCACTAGAAGTAGCTAAAGAGCAGGTGGGTGTGCAAGAAGTGCCGAAGGGTAGTAATAAAGGACCGATGATAAATGAGTATCTGAAAGCAGTGGGATTGGGGCCGGGTTATGCGTGGTGTCAGGCGTTTGTTTATTGGTGTTATGCTGTGGCAGCAAAAAGGATAGGTGTGGAAAATGTACTGGTGAAAACTGCTGGCGTATATGACTGCTGGAACCGAAGCACCAAAAGAAATGGTGTGGTGAAAATAGCTAAAAGTGAGGTGGTGGTAGGCAAAGCTGTGCTGCAACCGGGCGACCAGTTTATAATGATGTATGGGAAGGGAGCAGGGCACACTGGTATAATAGAGCATGTGACTGAAAACGAAACTGGGACAATAGTGCTGCACACCATAGAAGGTAATAGCAACAATAGTGGAAGTAGAGAGGGGTATGCTGTGGTGAGGCAAACGAGAATGCTGAGTGAAAAGGCATTGCAGGGATTCTTGAGGTATAGCTAAGCAATGATGAACGAATTAAAGACACGACGACCTACTATGAAAACAAGTGATGAGCAAGTAAGCAATGTGCTGTATGTGACGAGCGATGACAGAGTGCATGTGGATGAAACAACGGCTGCAACACATGCAGAAGGACTAAAAGACCAAACTATAAGGACCCTAAACGAGCAGGAGAATGACCTGATGGTGAATAGACTGATAATGACAGAGGATGAAGAAACAGACGAAGGATATGTGAGTGAAGAGGGATGGTAGGGCAGGTGAGAAAACAATTGTGAAACAAACTAAAACAAACTAAAAATGGGAAGTGTAAACATAGTGCTGGCCAATGGGCAACTGGGCGGCACCATACAGACAAACGACGGCATAGTGGGTATGGTGCTGACCGGTAAAACAGAACCAGGATATGATGTGGGAACACCAATACTGGTGACAAGTATGACAGCAGTGGCTGACGCTGGAATAACTAAGGTGGAGAATGGATTTGCGTACAAAAACCTGGTAGAGTTTTACAATCAGGCAGGGAGCGGGGCTCAACTGTATCTGATGCTGGTGCCGAACACCATGACTGTGGCTGAGATGGCTGACAATACCAACGCAAGTGGTGTGAAAAAACTACTGGACTATGCAGGAGGCAAAATAAAAGTAGTGGGGTTGATGAGCGATGATTTGGCGATAGCTGCTGCCGGAGGCGTGATAACAGTAGCAAACGGGCTGAATGAAGATGTGTATACGGCAGCCAACAATATGGCTGTAACAGCAGAACAATACTTCTACAACCACAAGCCCCTGCGTGCAATAATAGGCGGAACATCATACACTGGTGTGGCGGCAGACCTACAAGATATGAGAGCCGGAACGACGAACAACCGAACAGCAATATTGATAGGCGACACAAAGGGAGGTGCCGGAGCATGCTTGGGTATGGCAATGGGTGTGGTGGCATCTGTGCCTGTGCAGCGGAAAATCAGCAGGGTGCGAAGTGGTGCGCTGAAAAACAATGCCGCTTATCTGGGTACGGGTGCTTATGAAAGCCTAGCAGGAACATCGACGGTGATAGCTGCGCTGGGTTATATAACCTTTACGACATATGCTAATACAAGTGGTTACTTCTTTTCGGGAGACCCTATGTGCGCCGCAACAGCAGACGACTATAGTATGCTGGCAAGAGGTAGGGTGATAGACAAGGCACACATATTGGCCTATACAACCTTTGTGCAAGTGGTAGATGATGAAGTGCCGGTAAACACAGATGGTACACTGGATGCGGGTTTTTGCAAGTGGCTAAGCCAACAAATAGTGAACCAAATAAACAATACTATGACTGCCAATAAAGAGATCAGTAACATAAGTTGCTACATAGACCCAGCACAAAATATACTGAGTACAAACCTGCTGAATGTAGTGCTGAGTATAACTCCTGTAGGGTATGCAACGGACATTGTAGTGAGTTTGGGATTTAGTAATCCGGCGCTGTAAATGAGTGTGTAAAACCAAAGAAATAGAAGCGAATTTTTAAAACAAACTAGGATATGGCAACGATACCATTTTTTGATAGTAAGGACTGCGAGTGGGCAGACATGACGGTGATGATAGCAGGTGCTACCATAACGAAAATAAGGGGCGTGAAATATAAAGCGCACAAAGACAAACAACTACTGCACGCCGCCGGGGATGAACCCATAAGCATACAAGCTGGTAACAGAACCTATGAGGGACAGATTAAAGTGCTGAAAGGCGCACTGGATGATATGAACAGAGCTGCCCTAGCGGCTGGAGGAGACGATGTGCTGGACCTGCAATTTGATGTGGTGGTAACCTACAAAGCAAAGGGCACCAGAGCGCTGCAAACAGACACACTAATTGGAGTGGAAATAAAAGAGTTTGAGAAAGGGTGGGAGCAAGGGGCAAAAAGTATGGATGTGACACTGCCTATAGTGTTTATGAAACTGATAACCGAATAGGGGAAAGGAGGAAATCCAAATTCCCAAAAAAACAAATTCCAAATTCCCAAAAACTTAGACTTAAAATAAAAAAATGACAACTGAAACAACAGAACTGAAAGGACAAGTTAGTGGTGCACAAATAGAGGAGTGGAAGCAGAAACACCAGTATGGCATATATGCTGTAGAGGTAGGTGGACATGTAGCTTACTTTAAGAACCCAGGTAGGCATGAGCTGAACTGCGCACTGACAAAGGCAGACAAAGAAAGAGCACTGGCGGTATTTGAGGAGCTGGCAAATGTAACCTACATAGGAGGTAGTGAAGAAGTGCTGAAAGATGATCAAATGTTTATAGGTATATGTCAGGAACTAAAGGTGAAACTTGACGGGAAAAAAGCTCGTCTGGTAAACTTATAGCGGAGTTGTGCGGTGGCCCGGCACACGACTCCGTAGGGTACCTGGAAACACTTATAGAATATTACTTGCCGGGGGTAAATCATAGAGCGTTGAGTGATGAAGCATTCGCGCAGAAAATAGCTCATCTGGAATATATAAGAGCAACTGAGTTGAGAAAAGTAAAAAGATGATGGAAAAAACAGATACCTAAATCCTATCGTCAACCTAACGTAAACGATGAACTATAAGATAGAAAAAGAACCCATGAATGGAATAATGGAAGGTGCAGATAATGCAATGATGTTACAAGGTGTGTATGAGAGAAACAATACACCGATATGGATGGATGGCACGTTGGCACAAATAATAAAAGCGATAGGAGATTGGGTATCTGTAATGAGTGCAGGAGTGCAAAAGCTGAGTTCGTATAACAATTTTGGAGGGGAAGAAACAAGAGCTGGCGCTGAAGCTCCAGATAATATAAGGGCAAGTAAACGAAATACAACTGGTATAACAGCGTATACACTTATGCATACAGCTAACGACAAGTATAAACCCAAGATAATAGCGTTGGATAGTAATGAAAAGGATCCAGTTATTACTAATGAATTAGCGTTGACAAAAAGTGACGTTGTAGTTAATTCGGGAAATGTGGGAAAAAGTGTAGGCGAAGATGAATGGTCTGTTCTAGGAACAAACAGTGCATTATCAATAAGTGAATCTAGTGCTGCAAAAGGCACATCATCGGTGTTGCCTGGATGGTTAGCGCCAGAATCAGCAGGATTTGCGGCAAGTTTAAAAGAATATTCTGAAGAGCTGAATAGGCTACAAATAGGATCTGCATCTGGTGTAGAAAATCAAAGAGATCGATACGACAAAGCATATTATATGCGTGAACATTATACAGAAGTGCTTTCAAATAGTTTGTCAGAGTTGAATGAACGGGCAAGTGTATTTGATCCAATCGTGATACCTGATAGACGTATTAGTATTAATCCTCGAGATACTATCAATCAGACATACCTAGGGCAAGCATACTACAAGGGTTTAGACCCAAATTTATCAGTAATAGAAAATGGGCTGATTGGACCACAAAATGGGACAAAAACGTCAGAATATGGTTTGCTTTTGTCTGGAGGATCTTTGTTGCGCCAGACACCTATAGATAGTGCTCTGATAGTAGGTGGGCAAACAAATGGAAATGTTGGCATAGTTGAAACAGATTACCATTTCGATGCCACTAAAAAGTATGACCATTTGCAAGAGACACGGATCGCATCAATGCTCCTGTTAAATGAGCAGACCAAATTTGGCGAGGTCTACGAAACGAATACTGAGAATGACAAAAACAAGTGTGAGACTCTGTATATACTGAGCGAAAGGCCAACAAACAAATCTGTGCCTGACACAGGTAAAAAAGCAATAACCATACATCTAAACAGACCAATGATAGAGCAGTTTACTGTGCATGTGGGGAGTAGTAGGGATGGATTAGGTGAGCTAAAAAGAGCAGTAGAAGAAATACTGCTAGAAATATTAAATAGTGCAAACTAAAACTAACTATGGCTGAAATATCACTAAGTCTTGCAACCCTTTTTGAGCGCACGTTTGGCTACAAGACATTGGCTTTTGAACCAAAATTTGAAAAGGTTAGAGGGGGTAATGAAAGGAAAGAACAGGGAGTTGGGGGGTCAGCGTATTATGCTACAGATCCAAGTGGTGTAGAGTATTATATGCCTGTGACACTGATATATCCGGAAAGTAGTGGCAGTGACGCCTCTGCAAACAACAGTGGACGGCTAAAGCGATGGAATTTGCCTTTTCCGGTGATATCTGTAGAATGCAAGAAAACAATAATTGAAACAGCATTAGCTGGTCGGAATGGGACCGTTAAAGAGCTGATAGGAGGTCAAGATTATGTGATAACTATCAAGGGGTTTCTTGTAGGTGTAAACAATGAATTTCCGGAGGAAGACCTGTCGACTTTAAGGTCGATTTATGAGCAAAATATTGCGCTGTCAATAGAGTGTCCTTTGACTGATGTTTTTCTCCTTCGTCCCAATAGGGGAGGCAGTGATAAGGTAGTGATAAGTGAACTGAAACTACCTATGGTAAGTGGCGTAAAAAACATAAGAGCCTATGAAATAAAGCTACTAAGTGATGAAGCTTTTAACCTAATAATAATTTAAAATGTTTGTATTGAGTAGTGATATTTCTATAGGTGATTTGAGATTTGAGGGGGTGCATACTGTGATAATAAAAAGAAGTGTACACAACCTGATAGAGACTGCTGTTGTTGAAGTGCCTGCCATAGCTTGTTTTAAAGGTAGAGGCAAGAGTGCCCCAGAAAAGATCGTAACTGCAACACAGATTGTGACTGGTAGCCCAATACACATAAAACTGGGATATAATGGTGAGCTGAGAACAGAGTTTGAAGGGTATGTGGTGAGCTGCAAAATGGGAACTCACCTACAAATTAACTGTGAAGGAGCGAGCTATCTGTTGCGGCAAAATGCACCAGGTTTACAACCGGGGAAAAGCACAGTAAAAGAACTTCTGCAAGGAGCGGTATCAAAAATCCCAGGTAATCGGCCTATTAAAGTTTCTTGTGCGCTTGACATGGATGTGATTAATAATTGTAGTGTTGGTGCTAGTGGTTTGGAGTTAATACATCAAATGGCACGCGCGACCAATTATAATTTATGTTGCTTCTTTATAAAGCCATTTGAATTATGGTGTGGTTTGCTATATAGCAGTTATACCTCGGGTATTTCTATTAGCAATGATGATGTTATGGGGTTTAGAATAGGCTACAATACGTTGGAGCATAATTCGCTAGAGGAGCATGCTAAAAATGTGAAATCAGGAATTGTGGAGTATAAAAGGAAAAGAAGCACTGGCGATGTTTTGGTAGGTGTCTCTGTAGACAGGTGGGGTGGCGGAAGTATTGAAAAGACAATACTGAATCAAATAGTGCAGGAAAAAAGTTTGGCTGAATTGGCAGACGAGAAAGCAATAAGGAATAACTACAACGGGTTTGACGGCGCATTTACTGCCTTTCTTCAACCCTATGCTAACCCTGGTGGAAGCGCAATAATAGTGAACAGTAATATGCCCAATATGGATGGTGAATACTTGATAGAAAGTACAGAAGTAACCTTTGGGATAAATGGAGCGAGAAGAAAAATAGAATTGGGACCGGGTTTTAATAGCCTTTAAAAAGCGAATCACTATGACTAAAAATGCGGCAAAGATATCGGAAGGAATCAGAGCATTGACAAAACGACCTTATGAAATAATGAGCGGTAGTGTAGTAGCGGGCAGTGTAGATGAAGTTAATCAAACAATATCTGTGATACCCGATGGGCTAGACGGGAAAATAGAAGGCGTAATGCTGGGAGCTGTAAGTGCTGCAACTGATTGCATGGTTATGCTGCCTAAAGAGGGTAGTCATGTAGTGATAGGTAGCGTAGATGGGCCGGGAAACTGGATACTACTGCAGCCAAGTGAAGTAACTAAAGTGTTGGTAAGCATAGGAAACACATCGTGTACAATAAGCGAGAGTGGAGTACAAATAGAAAGCGGAAGTACTGTTTTTAAAGTGGAGAGCTTAATAAAAATAGCAACGGCAAGTGAAAGTATGTATGGGATACTGAATGACCTGATAACTGCCATAACGCTAATTACTGTGCCAACCTCTACCGGCCCAAGTGGACTGCCTGTCAACGCTGCCTCTTTCAATACTATAGCAACTAGGTTAAGCAATTTGCTTAATGCATAAATCCTAAATAAAATGGCGAAACAAATGATAGATATTGGTTTAGGTGAAGACGAAGACCTAAAAATAACTGCTGGAGACTTCAGCCCCGAAGAGAGTACTGCACAACATCAACAACAGCTCCTCTTAAATGGGAAAGGTGATTTTAAAGAGAATCCCACACTATGTGTAAATGCTTTTAGCTATCTGGATGATGAGAACTTTCAAGGGCTGATACGCGCGGTGAATATTGAGTATAACAGAGATGGCATGGAGATAAAAAAGGTAACGTTATTGCCTGATGGAACTATTAGTAGTGATGCCACTTATTGATATTGTAGGATTGTAAACAACAGTTAGAATAAATAGGAAAATGCTTAAAAAGGTAAAAGCAACCCCCAACCAAAGTTTACTAGACATGGTGGCTACAGAGTATGGAACTCTTGAAGCGACGATGGCAGTATGTGCAGCAAACGATATTAGCGTTAGCTACCTGCCTTCATCTGGTGAAGAAATAACTATGCCAGAATTGAGTAAACAAGAAGACATTGTATTGTATCTGCAAAGGAACAATATAGTAATTGGTACTGTGGCCGCGCATACTCTCGATTATGTGATAGTGCTAAAACCAGCAATGAGAAAAGTTCCGAACGTAAGCGGCGATCCTCATGCTTTAGGATACTACTCATTTGACTATATGGGTTTGCCTGAGTTTGTACATGTATATCCATTGACGGATACTTATCTATCTGAAAATAGGCTGTATTACTCGGCCGAAGAGCGGCACTTGACTGGTCTTGGAGCAGAGTCTGCACCACCAAGTGGAGTAGTTTCGATGACCGGTTTGTCGATACCGTATGTTTTACCATGGACAGTAGGTTTTGGATACATGCTGGTGTGGAGTGATCTGACCGTGCCAGTGGTTACATGCTCTTTTAAAGATATTGAAGGCAACACAGCATATGCTGCACCGCTTACTCTGTTTGACAACACTACAAATACTGTGATTGAGCGTTTTATAGGAGATGTAGTTGTTGAAAAAATAGGGGCAACCATTGAACATGTAATACTTAGATTGACCAGAGTACATGCTGAGATAGCCACTGTGAATATGCGCGACTACAGTATGGTATGGGTGGCGGCAGCAGCGGATGGAACACCAGATCCTGAAGATCCGCTAAATGATGATGTAAGAATTGTAACACTGACAAGTGGCGTGCATACTATAGGCATTGAAACAACTTATTATTTTCCTGGAACAACACCGCCCTATCCATACCCCTCATCGGGTAGAACTATGGTCATTAAAGTGCATTAAAAACAATTTTAGAAATACCCCTACTATGGCAAGAAGTATAAATCAGATACAACAACAGATAATTGATGTAAAACAAACAGACCCCACATTAAGTGGGTATACCTGGAGTGACAGTAAAGTGGCTATATGGCGCCTGTGGACGTATATAGTGGCTGTATGCATATGGACATTAGAAAATCTATTTGACTACCACAAAAGTGAAATTGAGCGAATAATTGCTACACAAAAACCACATACACTGCAGTGGTATGTATATAAAGCAAAACTGTTTCAGTTGGGAGAAACGTTGCCGGACGGTAGTGATAGTTACACAGAAGCGTCGACAGACCCTGTAGTAACAATTATTAAACACGCTGCCGCAGTAGAGTTGTCGAACCTGGTAAGAATCAAGGTAGCAAAGGATAATGCAGGGGCGCTGGAAGCCTTAACAACGAGCGAGCTGGCTGCTTTTAGTGGCTATATGAACCGAATAAAAGATGCAGGAGTAAGGCTACAACTAACAAGTAGTAATCCGGATTTGTTACAGCTGATTTTATCCGTCTATTACGATCCATTAGTGTTGACAAGTGCTGGTACAAGAATAGATGGAACGTCAAGCACACCCGTACTAAATGCGATCAATGAGTTTCTGGCAAATTTGCCATTTAATGGTGTTTTTGTGCTTAATAATTTAATAGGGGCACTACAAGCTATAGATGGTGTGGAGATAGGTAGTATTGTAAGCGCACAAGCAAATTATGCCGCCACACCGTTTGTACCTATAACAGTAAGATATACGCCAGATGCGGGTTATATGGTACTAGATGAAACCTACTTCAATGCCAATATAGTTTATACTCCATACAGTGCTGCGTAGTATTCGGTTTACAATATCCCTCTTTCACAAAAGCAATTCAATTTACAATTATGGGTTTGTTTGATGTTAATTATGATTCACTAAGCTATCAGTTGTTACCTGTGCGATTGAGAAAGCTTAAGAATGTAGCATGGATACGATGTATAATAGCGCCTATAAAATGGTTGTACAATTTATTTGGTACGAGCAGGGAAGATCATTTGTATTTCCTAGCACATAATAGTCAGGTTGTGTATTTGACTGCTGCACTCAATGACCTCTTTGACCCTGTGGGGCGTGGAATATACATTGAAGATGGACAATATGAGGATCCATTATTTGTATACCTAACACCAGAAATAAGACCATTGTGGCTAGGACTTAGCTCAGAGGTGGGTTCAGCAATCTATCCTGTACCACAGGTTTTGTATACCGATTCAGAGACCTCCTTGCTAGGAAATGCATTTGTAGTAAAGGTGCCAGTAACATTAGTTTTTGATATGCAAAGAATGATGGCCCTTATCAACAAATACAGATTAGCGGGTAAAAACGTATATCAGATAGTAACCTACTGATAGGCAAAAGCCAAATCACAATCCAATAACGATAAAAATTATATCCTATGAAATCAATAGACTTTACACAACCTGGTGGATTTCCGCTTACACAAGATCAGTTAGGTTATTTGCAAGAAGCATATACAGAGAGTACCAAGGCGCTAGCAATGATAGGTGGAGACGGAACAGTGCCCTACAGAATAAGCGGTATTGCTGTGACAAACCCCTCTACTGGTGCATTTAACGCTACGGACGGTTGGTTGTATTACAATAATGAAATGATACGTTTTCGAGGTGCATCTGTGAGTGGCGGGAGTGGCGGTTTTGCCCCATTTGTGACTATAACTCCGTCTGCATTAGCGCTGGTGTATAACGATGGTAGCACTCCTAATGTGGTTTTTGATAAGGAAGCTACTTTGCAGGTATTGCCCGTGGGAACAGCAACTGATGCAACTCGTTTTCCGTTGAATGACCTAAGACGATTTGGTGTGGGGTTTGGTGCAGCCAACAGGGAAAGTAGCTGGCAAACGCTAACAGTAAGCACTCTTGCTGCGGATGGGGGTGTAAGTGGTACAATATTTTTTAAGAAAGACTTTACCGCCAATACTCTGCATCTAAGAGGTACACTATCTGCAGCAAATGCACAAAACTTCTCAGCTATGCCAAGTAGCGGATTTTACCTGATGGGTACATTACCGGTAGGATATCACCCGGCCAACAATGCCTATTTTACTGCACAGTATTTTGTGGCTTCCTCTGTGCTTGATGATGCTGGGGTATCATGGATAAAACAGGTGAATTGTGGATTAAACTTAGCCGGTCAACTTATTGTTAATTGGATAAAGCCAGTGTCTTCTGTAACAGGTTACGGAGTAAACTTTAGTGCCATAATAGGACTTGACTAAAGTGAACATTATGCTCTAGATGAATCTTGTCGAGTGAATAAGAGCAAATAAACGATTATAAGCAGCATTGTAGTAAAAGTGGAAGCAACAGTCTTGAGTAATAAATGGCCAATATTGGAAAGATTCCAAAGCTCAATAGTGAAGAACAGCAAATGATGTATAACAATCAGGAAAGTACTGTATACCAAAAAAGGCATCCATCCCATGTTTTTGGTAGAAGGTTGTTGTCCTGCATATTCTGTTAGTTTTCTGGGTAGTAATGCACTTAATACATTTGTGCGCCAATAAGCAATCAATACCGTAGCGCATGCATGCATGCCTGCGGTGTTGGTAAATGCATCTACAGATATTCCCAAGGCGAAGCCGCTTAACAAAAGTGCCCAAACGGGCATCTCAAAGGGCAATAAGAGCAAAAAAAGCGGATATACGTATGGAATAAAAACAGGGAACCCCGAGGGATTACTCCACCACCTGAGTGTTATCTTGTCTAGTATCAGTACTTGTAACAGCACTATGATACAAAACCGTAAAATATTTTTAAGATAAACATTCATGCTTTTTCTCGTTTGGTATTCTGTTATTGTTTTTTTGCAGATGAATCTTCCAATTGTTTTTTCTCTTCCGACATTTTGTTTTCTACAACATACACATATTGCAAATTATAAAAGTCGGTAGAAGACCTAATATATATGTGTTGCATTGCGTTTTTCTTTACCTGTTCTGTTTTAATAACAGTACCGATAAGTACATCGGGAGGGAAATACAGTGAATAATTGCTAGTAAAAACAGAGTCTCCTTTTTTGACATTTACTTGCTGTGGTACATCTATCATTGTTAGTACCTTATGATTGTTACCCTCCCATACTACCAGCCCATAAGCTCCATTTTTTAATCGAGCACTTACTCTTTGCTTGGCACTGAGAACAGACAGAATACTGGCGAAATTGCGGGATACATGTTCAACCCTACCTACTACTCCTGTGCCGGAAAGTACTGCCATGTTTTTGTAAATACCATGAGCTGTGCCCCTATTGATGGTTATGTAATTATCTGTGGCATTAGTAGAATTATTTATTACCCTTGCGTTACGGTATACATACTCCGAAAACTTGACAATATGTTTTGCCGTATCTCCGATTTGTGTTTTGCTAAACACCATAGAATCAGAAAGTGTATCGAGGCTTTTATATTGCTCTACTAATTGTCTTAGTCTAGCGTTTTCATTTTGTAAGCTATCGTTCATCTTTCTGAGTCCGAAATAATAAACAACATCATTTTGCTTTTTGTATACTAATCCAGACACAGCATTCGCTGAGCTGACTATATCGTTTCCTTGCATGGTTTCGGTTCGCTGAATCATTACTATACATACTACCTCTAATGTGAGAAAAAGTAGTAAGTTGAAAAAACGCCGAATGAAAAAGATAAAATTGCGCACGCCTGCAGTTGCTATTTTGTAAGTTTACTATAGTTTTTCACAGGGAATAAGACTAACAATGAAATGAAATTCTGTTTTGAACACAGCAACCAGAAAATGATACTTATCGATTATCATTAACAGGTTGCTGTATAGTGTCTGTTTCACGCATTATTACTTCATCAGGAATGGCATTCTAGCAATGTTTTTCAATGCCATACCTGTACCCCTAACGACAGCCCTAAGTGGGTCGTCGGCAACATGTACCGGAAGTTTTATTTTGTGTGAAATTCTTTTATCGAGCCCTCTTAATAGCGCGCCACCACCTGTAAGGTAAAGGCCTCTGCGATATATATCAGCTGCGAGTTCCGGTGGGGTTGTTTCTAATGCTTTCAATATTGCTTCTTCAATTTTGAAGATAGATTTGTCTAAGGCTTCTGCCACCTCTTGATAAGATACCATGATTTGCTTTGGTATGCCTGTTACCAAGTCGCGACCATTGACAGCGATATCATCTGGCGGGTTATCTAGCTCTTTAAGTGCAGAGCCAACATGTATTTTTATTTGCTCGGCAGTACGCTCACCAATCATTAGGCTATGGTATCTGCGCATAGCCTCCATGATATCGCCAGTAAATTCGTCACCAGCAATACGTATTGACTGATCGCAAACGATACCAGCAAGAGCAATAACAGAAATACCTGTGGTACCACCACCAATATCAATAATCATATTGCCTGTAGGCTCTTCCACATCTATGCCGATACCAAGCGCCGCAGCCATTGGTTCGTGTATCATATACACTTCTTTAGCTCCAGCTTCTTCTGCCGAATCTCTGACAGCTCTTTTCTCTACCTCTGTAATGCTAGAAGGTATACATATAACCATTCTCCAACTTGGTGGAAACATTGGTTTTTTGGGGTAGATAAGTTTTATCATTTCCCTCAACATGCCTTCTGCCGCGTTAAAATCGGCTATTACACCATCTTTTAGCGGTCTAATTGTTTTCAGGTTTTCGTGTGTTTTTTCGTGCATCATCATAGCTTTTTTGCCAACTGCCACAATTTTGTTTGTGGTTCGGTCAATTGCTACTATTGATGGTTCGTCTACTACTACCTGATCGTTGTGTATGATTAAAGTATTGGCTGTGCCAAGATCTATTGCGATTTCTTGTGTAAGAAATTTAAAAAAGCCCAGAAAACTCATTGTGGCGTTGTTTAATTATAATCTATAAAAGTCGGAAAAATATTGAGAAGGGTCATATAAAATGTCCCGAACTGCAAAATTATGTAATTATTTATGCCCAATCAGGTAATTTATGTCTCGTGTGAATATTTTAATGAAACATGTGTTTTTGCTACTTTTTTGAAAAATAGTCTTTTATATATAGTCGTAGAATTGCATATTGTAGTAGGTGTTACTATTTGATTTAGAACTGAAAAATAGCCAAGGAGATTTATTTGTTAATTCATTGAAAAACATTGCTTTTGGTTTTTAGGGAATAAAATACATCCCTGTCATTCTGCTGTCAGGGTTCATTAAATGTTAACATTAGTCAACATGCTATCTAGATTTTTTATACTTTTGCACCTCGGGCGCTGAGCCCGTTTTCTATATCTGCTCACCGCGCTGTTGTTTATATTTTTTTACATATCATCTTCTGCTAATGCCGCGTGATTTTTCTATTAAGAGTGTACTAATTATTGGTTCCGGTCCTATTGTTATAGGTCAAGCATGTGAGTTTGACTATTCTGGCTCACAGGCCGCCAGAAGCCTTCGAGAAGAAGGAATTAAAGTAATATTGATCAATTCGAACCCAGCAACTATAATGACCGATCCTATTATGGCAGATAGGGTGTATTTGTTGCCACTAACTGTAGAAAGTCTAGAACAAGTACTTGAAGAAAACAACATAGACGCAGTATTGCCAACCATGGGAGGTCAGACTGCATTAAATTTAGCTAAAGAAGCAGACGAACTCGGGATATGGGAGAAATATAATGTGCGACTGATAGGCGTGGATATTAAAGCAATAGACAAAGCAGAAGACAGAGAATTATTCAGAAAGTGGATGATAGAGCTGGGAGTACCTGTTGCAACCGCCAGAACAGCAAACTCTCTGTTAGAGGGTAAGGAGTTTGCACAAGAAATTGGTATTCCTCTTGTAATAAGACCCTCGTTTACATTGGGGGGCTCTGGAGGTAGCATAGTAAGACTCAAAGAAGAGCTGGATTCAGCATTGGACAGGGGATTGACTGCATCGCCCATACATGAAGTGCTAGTAGAAAAGGCAGTATTGGGTTGGAAAGAATTTGAACTTGAGCTGCTGCGTGACATGAATGATAATGTTGTTATCATTTGTACAGTAGAGAACTTTGATCCAATGGGCATTCATACCGGTGATAGCATAACGGTAGCACCTGCGATGACCCTAAGCGATACGGCATTTCAGTTGATGCGCAATACTGCCATTAAAATGATGCGCGACCTTGGCAATTTTGCCGGGGGGTGTAATGTGCAGTTTGCATTAAATCCTGAGACAGAAGAAATAATAACAGTAGAGATAAACCCGAGGGTGAGCCGGTCTTCTGCGTTAGCGTCGAAAGCTACTGGTTACCCAATAGCTAAAATAGCGGCAAAACTGGCTGTGGGTTATAATCTGGATGAGCTAAGTAACCAGATTACACAAACTACCTCTGCCTATTTTGAGCCAGCACTAGATTATGTGATAGTGAAGATGCCGCGTTGGAATTTTGACAAATTTAAAGGTGCAGATGACACACTGGGTTTTCAGATGAAGTCTGTGGGAGAAGTAATGGCAATAGGAAGAACTTTCCCTGAAGCGTTGCAAAAAGCCTGTCAGAGTTTGGAAAACAATGCTACTGGTTTATCGTTTATAAGCACAAGTAGGCTAAGACCAGAGGAGCTTATAGATACCCTTAAAAGGCCGACATGGGATCGAATCTTCAGGATAAAGGAAGCCATGGCTGCAGGAGTATCCATTAAGACCATAAGAGAGTTGACCCAAATAGACCGTTGGTTTTTGTACCAGATACAAGACATTGTGAATCTGGAGAGTGAAATAAAAAAACTTAAACACCTTCATCACCTAGATGCTGCCATACTAAGAACAGCAAAACAAATGGGTTTTGGAGACGAGCAAATAGCTGATTTACTTACTGACTGTACTGATGAAGATGTGTATGCGTACAGGAAGTCGCTGGGCATTACTCGTGTTTTCAAGATGGTGGATACTTGCAGTGCAGAGTTTGAGGCAAAAACACCCTACTACTATAGCACGTTTGAAAATAGACCTGAAGCTAACGCAGTAAGTAGTTTGACAAATGAGAGTGTAAGAACTGACAAAAAGAAGATCATAGTTTTGGGCTCAGGCCCAAATAGGATTGGTCAGGGTATAGAATTTGATTATTGCTGCACACACGGCCTATTAGCTATTAGAGAGTGTGGATATGAATCGATAATGGTAAACTGTAACCCAGAAACTGTTTCGACCGACTTTGATATAGCGGATAAATTATACTTTGAACCAGTATACTGGGAGCACCTATGGGAAATTATAGAACATGAGCAGCCAGAGGGTGTGATAGTGCAACTAGGGGGGCAAACAGCCCTAAAACTTGCCAGAAGACTGCATGAAAAAGGGATAAAAATAATAGGTACTTCTTTTGACAATATGGACATTGCTGAAGACAGAGGAAGATTCAGCGACACACTAAAAGAATTGAACATCCCCTATCCGAGATATGGCACAGCATATACTACCGACGAAGCAATAGAAGTAGCTAAAGAGGTAGGATATCCGGTACTGGTGCGCCCGTCGTATGTGCTGGGTGGACAACGCATGCGGATAGTGATAAATGATGAAGAGCTAGAGAAAAGCGTAGTAAGCCTTCTGAAACACCTTCCTGGAAATAAAATACTAATTGACCATTTTCTGGATAGGTGTCAAGAGGCGGAGGTAGATGCAATCTGCGACGGTGAAGAAGTGCACATAATGGGCATAATGGAGCATATAGAGCCAGCCGGTATACATAGTGGCGATAGTCATGCACTGTTGCCCGTATTTAATCTTGGGCCACTAGTGGTAGAGGAAATGGCTGACATTGCCCGAAAAATAGCACTTAGCCTGAATGTGAAAGGGCTTATAAACATACAGTATGCCATAAAGGACAACAAAGTATACGTAATAGAGGCTAACCCAAGAGCAAGCCGCACTACTCCTTTCATAGCAAAAGCATACAACATTCCCTACCTCAACATAGCAACAAAGGTGATGATGGGTGAAAAGAAGTTGAAAGACTTTGTTATAGAAAAGAAACTAGAGGGATTTGCTGTAAAAGAGCCAATATTCAGTTTTAATAAGTTTCCGAATGTGAATAAGGAACTAGGGCCGGAAATGAAAAGTACTGGTGAAGCCATACGATTTATTAAAAACCTAAGAGATCCCTGGTTCAGACAATTGTATAAAGAGCGCAGTATGCACCTGAGCAAGTAGAAATACGGGATAATACCATATATTGCATCCGTATTTAGTATATGGCAAATAAAAAGATAGTAAAAACGACCTGTTTCGTTTTTTCAATCCTGTTAGCTGTGTTTTCGCAGGCAAGTGCACAGATAAGTCTGAACAGTATTCATTTTGGTACTGTGGGCGCTGGTACTGACAGCATGCGAGTGTCGCTGCACAATGCATCACTACCCTTTCTGCCCGCGGCAGCTAACGGCTCGTGGGATTTGACAGGCGTGGTGGACTCGCTGACTTATTTATGGAACATACGGGTACCTAGTATAACTACGCAATATGCAGATAGCAATAATTATACTATTGGTGCATATAGATATCTGGGCAATGCTGGAGTGAATATAACTGGTGGGGGGATTGTGGAAGTTGACGTTTCAATTAAAGGCAAAAATTACGACCTTTCTTCACTAACAGCTAGTTTTCTTGACACACTTACAATTCCAGAGCAGACTATAACATACAGCTCACCGCTAGTGCATCTGGTGTTCCCGGTAACATATGGTAGTGTGTGGCAAAGCGACTATACTGCTACAACAGTATATGAACTGACAGTAGCAACATTTTCGTACGTGCATAAACCTTTTGTAAGGCGCACCTATACCCAACGACGAGATACTGTAAAAGGATGGGGAGAAATGAGAGTAAGAAATGCAAGCGGATTGCCATCTGATTACTTTGATGTGTTGCAGGTGCATAGTACCGTGGTGACGATTGATAGCTTTTTTGTAGATGGGCTGCCTGCAATGCCTACCGTGCTTGCAATGTTCAGCCTAGAACAGGGCAAAAAAGACACAAACTACACCCAGCGATATTATAGAGCACAAGAGGTGACTCCCCTTGCAACCATACGTTATAAAGACGTGAGATATACCCAACCAATAAAAGCCACCACACACATTCAACGACTAATAGCGGTAGGGGTAAACGAAGTAACAGACACTGATGGGCCGATAGTATTTCCTAACCCTGTTAATGATGGAAACATCTACTTAGGAAACTTGACTACTAATGGCAATACTGGCTTCCTGCTTAGTGATATGGCGGGTAAGACTGTATGCTTAGGATTTATAGATAATAGCGTAGTGCCTTACAAAATAGAACTGCCTAAGTGGTTAACAAATGGCATTTACATACTAAGTATAGGTAATGATGACAAACTGCTTGGCAAATACTCTATTTTGATAAACAAATAATTTTTTAGTGGTAATAAACATAAACCCTGTTTTTTCATGACGACCACCAAGGCGACTTTACAATCAGGAGCACGGGTGGCTGTTTGGGTTATGGTGGGACTACTTTTACTTTCTGGCGTCTATTATAAAGAGAAGGTGCTTTTTGGTGATGGGTCTTACTTGTTGTTTAACATTATTAATAAACGTTCAGTTGATATTCAATGGGGTAGGTATGGTTCCATTGTCAGTCAATTTTTACCTTATGCGGGGGTGAAGCTGAAATTTCCTACAAGTATTGTTGGGCTGCTGTATGCTGTAGGTTTTAATGCTTTTTTTCTTGTTGTAACTGCTATTTGTTACTGGTGCAGACAATATGCATTGACTATACTTTCGGCATTATATTTCACACTATTTTTCAGCGATTCTTTTTACTGGGTGAGTGAAGTGCCACAAGCTGTGGGGTTTTTATTCATTACACTATCTGTATTGCTGTGGAGTGAAGAGCGGAAAGTATCTGTGTTTGTGCTATATCCTGTATTCTTTTTACTCTCATTCATAACAGTATCTACTCACTTTGTTGTCATTATTCCACTAGTTTATTTGTGGGTTTATTATCTGTGGGGCAAAGAGTATTGGCCATATTCGAAACAAAGAACTATCGTGTTGAGCATATTGCTAGTTGGAGTAATTCTATTCAGGTTTCTGACGGTAGGTGGAAAATCGGGAGAAAACAGCCATTTGCATAATGTGACTCACTTTAGTATAAAGGACATACTGTTTTCATTTGTGTCACCAGTAGTTACTACTTTCTATTACCATTTAGTTGCCCTATACTCGCCCATTTTGTTTGTTTTTGCTGCTGGTATGTATTCGTTGATCAAGAAAAATAGAAAACACAAAGCGGGCTGGACACTACTTGTTTGTGTAGGATACGTAATTATTATGGGTCTTACTTATGGTGACTATGATGGTGAATACGCTTTGTTTCATATAGAAAGTGAATGGGGTGCACTATCTGTGATAGTGGCTGCGGCTTTTGTGTTTGAGTATTTGGACGATCTGAAAACAAAAACAGTAGTACTGCTATTGTTAGCTATTTTTGGGGTGAGGATAGTTTATATCTACAAATCAGCAAAGATATTCAGCGACAGAAATGAACTGAAAGAAGCAGTGCTACAAAAAATGAAAGAGAAAGGTTTTACGAAAGTGGCACTGTATGAAAACAAAAAACTTAGTGATGACTTGATTCTAGACTGGGCGATGCCAGAAGAAATGATACTAGCCTCTGCAATGAATGGAGATCACACTCAATTCACTTGCAGGTTTGTGAGAACAGCGGATACTGCTGCTCTTAAAGATATAGCGCAAAAGGACAAGATTAGCTTTGACTTCGGGACTATACTTTACAGTGAATTAAATACCGAATACTTTAGTGTAGATACAAGCAAACCTTATGTTTTGATGACTTACGAGGAATTGATGAAATAACAACATTTTTATAACAAGCAATGTTGATACCTTGCCGCTTAAATAATGACGAAAGATGAAAGAGAAACACCCTAAAGATACGTTTATAGTAATGTCTGAACTGGTGCTGCCCAATGATACTAACACCTTAGGAAACCTAATGGGTGGTAGACTAATGCACTGGATGGATATAGCGGCCGCAATTGCTGCACAGAAACATTGTAACTGCCCAGTGGTAACAGCGTCTGTGGATAACGTTTCGTTTGCCAACCCAATAAAACTGGGAAATCTGCTGACTATTGAGGCAAAGTTGACACGCTCGTTCAATACATCAATGGAGGTTTTTTTGCGGGTTTGGGGCGAAGATTTATCGGCCCAATACAAGTATTTGTCGAATGAGGCCTATCTTACCTTTGTGGCTTTAGACCCCAACGGAAGACCAAGAAAAGTGCCGGAGCTGATACCAGAAACTGAGGAAGAAAAAAAATTCTATGATGGGGCTTTGAGACGCAGACAGTTGAGGCTAGTGCTGGGGGGGAAAATGAAAACAGAGGATGCAGGCGAGTTGAGAGCTTTGTTTGTAAAAGAGTGATAAAACCAAATATTTCTAAATAACACGAGAGAATGTTGACAGATCGTACAGTAGCTCCTGCAATTCATGATGCAGTAGAGTTTGATTATAAATTGCCTGGAATAAATAAAGAAATACTTGATAATGGCTTGCCACTTTACTGGCTAAATGCTGGTGTACAAGACGTAGTGCAAATAGACTGGATCTTTCCGGCAGGTTTGTGGTATGAACCAAAACCATCCGTAGCACATGCTGTTGCTGGACTACTTAAAGGTGGCACTTCGAAATATACTTCGGTACAAATACACGAGGCTTTGGAGTTTTATGGCGCCCAATTGAAAGTAGCGGCAGGAAATGATTACGCCACAGTGACGCTATATACCCTCAACAAGCATTTGCCCTCGTTGTTACCAATGGTGTATGAACTGCTTACTGATAGCACTTTACCAGAGCATGAAATAGCGATACATAAACGTAATGCTATAGACAAACTACAAGTAAATTTGAGACAATGTGAGTTTGTAGCCAACCAACAAATAGATGCCCTACTTTTTGGTGAGGAGCACCCGTATGGCAGATATACTAGAAAAGAAAAAATAGAGGCTCTGACCCGTGAAGATTTACTATCTTTTTATAAGAGTAATTACAATCTTGCCAATGTACGGATGTTTATGGGTGGTAAAGCTGGCCCTACTGAAGTGAAATGCCTAAATGACGTGTTTGGCAAGGCTGTGATAACTGCTTCGCCTGTGATAGTTCCGAAGTTTGAGTTAGCTACATCGCCTGAGCGAGTGCATAGAATAAGTAATGATGCTAAAGGTGTGCAAGGAGCAGTAAGAGTTGGTAGGTTGTTCCCAAATAGACATCATCCTGATTACTCACCTATGGTTGTGGTAAATACTCTTTTTGGTGGTTATTTCGGATCGAGGCTGATGAGCAATATAAGAGAAGACAAGGGATATACTTACGGCATATATAGCTCTGTGACACCTGAAGTGAGCGGAGGATCAATGGTGATTCATACAGAAACAGGCACAGATGTGATAGAGAATGCCATAAAAGAAATATACCATGAAATGGAAACCCTTTGCAATGAAGAGGTTACTGAAGAAGAATTGTTACTTGTGAAAAATTATTTACTGGGTGGACTGCTTGGCGACCTAGATGGCCCTTTCTCTATTTTGCAAAGATGGAGGTCTTTGATACTTAATGGTTTTGACGAGAACTATTTCAATAACAATGTGCAGATATACAAAAGCATCACTCCTGGTGAGATACAATCTTTGGCTAAAAAGTATTACAAGCGAGATGAATTTATAGAGGTTGTTGTGATTTAGAATTGGGGTATAGTGTATTAGTACAAAAGCCACTTTATCGGTTGATAAAGTGGCTTTTGTAGTGCTGAAAGTAGGCTATTGTTTATATCTTCCGAATACACCATAAACCAAGAAAACAGACAACAAGACTATAGCTGAAATCGCTATCCACAAGAAAGAGATGACTTTTTTGTAGTTTCTGTTGGCCGCTTTTATGCTTGTAAGTTCGTTAATGTTGTTGAGGATGTTTTCCATGCGAGAAAAGGCTGTTTCGCCTTTAATGACATAGTCATATGCACCATGTTTCATGCTTTCGATAGCCACCTCAAGTTTATCTTGCCCCGATAGCATTATAACTTGAGAATTGGGTTTCAACTGCTTCATTTTTTTGAGTACCTCTACCCCATTTTGAGCATCTGGTAAATGTGAGTTGAGGTGAAAATCAAGCACAATAACCTCAGGGTCTAGATGCATATCCTGCAAAGCACTTTCACCACTTTCGTATGTCTTTATCTGGTACTGAAAGCGTTCTGAAATGTAATCTTTCAGCATTTCATTTTGTATAGGTTCATCATCTACCAGGAAAATGTACCCTTTACTTTGTTCTGTAGCCATATTTAGATGTTCAATTATTTAGAAAAGTAATTTGATTTTCGTTAAGTTCAAAATAATAAGGCAGATAAAATTTGAGTTAGAGTTATAATCCTAACCAAATTCTGCTTAAGCATTGTTTTTAAGTTCACTGAACGCTTTGGTGCATAATAAATTAAGGTTTCTAATAAGAACAGGTAGTGTACCAAAATGAGCGGCTTCACCTGCACTTTGCTCAATCATAAATATTTTGCTTACTTCTTCTTTTACGCCCATATAAGACAACTGAGGCTTAAGAGAGTGTGCTGCGATTTTTATGGTTGGGTAATCTTTTATTGCTAATGCTTTATCAATATTGTCGAGCAATTTTGGCGCATTGTCTAAAAACATGTTTATGTATTTTTTCATTTTTTCCTCATTGCCGTTAGTAAGTTGCCTTAGAAACTGCATATCTGTTACTGTGTCTGGCAAAGTAGGTGGTGCATCTTCTTTGACAGTGTTATCAGTATTGTTTTTCGAATCAACAAATGTGGGTGTATTTCCCATTACTGCATCCATTTTGAGAAGCAATTCGTCTTCATGAAATGGTTTAGAAATGAAAGCATTCATACCTGCTGCGAAGTACTGATTAACGTCTTCTTGCAACACATTAGCGGTCATTGCAATAATTTTTGTGTGACGATATGGTTCTGGTAATTGGTTTCGAATAAAAATAGTGGCCGCTAGTCCATCCATTACCGGCATTTGAATGTCCATTAGTATAACATCGTAAAGTTTTTTACGGACACTTTCAACTGCTTCTTGACCATTTATTGCGACATCGAGTTTAATGCCTGGAATAGACTCTTTAAGAGTATCTTCCGCAACCATTCTATTGAATTCATTATCTTCTACTAAGAGCACCTTCATATTGGCCAATCTGCGCATGGATACTGCATCTAGTACTTTGCTTTGTTGCTGTTCTTCTTGTGATTCAGCCTCAGCGAACGGGACTGTGGCGGTGAATGTAGTACCCTTACCTAATGTGCTATTAACGGATATTTCGCCGCCCATAAGGCCAACTAATTGGCGGCAGATAGTAAGCCCCAAACCGGTACCTCCAAACTTGCGTGTAGTATCTGCACCAGCTTGGGTGAAACTGTCGAAAATACTATCCAGATGCTCGCGAGCAATACCAATGCCTGTATCGGACACATCGAATTTTATCCAAAGTTTGTCTCCTTCTTTTTTTGAAAGGGTAGCACTAACTTCAATGTGTCCGCTTTCTGTAAACTTCACAGCATTACCTGCCAAATTTATGAGTATTTGGTTTAGACGTGTTGGGTCGCCAGTAAGTCTTTTAGGTATGGTGTTGTCAATTTGAATTTTAAGTGCCAAGTTTTTTTCTTCAGCCTTGAGCATCAACATGTCTCTAACACTATTCAGCACTTCTTTCGGTGAGAAATCAATGTGCTCTATGACTATTTTGCCTGCTTCTATCTTTGATAGGTCTAGTATGTCATTAATTATAACTAAAAGGTTGTCTGCAGATAGCTGGATAGCATTCAGGTATCGGAGTTGATCGGGCCGCGGATCTTTTCCCAAAAGTAACCTTGCCATACCAATGATAGCGTTCATTGGTGTGCGTATTTCATGACTCATGTTGGCCATAAACTGGTGCTTTAATTGCGCTGTGCGTATGGCAACTTCCTTTTCTTTTTTAGCCAGTTCTATTTGCTGACGCACCTGTAAGTTGCGAAGCTCATTGATTATTTTCTGTTTGAATATCTCTTCTTTTAATTGCTCAAAAGATTTGAGGTGGTGAAAAGCTTTGGGAATGTCGTCCATCTTGTCGTACAAAACAGATAGCATTTCGTGAATGCTCATGAGATCATGTCGTCGGGTATATTCTTCGGCTAGGCTGAAGGCAGATTGTAATGACTGTTGGGCTTGCCTATAGTTACCATCGTCCATATATAACCTACCTAAATAGAAGTTTGAAATGATCTGTACTTCTATATTACCCAGTAGCTGTGCTTTTCGTAGGGCGTCTGTAAGGTGTGTGCTTGCATTACCAAAATCACCCATCTTGTAGTAAACTTTGCCCAGGCCACTTTCAGCCATTACGTAAGCAGCTGTTTCAGAATCGGAATGTTTTAGATTTTCTTGGAAGTAATGTAGCGCATCTGCAAACTGTTCTTTCTTGAAATATATATTGCCTAGTGTATTATGAATATTAATTAGGCTTGTTCGATTGTGAGCTCGTTCGAAAATAGGAAGACATTTAAGCGCATATTCTAGCGCACTATCATAATCGTTGAGGTCGTATAATAGATTGGAAATACTAGTAAGTATAAGCGATTGAGCGAACTCATCACGTGTTTCTTCATTAATTATCAGTGCTTTTTCAAAATGTGTGAGCGCCTTCGCAAGATCGCCCATGTCTCTATAAATATTGCCATAATTGTGCAATACGCGAGCTTCCAAACTATTGTCTTTTATGCGCTCTGCTATTGAAAGTGCCTCACGTAATGTATCCTGACCAGCATCATATTCCCCCATCAACCAGTAGCAGGACCCTTTAAGATTGAGTCCTCTTCCGATACCTCTTGTATATGCTATTTTGCGAGAGCGTTGCATAATTTCTTCTGCCATAGACATAGCCAACTCTACATCTATATTTCGCACTTCTACTCCTATATCGACGAGTGTATCAATTCTGCCTTTTTCATCAGTTTGTTCCGCCAGTTGTGCCTGTAATTCTTTGTATCTTGGCGTGTCTATCATTAGGTGTGAGTTATGTGTTATCGACCGCTATCGCAGCCATTTTGGTATACTGAGGATAAAAATAAAAAAATTATACATTATTTCAGCCTTTTTTAATTTGTATACAAGCCAATCAAGATCATACATTTTTTACTTCCTAAATTTGTGATGATCTAATATTTTTGTTTTAAATAGTTAAGAAACTCCCCATTTAAGTTAGCTTATTTGTTATCATTGATTAAAATTGGAAGATGAACGTGGAATTATCGGAAAAAGAAAAAATGCATTTGTTGGATACGCTAAAAAGTCGTTTTCATAAAAATATGCATCGTCATAAAAACATAAATTGGACGTTGGTTTTGGATAGGCTGGAAGCGGCACCAAATAAACTGTGGTCACTTCAACAAATGGAAATTACTGGGGGTGAACCTGATGTAGTAGGAAGAGATAATTCTAGCAAAGAGCTCTTGTTTTATGATTGTGCAATTGAGAGTCCTAAAGGACGTAGAAGTATATGCTATGACCAGCAAGCTCTGTATGAACGCAAAGAAAATAAACCAGCCAACAGTGCCTTGGGGATGGCTGACGAAATGGGTATAAAAATACTTGATGAGGAACAATACCGTAAGCTACAAGAATTGGAAGTGTTTGATGCCAAAACATCGAGCTGGATAGAAACGCCTGCCAACATCAGAGTGCTTGGTGGTGCTTTGTTTGCCGATTATCGTTATGCTACAGTTTTTGTGTATCACAACGGTGCTCAATCCTACTATGCAGCAAGGGGCTTTAGAGGGGAACTGAGGGTGTGAGCTTACTGTTTTGTGTAAACTCATGGTAGCACCTTTCTACATTAAATATTTTTTATGCTTGATTGTATGCATTTAGCAATATGGGAATTTTCTTGGTAAATGTGGTTGTATGATGGGACTAGCTTGAATTGTCACAGAATTGCAATAAAATGCATTAACTTTGAATAAGGGTCATTGATACTAATGACTTTAATAATCAAATATGCGCTTTTTTAGAAGATCATTTGTATTCGTAGGTATTAGTGTAGTGGCAATACTGGGTGTAACGGGAACCAACTCATGTGTTCACCAGCCTTATGCTGTGCCTGATAGCCTTATTACACCAGATACCACCATTTGTTTTGAGCGTGATATACTTCCAGTATTTCAGTCGAACTGTGCTATGAGTGGTTGCCACAATGCTGGGTATGCTGAAGATGGGTATGTGCTTGACAACTATGCTAATGTTGTAAGGAAGGGAATTGTACCCGGTAATGCGCCAGGTAGTAAAATTTGGAAATCGATCGCTTTGGAAACTGGGGATGACCGCATGCCTCGTAATGCTGCACCACTTCCAGCCGCAACCCAAGACTTGATAAAGCGCTGGATAAATGCTGGTGCAAAAAATGGCGGTGGCTGCACGACCGCCTGCGATACTAATACCTATACTTACAGCACCATCATAGCACCTATGATGCAAACTTACTGTATTGGCTGCCATAGTTCGTCATCGGCAGATGGTAGTCTTACCGATTATGCTAGTGTGAAGAATGCGGCTGTGAATGGTAATCTTATTAATTGTGTGTCGCACACAACTGGGTATAGTGCTATGCCGCAGGGCGGCAGTAAATTGTCTGATTGTAAAATAACACAGATAAAAAAATGGGTAGCCGCTGGTGCGCTGAATAATTAGTTTATTTGAAAATAAGTTGTGATGCTATTTTCTATTTACTTTATTGCTATTTTATGCAATTCCCGTAAGTAGGTACTTAGAAGAATATAATAAAAAATAAAAAAGTCGCTACTAGAGCGACTTTTTTATTTTGAGTGCGGGTGGAGGGACTCGAACCCCCAAGCCTCGCAGCACTAGATCCTAAGTCTAGCGTGTCTACCAATTTCACCACACCCGCAATCGGGATTGCAAATGTATGTAATTGAAATTAAAAAACCACACTGTTTTTTTATTTTGATCAATACATTTCACAATTAATTAATCATATGCTCTTATTAAAATAATAAACCTGTTAACAAGAGCTTGGACTTTGTGAATAACGTGTTGTGCTTGTCTTAATAAAACGAACAAACTAATAGTAATTGACCAACTGGTTAGTTATTTCCTAAAGTTTTCATTTTTATGCCGAAGTAATTAACATGTTGCTACGATATTCAGTAAGGCCAATTTACCCACATAATTATCTTAATCAATTCACAACCTCGTTTGGATATAGTTGTTTTGCGTTGCTATTTTGTGTTGATAACTATCTGATAATCTGTTAGTAAACTGAGAAAACGATAAAACCAATAGTGGTAGTAATTTTTATTCCCCCAATTCACACTCTTAATAGTAATAGTAGAAGTTTTTGAAAAAATTGATTTACTATTATTAGGAATGTGGATAGCTTGTTTATTGTGGTATGATTTTTGAGTTATAACTTTGTTGTGCCTCTATGTATTCATCATAAAGGTTATTTCATTGTATCTAACTGAAATTGTAGTGATGAATTTAGCTGAAGTTGTACTAGAAAAAGGATTTTTGGATTATAACATCGATCCAACTGTTGATATTTATGTGGCAATCGAGGAACTAAAAAAAGAAAAGAATGCTGTTATCCTCGCTCATTATTATCAAGATTCTGATATTCAGGACATAGCAGATTATATAGGCGACAGCTTAGGGCTTGCAAGAAAGGCTGCTCAGACTGAAGCTGACATAATAGTTTTTGCTGGAGTACACTTTATGGCAGAAACTGCTAAAATCCTCAATCCTACCAAGAAAGTATTGATACCTGATCTGAATGCTGGTTGCTCGTTGAGCGATAGCTGCCCACCACCGTTATTTAGAATTTTTAGAGAAAGACATCCCGAGCACTTGGTTATTTCGTACATCAATTGCTCTGCGGGTATAAAGGCTTTAAGCGATATTATTTGTACTTCATCTAATGCTCGCGCTATTGTTGATAGTTTACCCGAAGATCAAAAAATTATATTCGCTCCTGATAAAAACTTGGGTGCATATATAAATAAGGTAACTGGTAGGAATATGGTATTGTGGAATGGTGCTTGTATGGTGCATGAAATATTTTCGTTGGAGAAAATAACAAAGCTTAAAGTGAGGCACCCGGAAGCAAAGTTGATCGCACACCCCGAGTGTGAAGAGGCTATTTTGGCAATTGCTGATTTTATAGGCTCTACAAGCGAACTTCTAAAATACACCCATACATGCAAGTCAGATAGTTTTATTGTTGCTACTGAATCGGGAATTCTACATAAAATGATAGAGCAGTCGCCAAACAAAACTTTTATTGCTGCCCCGCCCGATAATGCATGTGCTTGTAATGAGTGTCCTCATATGAAAAAGAACACACTGGAGAAGATTTATAATTGTTTAAAGTATGAGCAGCCTGAAATTATAATGGATGAGGAATTAAGGCTTGCTGCTAAGAAGCCAATAGATAGAATGATGGAGATTAGTATTAGCGCTGGTCTGGTAGGGTAATGAAATTAAATTGTGTTAAGAATTTACCCTATATAGGGTTAAATTTTGTTTATTTTATAAAATAGTTCTAAATTGTCAAACCAAATTAAAAATTAATTTTTATGAAGCAAGTGATTACGCTAAAAAATCTGCTATTGGCTACATGTATAGCTGGAGCAAGTGTTGCTAATGGTCAGGTTCAGCCATTAGCTTTTGGACCTTTCCCTTATGGTACCGGTACATCTGACCCGAACTGGTATGCAGATTACGTTGGGTTGCGTTTTGTGGTGAATAGTCCTGCTGCTGTTGCAGGGCAAAAAATTTACACTTTTGCATTTACTGGCGGTACTCCTTGGGGTGGTGGAGTAACAACTCCTATTATTAATCAACAAATTTGCATGCCACCATTAGGAGGCGATACTCTTGCATCGTCTCTTGTTACTGGCTCTATGGCGGGAAAGATTGGTGTAGTTTATCGTGGAGGTGGTATAGAATTTGTTTGTAAAGCACAACAAGTTCAGAACGCTGGCGCCATTGCTTGTGTTATAGTGAACAATGTAAACGGTGGTCCAGTAGGTATGGGCGCTGGTACTGTTTGTTCGGCAGCTGGTATTACAATACCAGTGTTTATGATATCTAAAGAAGATGGTGATGCTATAGGTGCTCGTTATAGAGGTGGCGACACTGCACGTCTTACTATTACTCCTTGGGGTTTAAGTCTTGCTAATGATGCAGGGTTTGTACCAGGCGGTATTGCGGGATGGCATAACTATGCTATACCTTCTAATCAGTTAGGAGCGACTGGTAATCCATACCCATATAAAATGGTGGATGGTGCGTTCATTGCAAATTATGGTACTAACGACTTGTCTGGCGTGAATCTTACAAGTACTACAACTTTCACTCCTGCTGAAACTAGTGTTCCTGCAACTCAACACACAAATACTGTAACACTTTCATCTTTCCCAGCATTAGATTCTGTTTATGCGATGTTTGACGACGCCGAATATGATCTAGCTGCTAGTGGTAAAGGTCGTTTTGATGTAACTTACACCATTACACACTCGGTTGCTGATGCTTATCCAGCAGACAATAGTATTACGTCTTCGTTCTATGTTACAGATAGCTTGTATTCTAAAGGTCGTTATGACATGGCTAATAATGCGCCTGTAAGAACAATTGGTTATTCATTCAATGCTGGTGGTGACTTCTTGTGGGGACCAATGTACTACGTTAAAAACGGTGGTACATCAATTTCTCGTGTACAGTATTCTTTGTCTACAAACACTGCTGGTCCGCTAGGTACTCCTGCTAATATATATCTTTTCAAGTGGGCTGATGGTTCTGGTGGACAACCAGCTGATAGTGTGCTTCAGAATGGTGAGTTGACTCTTGCTTCTTTAGGTGTACACAATTTTGATGGTGTTAATGATACTTCAGGTGCTTTATTAAATTTCTCTGGTATGGGCGATCCTGCATCGGGCAATCCTAAGACTATTTATTTAGAAGCTGATAGCTGGTATTATTTAGCTGTGGGTGTACCAGGTTCACATTTCTTAGGTGCTGACGGTATTGTTCATCCTTATCCACGTATTTATGGTCGTTTCCAGATCAACAACAGTAACCTTGATTATGCTAGTCTTGTTAATACATCTACTGACGATATCATAGCGACGCCAACTGGTGCTAATACGCCTACGCCAAGTACTTTTGTTAGCTTTGTTAACTCTGTAGATTCGTTTAACTTCAGTAGCACACGTGGTCTTATTCCTGCAGTAGCAATGATTGCTAACAATAGTCCTGTTAGTGTAAATAACGCTCCAGTAGTTACTGACACAAAGGTTTCATTATTCCCTAATCCTGCTAAAGATGTAATGAATGTTTCTGTAGAATTAGAAAACACTTCTAAATCTGTGACTTTCACTATCATTGATGGTTTGGGAAGATTTGTGAGTAAAGAAGTACATAACAATGTAAAAACTGGTAATTTCTCAGTTAATACTTCTAAATTGACTCCTGGTAATTACTTCTTCGTGATGAATACAGACACTAAGGCAGTGTCAAGAAATTTCGTTATTGCAAAATAATTGAGTAACACTCTATTGTGAAAGAGCAGCTATAAATAGCTGCTCTTTTTTTTGGTCTAT
Source organism: Sphingobacteriales bacterium (assembly GCA_027484425.1). GTDB lineage: Bacteria > Bacteroidota > Bacteroidia > Chitinophagales > Chitinophagaceae > Nemorincola. The sequence continues at coordinate 40,603 of JAIXSZ010000015.1, forward strand.
TGTCGTTTGTTTTGTTGGTAGGTATCCATTAGGAGTAGTATCGGTTTTGTTGGACAACTATCAAGTATCCATTTACGAAACTATCATTGCGAAAGGTCACAATAGATAATTCAGTAACAGCAGTATGTAGTACTGGCGGTAGATTAGAAGAACAGTGTGGTGTTTATTATTTGATACGGTATCCTACGCCAATGTTGATGCCAATCGGACGTATTCCGTTATCAGGTATAATGTGTATAGATTGGGTAATTTGGAGGTCAGGAGTGATATCGTATATTAGTCCTTGTGTAAAGATGATGTTGATGTATTTAAGCCCATTTGACATTCTCGTGTCAGCGTTAGCTATATCTTCACTTCCAGAAGTGTTGTTATAGAACTGAATCCCAGTTCCGATATATGGGCGTAGTCTTTTGCGGTCGTTTTGTAGCTGGTACTGAATAGTAAGCGGGATTGAATTTATCAAAGGCGTTGTTAAACTCAATGCCTTATTTTGTTTGCCGTTGTTGCTAAGTATTTTGTTTATATCTCTGAAACTTAGTCCAGTCTCTAATTTAAGTCTAGTTGTTAGCTTCATTCTGAAGAGTATTCTGTGGGTTGTTTCTTCAGCAATTTTTGTTTTGTCGCTTATTGATACTTTGCCGATGTTGTAAAGAGTATGGACTTGCCGCTCGAATCCAATACTGAATTTGTGACCTATTTTAGTGAGATTACTTCTGTCATAACCTTGGCCATAGACATCACCAGCTATTGTGGTAGCGGCAATTAATGTAGCTATGGTTAGTTTTTTGATCATGGTTTTATGACTGTAGAACGAGCAAAAGTATATTATATTGTTAAAAACAAGAAATCTCTCATTTTTGTTTCACGTGAAACATTTGTATAGGGCTATAACTGTTGTCTATTAACACTTTATTCAGCAAATGTTGTGCCAAAATATATTGTGTACTTATGGTTTCTTGTTTCTATAGTAGTGGTTAGGAACGTATCTTTGTGGAATGTTTCCAGTATATGATGTTATTGTTGTTGGTGCAGGTCATGCAGGTTGTGAAGCTGCTGCTGCTGCTGCCAATATGGGTTCTAAAGTCTTGTTGATTACTATGAACATGCAGACGATAGCCCAAATGAGTTGTAACCCTGCAATGGGCGGTATTGCGAAGGGACAGATAGTGCGCGAGATTGATGCTCTAGGTGGCTATAGTGGGATCGTAAGCGACAGGAGCACAATTCAGTTCAGAATGCTTAACAAGTCGAAAGGGCCTGGGATGTGGAGTCCGCGTGCTCAGAATGATAGGATGTTATTTGCTAGTACTTGGAGAGAGATGTTGGAGAATACAGCAAACGTAGATTTCTGGCAAGACATGGTTAGAGAACTGATTGTTTCACGTGGAACAATTGAAGGTGTGGTAACCGGAATGGGTCAAGAGATACGTGCTAAAAGTGTTGTGCTTACTAACGGTACGTTTCTCAATGGAGTAATTCACGTAGGTGAAAAGCAGTTTGGTGGAGGAAGAATGGGGGAAAAAGGCGCAACAGGAATAACAGAACAACTTGTAGAGTTGGGATTTGACACAGATAGGCTAAAGACCGGAACTCCCCCTAGAGTAGATGGAAGAAGTCTAGATTATTCTAAAATGGAAATACAGGATGGAGATGAGGAAGTGGTAGGTTTCTCATACATGCCTATAGAAAAAGTACAACCTAAAGAGCAGAGATGCTGCTGGATCACATACACTAATCAGGAAGTACACGATATATTGAAGACGGGTTTTGATCAGTCGCCAATGTATCAAGGCAGGATAAAAGGAAGTGGGCCAAGGTATTGTCCAAGTATAGAAGATAAAATAAGCAGATTTGCAGAAAGAGAAAGGCATCAATTGTTTGTAGAACCTGAAGGATGGAACACAGTAGAGATATACGTGAATGGTTTTAGTACCTCTCTACCAGAAGAGGTACAGTATAAAGCGTTAAAACTTGTTCCAGGTTTCGAAAATTGTAAGTTTTTCAGACCTGGGTATGCAATAGAGTACGATTATTTTCCACCAACACAATTAAAATTCACACTTGAAACGAAACTAATAAAGAATCTGTTCTTTGCTGGACAGATTAATGGAACTACTGGTTATGAAGAAGCAGCCTGCCAGGGTTTAATGGCAGGAATTAATGCCTCGAGAGCAGCCCATGAACAAGAACCATTGGTGTTAAAACGCAGCGATGCCTATATAGGTGTATTAATAGACGATTTGATCAATAAAGGTACTGATGAGCCATATAGGATGTTTACTAGTAGAGCTGAATTTAGAACATTACTAAGACAAGATAATGCTGATTTCAGGCTGACTGAATTAGGGTATAATATTGGACTTGCCACCCAGGAAAGATTTGATTTGATGCAAATCAAAAAGGAAAAGGTAAAATCAATTAGGAAAGTACTTGCTGAGTTTCCGGTAGATATGGATGCGGCAAATGGATTTCTCACCACCAATAATTCGGCAGCAATTATAGAAAAAACAAAAGCACTTAAGTTATTACTAAGACCCGGAATAGGTCTAAAAGAGATGATGACAGCTATCCCAGCACTCGCAGCAGCTATTAACGAACAAGATCCATTAGTACTGGAGCAAGTAGAAATACAAGCGAAATATGAAGTTTATATAGAAAAAGAACAGGAATTAGTGGAAAAAATGTCTAACCTCGAAAACTTAATGATTCCAGAGAGTTTCGATTACGGGAAACTATCTTCCGTATCATCAGAAGCAAGACAAAAGCTGCAGAAAATAAGACCTGCTACTTTGGGGCAAGCAAGTAGAATAAGCGGTGTAAACCCAAGTGATATCCAGATACTTATGGTGTACATGGGTAGGTAGTAAATAGTGATGGCATAGATAGAATAATTAATTAGCTTCATAGATGATAGATCCAGCTATTCTGTATTATTGCAAGTATCAGGAAAGGTGTCATAACGAGGTTAGGAACAAGTTGTACGAACTTGGTTTCACTGCATTTACGGTTGATGAACAAATATCTGAACTAATAGCTACCGATATATTGAATGAAGAAAGGTTTGCTAAAAGCTTTGCCAGGGGAAAATGGAGAATGCTTCACTGGGGGAGAAATAAGATACGGCAACAGTTGAAAATTAGAAGTGTTTCGGAATATTGTATAAAAAGAGCTTTGCAAGAGATACCAGAAGGTGATTACCAAAATATGCTAGAACAACTTACAATAAAGAAATGGCATGAGTTGAGAACAGAAAGGAGCAAGCAAATTAAAAAGGCAAAAGTGTATCGATACTTACTTCAGAAAGGCTTCGAGCAAGAATTGGTAATAAGTTTTATAGCATCATGCGAAAAAAATAGTTAGCGTATTTTGTTCATTTCTGCCACCTAATTTCATCTTGCATAATTTGTGGGTGAAGATTCCTAAATAAAACTGATTTTTAAGAAATTTGCTAAAAACAGCTAAAAAAGGGTATAAAAAACAGCTAAAATTGGCTTAAACGACGAGAATAGGATATTTTTTATGGACCCCTATTACACCTCGTATAGCTGATTCCTAGGGCTTTCTAATTTTGTATGAATATCGCCCGAAAACAGGATTATGTTAAATAATGTATAATATATCATTTGTACCCTTTTAAGGCAGGAATTAACCAACATAGCGTTATTTTTGTGAAAACCGTTTTACCTAAATATTTAAGGGGATGAATTTCAGAAACACAGTTGTTGCATTCATATTCTTTTTCTTTGCTATGCAGCAATGTGAGGCACAAGAGTCTTATAACGACCGAGCAAAAAAGTATATAAAACAATATGCAGCCTATGCTATAGCTGATCAGCGAGTGTCTGGCGTACCAGCTGCTATTACTTTAGGTCAAGGGATATTAGAAACTGAAGCCGGAGTTAGTGAGCTGGTTACACAAGCTAATAATCACTTTGGGATAAAATGCAAAAATGGGTGGCAAGGACCTTCTTTTTTGCATACCGACGATGCTAAGGATGAATGTTTCAAAAAATATAAAAATGCACTAGAATCATATAACGATCATTCTGCACACTTACATCGTAATCCCAGATATGGTATACTATTTAATTATTCAGTTACAGATTATGCTCGTTGGGCTCATGGACTTAAAAAATGTGGGTATGCTACAAACCCAAGATATGCATATCAGTTAATAAAGATTATCGAAGAGTTCAGGTTGCAAGAATATACGTATGCCGCAGCAGATAGTTTATCTGATTTAACAGGGATGGAAGCAATAGCTGATGTTAAAACAAATAATGGGTCGCAAGTAGCAGAAGTAGAAACTGTCGCTAAGCAAAAAAATATAGAAACCCCACCATCAGAAACAAAGCCCCAAGAAGCTCCACCACAACCCACATCAATCAAAGACACTGTAATAATTGTACACAGCCACAGCTACGAAGGTGCAGCTGGCAATGTTGATAATAATACTGATACAAACATTAACAATGGGTCTGAGTCATTGTCTATGTACCCAGCAGAAGAACCATTAGGTATAGAAGGGGCAATTGTAACCGTAAATGGATTGAAAGCCATTACTGCCAAAAAGGGTGATGCATTGTTGCAGTATGCAATAAAGCACAAAATAAGGTATGCACAACTTTTGGAAATCAATGACCTGAATGATGAAGCGTTGCCATTTGACTCTTATATATATCTGGAGAAAAAGAATAGTGTTGGTCAAAATGAAAAACACATAGTGAAATCTGGAGAAACATTATTAATGATTTCACAGGTTGAAGGCATACAACTTAAAAAACTTGCAGCACTCAATTTGCTGAATACTTACGAACAACCAGTAGTAGGTGCAATATTGGAACTAAAGAATACTGCAACTTCTAAACCTATTGTAGAAGACTATAAAGAAAAGCCTATACCTGTGCTAGAAAACACCACAGTGAGCAAAACGGAAGAGGTAAGTTTTGGGATGTCTTTTGAGGCACCAGCCGAGAATGCTAAAAAAGTTGCCATCGAGAAAACATACGAGGAATTAAAAAAGGAATCAGAAGAAAATACCCCTGTAGTAGAAGCAACTGTACCAATTGTTACCAAAGCAAATGATAAAAAGGATTTTAGTCAATCAATAGAGAAGGATCAACCACAAAGAAAAGGTAGTATTCAATACCATGTGGTGAAAAAAGGAGAAACAGCATTTTCTATTGCTAAACGTAATGATGTGACTGTGGAACAAATAGAAAAATGGAATTCGATAAAAGCTAGTAAACTTAAAGCCGGACAAAAGATAATAGTCAAGAAATAAATAGCACTATGGAAAGAATAAAAATATTGGACAAAACTTTTGTTCCATTTATAAGCAAAGAAGAAATAAGTAGCAGAATAGGGGAAGTGGGTGCGATGATAAACAAGGACTATGAAGGCAAACAAGTATTGTTAATAGCGATCCTCAACGGTTCTTTTGTGTTTGCTGCAGATTTGTTTCGCACACTTACCATTGATGCAGCTATTTCTTTTGTGAAACTAGCATCATATAAAGGCACCACATCTACTGGCAACGTAATAACTGCTATAGGTATGGAAGAAAGGCTGAATGACAGGCATATAATTATAGTAGAAGATATCATTGACACGGGCAAAACATTAAGTGCATTTATGCCTGAAATCTATCAGAGAGATCCAGCATCCGTGAAAATTGCAACTTTCCTGTCCAAACCTGATGCGCTGCAATACAAGGATATAAAAGCAGATTACGTAGCCTACGAAATAGAAAACAAATTTGTAGTGGGTTACGGCCTTGACTATGATGGGTATGGAAGAAACATACCCAGTCTTATGGTTTTAGAATAATAAAAGGTATAAGATACTTTTTAACTAATTTTTCCCCAGTGCGATTGTTTGTTTTTTTCAGACAAAGCATAGCGCAAAGGTTGGTTTTGAGGTTGTGTGAGAGAAGGGTCGTCGGACAGTAATTGTAGTGCAGCTACTCTGGTTTCCTCCAGTATGTCACTATCTTGGACAATATCTGCAAGTTTAAATTTCAGTAATCCACTTTGTTTGGTACCATACATATCACCGGGTCCACGCATTGCTAGGTCTTCCTCAGCTATCTTGAATCCATCTGTGGTAGATACCATTATCTGAATCCGTTTGTAGCTTTCTTCGGATATTTTATTGCCAGTAAGAAGTATACAAAAAGATTGTTCAGCACCTCGCCCCACCCTACCTCTGAGCTGGTGCATTTGAGATAAACCAAAGCGTTCTGCACTTTCTATTAGCATTACCGAGGCATTGGGAACGTTAACACCTACCTCAATGACAGTAGTGGCCACTAACACATTTGCCTCTCCTTTTACAAATCGTTGCATATTGCGATCGCGCTCATCACCATCTTGTCTGCCATGTACCATAGCTATGCGGTACTTATTTTCATCAAACCATATTTTCACTTGTTCGTAGCCAGCCATCAAACTTTCATAATCCATTTTTTCAGACTCTTCTATAAGAGGGTAAACGATGTAGGCTTGTCTTCCTTTGTCTACCTCTTTTCTAAGAAACTCCATTACTCTGGTTCTGTGACTGTCTTTACTCGCAATGGTTTTTATAGGTTGTCGGCCAGGGGGCAACTCGTCTATTACAGACACGTCAAGGTCGCCGTACATAGTCATTGCCAGCGTGCGAGGTATAGGTGTAGCAGTCATTACCAGTATATGAGGAGGCATTTCATTTTTCTTCCACAAACGAGCTCTTTGACCCACGCCAAACCTATGCTGCTCATCTATAACAGCTAATCCTAGGTTTTTAAACTGTACATTATCCTCCAGCAGGGCATGTGTACCCACCACAATACGCAAAGAGCCATCAGCAAGTTCTTGCAATATTTCTTTTCTTACCTTACCTTTTATATTGCCAGTCAATAATTTTACCGCAATACCCATTTTGCCCAGCAATGCAGCTATACTATAATAGTGTTGTTGCGACAATATCTCGGTAGGAGCCATAATACAGGCTTGGAAACCATTGTCGAGCGCCAAAAGCATTGACATGAGCGCCACAATTGTTTTGCCACTACCCACATCACCTTGCAGCAATCTGTTCATCTGTTTACCAGTGCCTGTATCTTGTCTTATCTCACGCAACACCCTTTTCTGTGCATTGGTAAGTTGAAAAGGGAGGTGATTATTAAAAAAGTCATTAAACAAATCGCCCACCTTGCTGAAATGCCACCCTTGTTGTGCGGTATGTTGTAGCCGTAATCGGCCTATTTGTAACTGGGAGAGGAAGAGCTCTTCCCACTTCATTCTGTGTCGGGCAAAGTATTCATGTTCTTCAGTGTCAGGGTAATGGATCCACTTCAGCGCCTGAAACCTTCCACAAAGATTATATTTGTTTCGAATGTCTGAGGATAATATCTCAATGATATCCGCCTGTTGAATTTTCTCAAATAATGCTTGAGTTAGCTTAGCAAAAGAGCGATTAGTAATTCCCCTCACTCTAAGTTTTTCGGTAGTTGAATAAACGGGTTGTCTGCCAGGAATGGCGGATTCTGCATTCCAAGGTTCAATTTCAGGATGAGCAATATTTATTATTCCATTAAACACATTTAGCTTCCCATAGACAATATATCTAGTGTTTTCTTTTAGTGATTTTTTCATCCATTGCGCTCCCTGAAACCATAACAATTCTATCCTCCCTGTTTCATCATAAAGAGTAGCTACCAATCTTTTTTTTCTCCCTTCTCCATCCTCTGTAATGTTGACAAGCGTACCAGCAATTTGTACATTATCACTTTTGGGGTCGATAAACCCAATTCTAGTAATTTGTGATCTATCAGCATATCTGTAAGGGTAATGATAAAGCAAGTCTTCGAACGAGCTGATTTCTAACTCTGAGCGTAAGAGTTCACCGCGTTGCGGTCCCACTCCCCTCAAGTATTCTATAGGCGAATCTAGTATGTATTGAATCTGGCTGATAGCACAAAAATAACTGATAAACACAGAAACCTAATCAATCAATCTTTGACAAAAAAGTGATGCTATAAAAAAGGTTATTAAAATAAAAGCCCCGCAGAAAACTGCAGGGCTAATTAAAAAAGATTTTAAAAATTATGGGAACTTGATACCAGGATATTTGTTGGCATCAGTTTGAGGAATAGTAGACTTGTAGAATGCATTGATTGCTTTAATGATATGGTTGGCCACAAGTGCATTACCACGAGCATTTAGATGAATACCATCCAGAGAAAATGCACCACCTGATATATATTCAGTAGAATAGGTAATACCATTATAAGCCATACCACTGGATAAAGTTTTCATGAAAGAGTTGATGTCTACATAAGCAAGCTTACGCAGTTTACACTCTTGTTCAATGTAGGCATTAAAACTTTTAATGGTGTTTCTGATATTTTGTAGTTCATCAGTCGTAAGCACATACTCTTTAGGAATAGGTTTAGTGCTACCCCAGCCGGCACATTTTATTGAGTCGCGCGGCACAGTCATTAGAATCAGCTCACCAGGCACAGCTTGACGAGTTTGGTCATCATTGTCCTTAATGATGTAATAATTATCACCTTGCAAAAACACCTTATCAAAAGTTAGTGTAGAATACAGCGCTTGCAGACTGTCGGCATAGCTTTGACGATCTATACGCAACCCATTAGCTGGCACGGTGTTAAAATAAGGGAGTGCACTTACATCAGGAATATTTATCAGTGCACCTTTAGCTGAAGTACTACTTACGGCCTTCAATATGCTATCGTAAGCACTAGTAAATACTGAAGTAGGTGTAATGTCGTTAGAATTGTAAATGTTCAACGTAACTGGTAATGCATTTCCAGTACCATCACCTTGGCCACCGGCTACAGCATAGCCCAAAACATCAGTTACACCTAGCCAAACAGTAAAAAAGGTTGGTCCAAGATTATATACTCTTGAATACAACTCATCTAAAGGACGTTTAGCAGGGTTATAATAAAAACGTTGTGCATATTTATTAAGCCCAGCATAACCGGATACCAAGTAATCAGCAACACGTATTCTGGGAATAGAAATGTTGTTGATTTGTGCGTTATTAACAGGATTGATGTACCGCCAGCTACCGTTAGAATCCAGAGGCAAAGTAGTAGCTACAGGAGCTAAAGAAATAGTTCCATCGCAATAAGTGGTAGTTCCCAATACTAGCTTAGGCTCTGGGTAACCATTATCTCCGGTTACTAAAGGTTGTATAAAAGGACCGTTTGCTCCAAAACCATCTTCAATAGTTTCAAATTGCTCAAACAATCTTTGAGGATAGGAATTCAATTGACCTGAGACCGTCAAGCTTTTGTCGGCATAGCCTGCACTGTAAGAACAACCTACAGCCAAGTAGTTAGTGAAGACTGCTTCACCCGCAGTAGATGGTGTTGTAACATCTGCACTGGGCTTACAAGAAGCAAATAATATTGCCGCAACACCAATGGTATATAATTTTTTCATCTTGCTCGTTTTATTCAAAAAAATTTAGAAACTATAATACAATCCTATGCCTGGTGCCGCTGCGGTGGTTTTGTATACTCCACCAAAGCCAGCATGATCATAGTTGCCTTGACGTTTTACAGAGTTTACTCCTTCAAATGCAGCCATTATTGTAAGTCCGGGAAGAGGTTTAACAGTTATACCGCAGCTTAATACCACCCTGTCTGCATCCGGTAAGTCGGGAGAAACAAATCCGTTTGTTACTGGTGTAGGGTCATAAGCAGCACCACCCATCAGCGCAACAGTGTTACTAATTTTGTAGCAGATACCAAAGCGAGGAGTAAATGTATTGCGATATTTGCGAGGTGAACGTACATTATTAAGCGACGTAGTAGTTTGAGCAAAATCGAAACGAAGTGTGTCGAAAGAATTCCAACCTGTGTAGTTGAAATCCATTTGCAGCGTAATGTCGTTTAATCTCCAGCCAAATCCGATGGTGGCTACGCCTGGTAAAGGAAGGCGGGAGCTGAACTTTGTGTTAGGAAAAGAATCTCTGAGCGAAGTAGGAACTCTGAAGTCAGCGGTTCCTGCGCTTACATCCATGTTAACCTGAGAGCGGTAAGTTAAACCCACTTGAAAATTTTCTCTCAGTTTCATTTGAGCACCCACGTTGAAACCTACTCCTGTTGCAGTACCATGCAAATGTGCTTGACCATCATCTATGTCGGCACCCTGAGCACCATGTACTGGCAATGCTTGTCTGAAGTCTACGCTGCCTGCACCGAAAACAAAGCCTGCACCTACGGATAACCATTCATTTGCACGGTAGCTTACTGTTGGCTGAAAAAAAACAGTTTTCAAGTCAATGGACTGTACAATATACTTTCCTAGCCAGTTATTATCCCATTTCAGACCTGCTCCAAATGGAGTATAGATACCCAGTCCTAACGCCAAACGGCTGTCTTCATTAAGTCGGCCACCTATATATAGGTTAAAGGGTGTAAAAGTCTGTGATGCGCTTTGTTCATTAGCAGACGTTACACCAGAGTTGTCACGATTGCCAAAAGCCGTAGATGGCATCAGAAACATAGTGCTACCATATATCTGCACACCTTTAAGTCTTGCAAGCCCCCCTGGGTTGTAAAAAATAGTTGAAGCATCCCAGGGCCATGCTGCTCCCGAGCCGCCCATAGCTACCTGTCTCAATCCCTGAAGATTGAGCTGATAACCAGCACCAAAAGAGGTCATTGCAGACAATAACAATGATGCCGTTATTACATGTTTCTTCATAATTCTTATGTTAAAAAGTTCGTTGAATCTAAACGCACAGTTTTAATAATCGGGTATTAAGGTATACTGAAATATCTATAAATACAAATACCTGCGTAAAAACCCTTGCAAATATACGTTTTAAGATATGGCAATACCAATGGTAGCGATGCTTATTTTTACATTTTGTGCGCTAAGTAGGACATTTGCGCATGCTTCTATTGTAGCCCCAGTAGTTAGCACATCATCTACTATAAGGATGTGTTTGCCATTTAGAGAAGTAGAATGGGTTAGCAAGAAAGCTCCCATCATGTTATCAGCTCTTTCTGCTCGTGTTTTAGTTGTTTGGCTTTCGGTTTTCTTTACCCTGAATAGCGATACAACATCTACCTTCTTACCCATTGTGGAGGCTATTATTGCACTTTGGTTATAACCACGTTCGTGTAGTCGGGACGAGTGAAGAGGCACAGGTATAACGACATCAATATCGTTAAGCCACCCATCCTTTTTTAGGCTTGCGGCTAATCTAGCACCAAGGTATTTACCATTTTCTTTTTGTCCTCTATACTTTAGCCCATGCATCAGGTGCTGCAAAAGCCCATCGTCTGTGAAGTATGCAAGAGAGGTGGCTTTTACAAACGGAAATCTACCTGCAAAACGCATTGCAGTTTCATTGTTTTCGGAATAGTGGTATCTTGTTTCTGGAAGCAGTGTGGCACATCCAATACACAAAACGTATTCACCATTTATCAATGGTTTAGAACAGCCTTCGCACAAATCAGGATAAAACAGGTGAACAAGGCCATTTCGAAGTTCTTTAAAAGAAGGAACGCTCATAGAAATTTGTTTATCATTATCCACAAATTATTTAGGAAAAGATCCTTGATATAACTTCAGGAAATACTTTGTTTCTTCCTCTTCTAGTATCATTTCCCCATCCTGACACCTAATAACTTTAAGCGTACGGGGGGATTTACCGTCGCAATTCAGAGATTGCCCACCTCCTAATTCTTTTACAAACCAAGAAGGATTGTTGTCTGCATCAGCACCTCCATATATAAACCCTAGCTTACCATCTGTGGAAGCCCCAGTTACATAAATGGATCTAATGTTTCTTGACATATCTATTGTTCCCGGTGCAGTACGTTTATATACCGTCCATTTACCTATCATTTCATCTATATTATTGACAGGTCGTGTTGAGTCTTCTTTTTTTATCACAATTGTTTTCACAACCTCCGACAGATCAGGTTCTAGTTGAAATATTCCTTTGATATTGGTAAGCACAAGTAGGCTGGGCTTTCTACTCACCACTTTATACCTAGAGTAGCCTAAGTCTAGAATGCTATCTTCGCCTACAGTATATATACCTTCATATACAAAACCATTTCTGTGATGATAGGAAAAGGAATCCTTTACTGAAAAGGTCATAAATAGAGTATCAGAAAAAAGCTGTCTAGTGCTGTCTACAGACATTCTAACAACTTCTTTCCATCTTCCAGGAACAATCAATTTTTGCTTTTTTTTGTCAATGCAAAAGGCAATTGCAGGAAGCAAAAGAAGCAAAAGGATTATTAATCTTTTAGTTAAACTCATCGTGTGCAAATGTAGGAATTGTGACCCATTGCCATATCTTAAAAACAATTTCTTGTTGTTTATCAACTTTAAAAGCTCACATCAAAAATCATTATTCATATTTTTACCTAAAACGGCAATTTTTATACCAAAAATTTTATCACATGTCATCAACATCCATCAACATAACGCTCATACAATCAGATATAGTATGGGAAGACAAAAAGTCGAATCTTGAACACTATGAACAAATCATATCCAAAGTATCTGCACAAAGACATGTAGTGGTATTGCCCGAAATGTTCAGTACAGGATTTAGTATGTCACCAAGCACATTGGCTGAGCCTATGGATGGGAAAACCATAGAATGGATGAAAAAAATTGCCAGCAAGTATAAATGCATACTTACTGGTAGCTTAATAATAGAAGAAGAAGGAAACCATTATAATAGAATGCTTTGGGTACAACCTGATGGAATTATAGCCCATTATGACAAAAGACATTTATTTGGTTTTGCAGGTGAAGACAAGCATTATGCGGCTGGTTCGGCAAGAGTAATAACACAAGTCAATGGCTGGCGTTTCAATCTAATGGTTTGTTATGACCTTCGTTTTCCAGTGTGGTCCCGTAATCGCGGGGAGGAGTATGATGTATTATTATATGTAGCCAACTGGCCAGAACAACGAAATCTGGCATGGAAAACATTGTTACAAGCTAGAGCTATAGAAAATCAATGTTATGTGGTTGGTGTTAACAGAATAGGCAAAGACCCTAAAGGGAATAACTACTCTGGCGACAGCAGCGTATTCGGTCCATTGGGAGAGACACTTTGGCAACAATCACATTCCCAAGCAGTGCATACTATTGCACTAGATGCTGATTTGTTAACAAAAGCCCGTCAAAATTTGCCGTTTCTTAAGGATGCCGATAACTTCATTTTGTTGTAAACTAACTTAGATTTGGGTAAAGCCCATTAACTATCATTAGTGTACTTTCGCTCAAGTCTATAAGTTTTTGTTATTGAGCTATTTGCTTGCAAAACAGTTATTATTAGCTAAAAGCTAATAATAACTGATGTTTTAGCGAAAAAAGCCCCCTCCAACCATTTACATTTTCTGATTTTTCACAAAAGGTATGTTAACTTGTTATAACTAAGCAGTAAAACAAAACCAGTTGGCACAGCTTTTGCGTATGTATTATCAAATACGTTTGTTATGAAAAAGAGAGCCGTGATTTATTTCAGCAAAAACAAAGCTTTAAAGATTTTAGAAAGCCCACTGTCTGCCGACCTTAAAACTTTGTTAAGTGCAACATTTGCATTGTCGCATAGTAGAGTGGTAAAAAACCACATTCAAAACACGCTTATGCAATTGGAAAAACCAACATACAAATTGACTGCCTAAAAGTGGCGATCTGATTTGATCGAATTGTTTTTATAAACGTGTGGGTTTGATTTGTGAAATGAGGTGCAACACAGCACAAATGTTTAATTTGTGCTGTGTTTTCTTTCTTTTAAAATATTGTATCCAAAGTTTTTTGGTTTTGGATTTTACGTACATTTGAATCCCACAAAACAAAAAATATTCTGATTTTGGGAAGAATTCCAAATTTTTTCATTGAATCTTAACATTTTTTGATTTTTGGCTTCATTTTTGCTGTTAGTAAGTTTGAGTGTAACAATGAAGAGTGAAGATGTTTATTTTAATGAGAGCATGAAAAAAATTATTTTATTTGTAGTTAGTTGTACATTGTTTTTCTTTACGTTGCAAGCGCAAACAACTCGTCCTCCAATGGAAGAGGTGGTTAATGCTATTAAAAACAACCGTATAGAAGATATGTCGAAGTATTTCGACAACATTGTGCCTGTTACTATCAACCATAATCAAACGATTTATAGCCGCAACCAGGCAGAAGCAGTCTTAAAAGACTTCTTCGAACGAAATATTCCAAAAGACTTTTTGATAATGGATAATGGTTCCCCAAACACAACATCAAAATTCATTATCGGAAGTCTAATAACACCTAGTGGCAATAAGTACAATGTATACATCCTGATGAAACAAAAAGACAATAATTTCTTTCTTCAGGAAATCAGAATAAACAGAGAATAGCCAATAAGTCATTATTGGTTATTTTTTTGCATTGCCATTCTATTCTTTTTAACATTCTCTCCTATTTTACCAATTGTAGTGATTGTATTATCGTCTTGCTCCCAATAAACACTTCTACATACACACAAAAGGCAAACATAAAATATTGGCCAATTGATGTCAGTAGCAAAGGTTTTACTGATTCTACCCGATACTTTTCTATTTTTGACACACAATGAAGAGTTTTTTTTTCTTAATAGCATTTTTATTTTCACTTTCATCTAGCGCACAGTACAGGGTTTTTTCTGGCAGAGTGATAGATCGTCAGCACCAAGGCGTACCCTTTGCAGTAGTAGAAGTAAAGGATAAGCACCAAGGGGTATATTGCGATGAAAATGGTTTTTTTTCTTTTAGTGGTGATGCAGCCTTTATAAATACTTTAGTCGTATCATGCATGGGCTACGAAAAAAAAGAAATCAATACAGACATTCTTCCTATTAACGATTCACTGATAATAGAATTAAGAACTAAAGTCGCCAACCTTAAAGAGGTGGCAATAACAAGCAAAAAAGGCTCACCAAAACAGGCTACATTAGGCAAAAACAGACGACAATTAAGCTATACAGGTGATTGCTACCGTTATTATGGTTCTGAAACAGCCATTCGGCTAAAGGCAGATACTGCATTGAATGGTGGATTATTGAATGCCATTTATGTGTTCATCACAGATGAGGGCGACTATACTACCCGTTTCAGGGTACATGTTTATCAGTGGGACACATTACCACAAAACGAGATAACAGATTCAAACCTTGTAGTAAGAGCCACCGAAGCGAATACCTGGGTTAAAATTGATGTAAGTAAGAAGAAAATACCTGTAGGCAAAGGACTATTCATATCTGTAGAATGGATAGCAGGTTTTGGCAACACACTTCAGTCGCTTCAGTCAGCCAAAAATCCAGAGGTTAGCAATTATAATGGGCAGGTGTTGGGATTAACTAGCGACTACGGTAAGCCATCGCGCACATACAGCCGAAACCCGTTTAGCAAAAAATGGATCTATTACGATGCTGCCGAAGCACAACGTAAAGGAGGATATTTTCTAAACCCTATGATATACTGCACCTATACTTATATAGACTAAAGGTATTCATTATCCATGGTTAACCATAATCATTGTTGGTTGCCACAATTATGCTTACATTGCCTCTTGTTCTGCTTCGGTTGCTATTTCGTGTAAAAAGCGCCCAATAGTGTATTTGATTGTGATCAAAGAGAATACAGTTTTTATTTTTTAATCTAATTTTATATTTTGTTTTATGTCACGTAATGTTACAATACAAGGAGCAGGTCTGGTAGGGTCGCTCCTTGCCATTATTCTGCGTAAACGCGGATATGAAGTATCGGTTTATGAGCGCCGCGCAGATATGCGTTTGGCCTCTGCTTATGCTGGTAAGTCTATCAATCTCGCTATGAGTGCTCGTGGTTGGAAAGCATTAGATCTGGCAGGTTTGCGGTCGGAAATAGCACCCATTGCCATCCCGATGTATGGTCGTTATTTACATCAGGCAGACGGGCAAACAGCCTTTCAGCCATATAGCAAAAACAATGAGGCTATATATTCGGTTAGCCGCGGCGATCTCAATAAAAAGTTGATTTCTCTCGCCGAGTCTTCTGGTGCTAACATACATTTCAATCACCGCTGTACTCATGTAGATGTACCCAACAATACTATACACATGGTACATGAAGAAGAGGAAAAAACAGTTAAAGCTGACATACTATTTGGTGCAGATGGTGCATTCTCAGCCCTCCGCAATAGTTATACACACATGAATAGGGTAAACTGCGATCAGCACTATCTAGAATATGGATACAAAGAGCTTACCATTGTACCTGATGCAATGGGCAACTGGCAGATGGAGAAGGAAGCCCTACATATATGGCCAAGAGGTAAGTATATGATGATAGCCCTCCCAAACACGGATGGAACATTTACTTGCACTTTGTTTATGCCCTATGAAGGAGAGGTAGCATTCAGCAAACTTAACTCTGAGCAAGATGTTCATCAACTTTTCGATACACAGTTTGCAGATGCAAAAGTTATGATGCCAGGACTGATAGAGGACTTTTTTACAAATCCCACATCATCATTAGTTACCACCCATATCTTTCCTTGGCATTATCAAGACAAGAGTGCTCTTATAGGAGATGCGGCACACGCTATTGTACCATTTTATGGTCAGGGTATGAATGCTGGTTTTGAAGATTGCTCAGTGCTGGCTGGGTTACTTGACGATGCCGCACAAAAAGGTGCAATAGATTGGGCTTCTATTCTACCTGAGTATCAGCGTCTACGCAAACCCAATGGTGATGCTGTAGGAGCATTGGCATTAGCTAACTTTATAGAAATGAGAGATAAAGTAGCGGATCCTCGCTTCTTGGAACGTAAAAAAATAGAAAAAGAACTAGGTACTCGCTATCCCGAAAGATTTATTTCGGTTTACGAAATGGTATCTTTCAGCCATATACCTTACAATACAGCTATACAGTGCATTCAAGCACAAGATCGTCTTCTGGAGCAAATAATGAGTGAAGGTGATTTTTTTGCTAATATCGAACAAAGCAGCTTTTGCGATACACTGAGTACGTGGCTCACAGCCTATCACGAAGCAATACAACAATTGGATTTTGGGAATGAAGCCTGA
The DNA here is from genome assembly GCA_027484425.1 of Sphingobacteriales bacterium. Classification (GTDB taxonomy): domain Bacteria; phylum Bacteroidota; class Bacteroidia; order Chitinophagales; family Chitinophagaceae; genus Nemorincola. The sequence continues at coordinate 57,679 of JAIXSZ010000015.1, forward strand.
TAAGAGATGGACAATAAAAGCCGCAGATGAAACAGTAGTAAACAGTCTATATAATGAATTGCAAGTACAGCCAGCCATTTGTAGGATGCTGGTGGTACGTGGGATAAGAGACTATGAGCGTGCAAGGCTATTCTTTCGTCCTGAGCTCTCTCACCTGCACGATCCATTCCTTATGAAAGGAATGAAAAAGGCGGTGGAGCGAATTACAGAAGCTATAGAATGGCACGAAAGAATATTGGTGTATGGCGACTATGATGTGGACGGCACTACAGCTGTATCGCTTGTGTATAGCTTCCTACGTAAAAACTACAAAGGAGAATTAGCCTACTATATTCCTCATCGATATCGCGAAGGATACGGAATATCTAGACAAGGTATAGACTATGCACATGCCAATGGTTATACCTTGATGATAACATTGGACTGTGGAATAAAATCGGTGGAGATGATTACTTATGCTCAGTCTTTGGGCATAGAGGTTATTGTGTGCGATCACCACTTACCAGATGCACATTTGCCACCTGCATTTGCTATCCTAAACCCGAAACAAAAAGACTGCCCCTACCCATTCAAAGAGTTGAGTGGATGTGGCATAGGTTTTAAACTAGTATCTGCACTTGCTATTTACTGGAAGCAGCCACTTGAAAACGTCTATACGTATCTTGATCTTGTAGCAACAAGTATCGCAGCAGACATTGTACCTATAGACGGAGAAAATAGGATATTGGCTCATTATGGTGTAAAACAAATCAATGAATGTCCATGTTTGGCAATCGCTACACTGAAAGAATTGGGAGGAGTACAACGGTCGTTGTGTATCTCCGACTTGGTTTTTGTTATAGGACCTAGGGTTAATGCCGCAGGGCGTATGGATGATGCCAGAAAAGCTGTAGAGTTTTTTATTGAATGCGATCCAGATAAAGTGCCAGCGCTTGCTGCTGCGCTTCATTCAGATAATGATGACAGAAAAGAAGTCGATAAAAGTATAACAGAAGAAGCCCTTGCAATATTGAATGATGACAAAGATGCAAGGCTAAAAAAATCGACAGTGCTTTTCAGGGCACATTGGCACAAAGGCGTGGTGGGAATTGTGGCATCTCGCCTTATAGACCATTATTATCGACCTACTATTGTGCTCACATCTGCTAATGGCAAAGCTACGGGTTCAGCCAGGTCTGTGGCTGGGTTTAATATATATGAAGCTATACATGAGTGCAGAGATATTCTAGAAAATTACGGAGGTCACTTCTTCGCAGCAGGTATGACGCTCGATGAAAACAGAGTTGATGAGTTTATTGAAAGGTTTGAGCAAGCGGTATCTGCAACAATTACTGAAGAGCAGCAAGTTCCCGAAATAGAAATTGACGCAGAGATTCCTTTATCGTTAGTTAAACCAGCATTCTTCAACCTTCTTAAACAATTTGAACCTTTTGGACCAGCAAATATGAAACCGGTGTTTCTTACGAGGGGGCTTTACGACTATCAGGGGTCCTCTATAGTCGTAAAAGAGCAGCACTTACGCATTGTGGCTCACCAACCTAACGGAGCTATAATTGAGGGTATTGGTTTCGGCATAGGAGACAAATATGAATTAGTAAGAAATGGACCTTTTGACATGGTATATAATATAGAGGAAAACGAGCACAACGGAAATACTCGTCTTCAAGTAAGAGTAGTAGACATAAAAAAGTCGGAAAGCTGAATTAGCCTTCCGACTTTTGTTTAGTAGAAAAATCTTGTTGATCGCTAAAGATATTTATCGCCCATATTCCGTTTCACTTCAGCCACATATTCTTTTATTTGTTGTTCTCGGTTACGTTCGCATATCAGTAGTACATCTGGGGTATCTATCACAATAAATTTTTCCAATCCCTGCAATACCACCAGTTTGTCGTTGGGTGCTTTTACCATACACTCAGTAGCATCTATTACCATTACATTTTTTCCCAACACAGCATTGCCGAGGTAGTCTTTATCACAGTTGTCATACGCCGACTCCCAAGTACCAAGGTCGCACCACCCGAAGTAAGCAGGTATCACATACACGTTGCGAGCTTTTTCCATAATGCCATAATCTATAGAAATATTGGTGCAATGAGGGTATAAACGCACAATAGCATCGTGTTCTGCAGGAGTGTTGTATTGCTCAGTAGCTTGCAGAAACACTTCGTGCATTTCAGGAAGGTAGTTTTTAAGAGCTTCCATAATTGTTTGTACGTTCCAAACAAATATTCCCGAGTTCCAAAGAAAATCGCCACTTTTTAGGAATGTTCTTGCCAATTCCAAAGGTGGTTTTTCCGTAAATGTTTTCACTCGGTATATCTTGTCTATTTCTTGCTCCACATCATACTGAATATATCCATATCCAGTATCAGGCCGGGTTGGTTTTATACCCAGTGTCAGCAGTGATTTATGCTTAGATACAAATTCTAGTGCCTCATGCGCACTGCGCTCAAAGGCATGTTCATCCATGATAAGGTGGTCTGCGGGAGACATTATAATGTTCGCATCTGGATTTAGAGCCATTATTTTGTGTGCAAAATATGCTGCGCAAGGTGCAGTATTCTTTCGGGAAGGCTCACTTATTATGTTAGCATCATTTATTTCGGGAATTTGCTCTCGCAGCGTATCCATATACTGCTCATTCGTGATGAAGTATATGTTTTCCTTGGGGCATATATGTTTAAATCGGTTGTACGTCCATTGTATTAGAGACTTACCTGTACCTAGCAGATCCAAGAATTGTTTAGGAAGATTAGTACGACTCTCTGGCCAAAATCTGCTGCCTATACCACCAGCCATTATGGCTACATAATTGTTTTGAATGTTCATTGCAGTGTATCAATCAGTGTGTGGTAGATCTACTTAGTATTCTTAACTAGTTACCGTTTACCAATTACTTTTAACGGGTTTGTTTACAGATAAAATGAACTATAAAATTAGCACTTTTTCGGCTTATATACCATTAATGCAATCGGCGACCAACGGTCGCCGATTAAAATGCTATATTCAGAAGTGTTATTCTGCTTCGGCTACTACTTCTTTAACCTCGGGTATCATACGCTTCATCATACCTTCAATTCCTGTTTTCAGAGTTATCATTGACGATGGACAACCAGAGCAAGACCCTTGCAACATCAGCTTTACAGTACCATTATCAAACCCCTTGAAGCTAATAGCACCACCATCCATTTCTACTGCAGGTTTTACATAGTTTTCTAGCAGTTCTTTTATTCGCACCACAACATCTGTGTCGTCAGCACTTGCTATATTACTTTCTTTGGGTGCTATTATTTGATCTTCGTTTATTACTGCTTTGCCTTCTTCCAGGTATTCTTTCAGAAACTGGCGCACAGATGGTATTACATCATCCCAGTTAGTTTCAGGCGTTTTAGACAGAGTCACAAAATTGCTAGCTATAAACACGCTTCTTATAAAAGGAAATGCAAATAACTCTTTAGCTAGTGGAGAAGGACCAGCAGCGGATTCATCTGGAAAATCAATGCTTTTGCCTGGATATAGAAGTTTGTTGGCCACAAACTTCATAGTTTCAGGGTTGGGGGTCATCTCTGTATATATACTTACTATTGTATTACCTGTCTTTAACATTGCTGAGATATTTGCCACAAAAATACTGAAATATTGCCGTACACAGAATTGTAAAAACTGATACGAATAGTGAGGATACTGATAATAAGCAACCACCCCAAAAAGCACCCTTTGTGTCTACTAAATGGGTGTTTTTTGGACAATTTAAAAAATGTTAATTTGTGATATCATCGCTTAGCACCCATTTTTTTTCATTTAAGTGGGTAACTGTCACGTTTATATTGTATCTAGTTTTGAGGTGTATTGCCAGCTGATTAGCAGCATATACAGACCTATGTTGACCACCTGTGCACCCAAAGGAAACACTAAGCTGTTCAAAACCTCTGGCAATGTAGTCTTCAACATTTATGGCTACCAAGGCATAAACATGATTCATAAAGTCTGGCATTTTGGTCTCTCGTTCCAAAAACTGACGCACCAATTCTTCATTGCCAGTAAGATGTTTGTAGGCTGCATATCTTCCTGGATTAAGTATTCCACGGCAGTCAAATACAAATCCACCACCATGTGGGCTGGCTGTTTTAGGTACTCCACCTTTGTATGAAAAGCTGCAAATATGCACCTCTAGTTTGCATTCTTTGTCCGCAGCCACAGTAGCATACCTATCTTGCATCTCTTTAGATGATACTTTCTCTAATAAAGAACGCAACTCTGGGTAGGCGGGTGTCTGGGGATGGTTTGACAGAAAAGAGTCAAGATTTTTCAACGCAGGGCCAATGCTGGTCAAAAAGTGTGCTTTGTGTTGCAGTAAACCTCTGAATCCGTAAGAGCCTAAAACCTGCAGCAATCGTACCAACACAAACTGCACATAACCTCTTCTGAAGTGAATTTCATCCATCCTAGGTACATGAAGGTCGGCAAGACTGCTAATGTAGCCATTTAGCAAGTCTTCTTTCCAAGCTTCTGGTAGTTGTGCTTTGGCTTGCCACAGCAGAGATGCCAGGTCATATTGTGGAGGCCCCTGCATACAGCCTTGGTAATCAATGAAATAGATTTTACCATCATACACCATAATGTTTCTACTTTGAAAATCGCGAAACATAAGTGTTTGAGGTTGTACTCTACCTAAATCTTTGCTCAACAACTCCATTTCGCTTATTAGCAATGATCGATCGTATGGAATATTTTGTAGGTCAGCAAAATAGTACTTGAAATACAAAAGATCTGACATAATAGCCTTTTCGTCAAACTGTTTTGAAGCAAAGCACTGTTTATAATCAGCTTCTCTGCCCGCTATCCATTGCAGTTTGGCTAGTTGTGTTAGCGATTTGTGGTAGAGTTTGCGATTAGTTTCTGTAAACCCATCTTTTGTAATCAAGTCGAATAGAGAGGTATCGCCAAGGTCCTGTTGCAGGTAAGCTCTACGGTCTTTATTTATAGCAAATATCTCTGGCACATTTACCTGATGCTTGCGCAGCAGCTCAGTGAAATAAAAAAAGGTATTGTTTTCTGCTATATTTGTGTTGTAGGTTCCTATTGCAGTAACCTTTCCGGCTGTTAGACGATAATATCTTCTGTCTGAACCAGACACAGCAAGTGCTTCTATCGATTCTGGTGTTTTCTCAAAATGTTCCTCAAATAGTTTTTCAAGGATAACAGTAACCTGTACGGTGGTTTTATTAGGAGTCATGTTCATTTTTAGGATAATCAAATATTATTACTTTTCTTTTCGAAACAGGGAAATCTTCCCATCTGTCAGATTCAAATGTAGCGGCAACTATACCACATGTAGGCATGTTATTGGTAAAAAAGTGGGGAGAAAGTTGGTTCACAAACTCAGTTATTCCCGGATTATGTGCTACAATTAAGACTGTTTTTATACTGTTTTTTACTACATAGAGGGTTTCTTCTATTACAGATGGTATGCAATGGTACAATTTGTCCTCCCACTGCACTAGAGCAACATCATAGCCAGATTGCTGAGCAATATAAGATGCCGTTTCTCTTGTTCTTTTTGCAGTGCTTGATATAATTAGTTCAGGGATAAGACCTGCTTTTACTAGACGGGCTCCCATGGCTGGTGCATCTTTAGCTCCTCTCTCATTAAGCGGTCTGTCAAAATCGCTTTGAAGCGGGTTTGCCCAACTAGATTTTGCATGCCGTACTATAATTAGCGTCCGCTTCATAATGCGTATTCACTGTAGATTACAGTTTATTTTTGTAAAAGACAATTCCCAGTAACTACTGTTGCCCAAATTGAACGTGCAAATTACGCAAAAACCTGCCACATGAGGGTAGTTTAACTTTCTTCACTATAAAGGTCTCGTTCTAGTATCTCCATGCTTATTATATCTATAGCTTCTATCATTTTGGGGGTCACATTCAGCAAAGTGTCTGTTTCGCTTTCTTTTAGCGATGCAAGGACCTTACCTTTTACACCGGTAAAGACCAAAGATCTTCCCATTGAGTAACATTCTTCATGCATTTCTATCAAGCTCAGCTTTGCATCATCTTCTATAGTTTTACAATTCTGAAAGTCTACGATAAAACTTTGACTGCCACTTTGTCTCATTTTTTCAAACATGGCGCGCAAATCCTCTGCCATATTTGCTGTAATAGTTTCAGATTCGGGAGTAATAACCGAAAAGGTGTCTCTGGTATCAATTTTGAAGTCCATGATGTTGCAGTTTTGCTTTGTTAAAGAATCGAATAACAATAACCAACCAAGAGAGTACTTTGTATCGTAAGTTCTTCAAAGGAAAGGTTGCTGTGAGACAGGTGTTTATTGGGAATGTTAATCTTAAAAATAATCATTCCTGCATATTTACCACATTTTTTTTGCTAGCAGTGTGAAGGCAAAGTTAATATGCCAAATTACGTACTATCAACGATGTGTCTATAACAATTGGCAATACTTCAAGTCTTATTTAATCACTAACTTTATTCAAAAATCAGGACTATACATGGATTCAAACTTCTCGCCAAAAGTCAAAGAGATCATTTCGTACAGTAGGGAGGAAGCACTGAGGCTCGGTAATGATTTTATAGGTACAGAGCACTTGTTGCTTGGTCTCATTCGTGAGGGCGACGGCATGGCTCTAAAGGTCCTCCAAAGTATGCAGGTCGATCTATTCGAGCTTCGTAAAGAGCTAGAAAGTGCTATAAAAGACAAAAACAGCAAACCCTTACTTAATATCAATAGTTTGCCACTTACTAAGCAGGCAGAAAAAGTAATTCGCATCACAGTACTTGAAGCCAAAGCACTTAAAAGTACTACAGTAGAAACAGAACATCTCATGCTATCTATTCTTAAAAACAAAGAAAATGTAGCAACCCAGATTCTAGGCAATCTGGATGTAGATTACGAGCGTTTTAAAGGAGAATTAAGCATACTGCAAGGTGGTAGCCCAACTAGCGACTACAACGATCCGGGGTCAGAAGACTTTGAAGATGACGATGAGCGCAAACAACAATACCAGCAGCGCAAACCAGCGACAGGCAACACAAAATCTAAAACACCTGTACTGGATAATTTCGGAAGAGATATCACCAAATTTGCAGAGTTGGGAAATCTCGACCCTATAGTGGGAAGAGAAGAAGAAATAGAGAGAGTATCACAAATATTATCCCGACGCAAGAAGAACAATCCTATATTGATTGGTGAGCCTGGAGTAGGTAAAACCGCAATAGTTGAAGGTCTGGCACTACGTATCGTACAAAGGAAAGTATCCAGAGTACTGTTTGACAAACGAGTAATCAGTTTAGATCTTGCAGCCCTCGTTGCAGGTACTAAATACCGCGGCCAGTTCGAAGAACGTATGAAAGCGATAATGAACGAACTGGAAAAAAACAGGGATGTGATTCTTTTTATCGATGAAATTCATACGATTGTAGGTGCTGGTGGAGCGTCAGGGTCGCTCGATGCATCTAACATTTTTAAGCCAGCACTTGCTCGTGGCGATCTTCAATGCATTGGTGCGTCAACTCTTGATGAATATCGTATGTACATAGAGAAGGATGGTGCCCTAGATCGCCGCTTTCAAAAAGTACTTATAGAGCCACCGAGCGTTGAAGAAACTATAATCATTCTCAATAACATTCGCTCGAAATACGAAGACTTCCACAATGTAATTTATGACGCTGAGTCGATAGAAGCTTGTGTGAAACTGAGTGATAGGTACATGACCGATAGGCTGTTGCCCGACAAAGCAATTGACGTAATGGACGAAGCAGGAGCTAGAGTGCACCTCAAGAATATCAATGTGCCACAGAGCATATTGGATCTGGAGAAACAAATAGAAGATATAAAACAAGAGAAAAATAAGGTAGTGAAAAGTCAGCGATTCGAAGAAGCCGCTGCACTGCGCGATCGTGAGAAAAGATTGGGCGAAGAGCTAGAGCGCGCTAAAGCTGAATGGGAAGAAGAAGCAAAACACAAACGTTTCCCGATCAACGAAGAAGCGATAGCAGAGGTGATAAGTATGATGACGGGTATACCCGTTATGAGGATGGTGGAGGCAGAGAGTAACAAACTGCGTAGAATGGGCGATGACCTGCAAGGTGCTGTTGTGGGCCAAGATGATGCAATAAACAAAATAGTAAAAGCTATTCAACGAAACAGAGTAGGTCTTAAGGACCCGCGCAAACCAATAGGGTCTTTCATTTTCTTAGGTCCTACAGGTGTTGGTAAAACAGAATTAGCTAGAGCATTAGCCCGTTATATGTTTGACGGAGAAGATGCTCTGATTAGAGTAGATATGAGCGAATATATGGAGAAGTTCTCTTTAAGCCGTCTTATAGGTGCTCCTCCAGGGTATGTGGGTTATGAAGAAGGCGGACAGCTTACCGAAAAAGTAAGGCGTAAACCCTATTCAGTTGTATTGCTCGACGAAATAGAAAAAGCACACCCAGATATTTTCAATATTATGCTCCAAGTATTAGATGATGGTCAACTTACGGATGGGCTGGGTAGAAAAGTAGATTTCAAGAATACGCTTATCATAATGACGTCCAACATTGGTGCTCGTCAGCTCAAAGACTTTGGCACAGGAGTTGGTTTTGCCACAACAGCGAAAACAACTAGCAGTGAAGAAAATAGCCGTGGTGTTATAGAGAAAGCACTAAAACGCACATTCTCTCCAGAGTTTCTGAATCGTATTGACGATGTAGTTATTTTCAATTCGCTCGATGACTCTAATATAGCGCAGATCATTGATATTATAATGAAAGATGTCCTGAAACGTCTAAATGCTCTGGGCTTTACATTGCATTTAGCGGACAGTGCCAAAAAGTTTATAGCAGAAAAAGGATATGATCAGCAGTTCGGTGCTCGTCCTCTGCATAGGGCTATTCAGAAATACTTGGAAGACCCACTAGCAGAAGAAATACTAAACCACAGAATAAAATCGGGAGATACGGTATCTGCAGAATATAATGAAACAGAAAAGAAAATTGTTTTCGACATTAACCATGCGCCCACTATCGTAGAAACCGAAAAACCACTGGACGGACAATAAAGCAAGATTATTTTATACTATTCCAAATGAACCGCAACCCACTTTGCGGTTCATTTGTTTTAAAGTAATACAAGGTTAGCTTATTTTCTAGTTAATAAAAGCACCAATTTATTGGTCATAATTGATGTACTCACACCTAAAAAGTGTCAACGGTACTGCATAGCTTTGCAATCAAACCTGTTATGCCTAAAATTCCATTCTGGATATTTGTTATCATAGCTATTATCTACATCTCAGCGGTGAGGGTAGACACTATGGATGTTGATGCTTCTCAGTACGCTGAAATAAGCCGCGAAATGATGGAAAGCGGCAGCTATCTTCAAATATTCGACCGAGGCGTTGACTACCTTGATAAGCCCCCGCTGCATTTTTGGCTCAGTGCTCTGTCCATGCGTTTATTGGGAGTTAACAATCTAGGCTATAAGTTACCATCTATTTTGTTTGCCCTTTGGTCGCTGTTTGCAACTTGGCGATTGGGCAGACTATTATACAATGATATTACTGGTAGAATGGCTGCACTCATTCTTGCTACCTGTCAAGGTTTGTTTCTTATCACTAACGATGTCCGATGCGACACCATTCTCATGAGTTGTGTTATCACTTCTATTTGGCTCATTCAAGAGTGGGTCGTTAGCCGAAAAGTCCACTATCTATTGGCGGGAAGCGCGGCTATAGCTTTAGGTATGATGACCAAAGGTCCAGTAGCACTTATGGTTCCAGGATTTTGTTTTGTCACAGATTGGGTTTTTCGTCGTCAATGGAAAAATTTTCTCACACCAGCATTTATACCCGCACTCTTAGTTATAGGCATTTTACTCGTTCCCATGAGTATTGGTCTTTATCAGCAGTTTGACCTACAACCCCAAAAAGCTGTCAACGGTACCACTGGTGTTTCAGGATTACGTTTTTTCTATTGGTCACAAAGTTTTGGTAGGCTAACAGGCGAGAGCCCTTGGAACAATGGGGCTAAACTAGACTTTCTTTTACTTAATATGTTGTGGTCGTTCTTGCCATGGATTTTTTTATTTCTTACCGCTCTCACCATAAACACATCCACGCTTATCCGTCAACGGTTCCGCCTTCTGGCAGGTCAGGAGTGGGTCACTTCAGGTGGGTTTATTTTGGCATACCTTACCTTGGGGTCTTCTGCCTACCAGTTACCCCATTATATTTTTGTGGTTTTTCCTTTGGCAGCTATCCTTACAGCAAATCTCGTTTACAAAACAGGAGTAGATAGTAGTTACTCTAGGCTTTTGAAATTCATGGCTTCTGCACACACTGTAATCTCATTTTTGTTGCTTGTTGCTGTGGGTTTTCTAGTTATAGTAGTTTTTCCCGCAGGTATTGTTGTAATGTTACTTTGGGCAATTTGTTTGGCTGGTTGGCTTTATCTTGCTTTCATTCAAAAATTCGAAAAGTTTAGCTTGTTATGGTTGCCTTCAGCAGCGATAATTATTGTCAATCTTTTTCTTACCAATTGGTTTTACTATCCTCTTTTGGGTTACCAAGCAGGCTCTCAGGTAGGCAGATTTATACACGATACCAAGATAGATCCAGGTACAGTTATGATATACAAACCAGAAGACCCACTAAATGCGCTGCATTTTTATGCTCAAGGCGCTATTCCTAGTACTGATACTTCCATTGCACTCAGCAGACAATATGTACTAACAATGAGTAAAGGCTTAAATAGTCTTAAAGATCAAGGCTATCATTTTAAAATCATAAAACAAGGAGTATACTACAAGGTTAGCGAATTAACACTACCATTTCTCAATCCCTCATCTCGAAGTGCTGTGGTACAAAATTATTATTTACTAAGAATAACTTCAATCGCCTCTCAATAACTATTATCTACGCTTATTGTTTGCTGGTATTGCGACTACCGCAGGCGTGGAATTAGGGCCAGTTATTCCCCGAATTGTTATTGCACACAGCGTATAAGTCGTAGTGGTCCCAGGTGCTACGCCCTCAATAACGTGTGCTTTTACTGTCTTCCCTAATATGTTTTCATCTGCTATCAATACGCCATCAGCATAAAGCCTATAGCCGAGCAAGTCGGCTACATCAGGATAAACCCACATCAAGTATATTTTGCTGCCATCTGTTACATTTTTAACGAATGTAGGGGCTGGCAAGTCTAAACTTAATGATTTAGCCACAACTGTGTCACTGGGTTCACTTTCCATCCCGCTCAGGCTTACAGCACGAACAAAAAAATGATAGTCGGCAGCAAGACCAGATTCCGCTATGTGTGTAAAAGAGGTAGTACCAACAGGTAAGGTGTCTGCAAGGACATAATAGCGACGAGAAGTAGGATTGTAAGAGTAAACTTTGTAATGTTTTGTTACCACATCGCCGTTAATAATGCTGTCCCATTTTAAGCGCATTACAAATTTTTTGTGTTCGATACCACCAATCACTCGTATGTTAAGTGGTTTAGGTGGGTCTATCATCGGAAAGTAACTATACAGCATTTCAATTCCTGATACAGACGTGCGATCGTGATACAATGTAACCACTCGCATTCTAATTTTACTACTTACTGAAGATCCTGTTTTGTCTATAAATGTTCTGGAAGAAGGGGGCAGTAATTCAGATACACGCTTATAGCCATCAGGCATATTGTCTTTTTCTACATAAAAACCCTTTACGTAGTGCTCTTCTTCTATTGGAAAGGCCCAGTTTACTGTAATTCCATCCTTAAAATAATACCCTGACGATATAACATTAGTAACAACAGCTTTTGTGTAGTCTTCTGGGTGTTGTGAGGGTTCATATGTATATGATTTAATTATACCCTCTATTCCAAAAAGTGTTTGGGCACTAATACTATATTGTTCGGCAGTAAAGGCATTGGCAGAAAGGTCATTCCAAGCATATTCAGATAAATGTGCTGCGTCAATGCTGATTATGGGGCTTTCATTTAATCTGATACCTTTTTTGTAAATGTTAAAACCAGCTACGTAACTACTTTTTACTCTTTTCTCATCAGCAGTCCATATAACCTTTATACCTTTTTTCCCATTTCCTGCCTGTGATGTTATTTCTTTTATAATGTTTAAATCCGGTATTTCACCATAATTCCAATTCACACTAGCCAACAGTTCATCATTTGAATGTGAAAAAACTGCGTATTCATAATCCGTTTTTTGTGAAAGAGTATGATCTACATACCCAAAACCGCACATAACCGAAATGTCAAAATCTTGACCAGCCATGTAAAGAATTTCCATTATATCCTTATCGCTTTGCTTCCACTTACTCAAAAAACTCTGATAGTCATACTCCTTAAGTCTTCCTGTCTTAATTAATTCCTTTAGTTTGTTCTGTATTCGTGTGGCTTCAGTATTGTCTTTTTCAAATATGGCTAGCGACTTCTTTACAGATATTCCTGGCAGCAGTGGCTCTGTGTTAAGTTTTACCCAACCACCGATACCATCTTTGCGTTTAATATCAAATCCAGTAAAATCCGAAGGTATACTGTTCATAAACCACACCAACTTCACTGTTTTTCCGTCAGGGCTTTGTGCCAGTAGATTTGTAGTTGCGTTTTGCCCTAGGCAAACCGAATAATGTGCCAGAAAAGCACAAAAAGAAATTAAGAATGTTTTCATAAAGGATGAATAATGGTCATGTAAAAGTACAATATTTTAATACCGGACAACAAAATATGGTCCGGTATTAACCTAATTATGATCAGTCAATAATTGTAGATGTGTAAGCACAAAACAACCAACTTTTTACACATTCACTGAGTTCTCATGTTATCGCACGTCATTAACTAAAAAGGAAGGCTATATCATCTTTAGTCAACCGCTTCATAAAGGCATTATCGTCGCTTACGAGTTCATTTGCAAGGTTACGTTTACGTTCTTGCAGTTGAAGCATTTTTTCTTCCAACGTGTCCTTACATATAAGTCTATATGCAAAAATGTTTTTGGTTTGTCCTATACGGTGTGTCCGGTCTATCGCCTGTTGTTCTACTGCTGGGTTCCACCAAGGATCTACAATGTAAACATAATCGGCAGCAGTAAGGTTAAGACCTATACCACCAGCTTTTAGCGATATCAAAAACACCCTGCACTCAGGGTTATTCTGAAATTCTTGTATCGCACGCTCTCTTTCTGCCGATGTGCTACTACCATCAAAGTAAACATGACTTATACCCTCTTTGTTCAGTTTTTCTTTGATAAGTGCCAGCATTCCTAGGAACTGTGAGAAAATAAGTACCTTATGATCGCCTACATTTTCTGTTATTTCTCTGCTGAGCTCATCCAACTTTACTGAATAGTTGTGGAAACGTTCTTCTTCATTCAGTATTGCTGGGGAGTCACATATTTGCCTCAGGCGGGTTAGCCCCTGCAGTATGTGCATTTGTGAGCGCTCCATACCACGCTCTTCTATCATACCCAGTATTTGAGATCTATAGGTGTTACGGTAGGCATCGTAAATTTTACGTTGTTCTGTACCCATTTCACAATATAGAATTGTTTCTGTTTTTTCTGGTAGGTCTTTCGCCACCTGCTCCTTAGTGCGCCGGAGCAAGAATGGTCGGGTCAGTTTGCGCAATTGCTGTTTCACCTCATCTTCCATAAACTTATCTATGGGTGTGGCAAACTCACTCATAAAAAACTCTCGGCTACCTAGCATGCCAGGGTTCAGGAAGTTCATTTGGGCATAGAGGTCGAAAGTATTATTTTGTACTGGTGTACCACTTAGCGCCAACCTATTTTTACAATTGAGTAGCAAAGAAGCCTTAGCCACCTGCGATTGAGGATTTTTTATAGATTGCGACTCGTCTAGCACCACATAGTCAAACTCTATATCACGAAGACCTTTTATATCGCTACGCATGGTACCATACGTGGTGATAATAACATCTGTGCCTTTGTAGGATAAAGGTGAAGGGTTCCTTTTGGGCCCATGATGAATCACATGTGTCAGTTCTGGTGTAAACTTTTTTATCTCGTTTTCCCAGTTATACATAAGTGTGGTAGGGCATACCACTAGGAAGGTAGCATCGGGATGCAGGTTTTTATAGTGTTGAAAGTAAGCTAAAGTCTGCACGGTCTTACCCAAACCCATATCATCTGCAAGTATACCACCCCAGCCAGCCTCATTAAGGAAAATAAGCCACTGAAAACCAGCTAACTGATAAGGCCGTAGTGTGGCTGCCAGATGTTCTGGTGGCACTACCAGGCTATAATCAGTACTCAGTATGTTCTCTAGCTTTTCTCTTTTAAGTTCCAGTTCTTCATGTAGGGTGTCTTCGTCTATCTCTGACAACAACTCGTCTAGCACACTGAAGTGAAATTTCTTCAATCTCACTTTGTTACCTTTTGTTTCACCCATTTTCAGCAACAACCCATATTTTTTCAGCCACTCATCAGGGAGTAGCCCTATCGAGCCATCACCCAACCGAACAAAGTTCTGGCGTTGCGCCAATGCTTTTTTTACCTCTATTATAGACACCGACTGATCCCCGAAGGTTAGCTCTACCGAAGCATCAAACCAGTCTATGCCACTGCTTACTTGTATCTGTGTTTGAGGTTTGTGAACGTTTACGCGTAGGTTTTTCAGACCTTCAAAACCCATCATTTCTACACCATGCTCCCGCATCAGTTCGTTGAAACGGAAGAACCAGTTATTGGCGAGTACTGAGGTGCCAGGTAGGTGAAAGAAACCTTCTCTTTTATTATGTTGTATGTCCGTGTGCAATGTCATTAACAGGTCAAGGAATTCTTGTTCTGCTACTTCATTGCGCTTCATTATTGTTACTATGCCATTTTGCGGTTGTATTACATCCCCAAAATAGCCAGGTTTAATTTCCAGATTACCATACAGATACATTGGCTGCAACACCAACGTTTGTTCACGTTCATAAAGGTAAACTCTATATCCTGGTTTAGATTGAAGTATATGTTCTACTAGCTCTTCAGAGAAGTGCACATGCACCATATTGCTCCACTTCATCAGCTTTTCGCTCAGAAATGTCTCCCATTTGCCCGCGTCTATTGTTAGTACTCCGTCGGGCAGCAATTGTTCTGCTAGTTGCACTTCCTGTATACTTCCCAATGCATACATGCAGTTATCGTGCAATAGCATAGCTGCATTGACTATTTCCACATTTTTGTGCGGTATAGCCTTCGAATCTATGTTCCACTCTAGTAGTACCTTATACTTCTTACCTACTTTCTGTGCCACAAGTTGCGGATGTGCCGCCCTACCAGAAAAAGATACAGGCTCTAATGATTTTGATGAAAGCGGTTTACCTTTCTTCTTAAGGTATAGAAATGGGTGTGCTGAGTATCTGTCTGCAAGTTTCTGGTACTTGGGTAACAGGTATTCCCACGCCTGTTCTCGTACTTCATCTTGTGGTATGTCTTTCAATACACTTTCGTAGTCGTGCAAAAAGTCACCAAAAGGCAGTGTTTTTTTCAGGTATTTAAGGAGCTCTTCAGGTAGAAATTTACGTACTACCGGTAGTAGGTCTCTGTCTTCTGTCACAAACCTAATAGGGTTTACATATTGGCTCAGCTCCAGTTTTTCAATGTTCCCCGTCAAAGATCTGCCATCTTCAGCGGCAAGGCTCGCTATTAGCAGCACTTCCACAAACGGGAAGGTGGTGATGCTAGTATCCACTACCACTCCTACTCTCAATTCTTCTTTGGGTACCATTACTGCTGGCGAAGCTGTTACCACAGCCGCTACCACTTGCTCTTTAATTGTTGGCTTGCTGTCTATTTTTTTAATAGATGAGTCTAGTACCCTCAGAAAGGGTTTGTTGTTTTCGTACGTAAACTCAAACTTACCTTTCAGATCGTCCTTCAGAGAGTAACCATATTGTTCTAAAAGTTTATTTTTTTGAACATCCCAGTTTTGTACAGACTGAAAGTGTTGTGCGCCATGTGCTCTCAATACTTGCAAAAACAATGCTGCTTTGTGCATACACAGCGGGTGCGACTTCTCGTCACATCCGCAGGAGGTATCAAAATAGCGCTCTTCGTTTTGCTTAATGGTTACATGATAGGTGTTGTCATCTTCAGGCATATCAGCCTCTATACTGCCATTTTTATTGGTCACAATAGTTGCTCTGCCCGAGTTCGCCAGCCTTTCAGCGCGCTCGAGTGCTTCTGCTTCGGTAAACAGTTGTAACATTTGTCTGTTCACTTGTCGCATACGCACTACAGTATGTTTTTGGTCATATTCAATGCTTACGTTTTCAAAGAAGCCACTTTGCAGTATATCATTCAGTTGAAAAAGCCCTGCCACTTCATGCCGGCATATCTCACCCAAGTTATATGGGCATTGACAGCGCACAGTCATTTCCTTAGGCTGCAGGTACTTATTGATGGTAACAGTGTAATAATTCTGGTACAGATCATTACGCACCCTGAAGCGCACCTGCTCTAGCAAATGATCTACATCCAGCATTTGTACGCCCGATGTATAAAAAATTTTCTTCCCACGCCGAATGACCTCCTCGGTACCGTGGTTGTAAACGTGTCTTAGTATTGGTGGTAATGACATTTATCCTTGCTCCGGTTCAAAAAAGGCAATCTACAAAAGTACCGAAAAAAGCCCAATAGAAAATTAAGGTAGTCATATTAATCTGTAAAGTTTTGAAAGTCGACAATTACCCTTCTTTTTGTCAAAGAAGCAAGGTTCCATCATATTGAGACGGACACTTAAATAATAATTCAAACAACGAATATTCAAACCGATATTTAACTTTTAATAAAGCTAATAGGATTTGCTGAAAAGGCAGATTTACACTTTTTTGCATTTTTACAACAGTAATAAAATCCCCTATCATAAGATTTATTGTATTTTTCGGTCGCAAAAGATGCAGTTACATGTAATAGGTGCATGTCACAGTATCACCATTTACCAAAGCTATGACCCACCGCATTTTACATGGTACACATCGTCCCGATCTGTTGCAAGACGAAACGCTTGCAACTATCTTTTGTGCCACAGCCTTGCGGTTTCCACACAAAACAGCCTTAATTTTCAATGATGTCAGTCTCACCTATGCACAGCTCCATCACTGGAGCGATGCAATGGCGGCACACCTTTTGCAACAAGGCATTACTTCAGGCGATAGTGTGGGCGTGTGGTGGCCCAGAGGGGCAGCACTACATGTGGCAATTCTGGGGATAGTAAAAGCTGGCGCCGCCTATGTGCCGCTCGACTATGAAATGCCCCCAGATAGAGTAGCCGGTGTGCTGCAAGAGGTAGGCGCAGCTGCCTATATTAGCGACAGAGAATTGCCGTTATCATGCCCTGCAATAAAAGTGATAGACCAAACAGAGGAAAGTGCACAAACAATTTCTCTAAAAGGTCCTTCACCTGACAATACAGCATATGTACTCTATACATCTGGTAGTACGGGCAAGCCTAAGGGAATACCTATCTCACACCGGCAGATTTGCCATTTGGTTCGTGCTGAGAATAGTATACTGCAAATAAACACAGATGACAAAGTATATCAAGGCTTTTCAGTTTCCTTCGATATGTGGTGCGAGGAAAGTTGGATAGCTTACATGGTAGGAGCTACGCTATGGGTAGCAGATGCGCCCACATCTAAATCAATAGATGAACTAGGCGAAGTATTGCGCCAAAACAACATTACAGTGCTGCATGCTGTACCTAGCTTATTGGCTGTGATGGACGACGACATTCCTTCAATTAGACTTGTAAATGCAGGCGGAGAGACGTGTACTACTCAGGTACTTGACCGTTGGTCTGCGCCGCCTAGGCTATTTTACAACACGTATGGTCCTACCGAAACCACAGTAACAGCAACAATTGCTGAGCTTAAACCCGGCGACAAAATAACCATAGGTGTACCCCTGCCCAATTATTCGCTGGCAGTTGTGGACGAACAATTAAACCCACTGCCTAATGGCGAACGTGGTGAGTTGGTAATATCTGGTCCAGGAGTGTGCAATGGTTACATAAACAGACCAGACCTTACCAACGACAAATTTGTACCAAAGCCTCAAGCATTGCACCAAATGTCGGGCGACCGTGTATACCGTACAGGCGATGCCGCAGTGATAAACAATGATGGGAGCATCGACTTTCAAGGCAGATTTGACGACCAGGTCAAGTTGCGTGGATACCGTATTGAGCTCGGTGAGATTGAAAACAGAATCGCTACGCTACGCGACATAACCGCAGCGGTAGTAGCCATCAAAAAAGACATTAACGGACAAGACCACCTGGCAGCTTATGTAGTCTGCGACGATCCGGTGAGTATGACTCAGCAGCACATTCGCGAGGAGCTAGCTAAGGTGTTGCCCCCATATATGGTGCCGGGCGTCATCATGCAACTTCCCGAAATGCCACGCCTACCCAGTGGCAAAATCGACCGAAAATCACTGCCAACACCAGCTATGTTGATGGAAAACATAGCTCCAGTTGTAGATGAGGTTATAGACATCGACACATCTACAGCTGAACGCACTATTGTAGTATTAAGACGTTTTTTCCCCAACCGAACTATAACGCTTGACGATGATTTTTTTACTGACTTAGGCGGACATTCGTTACTGGCTGCAGCAGTAGTATCTGGCTTGCGCAAAGACGCCGCCATAACTCAGGCATCGCTCAAAGACCTCTACCTGCATCGCCCACTCAGCAGGGTAGTAGCCCACTGGGAAGAAAAAACAGCAGATATCCCTAAGGCAAAAAGGGTGTTCAACCACATACCAAAGGCTCGTTATTATTTATGCTGGCTAGCACAAACGGTAGCGTTGTTGCTTATGTATGGGCTGTTTGCCGTACAGATTTTTTTCCCCTATTTAGGCTATTACATCGTTAAAGAAGAGTATAATAACATACCCTATGCTATAGCCGCAGCGCTCTGTCTGTTTCTGCTCATACCACCTTTTTTTGCGTTGAGCAGTGTGGTCATCAAGTGGTTAGTTATAGGTCGTATGAAGGAGGGCGATTATCCGCTATGGGGTAGTTATTACTTCAGGTGGTGGTTTGTCAAAACCATGCAGCGGTTGCTGCCCTCTCAGTTTCTTAATGGCACACCGCTTTACAATGGCTATCTCCGTCGGCTAGGGATGAAGGTAGCTAAGGATGCACAACTTGGCTCCATGACAGTAGGTGCCGAAGACCTTGTGACTATAGGTAGCGATGTAAGCATCAGCTCTCAAACCGTACTCAACAATGCCTTTGTTGAAGATGGACTCCTCAAGTTGCGTCGCATTCACTTGGGCGACCATGCCTATATAGGTAGCAGTGCGGTTATAGCTGGTGGGGCTAATATAGAGCCTTGGGGTGAGTTGCAAGACCTAAGCTACCTATCCGCAGGCAAAACCATAAAAACTGGTGAGGTATGGCAGGGTAGCCCAGCTGTTCTCAAAGAGACCAAAGCGCCACAAGATCTACCTCAGCCACTACCTGTCAGCAATACCACCCGTAGGGCATATTCATTATTGTTTCTCCTATCGTTACTTATATTCCCAGTGGTTGTGCTGCTTCCATTGTTACCCACGGTTATTATTATTCACAATCTCGACAACTCCACCCCCGATTACGACTTCAGTTACCTCACCGTTACTCCTTCACTGGCGCTCAGCTACATCTTACTATTTACGCTTAGCACAGTATTACTCACTAGGCTATTGCAGCGGGGCATAAAGCCTGGCAAGTACCCTATATACAGCCTTTTTTACGTGCGAAAGTGGTTTGCTGATCAGTTGATGTCACTTTCACTTATTGTGCTGCACCCCATGTACGCTACAGTTTATGTGTCTCTACTATTCAGAGCACTGGGAGCCAAGGTTGGAAGCAACACCGAGATATCTACAGCCAGCAGTGTCACACACCCATTATTGGAAATTGGCAAGGACGCCTTTGTAGCAGATGCCGTTACACTTGGCGAAAGCGATGTGCGCGCACAACAACTCATTCTAGAACGCACTACAATAGGCGACAATAGTTTTGTGGGCAATAGTGCCCTCATTCCTCAAGGCTATAACCTCCCTACACGTATGCTGATAGGCGTGCTATCCACCCCTCCTAACAAGGAGCAACTTGCTGCAAGCGATGCCAGAGATTGGTTTGGCTCACCTGCCATACCCTTGCCCCGTAGGCAGGAGAGCCGTGCATTTGCCGCCACCGAAACCCTTCGGCCCTCACCCTCCAAAGTCTTGGGTAGGAGTATTGTAGAGTTTGTTCGAATTATTTTGCCCGAGACTACTATTCTCATTTGCAGCATATTGTTCATCGCTTACTCTCACAATCTTGTAGTAGACAAGCCATGGTGGCGTACAGTTATAGAGCTCCCGCTTTACTACCTGTTTTTTATGGGTGGACCCGCGCTACTAGTCACTGTTCTGTTGAAATGGCTAGTTGTGGGGCGTTATATACCAGAGCAAAAACCCATGTGGTCGCTTCGTGTGTGGCTTAGCGAGGCTGTTACATCTACTTACGAGTCATTAGCGGTTCCCTTTCTACTCGATTTCACAAAAGGTACTCCTTGGTTACCGTTCTTGCTGCGCCTATTTGGAGTGAAAACAGGGAAACGTGTATGGATGAATACCACCGACATCACAGAACACGATATGGTAACCATTGGTGATGATACTGCTATGAACGAAGATTGTGGCCCCCAGACACATCTGTTTGAAGATAGGGTAATGAAAGTTGGTAAAATAAAAATTGGCAAGCGATGTAGCATAGGCGCCCGAAGCATTATACTATACGACAGCGAAACTGGTGATGATGTAAACATTGATGCGCTATCGCTAGTTATGAAAGGCGAAAGCCTCCAACCCGATACCCAATGGATAGGCAGCCCAATAAGACCGTTATAAAGAACCTTTTTACCGCAAAAACGTTGTTGATATTTCTTTTTTAGAACCGCAACGAACACCTTTAAGATAAAAGAGATGATGTTTTTACTTTTTCGTTTTTAGCAGTTTATCAATACCATCTGAGCTGGTAATAAATCGGAAAGTGCTTAGATATTTCTTTTCATCTAAACTAAGGCTGGTTGTTTTTTCACCTACTACCGAATACTTCGTTTTAAACACTGCTAAACCTGGATTTGAGTCCTTAGTATCTATACCCACATATTCATACGAAAGTAACTTTCCATATTTTGTATGTAATGATTCCACAGCCTCTTTGTTCCACGATCGTTTTATACTTCCTAAATAGGGTGCATCAGCAGGCCACATGTTAACAATGCTATCGCACTGCTTGTTATTGTAAAATTTCATAAACATACTCATAGCATGTTCATGATCTGTTCGGGTTTGAGCATAACCAACTGAAGGTAACAGTAGGAATAAGAGAAGGATGTTTTTCATACTTTAAATGTAAGTAAAAAGCGTTTCTTTCTATTCAGAGTTGCCAACTTCTGCGCCTGATATTTTAATTATCACCCATTCTGTTAAATCGGGAAAGGTCCTACCCAAAAACATGATTGCTCAAACTCTTTTCTTGTTGGCTCACCATTACTTGAATTAGATGCTAACTTATTTTAATGTTTGACGATTTAAGTGAGGTGCAGCTTTTTGAGCTTGCATGTAAGCATAGTCTAGGGCATCTTCCAAATTCCGAAACCACTCGTCGTAGACCAATTTGCCATGATCTACTATTTCATATACACGCCACTTTTAGTTATACTCGTAGTGAATCACAGTTGCTCCAAAGCTATCTGGGCCTTTTATTGAGAGCCAACCATCAGTAATACCTAATTCCTTTAATTTTTCATTGATTTCACCAAGTGTCATGTGTACTGCAAGTTTAATTGCAACCGGTTGGAAACAAAAAAGACCTTGATTGCTCAAAGTCTTATCTGTTTTTGTGGTCCCACTCGGGTTTGAACCAAGGACCCCCTGATTATGAGTCAGGTGCTCTAACCAGCTGAGCTATAGGACCTATGACGAATGACCGTCACTAAAAGGAGTGCAAATGTAGTGCTATTTCTCATAAAAAAAAATAATTTTAGCACAAAACTCAATACCCTCAAGGCTACGAATGTACAAAAACGATATGGTATACAACACCGCAAAAAGAACAAGGATTGATAGGGGGTAATGGCTTATTTTTGAATCTGAAAAGATAACAACCAAATTTACTTATGTCTGTAACACAACTTGAAAACTATGCTGCCGGCAGATGGGTGGGTGGTAACAATGAAGGCGAAGTGCTGCACAATGCAGTGACAGGTGCAGCTATATATACCGCCAGTAGCGGAGGGCTAAACTTTGCTGAGATGATGCACTATGCCCGCAAAGTGGGCGGACCAGCACTGCGGAAATTGACGTTTCAGGAGCGAGGCAGAATGCTGAAAGCACTAGCTATGTACCTCATGGAGCGCAAAGAATTTTTCTACACTATCAGTGCTTACACTGGCGCTACTCGTGCCGACTCTTGGGTAGATATAGAAGGGGGTATAGGTAATCTGTTTGCTTATGCCAGTCTGCGTCGTCAGTTTCCAGACGAGCGTTTCTATGTAGATGGCGATGCTGCCAAACTGTCTAAAAACAACACATTTATAGGGCACCACATCATGGTGCCAAGAGAGGGTGTAGCTATACACATCAATGCATTCAACTTTCCGGTATGGGGTATGTTGGAGAAAATTGCGGTTAATTTGTTGGCTGGTGTCCCTGCCATTGTTAAGCCCGCTACGCTTACTTCATTCCTTACAGAGGCAGTGTTCAGAGAAATAATAAAATCGGGTATTCTGCCAGAGGGTTCGTTGCAGTTGATATGCGGTTCCGCAAGAGGGATTCTGGATAGTATCGAAACAATGGATGTAGTGACCTTTACGGGCTCGGCCAGTACAGGTAGAATGCTGAAATCGCACCCACGCATATTATCTGAGGCAGTATCGTTCAATATGGAAGCAGATTCGCTCAACTGTTGCATTCTGGGTATGGACGTGTATCCGGGCATGGCTGAGTTTGACATTTTTATCAAAGAAGTAGTGCGCGAGGTTACTACAAAAGCAGGACAGAAGTGTACTGCCATCAGGCGTATAATAGTACCAGCCGACAGGGTAGAAGATGTGCAGATAGCACTGGGCAAACGCCTGCAAACAACCACTATAGGCGACCCTAGCCTAAAAGAGGTACGTATGGGCCCACTGGCAGGTATAAGCCAGCGTAATGAAGTACGTGAAAAGGTGCAGCAACTAGCTGCTACACAGCAGATAGTGATAGGCAATATGGAGCACTTTGAGGTATTAGGGGCCGACAAAGAAAAGGGCGCTTTTCTTCCTCCAGTCATATTCCTCAACAACAATCCATTTGTAAACACCGACTGCCATAACATAGAAGCTTTTGGTCCGGTATCTACAATAATTCCTTACTCAACTACCGATGATGCCATAACATTGGCTCGTATGGGGCTAGGATCATTAGTATGCTCAGTTATTACACAAGACGATGATATAGCTAAAGAAATAGTACTTGGCACAGCTACAATGCATGGCAGAATACTGATACTTAATGCCGATTGTGCCAAGGAAAGCACTGGGCATGGATCGCCCATGCCACTGCTAGTACATGGTGGGCCTGGACGAGCTGGAGGTGGAGAAGAAATGGGAGGCAAGCGTGGTGTATTGCATTATCTGCAGCGCACAGCCATTCAGGGGTCGCCTACCACCATTACCCGCATCACCAATGTGTATCAGCAAGGAGGCAAACAACACGAAACAGACATACACCCCTTCAAAAAACATTTTGAAGACCTCCAAATTGGCGAAACGCTCACCACTGCCAAACATACAGTAAGTGAGGCAGACATCACCAACTTTGCCAATGTAAGCGGCGACAACTTCTATGCCCATATGGATGCTACATCGCTGGAGGGTACCATTTTTGAGCGTAGGGTAGCACATGGTTATTTTGTGCTGTCTAAAGCTGCTGGTTTGTTTGTAGATGCTAAGAAGGGTCCGGTATTGCTCAACTATGGCATAGATGAAGCAAGGTTTACCAAACCTGTTTACCCAGGTATGACTATAGGTGTGCGCCTGACAGTAAAAGAAAAAACAGCTCAGGAAAAACGTACTCCTGAAGATATAACAAAAGGGATAGTAAAATGGCTGGTAGATGTGTATGACGAAACAGGCGAAACAGTAGCAATTGCTACCATTCTAACCATGGTGCGCATGAAAAACCAAGACTAAAATAAACAGTAACTGTAGTTAAAAAGCAAAGCCACCGCAATATTTGAGGTGGCTTTGTTGCTATTATCGGATCTAGTATTATTTATCTTCTTCAAAATCCAATACCGCAGAATTCATACAGTATCTTTTGTAAGTAGGGGCAGGACCATCGTCAAATATATGTCCTAGATGAGATTCGCACCTGCCACATTCTACCTCTATTCGCGACATACCATGTGTATCATCGGGGAGGTAATTTACGCTGTTCTTTTTCAGGGTTTCAAAGAAACTGGGCCATCCGCAAGAGCTTGCAAACTTTGCAGTAGACTTAAACAGCGGATTGCCACAAACGGCACAGTAATATGTACCCTTCACATCTGTTTTCCAGTATTTCCCACTGAAGGCATACTCCGTGCCTTGCTCACGAGCTATATTGTATACACCACTCGGCAATATTTTTTTCCATTCGCTGTTGGGCACATTCAGTTTTTTGGTGTCTGTGCGTGAGTAATACGGATTGTTGCTTTTATCTGTCATAGTTGTATTGTTTTGAGCTGTGCTGCATTGCGCCAGCAACATCATGCTGGCAATAGCGGTTACAAAAAGTGAATATCGCATAAAAATTGTTGGTTTAGTAAAGATAAACGGAACGTAGGTAGGATTGGTTTGTTAGCAATTGTTAATTTATATGCTGCTATAGACATCTGGTAATGAAGATGATACCATCAACAAGCCATACATAGGTGTTGATTGTGTAGCTTTATCCATTTTTTATTATGCTACCTACAGTTTCTATATTCTGGTTTCGCCGCGATCTGCGCCTTAGCGACAATGCAGGTCTTTATCATGCACTAAAGGCTGGCATACCAGTATTGCCCATATTTATATTTGATACCGAAATACTGAATAAGCTACACGAAAAAAAGGATAAAAGAGTAACCTTCATTCACAAAGCACTTGCTCGTCTGCATCAACATTTAGTGGCAATTGGCAGCACGCTACTAGTAATGCATGGCAAACCCACAGAGTGTTACGAGCAATTGCTAGAAAGGTATGATGTAAAAGCTGTGTACACCAACCATGATTATGAGCCATATGCCTTGGGAAGAGATAGAGAGATAGGTGTTATGTTGGAAGAGAAAGGAATAGAAATACATACGTATAAAGATCAGGTAATTTTTGAACGTAGCGAAGTAGTAAAAGATAACGGAGAACCTTATACAGTATATACTCCATATAGCAAAAAGTGGAAAGCCAAACTGAACGATTTTTATCTAAAGCCCTACCCTACCCATAAATACATGGGCAACTTCTATCAATGTGAACAATTAGCTATGCCCACATTGTCAGATATTGGCTTTGTACCTACTGATCCTGGTTCTCTACCTTCAGATTTAGACGAAACTATTGCCATACATTACGATAAAACCCGCGATTACCCAGCTGTGAACGGCACCACCCGTCTTGGGGTGCATTTACGTTTTGGTACTGTTAGTGTACGCCAATTGGCAGCACAAGCAATGTCCCTAAACCCTGTACTGCTCAATGAACTGGTGTGGCGCGAATTTTACATGGCTATACTGTGGCACTACCCACATGTGGTAAACGGAGCCTTCAAAAAAGAATATGATAATATAATTTGGCGAAATAATGAGCATGAATTTGCAGCATGGTGTGCCGGGCAAACCGGTTTCCCTATAATAGACGCTGGTATGCGCCAACTAAACGAAACTGGATATATGCACAATCGTGTGCGGATGATAGTAGCGAGTTTTTTGACCAAAGACCTACTTATAGACTGGAGATGGGGCGAAGCCTATTTTGCAGAAAAACTACTGGATTATGACCTCAGCGCCAATAATGGTGGCTGGCAGTGGGCGGCTGGCAGTGGCTGCGATGCCGCACCCTACTTCAGGGTGTTTAATCCGTTATTGCAAACTCAAAAATTTGACCCCGAACTTAAATACATACGTCAATGGGTGCCCGAGTATGACCAGCTAACTTATGTGCGGCCAATCGTTGCTCATGATGTGGCTAGAGACCGATGCTTGAAAGTTTATAAAGAAGGACTAGGAAAGGGAGTATAAGTGAAAAATACTACTGCACGCCCTGTGCTTTTAGTTCGGCAAGTTTTTGCCTAGCAGCTTGTGCATAAGTGCTGCCAGGGTAGTCGATAATAAGTTGCTCGTAGTAGTTTTTAGCCTCTAATGGTT
This sequence comes from Sphingobacteriales bacterium, assembly GCA_027484425.1. Classification (GTDB taxonomy): domain Bacteria; phylum Bacteroidota; class Bacteroidia; order Chitinophagales; family Chitinophagaceae; genus Nemorincola. Next base: position 84,105 of record JAIXSZ010000015.1, read on the forward strand.
GGTGAAGGTCATTATAATATATCTCGGCGGTTTTGTACACGGCATCGTCACCTTGTACATCTTTGCCATATTTTTCAATAACTTCTTTCAAGTACGCCAATGCTTTTGGAAAGTCACGGTGTTTCATAGCTATGCTGGCTCGCATCATCACCAAGTCGTCATTTAGTGGGTGTTTGGGGTATGCTTTACTTATACTATCAACTAGAGCTTCTGCTTCTATATCTTTATTCTGAAACAATAACAAACCAGCAGTAGCAAAGCGCTCTAAAGGGAGGGTCACACTATCTTCTACATTTTCTGTGATGAGCACCGATAAATCTATTGCATCATTAGATATCAGGTTAGTCGTCCCGGACTTAAGAATACCTAACTGTTTCTGTGCCAAGTCAAAATCACCTCTGTAAAATGCCAATCGAGCATTTCTAAACCTTGCATCTTCACCCATCACGTCTTGCTTAAATTCTTTTTCTACCTGGCTATATGTTAGTGATGCGTCCCACACCTTACCTTGCAGCAGATAATAATCGCCCAGCTGTAATTTAAAAACGCCCATCATATTTCGGCGAGTATCGGGCTCGGCAATGGAGCGCTTCAATATTTCAACCGCTTTTTTTACGTTGGTGCCATATACAGCATGAAGCGTAGCGAAGTCTGCAGCCGTTTTCATCGTATAGTGTTTAGGATAGTCGATAAGAAAGCTATCATACAAAGCAGCCAAAGCCGCTACATCCTCAGGTTTTCTTGCGTGGTTTTCTTGCAGTTGAGCAAGCGATGCTGCTAGTTTCTCACTTCTTGCTAGTATGTAATAGGGTACGTCTTTACCCTTAGCTATTATCCCGTCAAATCCTTTATTAGCTATTTCGTATTGTTTGGCAGCCACTGCAGTTCTAGCAAAATCCATTACTCTTCTTCCATTCTCTTGGTTACGTTCGTCAATAGCTTCTATCTGTATTAGTGCACCTTCCCAGTCATTTTTCTGGGTGTATATCCAAGTCAGTATTTCTCCATAGTAATTGTTGCTAGGGTCCTGATTAATTTTCTTTATCAGTCCTTTTTGTACCTGCTGTATTTTCTGAGCATCAGTTCCCACCAGCTCCAATAAGGTTTCTTTGGCACTTTCAGCTGTCATAAATACACTCGGTCCTCCACGTAGCAGCGCTTCTACAGCTTTTTCCAGATTGCCAACCTTGGCATATAGAGCAGCTAGAGGTCGCCCATACATAGGTGGGTTTCCAAGCAGCATTAGTGCACGCTCATAGGTCAATATTGCATAATCATTTCTGTTGATTTCAGTGAATGCCTTGGCTACATTGGTAGTAAGTATATCATCTCCATTGAGCATCGCCAAAACACTATCATACTGAACCTTAGATTTTTCAGGGTGCGAACATTCATCGTACACCCTACCTAATTCCAAGTTCACCTCAGGCTGACGGGAGTAGGCAGGATAGGCTGCAGCTCGCTTTTCTACTAGTTTTTCAGCAACCTTGCACTTGTTCCCCAGTATCAGCACGCTTATGTATTCTTCATACACAGAGTCAGGGCTCTGTTTGTACAGTTCACCATAGAGTTCTATCGCTTTATCATAGTTCTTTTCCGTTGCGTATTGTCTTGCCTTTTCCGCTACAGACTGAGCCTGAGCGAGAGTACATGCCAGAAATGACAGTAAAACCGCAATACCGCATTTCACTTTGTTCATTTTACCAGTAATTGGTTGTGTTAGTGCCAAATGTAACATTTATTATACAACAGTATTCTTAGTGAAATTATAAATGTGAGAGTTTTTCAACAAACACATTGCTTGCTTATCTGAGTACAAAATGTTGTTTTTCTTTAAATTCTGGTCTAGAAAGTAATATGCCTGAGTGATAAAGGTCAATACTCATAGATACTGAAGTCAGACTTTTAGCATTCTCCCAGCTATTGGTTTGTTTTGTTGATTGATGAATAGACGGCAGGACAACAAAACCGTTCGAAAGCACGGATTTATAGGCACTTACTAAAGACACCCAATCATTTTCTTCATCGCTGTTTAGCAACACTATCGTAGCAGTTAACATGGGATTACTTCCCATTGGCATACCATACACACTTGACAATCGTAGTACCAATTCTTGTGTGCTGGAGGATATCCTATTACCTTCTTCATCACGTAATACCTGTTCCACAAACCTGTATACAAAGGGTGAATGGGTGCCATGTCTCCCCCTGGCTTGCATACGAAATTGAAGGTACTGGAAAACAGCATGTAATGTCATATAACAAGTAGCGATGAATAATCAGAGCTGTATGGCCTCATAAAGTTGAAAGGTAAAAGAGTAAACATGTTTCTCGTCGCTAGCATGAGGCTCCTCCCACACTAATTTCCAATGAGTGTGGTCTATCGGTCCGAAAAAAATATCAGCACCAGATATTGTGGCATGTACCTTTGTTACATATAGCTTATCTGCATTGGCGATAGTTTGTTGGAAAATATGCCCACCACCTATTATGAAAACTTCTGGCGCACCAGTTTCTTCAATGTGTTTAAGAGCAGTAGTTACATCCTGAAACAGCAACACACCATCAGGTACATTAAAAGCAGGGTCAGAAGATAAAACCACATTTAATCTGCCCGGTAATGGTTTTCCTAACGATTGAAAAGTTTTTCTGCCCATTAGTACAGGTTTGCCCAATGTCGTGTGTTTGAAAAACTTCAAATCGTCTGGCAAGTGCCATGGCAGGTTGTTATCTTTTCCTATAGCACCATCATCTGCCACAGCTACTATCAGTGATTGTATCATATACCCCAAAAGTAAAGAGTAAAAAGCAAAAAAACAGAGTAATTAAAGAGTACTGTTAGGCATAAAGAACCAAAAAATTAATACCCTTTTACAGAGAAATTGAGGTAATTTCGCCTACTTTTTGCTTTTAAGAGTAAACACTCTGCTAGGATTCTAAATAATTTTAAAAACATGACAGGCAATGCTGGCACCGGAACTGATGGAGCGAATTCTGGAAGGCGACCTAACAGGGTTGTTGCAGCACAGCGGAGATGAAGATTTTCCGGCTGAGGTAGCCCGTATGTTCGAGTCCTTTAGCAATGAAGAAGCAATTACAGCTTTCTTGTCGCTGCCAGATAACCTACAATCAAAAATATTCCCTTACTTCGACCATGTGCTGCAGCTAGGCATTATGGAAGAGCTGCCCAAAGCACAGATTTCCACCATACTCAACAATCTGGAATCTAATGAAAGGGTTGCGTTTTTCGATACCCTAGATGGTATAGAAGTTACCGAATACCTGAACTTACTGAATGATAAAAACAGGCTTGCCACATATGACCTTTTGGGTTATCCTGAGCAAAGCGTAGCCAGGCTCATTAATACTAAGTTTACCACAGTACGCAAGGAGTGGACTCTTGGGCAAGCCATAGATCATATTCGCAGGTTTTACACAGATACCCCTGCCGCAAACGTGATTTTTGTGGTAGATAATAATGGCAAACTGGTAGATGACCTACACATTAGAAGGTTGATTCTCAATGATCAAACAAAAAAAATTGAGGATATAATGGATGGCTTTTATGTAAAGCTAGACATACAGGACAGCATAGACGACGCTATACAGAAGTTTAAAGAATATGACCGTGTGGCAATACCAGTTACTAACAGCAACAATGTGGTAATGGGTGTAGTGACCATTGATGATGTCATCGATGAGGCAGAGGAAAAAGACACCAAAGACATGCAACAGTTTGGTGGTGTGGAAAGCTTGGACCTACCATATGTAAAGACAGATTTCTTTACTATGATCCAGAAGCGTGCTGGTTGGCTTATTGTTCTTTTCATTGGTGAGTTGTTTACGGCTACTGCCATGGCACATTTCGAGCTGGAGTTATCAAAGGCTATTGTTTTGCAGTTATTCATTCCACTTATCATATCTAGCGGGGGCAATTCTGGTTCTCAGGCAGCAACCCTTATTATTAGGGCCATGGCGCTCAAAGAACTATCTTACAGGGACTGGTGGTATGTAATGAAGCGCGAAATTTTCTCTGGTCTTACACTTGGTCTTATACTAGGTATCATTGGTTTCATACGCATAGTTATTTGGCAGTATATGGGCTGGTACAATTACGGTGCCCATTTCAATTGGGTACTTGTTGGTCTTACAGTGTCTCTGTCCGTAATAGGTATTGTACTTTGGGGTACACTTACAGGATCTATGATACCCATGATACTAAAACGACTAAAGCTTGATCCAGCTACATCTTCTGCACCTTTTGTTGCTACACTTGTCGATGTCACAGGTCTTGTAATATACTTCAGCATAGCGGCTGTTATTTTGGGTATTTAACCTACATTTTGTTTCTGCCTATAGCATGTACTATATTTGTTATTCATCGCTCTTTTTGATTTGACTACCAACAAAACCTTTGAAGCAAGTAAACTATCCCATATAAACACCGCAAAGCTCTTCGGCTGTTTATGGGTTTTAATGTTTGTATTGTATTATCCGGCAGCAAAAGCCGGTTTTGTTTCAGACTTTACTGGTTGGTTAGATCAAGTAAAAAACCATAGTTTCTACGATTACATTAACCGAAGCAACTTCAAGGTAGTTAGTCTGTATCAGTTTACTCAGTTAGTTACTTATTTGTTCTACCTTATTCTAGGCACCAATGCATGGCTCTGGCATTTGCTTTTTATAACATTGCATGTCGTCAATGTATGTCTAATGGCTATTTTTTGCAACAGATTACTGTATGATGCAGGTGTTACAAATCATAATGCCCCAATATATATAGGTTCGGTTTTGTTCTGCGTCACACCTTATGTTTCCGAGGTAGTAGTGTGGGAGCCATCTTTTCATTATTTGACAGGATTGCTTATGGTTTTGCTCACTTTAGTTTGGGTTCAACAATACGTTTACACACAAAACAGGAAGTACATAATTCTGTCGGGTGTTGTATACCTTTTTTCTACTCATGCGCTCGAAGTCTTTTATGTTACTCCTTGGTTGGTTCTTGCCTTAGCGTTGTTTTATAAGAAACAGTCGTTTGTGAGCAAAAAAGTGTTTTGGAATGTGATTTGGGGTTTTGTTATTGCTGAGCTTGTGATTTTTGTGTTTCGTATGGCAGAGTTCCGTCTGTTGTATGGCGATTGGGTATCACGTATTGGCTCTGGAACAGTTCTATCTACCCAAGATACAGGTTTCGGTAAACCAGCCAAATATATATTTCATTTATTGCTATTGGGTAGGTATATTCCTGCAGAGTGGCATATGGGCAGTATTGCTGTAGGCGACATAAAAAACTACATTTATGACTTTTGTGATAGTACCACGGGCATCATTTGTTTTTACAGTATTTGTGGCATCTTGTTTGTTTGGGTTTCTTTGAGGTTTCGCACGTTGACAGGTTTCGCTCAAGCCATCTCTTTGTTGTCCTTTTATACGTTAGTTCTATTGTTGCTTGTATCCCCATTACATTTCGAGACTAACATGCTTATCAAGTATGATCGCTACAGCTATTTCGCTTGTGCTTTTCTCTTTATGGTGTTAGTTTTATGCATCAGCAATATACCCAATAAGGATGTAAAATGGGTAGTTCTAAGTTTGCTAATCCTTGCCAACCTCAGGTATTCAATTCAAGCTAGCAGATACTGGGGCAAATCATCAAAAATCGTCGATAGTTTGTTACATAACCTTCCACCTTCAGGTAATAAAACAATCATCTTGCTTAATCTTCCTCACACTATGCATGGAGCAGCTATGATAGGGGCATCAGAACAAAGTGAATACAAATTGATGCACAATCTCTTGTTGCATAAGCCTCTTCCAAACAAAGTATTCGATGTGCTAGGATACAACATGCTTACTCCCGATGACGGAGCTCATGTAACAGTACTAAATGATAGTGTTGTCCGTGTGACATTGAACCAGTGGGGTACTTGGTGGTGGTACGAAGACAGAGGAGGGATCAGTTATGAAAACGAAGCGTACAAATTGAATTTGGTAGATGTAGGACACTTTTACGAACTAACACTCAAAAACAGTTCAGCACAATATCTTTTGTTGTACAATATAGGAAGCAAATGGAAAACGGTTGACATGCAAAAGAATAACGAAGAACAGAATTAAATAGTAATTGTTATGTCTCCACTTACTGGGTGTCCTGTACAGGTAAGCACACACCCTTTTTTCAGTTCCACGTCCATCAATACCTCATTGTATGAATGCCAAACTTTGCCCTCAGTACAGATAGCAGCACAACTCCCACACCGGCCTACTTCACAGCTATAGGGCAATAATAATCCTTGTCGCCGAGCAGCTTGTAATATGCTATCGGGATAAGAAACAGATATGTAGTGTGTTCGTTGTTTGTAATGAATGGTAGCGGTATGGGTTTGCATATCAGGAGGCTGAGGTAATGAGTTTATTCTGTCTGTAGTATTAAAGTTTTCTTTGTGTATCCGCTCTGGTTTAACGCCTGCTTCTTGCAAAGCGTAAGTAACCATTCGCATGTAGCTATACGGACCACAAATGTAAAATATACTATCTCTCATCTCTGTTATGTTGTATTCTTTCAAAAGCACGCGAACCAACGACTTGCTGAGCCGCGCTCTAGCAAGGTTAAAGGCATTGCTGTAAAGAAACTCTATTTCAAACCTATCTTCAAACGATTGCTGTAACTGCTGTAATGCATCAATAAAAAGCACAGCAATAGGGCTGCTATTGCTATAAAATAGCACAATATTGGTGCTTGAATTTTCATGAAGCAAAGCTTTTATCATGGGCAATATTGGTGTAATTCCCACACCAGCAGCATAAAAAACATATCGTTTGTACCGTGCAGTATTTTGAGGTAAGGTGAAAAAACCACCTATTCCAGAAGAAAGCAATAGATCTCCTGGCTGCACATTGTCGTGCAGAAATCTGGAAAATGTACCATTATCCACCCGTTTCACTGTTATTGATGCTTGTTCATTAAGAGCAAGACAAGACGAAAATGAGTAAGATCTACGTTCTTCATTTTCCCCATTTTTAAGCGAAAGCGTCACAAACTGACCTGGTTTATAGTCTATCGACTTTCCATCTTCCCGCTTCAACCCAAAAGTCTTGACATTATCCGTTTCATTAGTAATCGTTGTTACAATGAGGGAGTTAAATGATGGTAAAAAATCTGACATAGTATAATCAAACGTTCACTGTAAAATTAAGTATGATACAGCTATATGTGCGTACTTTTGATTCTGTGAACGACTTTTCAACAGAAATACAATTTAAGACAGCACGCAGTGGCGGCAAAGGCGGTCAAAATGTCAACAAGGTAGAAACAATGGTAGAAGCTTTGTGGTGTGTGGCAGAGTCACGGTTTTTTAATGCCGAAGAAAAAGAAAGAATACAACTGAAACTTGAAAACAAGATAAATAAAGACGGGTATTTGATTGTAAAGTGCAGTGAAACCCGATCGCAGCTAGAAAATAAAGAAATTGCTATTAGTAAAATGGAGACTTTGGTTACCAAAAGCTTAGTTATCCCTAAAAAAAGAAAGGCAACCAAACCTACGAAGGCAGCAAAAGAAAAAAGATTAGAAGGAAAACGGATAGACTCATTGAAAAAAGAAATGAGAAGAACTCCACCTGCTGAATGATTACATAAACAAACTGTAGTACACCCACACGAAAGGAATAGCTATAAGCAACGAATCAAATCTATCCAATGCTCCGCCATGACCTGGCATTATGTTACCAGAGTCTTTTACATTAGCCAGCCTTTTTAGTTTCGACTCTAATAAATCTCCTAAAGTACCTGCCACGGCTACTATGGTGGCAATCAATATCCAATCTATAGTTCGACTATTGCTAATAGTACCTCCTACAGGCCAATAGCCATATATACCGGCCACTATAACTGTTAAGACCGCTCCACCAGCGGTTCCTTCCCAAGTTTTTTTGGGAGAAATAGTAGAAAAAGGAGTTTTACCTATGAAAGAACCAACAATGTAGGCCATTGTGTCATTGATCCAAATCATCACAATTATCGCAATAGGCAATATAAAATCATGATTGCGCATATCGCCCAGCAGTATCATCGACAATGTTATGTAGAAAAGACCGCTCACCGACTGAATAAGCGCTGGCAATGCATTTTTAACAGGCAAAACACAAGCTAGTAAAAGTATCGGGGTGGTAAGGGGCAGAACAGTAAAAGTAAGCCAAAGAGGTTTCTCTATAGATAAATAACCCATAGGACGTGCAAAAAGAACCAGCAAAAAAAGCGAAATGATTTGCAGTGCTACATGTAGCCACCTAGGCCAGTACTTGCCCTCGTCTATCTTTTGCAGCAACCCAAAATACTCGCGCAGGCACAGCAAATTAATGAGCGCTACTAAACTTACAAAAACCCATGGATGCTCAAATAATAGCCCCGAGAGCATGATTGCCCCAAAAACAACGGCACTACCAGTGCGCTTGTAAAACGTGGGCATGTTGAGAGCCATACAGTAAATTGTAAATTTAACTAGTGAATTAGAACTTGTTTTTCCACATCATGCTTTCTACAGGCTTGTCAGTGCGCCCAGTGTACTTTGCATCGGTTTTACTATTGTATTTGTTAAGCACTTCACCCTCCACCGGAAAGTATATCAACTGACCTATCGGCATACCAGCATATATTCTTACTGGGTGTACACAAGAAATCTCTAACGTCCATGCGTTACAAAATCCCACATCTCCTTTGCCAGCGGTAGCATGAATATCTATGCCCAGCCTACCTGTAGATGATTTACCCTCCAGAAAAGGAACATGAGCATGCGTTTCGGTGTATTCTAACGTAACCCCCAGATACAGCGTGTGTGGCTGCAGCACATACCCCTCAGCAGGTATCTCAAAGTGGGTAATTGTATTATGCTTGCGGGCATCTAGCATTGTATCATTGTACATAGCCAGATATTTGCCTAAGTGCACATCATACGAGTTTGAACCAAGCTTTTTAGGGTCGAATGGCTCTATAACAATGGTGCCTTTTTCTATTTCTTCAAGGATACGGGAGTCTGACAATATCATAAGGCAAATATATAACGACGAAAGGCAATAAAGGAACTTTTTTAGCAAAAGTACACGTGTTAACTATAAAAATGATATTTTTGCTCCCCTTTCAAAACATATTATGGAATATAGAGAAATAGTAGCGGTTACCGGACTTAGCGGATTATATCAGTTAATGACCACTAAAAGCGATGGCGCAATAGTACGAAGCGTGTCAGACAAAACTACCAAGTTTATATCTGCTCGTCAGCACAACGTAACCCCATTGGAGAGTATAGAAGTATACACTACAGGTGATAACGTACGTTTACAGGTCGTTTTTATAAAAATGCTCGAAAACGAAACATCAAACCCAGCAGCAGCTGTAAAATCCAGCGATAACAATGCTGTTAAATCCTACTTCAAAAACATTTTTCCCGAATTTGACGAAGAACGTGTCTATGTCAGCGACATGAAAAAAATGTTGAAGTGGTTCGAAATTCTCAAGTCTAATGACCTGCTGAAATTTGAAGAACCTACTGAAGAAGTAATAGCGGAGGAAGTAGCGGAAGAAGTTGTAGAAGAAGCTCCTAAAAAAGCGGCTGAAGCACCCGAAACTAGTGAAGAATTAACCGAGGAAAAACCAGCTAAGAAGACTGCTAAGAAGAAGAAAACTGAGGAATAATTTTCTGTTCTTTTATCTTGTCGAGTAGACTGTCTTTTTTTAATGATTTACTTTTATATCTTTAATCCCGTTACGAAATGTAATTGCTGATGAAAAGAATATTTATCTTATTGTTTGTTTTTTTTGCGCTTATAGCAAGCATGGGCAGCTGCAGAATGCGTGGCGTAAGCGGAACTTCTTACAAGATGTATAAGCAACCTGTAAGAACATCAAAGCACTATGGTGCCAAGAAGAACGTATGGACACGCTCACATTTCTGGGGTAAAAAAAGATACGGGTACCGTCCGTACCAGCACAGAGGAAGATATAGGTAGTTAAATAGTTTTTTGTTTATATAGCCGGGTCGCACAACCCGGCTTTTTTGTTAGCTATAGTTACATCGGGTCCACATCAAATACTATTTGCACATTCGCATTTCCCTTCAGCCCCAGTATATACAGCCTTTGCTCTTTGATAAAAAATTTTACTTTATTGACCAAAATATTATTTCTAGGGCATTTTATCCATATCTCCCTTATGTACTGATTGCGCACCCTAGGTACCATTGCTGGTCCCGGACCTTGCACTGCTATTCCTTCTATTGTTGCTAGCGCTTCTGCCATTATCTGAGCGGCCTGTGCTGCTCTATCCTCTTCAGTATGCTTAAATGAAATTTTTATTATTCTACTAAAAGGTGGGTAGAAAAACTGTTCCCTATATCTTATTTCGTTGGTGTAAAACGCATGTACATCATGGTTTTTCACCCATTGCAACACTGGGTGTTGAATGTTGTAAGCCTGAATGATAACCTTACCTTGCCCGTCTGCCCTTCCAGCTCTTCCACTTACCTGCTCCATAAGTTGAAAAGCCCTTTCGTTGACCCTGAAATCTGGAAATGACAACAAACTGTCAGCACTTATCACACCCACCAGTGTTACCGCTTCTAGGTCCAGACCTTTAACCACCATTTGTGTTCCTGTAAGTATGTCTATTTTTTTCTTTTCCAGTTTGCTCAGCAGTTCGGTTACCGTATGTTTTCCGCGCATACTATCTACATCCATTCGGGCTACACGCGCATCCGGAAACACTATTTTTACTTCCTCTTCTATCTTCTCTGTACCAAACGACTTGCTGGTAAGTGTATTGCTGCCACATTGATGACAAGTCTGCATCACTAAGTTCTTGAAGCCGCAATAGTGGCAGTGCAGCTTATCTGTGCTTTTGTGGTAGGTTAACGACACATCGCAGTTGGTGCATTTGGGTGTCCAGCCACAGGTAGTACAGAGCAAAAACGGTGCGTATCCCCTCCTGTTCTGAAACAAAATTACTTGCCGGCGTTGCTGTAACGTTTCTTTTATTGAGTCTTGCAGCTCTGGTGTCAGCATTTTCACACCTAGCGTCCTTACTTTGTTGAGCGATCGGGCATCTACAATGGTTATTTCTGGCATGCCTACGCCCAGATACCTCTCTTTAAGTGATACATAGGCATACTTGCCTTGCCGAACATTATAAAGAGTCTCCACAGAAGGCGTAGCTGAGCCCAGCAGTACTTTAGAGCCGTACATCGATGCCAAGTAGATGGCAGCATCTCTAGCATGAAACCTCGGTGCCGGATCTTTTTGTTTGTAAGAGGAGTCATGTTCTTCGTCGGCTATTATGAGTCCTACATCCACATATGGTAGCCACATTGCAGACCTTGGGCCTACTACTACCTTATATTTACCTTTTCGTACCTTCTCCCATATTTCTACTCGTTCATTGTTGCTGAAGTGCGAATGATATACACCCAACTCATCGCCAAAGAAAGCCCTAAGTCTGCTTACCAACTGTGTTGTAAGTCCTATCTCTGGCAGTAGCAGTATAGCTTGTTTCCCTTCTGCTATGCATTCTTTTATCTTTCTTATGTACAGTAATGTTTTACCGCTTCCAGTCACACCATGCAGCAGAGTAACATTCTTTTCGTTCAGCGCTTTGCATAGTTGATCATAAGCAGTTTGTTGAGCCGGAGTAAAAATAATTTCTTTTTTTTCGGCCACATTTGTATAAAGAAGACGGTCGGCATTTTGTTCGGTAATTGCAAAAACGCCCTTCTCTATAAGTGTTCTCAGCTGAGAGGTAATACCTGTTACTCTGTCCAGTAATTCTTGTTGCCGAACTACACCGTTTTTTTGTTTCAGCTCTATATACCCCATCAACAGTTGTAGTTGTTTGGGCGCTTTACCCAGTTCGTCAAACAGTGCAATCAATTGTTTTTCTTCTACAAATCTCGGGTGTAGTGTTACCACTTTTTCGCGCTTGGGTCTATAAACCGTTTCCAGAGCCTCGTTTATCACTACTACTTCATTTTCTAGCAGCTCGTTGAGCACAGCCGCAAAGTGGGTATTATGCACTATAGTCCTTAGCTCTGTAATGGTTACTTCTTTACGCATTCGTATAGCCTGAGCAGCGCCATAGGCAGCGTCGCTCCAGTCATACACTACACTATCATCACCCACCCACTCCAGCCGTGTTTCGCCCATCATCTTTAGGTGTGCCGGCAGCGCTGCATTCATTACCTCTCCTGGCGATGCCATATAATAGTCGGCTATCCACCGCCAAAACTTAAGTTGCTGCTCTGAAACTACAGGCTCTTCGTCTATAATGCCTTTTATGGGCTTTACTATATAGTTTTCTGGTTTGTTGTTGTGCAGCCGCTCTACTATCCCCGAGTACTGTTTGTTTTTGCCCAGCGCTACTTCCACACGCATGCCAGACCGTAGCTGGTCTTGCAAGTCTACAGGTACACCATAAGTTAAAACCTGAGGTAAATTGAGTGGTAATATTATGTCGGCAAACATAACTGCAAGTTAGCGATATCGCAAGCAATCTGTGGATCAAAGACAGGTTAAAATATATTCTTCCACCAAAGGTTATTCTCCTATTCCCTACCTTTGGTATATGAATACAGAAACCAAGCTGCGGGAACTACTCGATAACCGCATTCTAATAATAGACGGTGCTATGGGCACCATGATACAACGTTACAAACTGCAAGAAGAAGATTACAGGGGCGAACGTTTCAAAGATTGGCACACAGATGTCAAGGGCAATAATGACTTGTTATGCCTTACCCAGCCCGATATTATAAAAGCCATACACAAAGAATACCTTGATGCTGGAGCAAATATTATAGAAACAAACACCTTCAATGCACAAACCGTCTCTATGGCCGACTACGACATGCAGCCATTAGCTTTCGAGATTAATGCTGCTGCTGCAAAGGTTGCCAAAGAGGCTATTATCGAGTACGGCAAGGAAAAAGGAATAGATGTAAGCGACCGCTTTGTAGCAGGAGCTATTGGTCCTATGAACAAAACGCTCTCTCTGTCTCCTGACGTCAACAATCCAGGTTATAGAGCTATATCTTTCGATGAAGTAGCGGACGCTTATTACGAACAAATAAAAGCGCTGGTAGAAAACGGAGTAGATGTACTCCTTATCGAAACCATTTTTGACACGCTGAATGCAAAAGCTGCTATTTACGCCATCAATAAATATTTCAAAGACACCAAAACTGAAAAATTGCCGGTGATGATTTCTGGCACCATCACAGATGCCTCAGGCAGAACACTTAGCGGACAAACACTGGAGGCGTTCTATATTTCTGTTATGCATGCCAATCCCCTTAGTATAGGGCTCAACTGTGCGTTAGGTGCAGCAGAGATGCGCCCACACGTAGAGGAGCTGGCCAATATAGCTGCTTGTTATGTAACGGCTTACCCCAATGCTGGCCTACCTAATGCAATGGGTGAATATGACGAAAGCCCAGAGCAAACAGCTGCTATTGTGGCAGAATGGGCTAAAGAAGGCTGGGTGAATATGTTAGGCGGTTGCTGTGGCACCACACCACCTCACATCGCAGCTATTGCTAAGGCAGTAAAAAACTATTCTTCAAGACCACTACCTACCCTCACAGAGGCATAATTTAATCAAAAATGATATTTCTTAAAACGCTACTTTACTTCCGTTTTGTTTTGTTACAGCGGTGGCTTAGTAGCGTTTTTTTATGTTGCTTGTCATTGTTAACTACCAATGCTTATAGTGTTGTTAAGCTATCTGGTATTATTACTCATCCTATATCAGATAGCATAAAAATTAGTTACAATGACAACAAGCTAGCATATTATCCCAAAGAGTTTTATGCATTGGTAGATAAAAACGGATATTTTTCTATTGCGCTCCCTTTCCCTTCAGGCATATATGTGCAGACAGAAATTACACACGGAAATCATTTGGCAGAAATAATGTTGTATGATGGCGATAGCCTGCACCTTTCTGCCGATACTCGCCGTTTCGATAGTAGCATTCATTATGGTGGCACAGGTAGTGAGGTGCAAAATTTTGTTGCGCTGCACACAATTACCAGAGGCAGACTTAACCAATACACATTGCGCATAAAGAATATTCTGGGCAAAGAGCCAGAACAATTTTATGCAGGTATAGAAGAAGAGCGCAAAAAGGAAGAAGACTTTGCCAACAAAAGCCAATACAAATTGCCTCCACTGTTCAAAAAAGTTTGGCTGTCACATTTTGAGTATTACAACTACTTTTTTCTTCAGCAGTATCCGCTTATGCACCAAATGATGAAGTTGCAGCGATATACAGATACTGTACCCCCAGAAAATTATATAGTGCTAAAGCACATGCCGCAAAAGTTCAACGATGATTTGTTACAGGTCCCATCTTATCTGTTATATCTTACTGGTGTCTTCGAAAGTAAACTCAAAGCGGCTGGTTTGGGTTTTCCATCATCCGATACCCAAAAAGCAAGGATATTGCTAGACAGCATTATCGCTCTTGGGTACAAAAACCTACCCAAACAGAGTAGTGAATATTGTATAGCGCAGGGACTTTATGCACGAATCAGAGTTCAGCAAGTTGGCAGAACAAAACAAGAATTGAATAAATTTACCACTTACTTTCCCAGTAGCCAATACTTGCCTTTTTTGCAGAAACAACTAGATATCGTAGAAAGGTTATCACCTGGAATGCCTGCCCCCGATTTTCAAACTACTACATTATCTGGAATTGCTGTGCAGCTTTCTAGTCTTAAAGACACCGTGGTATATGTTACATTCTGGGCCAGCTGGTGCAAACAGTGCGTAGGCGAAATGCGAATGATGGAGCGCAAAGTGAAACAATCTTTTCTAAACAAACCAGTGCGTTTCGTTTATGTTTCCCTCGATGAAGATACTGCCTTAGCAAAGCAAGTAACGAATCAATTCAAAGTATCGGGTTATCACACCTACACTTCTGGTAGCTGGTACGCAGATATTGCTGTTAAATATGGTATACAGGCACTTCCAGCCTATTTTCTCATAGATAAATATGGCAAGTTTGCGCTTAGCAATCCGCCTACTCCCCAGCGCCCCACAGAGCTCATTGTGGCTATTTCTCGCTTGTACTAGTATTGCGCTTGTGGTTGTAATTTACTCAGTGCCGACTTGAAGTTTTTTATATCCTCTTCCGTAGTATCCCACGCACACATCAGGCGCACTTCGTGTGTATCGTCTTTCCACACATAAAACGGATAGTGCACTTGCAGTGGTTCATACCAGTGTCTGGGAATTTCAGCAAACACTGCATTAGCCTGTACGGGTCTCGTAATTTTCACTTCCTTATTTTCTACTAGCGCTTCATAGAGCAGTTGCGCCATCTTATTGGCGTGGCTTCCTGTGGTGCGCCATAGCTGATTATTCAGCATTGCCTCAAACTGTGCTGCTATGTACCTTGTTTTAGATGCCAACTGCATTACCTGTTTATGTTTGTATGCAATGTTTTTCGACAGCTCTTTATTAAACACTACAACGGCTTCGCCATACATCATCCCAGACTTAGTGCCCCCAAGCGATAGAATGTCTGCCCCAGCATCGGAGCTTATTTCAGCCAAACTACAACCCAAAGCAGATGCCGCATTGAAAAATCTTGACCCATCTATGTGCAAGTACAAACCATTCTCTTTGCAAATAGCACTCAGTGCTTTTATTTCTGCGGCACTGTAAACTGTTCCATATTCAGTTGATTGGGTAATAGATAACATCGTGGCTTGTGCATAGTGCACGTCTCCTTTCCTTATCAATCTTGCTGATAGAATCTCAGGTGTTAGCTTACCTTCGTTATTAGAGGGTAAAGGAAAAAAGCGACAACCTGTAAATGTTTCTGGAGCCGACGATTCGTCACAATATATATGAGAGGTATCCGCACATAGCACCGCATTGTGCGACTGGGTTGCGCTCGCTATACTCAGCACATTAGCACCAGTGCCATTAAACACAAAATACACTTGTGCATCACTACAATTAAACTCTTTTCTGAATAGCGCTATCGTTCGGGCGGTAATGTCATCTGCACCATATGATCTTACATGGTTCTCGTTCGCAGCACTTAAGGCCAACATTACTTCTGGCAACACTCCTGCATAATTATCGCTCGCAAAACTCTTCATAATCGCTATTTTGGTGGTAAATTTAGTTGTTTTAAGTCCTTTATTAAGCAATAAATAATCAGACTGATGAAGTATGCATTACTGCTCACATTGTCGCTGGCTATGTTTGTGGAGCTATCTGCCCAGCGCACAATAAAGCTACACAACCTCTGGGCAAAACCTCAGGTTCATGTATTATTTGAAGGGCATACCCTTTCTTTTAAAATTAAAGACATAAATAGAACAATCGAAATACTAAACGAAATAGGCGATTCTACTTACGGCACCACATCAGGTCTAGACACCTTGCGAAACTACCCTTTAGAGTTGTATCCGGGCTTAAGATTGCAATACCGAAACGCGCTACAACCCCTCATGCAACGAGGCGTTGGTTGCTTTCTATTATTATCAGGGCAGGCATATATCATTAATAAAAAGAAGAAAAAAATCAAAGAAATTGTCGCAAATATCCTTCCTGTAAATGGAGACGATGAGTTGGCATACGTCAATTTTTATGACCCTAAAAGCAATAAACTACTATTCTCCGGCTGCATGCCAGTAGGTCTCTACAACAAAGATTTAGGTATCGACTACTAACCGCATATTCATAACTTTTTTACTCCTGCGACTTACGTGGGAAATTAAAAAGTAGACTAGTCAAAACAGGTATAAAAAACACAGCTACTGTCATCAATGTTATCGATACATCGGCAGTGTGGCTACCCAAAAACACAGATAGTGTAGCTTGAGGGTAAAAATGCTCATATAGCGACAGCATTAATTTCATCCCCAATATTGCTATTACTACAAATGCCGATGTCTCTAAAAAGACGTATTTCTCCATCAGTTTCACAAACCATTGTGCTATAAAGCGCATAGCCAGTATACCAATAAACACGCCTGTGCATACCAAAACTATATTTGGAGTAAAAGCCACCGCTGCGAAAACATTATCTATCGAAAACGCCATATCCATTATTTCTACTAGGGCTACTGTAGCCCAGAAATTACCAATTTTTCCTACTGTAGCCCTATAAAACCAATTGGATTTTTTGTCTATCACATCATCCGTATCCATTGGAGTTTGTTTTCCTTTCCACCATTTATACACCAGAAAAAGAAGGTACAACCCGCCTATCGGTTTCAGCCACCAGATAGTTATAAGCACCGCAGCAAATAGCATAGCAAGTCCCCTGAAAAAATAGGCACCCCATATACCGTACCGCAACGCTCTATTTCGCTCATCTTCAGGCAAGTCCATTACCATAGTTGCTAATACTGCTGCATTATCAACAGACAATAAACTTTCTATCAGTATCAGATTTCCTATTATTGCTAAAGAAGGTACTGGGTTGTTAATTATCTGATAGATCATCTCTTCCATATCAATTCAAAGTTGTTTCAAAATTCAACTGCAATTTACTTCATTAAAAATCATCCAATAATATCTTGATCTTATTCACATGTATCCGTCGATAATCCATTAGCGCTTACTCTATTCTTTCATTCCACACGAATGAGCATTTTCAATCATTCTTCTTTTTCACTTCACAAATTAGATTTTTGTGACTATCTTTAATGGCTGTACTTAACACACGAGCCCTTTACATAGAACAGTAGATTCGTATTTGTAAAAGCTTACTAGTGTTACATTAAGTACAGCGTCCTTTTATACAATGAGTAAACGCATAAATGTTCCTTCTTTAAGTACTTTGATGTTGCAAATGCCAGCATCTGTTGCCATGTATGACACAGAAATGAATCTCATTTCTGCAAGTAATAATTGGCTATCACGCTATGGGTTTATTGAGCAAGAGGTAATTGGCAAAAATTTCTATTCATTATTTCCAATAATCTCCGAACAATGGCGCTCTGTTCACAAACGATGTTTAGCTGGAGCAACAGAGAAAAAGGAAAATGATATTTTCTATATGCCTGATGGCACAGAAGAATACGTGAGATGGGAAATTACGCCTTGGAAACAGAATGATGACGCCATCGGGGGAATTATAGTATATTCTGAAATTATTACTAAAACAGAAACAGTTAGATTGAGTAATCTCAAATTAATAAGAGAATTAAACTTACTCAACGAAGTTGGTAACGTAATTTACAGTACTGCCGACGACTATGACATGATAGATGATGTATGCAAAAAAATTATCCAGCTCGGCGGCTACCAGCTTGTGTGGTTTGGCTTCGCCCCCAATCCTTTACACGAAAAGCAATTAGTTTTCCCAATGCATAAATATGGTTCAGCCCTACACTATCTTGATAATTTCATGATCGATCTAAACAACGAGGTACAAAAAAATGGCCCCACAGCTACTGCTTTGTTTACAGGAAAACCCCAAGTAATTAATGACTTTTCAAAATCTTTAGTTTTTTCTCCTTGGCTACAAAATGCAATTTCACATAATATTCATGCTTCTATTAGTTTGCCTATGAACTTAGTTGATGGTCAAAAATGTGTGCTTTGTATATATTCCGACAAACCTGGCGTTTTTGATTCACAAGAAATAGGTATACTCGAACGCTTAGCAAACAAATTTGCGTATGCACTAAATGCCATAAAACTCAGGTATGATAGCAAAGTAGCACAGATTAAACAGGATAAACTGATAAGAGATCTCAGTTTAAGAAATAGAAGCCTTGAAGATTTTACTTATTTAGTGTCTCACAATTTCAGGGCAAAGGTTGCCGATTTATTAGGGGTTTCTACACTTATTACCGAACACACTTTGAGCGAAACTGACGCAAAAGAACTAAATGGTGAAGTAGGAAGAATAGCTCAAAAACTCGACGAGGTAATAAGAGACCTCCACAATACTTTGCTTGTAAAAGGACATGCTCTAATAAACATTGATAGCATAGACTTATCAAGAATGTTCCTCGATCTCAAACAAACCTTTACTAACATTCTTCCCAATACTCATATCAACCTCATAACCGATTTCTCTCATGTCAACTATCTACGCACTGACAGATATTATCTTTTCGAAGCCTGCTTACAATTAATGCTCAATTTTGTAAAGAACTCAGATGGGAAAACACATACCCAAATAAAAGTATCGAGTAATAAAACAAATAATAAAGTACAATTGATTTTGGAAGACCAGCAATATGGATTCAAACTAAATGACACAGAAGACAGTATTTCTGCAATCTATAAAAAACTCTATCAACACTTGACAGGAGGCAGTATTAAGCTTCTATATGTAAAAGAAATAATCGAAAATATGGGGGGTGTTTTTTCTGTAAATAGCAAAGAAGAGGAAAACATAAAGTTTTTAATAGAGTTTCCTGACACGTAACGAATAACTATATTTAAAATGTTATTTTGCCTTTTATATAGAATGATAAAGTACTGACAAAGTTTGACTCTAATCAACACAAAACAGGCTATAATTGAAACAAAACTTAATTTAAGAATACCCTAAAAAACGAAATACCCTTTTCCCTTGTCCTTTATAGAAACTAAAAAAGAAAGGTTCAAAAAAACCAACAAAAATGACAGAAGAATACTGTTTTATATTGATCGATGATGTAGCAATGAACAATTTGCTCAGCAGGTACATACTTAAAAATAATTTTCCCAATTCAAGTATTATTGAGTTTACTGACCCTAAATTAGGGTTGACATACATTGAAGAAAACTGTGACAATGCTAATAGCATACATTTTATCACATTGCTAGATATTTATATGCCAGTAATAGATGGTTGGGATTTTTTAGATAGTTATGAGAATTTTAACGACAATATTAAGAAAAACTGCTCCATATATGTACTGTCTTCATCTATCAACAAAGCTGACTCCGATAAGGCTACAGCAAATAAAAATGTAAACGGATATGCTCTTAAGCCACTTACAGACACTTTGATAAATGCTATTGTGAAAGAGATTGAAAACAGAAAAAATTTGGCAGGAAGGAATAGCAAAAAATGAAATAAATGCTACAAGTTATTAATGCATAATTTTGCAATTAGCCATGCTAAATCAGGTTACATATCTGCTCTTTCACACGTTCCTTTGGGGTATTCTTTGCATGTCCATTAGTTGCAAAACACCCATCAAAACACCCCCTACTAAAGTTGAAGAAAAACAATTACTGGATAATATCTCTAGAGTAAATGATACCGCGGGCCCAAAAGTATGCTTGCAATTTATAGATTCAATCTCCACACGCGTTACTTTTTCACCACCATCTAAATTTAAAATATATAATAGAAAGCACACTATTTTCCTGCTTTATTTACCCGATGTTCGCTTAGCTTCAGCTTACGCAGACTCCATGTATTATCTTGCCACAACAGACCCCGTTATAAAACAAGATACAGGATTCAAATTCAACGCTTATTTGGCAATGGCTGACGCTGCTTTTGCGTCCGACCAATTTGATGTTGCATTTCGGTATTACAACCTAGCCAGAGAAATAGTTAGCACCTCCTCCTTACCTTGCAAAGAGTGTTCTTATCTATTCAGAATAGGTATGGCATATTATCGTAGTGGCAAATATCTTCATGCTGCTCATCTCTTCAAGCAGTCTGCTGATAAATTTGAATATTGCAACAACGTCAATTTCGTCGAATCCTTTCGAGGGCAGGAAACTATTTCTAATATTGGGATTTCTTACGAGAAGGCAGGCATGTCTGATAGTGCGATATTTTACTATGACAAGTGCCTGAAATACATTGCAAACAACAAGCAACTTTACCCCGCCCCCAATAATTATTGGGACATTGCTGTTTCTGTCGTGATGGGCAACATAGGGAGTGCATATCTCCAATTGGGCAAAAAAGACTCCGCTGTTTATTATCTCAATAAAAGCATTTTGCTCAGCACACAAGTGAATGGAGACATGACCGATAGAATTTTCAACAAACTAAAACTAGCCCATATTTATATTGAAGATGGTAGAATGTCTGAAGCGAATAAAGAGTTAACTTATTGCGATTCATTAAAATCTCAAATTCTACAGCTTGGTTTTTCTAATGACACCTTGGAACTAGCATTCAGAATATCAGACGTTTACTACAAATTTTACACAAAATTGGGCAACTACCCTGAGGCTATAAGATACCTCAATACACATCATAATATTCACGAACAAAAATGGCTGAAAGCCCAGAAAATTATTGTCAATGATCTAGAGCAGGGTATCATAAGAGAAGCAGATAAACAGAAAATTGACTCACTAGAAAAAGATGTAAAAATTAATAAACTACGTACTGCAGTACTTGTTTTACTTATTCTATTGTCCGTTTTACTCATACTCTATATCAACAGATCATATAAAAAGCGACACCAATCGCTTGAGCAACAGAATAAGAAGATTGTAAGCCAAAGTGCTGAGGTGGAGGAGAAATTACAAAATAAGATTAAAGAAGACCAGCAAAACTTCTTTTCACTAATAGAAAATACCGACGACTTCCTGTGGTCGGTTGACAAAAACTTTTCATTACTTGCCTTCAATAAAGCATACAGAATAGGTATGTTTCAATACTTTGGTACTTACCCCGAAATCGGCAAACCAGAATTACTTATAAAGGATCATGCACCACAATTCTACAGCAAACTTGTTGACTGCTACCAGAGAGTTTTAGCCGGATTGCTGTATGAGCCAATAGATAAAGGTATAAGATACAACAATGAAGAACCAGACATAGAAGTTAGATTTAGGCCTATTACCGATGAGCATGGAAACATAACAGGTGTCAGCTGTTACAGACGAGACATTACCGAATATCTTAGACTCATTAAAATCCTTGAGAAAAACAATAAACAACTGTTGTCCATAGCTTGGGTACAGTCACATAAATTGCGAGGTCCACTTACTACTATTCAAGGCATTATCAATTACCTCAAAAATAACAATCCAGATAGCGATAATTATGAAAGTATGCTAGATGGTCTTAGGGCTGCAGTTATTGAAATGGACAAAGTAATTCACGAAATAGTTGAAGAAACAGACTAGTTTTCTCTACATCCATTCTAGTGTTTGCAGGTATTTTTTGAACTTTATACAGAATGTGAAATATGTTCATGTATATGGTTCCACAATGCTATTCTAGCTCTCAATGCCTCTTTCACAGCATTAGTTGCCTCAGCCCAATACTCGTTATTGTCGGCACATAACTGTTCTGTCATTTCATAGGCCAACAAAGAATGATGCCCACCATCTACTTCTATATGTCGCTCTAGGTAATATTGAAATGTACTTACCTTATAGTTTGTTTGTTTATTCAATTCATCTACAAATGACAAAAACATTCCAGGTATTAGATCCTCACGCCCAAAAGTAAAAACAGCCGCTAGCACATGAGCCTTGTCCGTTGCTATTGTATTAAACGTATTTTCTACAAAATCGGCTATCGGCTTGGCTACTTTTATTGCATCCAATGCATTTGTTACACTCTTTCCTTCCCCTATATGACGTATTAGTTTCTCAATTGATGTCGTATCACTGCCTGCTTCTTTCATTGCGTTAAGGTATAGCTCAAAATGGCTTAGTCTCATTCCACTTTGGTCCACATCACTCTCTTCGCCAGTTACTATCTCATTTATCAGGTAACGAGTGGCTGCATTTCCTCTTGGCACCCATGGCACGTCTACACAAGTTAGTTTACGTTGTAGCGATTTCAGCAAAGACATGAAATCCCATACCGCAAAAACATGATGTTCCATAAAAACATTCAAAGATCTGAGCGTTTTTATGCTCGCATATAATGGGTGGTTTATCAGTTCATTGCGCAACGGTGCTATCTCTCTTCTCAGTACTTCTATCTCTTTGCTCATGCTATTGTCGTAGTTATCGTAAAGGTACGTTTGCCTGTTTTCACCGCAAGTATCGGTCACTTAAGTACTCATACTATTTAGTGATAACATAGTAGAGTATGTTTATTTACAACCGTCACTCCTACACTTGCAATATTACACAAATTGACAGTTTTGTTATCAGCAAGTCAAAATAATGCCTTGTTACTGCTAACATTAGTATAACGGTTACCGTTATTTGTTTCTATGTTTACAATGTTAACATACTAGTTCCCTCCCAATCCCTTTCATTATGCTTTACAAAAATGGCGGCTCACTCAAACAAATAACACTACTAATTCTGCTTACTGTGTTGCCTGCTATTACTTACAGCAAAATAAAAGTAGAACAGTACCAAAACATCATACAAGGTTCATTCGCTATTCCAGAGAAGAGTAATGCTTACTATGAATTGTCTCAATATTACAAGAATTCAAACTATGATTCTGCCGAGTATTATCAGCAAAGAGGGTATGAATATTGCATAAAGAACAATTATAAAGAGGGTATTGCATGGATGGAACTCATAAAACTTGCCATTTTAGCCGAAAAAGGGAATTTAGACATTGCAATGAATAGCGTACAAGGAGTTCTAAAAGTTTTTGAAAAGCAAAAAGATACAGTAGGCATAATAAAAACCTATTGCTTCAACGGAACATTATTGGGAAAGAGGGGCAAATACGTAGAGGCTACCAATCTATTTATTGGCGCACTAAGCTTAAGCAAAAAAATAAACAGTGAATACTTAGAAGGATTGGCCTATATGAAGCTTGCTGTTTTGAACGAGCAGATAGGCAACCTAGAAAAGGCAGCGGAGTATTACAATATTTTGATGCTTCGTCCTTCTAATGACTCCTTCGTGATGTCTGAAAAATGGACAATCATGAACAATATGGGAATAATCTTTGCTAAAGAAGGAAATCTCAGAACAGCAATACACAATTTCAAGACTGTTTACGACAGTACAAAATCAAGAAAAGAATTTCTAGAATCTAATGTTCTCTCTGTTACAAATTTGGGGCACGCGTATTCTCTGCTAGAAAATAAAGATAGTGCAATTTTTTATTTAAAAATCGCAGAGAATTCTGTTAAGGTATATCATCAACCAGAAAGGTACGTGCAAGTTATTGGCTTGATGGCTTCAGAAATAATGAAAGACAAACCCAGTGAGGCAATAGCATATGTAAAAGAGGCAATCAAAATGTGTGCTGAGATGGGGTACAACCCGCAATTAAAAGCTGATTTGCTAAAATTGCTGTCTGATATATACTATGATGAAGGCATGTATAAAGAATCTGTAGATGCAATGCGCGAACATGACGGGGTACACAAATCTGTTTATGACATAAATATTGCCAAAGAAGTAAACAACTTGCAGGCAATACACGAACTAAAAGAATCTAAAGCAATAGTAAAAGAGTTGACCCTTGCAAAGAAAAATAGTCAACTGCAAAATAATCTAGGCTTAGTCATATTGGTTTCTCTACTCATTCTGGTCATCACCACATTTTTTTACAATGCTAAGATTAAAAAAGATGCCCAAAAGTTAGCAGAAAACTACGTGCTATTGCAAAATTCTAATATGATCAAAGACAAATTATTCTCCATTATTGGTCACGACTTAAAAGGCCCTGTAGGCAATGCCTCTATGATTTTAGATATGTATTTGGATGAAAGCGTAGATGAAAAAGAAAAAGAAAAAATTCTTGATATACTTCAAAACTTATTATCCAGCACTTACGAAACCTTAAGCAAAATTTTAGCTTGGGGTAGCTCATCCATAAAGGGAATAACTAGCGTAATAACACGTTTTTCTCCGATTGAGTTCTTAGCTGCCAATTTCAAATTGATAGAAGCAAGCGCTTTCAGAAAAAACATCACTATCACCAATCAAATAATAGATTGCCCAGAATTGAATGTTGATCCTTCACATTTCGATTTCGTAATCAGAAACTTGTTGAGCAACGCTGTGAAATTTACAAATAATAATGGCAGTATAGATGTTAGCTGCAACCACTCTCCAGACAATGGTATGGTAATATTCTGTGTAAGTGACAATGGGGTTGGTATTCACAATGAAGATATAGATAAATTGTTCTCGCCTTCTATAACTAGCCAGTATGGAACCAACAACGAAAAGGGTACTGGAATTGGTCTTACCCTGTGCAAAGAGTACATAAAAGAAAATGGAGGAGAAATATGGGTAGAAAGCGAATATGGAAAAGGTTCTTCATTCTATTTTTCATTTAAAGCCGCTTAGGTTAATATTCAATCCGCAAAAGAAGTAGCTATCCTTTGTCTTATGCTTACCATTGCCTATAATGCCATAATAGAAATTAATACTCAAAATTGCGTGTATGTACATATATTTGCACTACAAAACAATCAAACAACTAAAAATCAAAAAAATGAACAAGACTAAATCGATTTTTACCGCAGCATTCTTATTTGTAAGTGCTGCAGTTTCTGCACAATCTGCTAAATGGGGTGTAGATGTAAGCCACTCTTCTGTAAAATTTGAAGTTACCCACCTTATGGTTTCTGAGACAGAAGGTCGTTTCAACAAATTTGATGGTAGCATAGAGTCGCCAGCTGCCGATTTTAATGGTGCTAAGATCAACTTTACTGTTGATGTAAACAGCATTAATACCGATAACGAAATGAGAGACAAACACCTGAAAGGTGATGATTTCTTCAATGCTGAAAAATTCCCACAAATCAAATTCACTAGTACATCTTTCAAAAAATCTAAAGGAAACAATTATGTATTGGAAGGTGATATGACCATCCGCGACGTTACCCAAAAAGTAAAGTTTGATGTGGTTTACGGCGGTACTATGGTAGATCCTTACGGCAATACTAAAGCAGGTTTTAAAACAACTGCAAAAATTAGCCGCAAAGCGTTCAATCTTCGTTGGAGTGCTACTACCGAAGCTGGTGGAGCAGTAGTTGGCGACGAAGTAACTATGATATTGAAACTTGAGTTTGCTAAAGCAAAATAAGTTAGTATAAGATATAAGTGACGAATAAATACATTGCGGTGCAGTTAACTGCACCGCATTTTTTTGCACCACATTTTACTTAATTTGTACCTGAAAACTGAATTATGGAAATCACAAATAACAAGAGGATGTTTAGGTTCGAGGCAATGCTACCTGATGGCGAAATGGCATCTTTGGAGTACAGGTGGCTCAAAGGGAGCATGGTGCTTATGCACACACTAATTCCAGTATCGGCCAGAGGTTCGGGCATAGGTACACAATTAGTCTCTTACGTGCTAGAACATGCACGTTCACACAGTCTCTCCATAATAGTTTACTGCAGCTATGTCCAGCACTTTATAGATACACACGTTGAGTACTCCGATCTGTTAGCAAACAAAGGTGCTTCCTGAGGTTACTTTCCCACTATCCTCAGTTTTGCAAAATTCAGCATGATTTTTTTAACGCCATGCACAGCGCCAAAGTCTATGCTGGCTATTCTGTTTGCCGGATTTCCTTCCAATGATGTAATTATTCCAAACCCAAACTTCTGATGTTCTATCTGCATTCCTACATCCATCGCAGATGCATCATCAGATACAAAATCAGCCGATGGTGTGTGCGCCTGTGGCTTAGGTGCAGCCAGCTTATCGGCAAGTTTTTTTAGAGAAGGTAGTTTATCCAAAGATTGGTTGAATAAATTTCCTGTCGGCGTATTTTGAGCTGGTCCCCTATTGCCAGTGCCAGTAAATGTATTGTCTATATGGTTGGCAGGTATCTCCTTTATAAATCTGCTTGGGTCGTTTTGTACCAGACTTCCAAATCTATATCTGCTATTGGCAAACGTTATCCACAAGCGAGCTTTAGCACGAGTGATGGCTACGTAAAACAGTCTTCTTTCTTCCTCTAAGTCTGCACGGTCATACATACTCATTGCACTCGGAAACAAGTTTTCTTCCATACCCACCACAAACACACATGGAAACTCTAATCCCTTAGCAGCATGTACCGTCATCAACTTCACAGCATCTGCATTTTCATCCTTGTCTTGGTCTGCATCTGTTAGCAGTGTTATCTGTTGCAGATAGGTGCCAAGTGTTTTTTCTTGTAGTTCTCCTTCTTCATCTGGCGTTTCTGTAAATTCTTTTATAGAGTTCAGCAGCTCTTGTACGTTTTCATACCTGGCTATACCTTCTACACTCTTATCGTTATAAAGGTCGGCTACAAGTCCAGTATGTTTACCCACTGCAAACGCCACATCATAAGCATTTTGCTTCTGCAGCATAGTACCAAAACTCTTGATCATGTTTACAAAGGCATCTGTTTGTGAGGATCGCACACCGTCTATATCAGGATTAGAGATCGTTTCCCAAAAACTTACATCTAGCTGATTTGCCCTTACTATTATCCTATCTATCGATGTTTTACCTATACCTCTTGCCGGATAATTGATAATACGTTTTAGGTTCTCTTCATCTTGCGGATTTACTATTACTCGCAGATATGCCAAAAAATCCTTCACTTCCTTACGCTGATAAAAGGAGGTGCCACCTACCAATTTATAAGGAATATTCATTCTTCTCAGGCTCTCTTCAAACGAACGACTCTGAGCATTGGTTCTATATAGCACCACAAAATCTTTGTTGGCATAGTGGTTACGCATTTGCTGTTCTTTAATGCTATCTGCCACAAATCGTCCTTCATCGTTATCAGTCATTGTTCGGGCCAGCAGTATCTTCTCGCCCTCTGCATTGCTCGTCCACAGTTGTTTGGGAATCTGATTTTTATTGTTGCCTATTACAGTATTCGCCACATCCAGTATGGTTTGTGTACTTCGGTAGTTTTGCTCCAGTTTTATCACTACTACATCGTCATAGTCATCCTGAAATTGTAGTATGTTCTGTACTGTAGCGCCCCTAAACGAGTAGATACTTTGGGCATCATCGCCTACCACACATATATTCTCATTTCGTGCACCAAGCATTTTTATGATCGCATACTGTGCAGTATTGGTATCCTGATACTCATCAATCAGTATATACTTAAATCTGCCTTGATACTTAGCCAGCGCATCTGGGTGCTGTGTAAGCAGTATATGCATATTAAAGAGCAAATCATCAAAATCCATCGCACCATTTCTGAAACATTTCTTGACATACATCTCATATATATCAGCTAGTAGTGGTCTATTGCTCTTTGCATCTTCTTGCTGTATATACGTGTCTAGCCTGTATGTGGCCGGGTTTATAAGTCCGTTTTTGGCAGCAGATATTCGGTTATAAATAAAGGATGGCTTATAGTGTTTATCATCTAGGTTCATATCTTTTACTATGCCCTTTATGATACTTTTGGCATCGTCGGTATCGTAAATAGTAAAGTTGTTAGGGTAGCCTAGTTTATGAGCATCTGAGCGAAGTATTTTAGCAAATACAGAGTGAAACGTGCCAATATAAAGGTTGCGCGCCTCTGTATTGCCAAGCGCCTTCTCCACACGCTCTTTCATCTCGGCCGCAGCCTTATTAGTAAAGGTTAATGCCAGTATATTAAACGCATCCACACCATTATTCATCAGGTGAGCTATACGTGTAGTAAGTACTTTGGTTTTTCCGCTTCCAGCACCAGCCACTATCATTATAGGACCATTAATATGTTGCACTGCAGCAAGCTGCTGTTCATTCAATCCGGCTAAATAATTCTGCATATCCGCAAATTTAAGATTGTGCCACCGATATATTTGCGTACCAGTGATGAAATAATAATGTCACCTTGTTTCTTAAGTCTTTTATTCTGCGGTGTAGCAGCCGCTATTCTTTTGCCACCTTAAATACAAGGTCACGAAACGCAACCTGCGAGGAGTGCTTTTACCCTCGTAAATTGTATTGTCAATCCACGAAATAAACCTGTGTATACAGCGACAACGCAAAAAAACTATAGATCAGCCCAGTTTTTCAGAATTTGTAATCCATATTCAGTACCTACAGATTCTGGATGAAATTGCACACCCATACTTGGAAAGTGTCGATGTGACACCGCCATCACTGTCCCATCTTCGCACTTGGCTATCTCATCAAGTTCTGTCGTGTCTAGTGCAGTAATCATTAGCGAGTGGTACCGCATTACAGTAGTCGGTGATGGTATGTTTTTAAACAACCCATGCCCATTGTGTTTAATGGCACTTGTTTTGCCATGCATAGGGTAGTTTGTATGTGTCAGCTGGCCACCAAAGAACATTCCTATTGCCTGATGACCCAAACATACCCCTAATATCGGAACTCGACTATGAAAATACTCTATCACCTGCATAGATATTCCAGCCTCTAGAGGAGTGCAAGGTCCTGGTGAAATAATTATTCTTTCAGGATTGATGGCTATTAATTGGCTCAGCGATATTTCATCATTCCTGTACACCTCACACTGATTACCTGTTTGTAGCAAATAGTGTTGAAGTATCCATGTAAACGAATCATAATTATCAATGAGTACCCACATTGCCCGATTGTTGATTTATGGTATCAAAGAAATGATCTAGTTTACTAAAAGTATCTTGTACAAAAGGAAGTAGTTTGCCCGCCTGCTCCCAAAACCATGGTGCTAATAGCGATAGCCAAGAATAACTTTTAGAACTTAATATAGTTTCTGCTGAGAATGCATGCACCCTGGCACCAATCCACAATATGGAACTCCATACTACTGCACCCAAAAAAGCATAAAGAAGCCCACCCAATAGTTTGTTTACCTGACCTAATAACAAGCCTTCGGCAGCCTTTTCAATGATGCGGGCTACAAATTTCACCAGTATCACCACTCCTACAAATAGTATTACATAACTAGCTACTTGGGCCCAGCCAGATGCTATATAATCGTGGGCCAGCAACCACGATGCAAAAGACTGTGACAGCTTAAGCGCCACCAGCAATCCTAACAAAATAGCAATTACCGAAAATGCAGCCACGATCAGCCCCTTCATGTATCCACGAACGAAAAACAAAAGAATAATGACAACACTTGCTAAATCTATAGACATATTTCGATACTCAAATGTACTCTCAAAACAACCAATTTAAAACAATCACTTTTCACAAAAATGGTCACCTAATTAAGGTGACCACATAGTATGAATAAGATGATGCTAAATAAAGAATACTAACCTAGCAGAATTTTTACCATCTCAGATATTGATTTGCCGTCAGTTTTTCCTGCCAGTTGTTTGCTGGCAACACCCATTACCTTGCCCATGTCTGCAGCAGTTGTAGTACCTACCTGTGCAATGATCTCGGTCACAGCTGCTTTGAGTTCTTCTGACGTCATTTGCTGAGGCAAAAATCTTTCAATTATTGCTAGTTCTTCGCGTTCCTTGGCCGCCAGGTCTTCACGGTTTTGTTTCACAAATATGTCCAGCGAATCCTTTCTTTGTTTAGCAAGTTTTTGCAGCATTTTTAGCTCCATAGCTTCAGTTATTTCGCCTGTTGCACCCTCCGCTGTTTTCTCTATAATTATTGCCGCTTTTATAGCTCGTAACGTACGCAGTCCCGCTTCATCTTTTGCGCGCATTGCGTTTTTTAGTTCGTCCATTACTCTTAATTCCAGAGACATAAATTTATTTTTTTAAAAAGTGATAACCTATTTGTTGTGTTTAATTAGCTGAAAAAATTGCGCAGTCAATTTATTACGATTGTTTGTCGGCTTGCTCCAGTGCATCACTGGCTTTTTTCAAAAAACCTTTTGCAAACGCTTTCATTTCTTTACCTAGCTCTTCGTTTCTGGTAGCTCGCACATACGTATCTGCCATCCCAAACAACGTCTGGTAGAAAAAGTCATTCATTTCGTCTACCATCATTTTGCTTGTCCAAAGGTCTATCCTAAGCGCCGATTTTTCCTCGCCATCCCACAGCCCCAGCAATATTGCTTTCGCTTTCTGTAGGTCTGGTACTCCTCCGTCTGGTGCAGTCCACATTATATTTTCTGGCATCTTGTCTTCAGCCAGCTCCACCTGTATACTTATTGTTGATTTCATATTGTTTATAATAGTTGGCAAAAGTAAGGCTAATTTAGAAATGGTTAACCCTCTTAAGATAACAGTAAGCTAAAACCATCGCGAAAACACACAAAGAGAATAACAACAAATTTCATAGCAACTTTTTCGTTAAAAAATCAACAATTTTTTTGTTAGTTATGCTCAAAGTTGTTAAATTGCGATAACAAAAATTCTTTTTAACAACCTAAAACATAAAACAATGAAGGTGAAATCTATTCTTTTAAGTGCTTCTGCGCTACTTATAGCTGGCGCAGTTTCTGCACAAAGTAAAGTAACTAGTGGTGGTGAAAAACACGTGCTAGTAGAAGAGGGTACTGGTACATGGTGTCAGTGGTGTCCTGATGGTGCTCAAGTAATTCAGGAAAGAATAGAACCCTATGGTGTTAATGCAAATTATCCAAAAGCAATAATTGCATCGTTTCACAACGGAAGCAGCGATAAAATGAAACTAACAGGTGACCCATTTAATAGCAATGAGGCAAGTGGTGGCACAGGATACATCGCAGGTTTTCCTATGGGTACGGTTGATAGAGCTCCATATCCTACCAACATTGGTCTCAGCAGAGGTTCATGGCCGGGAGCTACAGGTGCACGTGCAGCATTGACGCCTACGTTCGATGTGAGTATGGTGTGCTTGTGGGATAGCGTTACTCGTGTTATTTCAATAAAAATTAAAGCAAAAGCACTAGCAGCAGCAACTGGCAATTATCGTATTAATGGATATATCGTAGAAGATAGCATTTCATCTGGTCTAGGTTCTGGTTATACTCAAACAAGTGCTATTGGTCTTAACAATCCGGGTAGTATGAGCGCTAGTGGTAGCCCTTCTTGGTTTATAGGAAAGGGTCTAAGCCTTGCTAGCCCTACTGTTTATTCTCACATGGATGTAGTACGCAAAATCCTTGCTACAGCTGGTGGTAATGGTATCTGGGGTGATACTGCTTTCACTAATCCTGCTGTGGGCGATTCAATAGAGCGCAGCTACACTTACACAATACCAGCTACTATCAATGGTAGCACTTGTTATCCTAAGTACACTAAGGTAATAGGTATGGTACAAAAATATGGTGCTACAACTGCCGACAGAGCAATAGAAAACTGTATTGAAGCGAAAGTACGCCTAATGTGGAAAACACTTCCTTCTACTAACGTTGCTAGCCTCGAACCAATGCAAGATATTCAGGTATATCCAAATCCAGCATCTAGCAGAATAGTAGTAAAAGGTATGCTTCAAAATCCATCTGATGTAACTGTTGCTATTTATAATGTGTTGGGTCAGCAAGTATTTGCTAACGAATATAAAGCAGGTAGTAGCATGTTCGGTGAGTTTATATCTGTAGACAACCTCAGCAACGGTGTTTATTTTGTAAACATCACTAACGAAGGTGGTACTGTTACAAAACAATTCACCGTAAACAGATAATTAAACATAGAAATCTTTAATTAATAAAAGAGGGCTGTCTCATTTATACGAGACAGCCCTCTTTTTGTTCTCCAGCCTAATGAATGTAATAATACGTACAGCATAAACCCCTAATTATCAGTCAAATATTTGGGGAAAAACATAATACTCCCTAAGTTTGTAGGAATGAAAATCAGGTATTCATATAAAGATATAAGCCAGTCAGATACTACTACCTATTTACTGGTGGCAGTGGTGGTGCTTACCACTATTCTGGGTGCTATCAAGATTGTCTTTCTTTAAAGCTGCCTCTATTCTACTTCTTTATCGGCTTCAATAATTTACTATATTCTGCTGGTGTGTTTATGAGCGATACTGCTTTCTCTAGTTCTTTATCATACTGCATCGATTGTGCCATGCGCCCACGTGTGTAGTAATAACGCGATGCTATTTCACTTTCCAGCATGTGCTTTACCTGATCTTTATGCTTTATAAGGTCTTGTTTTTTGTCGTGCGATAGTTTATTTTTCAATGCGTCAAACTCTCCTTTCACATTCTCAAAGTACTTCTCCTTTTGAGCAGTTTTCTTCAGCGAATCCAATTGCAGTTCTGTTTCTGATTTGTAGGAATAGTCCTTGTTCTCTACCCATTTAGCAAACTGATCAAACTCTTCATCCGTAAGCGCAAATTTGTCTGGTGCAGCTATTGTCTTGTGTTTAGAAGCATAGTCGGTAGCATAATCAAAAATGTAGTTTTTTGTATACAGCGTTACAGCTATCAGGCTCATTGGCTCATCTTTCACTATCACATCTGGCGATACACCGCCGCCACTCAGCACATTACGTCCGCCTTTTGTCTTAAACGTCTTTTTCAGCGAGTCGGCTATGAGCCCCACACTTCCATCAGCATTTCTTCTCGTATAGTCTAGCGCTTGTATACATCTGCCACTTGGAGTATAGTACCGAGCCACAGTCAACTTTAAGTGCGATTTAAAGCCCAAAGGGCGCGTTACCTGTACCAGTCCCTTACCATACGAGCGCTCACCTATTACCACACCTCTGTCAAGGTCTTGAATGGTACCCGCCACTATCTCCGACGCCGATGCCGAACTTTTATTCACCAGCACCGCCAATGGCAGGTCTTTATTCCATGCAGCAATAGTGGTTTTGTACTCCTTATTCATTTCTTCTATTCTGTACCGGGTAGTAAGTACGCTCTGTCCCTTGTCTATAAAAATGTTACAAATGTTCACGGCCTCATCTAGCAGTCCTCCAGGGTTGTTGCGTAGGTCCAGTACCACTCCCCTCAACGATGGCTGCACTTTTTTCAGGCTGTCGTAGGCATCCTTCACAGCATTGCCACACTGTTGTGTAAACTGTGTTAGGCGCACATACGCTATGTCGTTTTGTGCACCTACTAGCCCTGCATACGGCACGCTCGATATCTCTATTTCCCCTCTTGTTATTAGTTTTTCACTTACCACTTGTGTATAGGCATCTTTTACCTTCATTTTCAGTTGTGTGCCCGGCGAGCCTTTCAGTAGCGACCCCAAATCTTCTATTGTTTTTCCTTTCAGCGGCTGCCCATCTATCGACTCCACCATATCCCCTGGGTGTAGTCCTGCTTTGTGCGCAGGGCTGTTTTCATACACATCTGCTACATATATGTCGTTGCCTTTTCGCTGCATATTGGCACCAATACCTCCATATTTACCAGTGGTCATAATCTCATATTCTTCTACATCAGCCTCCGATATGAAGTTGGTATACGGATCCAGCTCCTGCAGCATGGCATCTACACCAGTTTTTACCAGTTTACCTGGTTCTATAGGGTCTACATAAAAGGTGTTCAGCTCTTTAAACAGGTTGGTATATATATCCAGATTCTTGGCAATCTCAAAGTATGGGTCGTTGTTTTGCGCCCTTATAAACATAAAAGCTGTTGCCGAAAGGGCTGCTCCTGCTATAAAACCCTTTGCTCCTTTAAATTTTTTCAGTCGCTCTCTCATATATTATTTGTATAAAAAACCAAAACAGCTACGAATTTACACCATTTCAAATCGTAGCTCTATAAATAAATAGTCGCTTACACAGTAATTATTGTTATAATCTTGGTAATTTGTATCCCTTTATGGTATCTCAAGCAGCAGAAACGAAGCTGTAAAACGATGATAGTAAGTACGAACTGCTGTATTTCTAACATGGGTGTAGTGCTGAGTAGTGTAGAACGTGTTATAAATACTAGCCTATAGCAACTTTCTTCTTTTACACATTTCCTTCTGTAGCTTTCGCAAACACTAAATACTACTATGAAATATATCTATTGCTCACTTTTATTACTACTTCACTGGCTTGGCATTACCAACGTCTATGCTCAGCAACCTTTTTCCGAAGGTACCATCGAATACAGTGTTTTGCTCACAGCCCCAGATAACAATAAGATATCTGGTGTGTATGCAATATCATTCAAAGGGGCAGAAATAAAAAAAGTAATGAAAATGGACAATGGATATGAAGACATTACCCTTTTCGATTGCAAAAACAATACTATTTATTCCCTCCAAAATAGAAATGGAACCAAATATGCGATACAATTGAGCATGGAAGAGTTCGTAGCCAAACAAGAAAAGTATTCAGGATATCGAGTCATCAATGAAAAAAAACAAAATCAACTAATAGATAGTCTAGTTGTATATCAGGGTACAGTAAAGTACAAAAACAATGCAAAGGTTACTATTTTATACACCAAAGATTGGAAACCGGCAGAGCCCATTACCTACACTCGCTTCCCTAATGCCACATTTTTACCACTTCGGTTCCAGTACGACGAAGAAAATGGCATGGGCATGGTATTCCAAGCTACTAAAGTATCTGCTACTCCATTATCAACCTCGATCTTCAAAATACCTGCCGACTACAAGATGATCTCTTATGAAGAATACAAGCAGTTGAGCAAATAATGAAAAACAGATCACTCGCTTCTTTTATTGGTTGGCTATTGGTTGCAATGCTGCATGTCACTATCAGTCTCGCACAGCCTACAGATGTAAAAATATTGAACGAGCGAAAAGACAAAGATGGAAACATCATTCGCACCATACAATACTACCAAGGATCTCAGCGTGTAACAGAAACCCGAATCATTCGTCCCTTCGTAAACCTCAATGCACCCATCAACCCTGATACACTTGACAACGACTCGCTTATGGTTGTTGTTAGTAAGTCCCGTTTTGTGTTGGATGTATATTATCGCAAACGCAAAATCAGGTCATACAAAGTCGTTTTCGGTCCCAAACCCCAGGAAAATAAAATGATGAAGGGCGACCGCCGTACACCAGAGGGCTGGTATAAAGTGCAGGAAAAACACATTAGCGGTAGGTACAACAAATTTATTCATATTGACTACCCAAACGATTCGGCTTATGCACGATTCAATAAATTGAAACTACAAGGCGCAATACCAAAAGATGCCGAAATAGGCGGCGATGTGGGCATTCATGGCGTATGGAAAGGGGGCGAAGACATGATAGACATGGGCATAGGTTGGACAGACGGCTGCATTGCTTTGAAAAACACAGATGTAGATGACCTCTATCGAATTGTAAAACCAGGTGCACGTGTGCTGATACGAAAGTGATAGGACGCTCTTACAAATTCTCATTCGTACAATTACCAATAACTTTTGAATCAGAACCATTAATTTAGCACACAAAATAACTTTCATGAAAAAAGTAGTGGCTGGTGCCGATGCTGCGGTACACGACATTCCATCTGGCGCAACAATAATGCTAGGTGGCTTTGGGCTATGTGGCATACCCGAAAACTGTATTGCCGCACTGGTGCGCAAAGGAGTAAACAACCTTACTTGTATTTCTAACAATGCCGGTGTAGATGGTTTTGGTATAGGCTTGCTCCTCGAACAAAAGCAGGTCAAAAAAATGATCTCTTCTTATGTAGGCGAAAATGCCGAGTTCGAACGCCAGTTGCTCAGCGGCGAGCTAGAAGTAGATCTCGTACCTCAGGGAACCCTTGCTACACGCTGCATGGCTGCTGGATATGGTATGCCTGCAGTATTTTTACTGGCAGGTGTAGGCACAGAGGTAGCAGATGGCAAAGAAACACGCGAATTCAATGGTAAAACATACCTACTGGAGCATGCGTTCGATGCCGATTACGCAATAGTAAAGGCTTGGAAAGGCGACACTATGGGCAACTTAATATTCAAAGACACCGCTCGCAACTTCAACCCGCTAATGGCTATGGCTGGCAAAATCACCATCGCCGAGGTTGAAGAACTAGTACAACCCGGCGAACTTGACCCCAACCATATACACGTGCCTGGCGTATACGTTCACCGTATTTTTCAGGGCACTGATTACGAAAAACGCATAGAGCAAAGAACAGTAAGAAAGAAAGACTAAAAACTACCAACGGTAATAGTCTTTCACAATGTTACTTCTGTTCAATAATTATTTAATCAATCACATTTCCCCACATTTTTTATAACATGGGACTCAATAAAGAACAAATAGCTAAACGTATAGCCATGGAACTCAGAGATGGGTTTTATGTAAATCTCGGTATTGGTATACCTACACTTGTAGCCAACTATATTCCTGAAGGTGTAAACGTGGTACTGCAATCCGAAAATGGATTGCTGGGCATGGGCCCATTCCCTTTCGAGGGCGAAGAAGATCCAGACCTGATAAACGCAGGTAAACAAACCATTACTACATTGCCTGGTTCTGCATTCTTCGATAGTGCCATGAGTTTTGGTATGATACGCGCTGGCAAGGTAGACCTCACTGTTCTAGGTGCTATGGAGGTCGCCGAAAACGGTGACATAGCCAACTGGAAAATACCCAAGAAAATGGTGAAAGGTATGGGTGGTGCTATGGATCTTGTCGCTGCTGCCAAAAACATTATTGTAGCCATGCAGCACACCAACCCAAAGGGCGAAAGCAAGTTACTTCCGCGCTGCTCGTTGCCACTAACAGGTGTTGGCTGTGTTAAAAAAATTGTGTCAGATTTAGGGGTGTTTGATGTTACACCAGATGGCTTTGTGTGTATTGAATACGCACCAGGAGTAACTATCGACGAGATTATAGCCAAAACAGCTGGCAAATTAACTATTTCTCCTTCTGTAAAAGAAATGACAGTTTAACGCACAGCGCTGAGTGCGCTATAAATATAAAAAGTACCATTGTTCATGCTTATAATATGCCAGCATGAGTAATGGTACTTTTTTTAGTAAAATATTGTGGCTATTGCCCTGTAAATTTAGTCTATCACTGCTATACACTTCAGCTCTATGGCTATAGCGCTAGGCAGAGAATCTACACCTACCGTTGTTCGGCAAGGTTGATTATCCTTAAAGTATTCTGCATACAGCTTGTTATAAGTATGGAAATCTCGCTTCATATCTACCAAAAACACGGTTACATCTACCAGCTTATCCCAGCTACTACCACTTTCTTCAAGTATCACACGCACATTCTCAAACACACTATGACATTGCTCAGCAAAGTCAAAAGACTGATGATTGCCGTGTTTGTCACTTTTCAAGCCTGGTATCTCGTCTGTTCCGGGTTTACGTGGCCCAACACCCGATAAGAATAATAAGTTACCTACTCGCCTTGCATGCGGATAAAGCCCCATTGGTTGAGGTGCTTTTTCTGTAGAAATCTGATTGTTTTGCTCACTCATTATTATCTATTTTTTATACTACGGTTCCTAAGTACTAAAATCTGATGTAACTATTGAAATACAGGTTGGTAGATCCACCTAGTGTGTCTGTTTTGGTCAGTCTCAGGCTGGCAGTAGTGCCATCTACACTGCCTATACCTGTGTATCTATAATTGTTTACTGTTACAGGAGACACATTGAAATTAGAACCAGCACTACTATTGTTGGTCAACTCTATCGATAGATTAACAGCTACATTACCACTAGTGTCTATCCACAATACATCCATCAGGTTAAAATTAGTAGTATCTGATGTGGTGCTAAAAATTAAAGTGTTTGTAGTGTCCGATGATGCATCATCAGGTGGCAGCCCTTTATAGATACCTTGATACTTTTTACTGTATATCAGCTCACAATTAGCACCATATATACCAGTAGTGCATTTACATATGCCGCCCACACACACACCTTTATTGAGGCAAGTAACTGCTCCGCATTCGTTTTTTGAGCACGAACTGTAAATGACTGCACTAAAAATACTCAGGGTCAACAACACACCCAGCGCAATTTGTTTTATTGGTTTCATATCTCTAAAATGCTTTTTATTTCTGCGGAAACAATATCCCAAAGATACGTTTTTGCAGGTAATTGCAGTTGCGCACCTCTTTCTAGCTGTGCCGTTTTCTTTGGTCTCAATGAGTTCCCCAATTAACGTTGCTGTCTATTGCTTTGTTGTGTAGCAGTTGCTATTCTTACGGCGCTACTCTCCATCACCTACTCTCACTTGCACCCCCACCCCATTAATTCCATCCCCCACATCAATAGTTCAACGATTGTACGTAACTTTGCACACTTTTATACTGTATATTACAGCAAGAAAATATATTATTCAACAACACAACTATGAGTTCTATAGTAGAAAAACTGGAGGCAATCAAAGCCCGTTTCGACGATTTGGGCGTAGCACTTACCAATCCTGAGATTGTGAGTGACAATACCCGTTTTTCGCAGGTATCAAAAGAATACCGCAAGCTAGAGAAAATAGTTGTTGTTTATAAAACTTACAGAACCTGTGTAGATAGTCTCGACTTTGCCAGAGAAGTGCTCGAAACCGAAAGCGACGAAGAACTACGCAGCATGGCAAAAGAAGACCTAGAGAAACTGGAAGTTCAGAAAAACGAACTGGAGGAGGAAATGCGCAAACTCCTTATACCCAAAGACCCACAAGACGAGAAAAATGCCATTCTCGAGGTGCGCGCAGGTACAGGTGGCGACGAAGCCAGCATTTTTGCCGGCGACCTTATGCGTATGTATCTCCGCTACTGCGAGCGCAGAGGCTGGAAGGTAGCTGTACTCAGCGAAACAGAAGGTACAGTGGGTGGCTATAAAGAGGTGCAGCTAGAGGTAGTTGGTGAGGATGTGTATGGCACACTCAAATTTGAGAGTGGCGTACATCGTGTGCAGCGTGTACCAGCCACCGAGGCCAGCGGCAGGGTGCATACTTCGGCAGCCACGGTAGCGGTGCTGCCTGAGGCTGAGGAGGTAGACTTTGAACTGAAGGAGAGTGATGTGAAAATGGAAACAGCACGCAGTGGTGGTGCAGGTGGCCAGAACGTAAACAAGGTGGAAACCAAAGTAATACTTACCCATGTACCCACAGGTACAGTCATTATGTGCCAAACAGAACGCTCGCAGCTAGGCAACCGCGAGAAAGCAATGAACATGATGCGTACTCGCCTCTACGAAGAGCAGGTACGCAAACAAGAAGACGAAATAGCCCGCCACCGTAAAAGTATTGTTAGCACTGGCGACCGCTCTGCCAAGATTCGCACCTACAACTATCCGCAGGGGCGCATCACAGACCATCGCATCAACATGACCCTCTACAACCTCGACGACTTCATGAATGGCAACATCCAGGAAATGCTCGAAGCATTACAATTCGCCGAAAACGCCGAAAAAATGCAAGCCGGAGAAATGGTGATATAGTGCTTCTGCGTTACAGAAATTGCTTATTGTGGCTGTGATTTACGTGCCATTCCCACTTTCCCCCGATTATCATTACTTTTGATGCACAATGAAGCATCTACCTAATCTGCTTACTCTAGCCAATCTCTTTTGTGGTTGTCTGGCTATTGCATATGTGCTCACAGCGCAGCCTTACACCAGTATGCGTATGGATACTGGCATGCCCACATGGAGCTGGGTATATGGAGCCGAGCAAATCTTTTATGGCAGTGTTTTTATAGGCATAGCTGGTATCTGCGACATGCTCGATGGTTTTGTGGCGCGTGCACTCAATGTTTTATCCCCCATCGGCAAAGACCTCGACTCTCTTGCAGATGTGGTTTCTTTTGGTGTTGCGCCCTCTGTTATCCTATATAAGTTCCTTTGGGATGCACTGATGAGCGAAAAAAACGCCATGGACATCAGTATGTTGGCTATGGCTCCTGCTTTTTTGTTGGCTTGTTTTGCAGCATTGCGTCTGGCTATATTTAATGTCACTACCGACGTCCCTAAAGGGTTTTTCAGAGGAATGCCTACTCCTGCCGTTGGCATTTTCGTAGCATCTTTCCCCCTTATAGCCTGGTACAATCCATGGGGTATAGGTCAGTTCCTGCAAAACAAATATGTACTTTATGCTATTATAGGTATACTTAGCTGGCTTATGGTATCAAAGGTGAGCTTCTTCAAGCTTATGCCTGCTCGGTGGACTATCGCCACAGCTTGGCCTCAACTCACACTGGTAGTATGTTCTGCTGTTGCCATACCGTTTTTGCATGTAGCGGCTGTGCCATTTGGTTTTGCACTGTACGTTTTGCTTTCATTGGTATACAAGCAGCCAGAGGTAACAATGGCGGAAGAGTCGGGCAAATAAACATTCTCCTATCACAAGCACTTTTATTTGCCTTCTGTTTGCCTATCTACCGCATACTATCTACTTTTGACCCCATACTTTTATTCATTGTCATATAGCATATAATATTATGAAATACACTGCACACATCAACATCATGCCACTCAAGGAATTGCTAGATCCACAGGGCAAAGCCGTAAACAATAGCCTGCACAATCTGGGCCTTACTGGCGTCAATGATGTACGTATAGGCAAACACATAACACTGCATGTAGAGGCTGTCAGTGCCGATGCCGCAGAGGTTATCACCCGCGATGCCTGCAAAAAACTATTGGCCAATCAGGTGATGGAATCATTCGATTTTCAGATTACTGAAGGGTAATAGCTAGGCAGCTGCACAGCTACTCTATAGCTTTCAGCATTCATTAGTTCGGACATCCTGCATACCATCAGGTAGCAGGGTGTTTCGATAGTATCTATCTTCCTCACTCATTGCTTACACACCTGCTATGCGTCTGTATCTTATACCATCGCCTATCGGCAATCTTGGCGACATGACCTACCGTGCGGTAGAAACCCTGCGCAGTGCCGATGTGTTGCTTTGCGAGGATACACGCACCACTGGTGTGCTACTGAGGCACTACAGCATACAGAAACCCCTCACCCCCTACCATGCCCACAACGAGCACAAGGTACTGCCTCACCTCATAGAGCAGCTACTGGCGGGCAAGGTCTTTGCGCTCATCACAGATGCGGGTACTCCGGGCATATCAGACCCCGGTTTTCTGCTGGTGCGCGAGTGTGTCAAGCACAATATACCTGTAGAGTGCTTACCTGGTGCCACGGCTTTTGTGCCCGCATTGGTGCAGTCGGGCTTACCTGCTAGCAGGTTTGTTTTTGAGGGCTTCCTCCCCCTCAAAAAAGGCCGCCAAACCATGCTTAAAACCCTTGCCGAAGAACCACGCACCATCATTCTATATGAGTCGCCACACAGGCTGGTAAAAACTCTCAACGAACTATGCACCTATATGGGTGCCGAAAGGCAAGCGGCTGTTTGCCGCGAGCTTACCAAGATGTTTGAGGAAACCAACAAAAACACCCTTGCCGCACTGGCAGCACATTACGAGGCCAAGCCACCCAAGGGCGAAATAGTAATAGTAATTGATGGCGTACCACCCCGCAAGCACAAAGACAAATACGCCCAAAACGAAGAAGACGATACGGAGCAGGAGGAGGATTAATTACATATTCTCCTACCTCATTACCTTATAAGCAACGCAGGGTTGCAGATGGGGGTGATCAGCCAGCAGTGGATGTGCAAAATTGCTATGCAGGTGCATGCCCGCCTTAATCATTACCGCTACAGAGCGGCTGTTTACAATCGGTGCTATAGCATATATCTCTGTCAGTCCCAGCACCTCAATCCCATAAGTTATACACCGCTTGGCACCTTCTGTAGCAAAACCTTTGTGCCAATACGCTGTGGCTAATCGCCAACCTATATCTACACAAGGAGTGAAATCTGCCTCAAATGCCTTGTAGGAAAGACCTATAAAACCAATAAAATTTCCGGTATTCAGCTCATCTACCGCATAGTAGCAATATCCTCTTTCTGCCATTTGGGTTTGCATTTGGGTAATGAAACTAGTTGTTTGTACTTCATCTTGCACATCCGGAAAATACTCCATTACCGCATGATCTGCATTAATAGCGGTCATTGGCTCTAGGTCAGCTTTATCCCAA
This sequence comes from Sphingobacteriales bacterium, assembly GCA_027484425.1. Taxonomy (GTDB): domain Bacteria; phylum Bacteroidota; class Bacteroidia; order Chitinophagales; family Chitinophagaceae; genus Nemorincola. The sequence continues at coordinate 126,755 of JAIXSZ010000015.1, forward strand.
GCTCTAAACCCAAGTCGAGCAGATGTAAACAGATATTCCATTACCACAAAGGTATAATAGCAAGGCTCCATTTTAGCTCAAAATCCAAATTCAACAACGAGAACTGTGGCCATTTTACATATTTTTGTTAGGTGATGGATGCACTGAAGCAGTACATAAGGCAAATGATAGACATAACCGACAGCGACTTATCGGAGCTACTCAGTTACGCCACCATCCGCCGCTTCAAGCGCTTGCAAGCCCTAAGCATATCTGGCTCAGTGCCCAACGAGATTTTTTTCATTACCTCTGGCATTATTCGGGTCGTTATCACAGACAATCAGGGTGTAGAGCATACCATACACTTTGGGCTCGAAAACCAGTTTATTACCGACTATTCGGGCTACATCTTGCAGCAGCCTGCCATCTACACATTACAGGCACTCCAAGACACTACTGTTATCGTGCTGCCCCGTGCAGCTATCGACTGGGGTTATGCTCACCTGCCACAGGGGCAAAAACTAGGCAGGCTGGTGGCGGAGTACTATTACATTTACCAAGATCACCGCATCAAGAACCTTTACGCGCTCACCCCTGCCCAGCGCTACGCCTCCATCACAGAGGTATTCCCCGATATTCACAACCGTGTACCACAACACATGATAGCATCTTACCTCGGTATTACCCCTGTACACCTCAGCCGATTGAAAAAAGCAGCCCATCGCAAAACGTAAACATTTGTTATCGTTTTTTACATAGCGCATCACTTACATTTGTTCAATATTGTATGCTATGCTCACATTCATTACAGAGTTGCGCCACCGCAACGACGCCTTGTACCTCTTTGGTCTTATCTGCCTTGTAGCATCCATTGCGTTTTTGTTGCTTAGTGCCACTACATCGGTCAGGGTATACAATGTCAGTGCATGGTACAAGCCATTTAAGTTTGCATTTTCCACCTTCCTTTATTCGTGGGCTATGGCATGGTATTGCCATTATTTACAGTCGTTCAATGCGCCCTTGTTTAGCTGGTCAGTTATTATTCTCCTAGGGTTCGAGATCCTGTATATAGCCCTACAAGCGGGCAGAGGGCAGCTATCGCACTACAATCTATCCACGCCACTTTATGCCACACTCTATTCACTCATGGCTATAGCCGCTACCGCTGTCACAGTATACACCGCCTACGTAGGTATCCTGTTTTTCAAACAGCCATTCCCCCTATTACCCGATTATTATTTGTGGGCCATTAGGCTCTCTATCCTACTATTTGTGGTGTTCTCACTCGAGGGGTTTGTCATGGGCTCTAGACTCACACACACCATTGGCGGACCAGATGGCGAGGCGGGTATACCCATTCTCAACTGGAGCACCCGCTATGGCGACCCTCGCATAGCCCACTTCATAGGTATGCATGCCCTGCAAGTATTGCCCCTATTGGCTTTCTACGTGGTGCGCAACACCAAAGCCGTCATTTTTATCTCTGCGTTGTATTCCCTGTTGGCAGTGCTGGCACTTGTGCAGGCACTACAAGGAAAACCTTTTTTCGCTAGCAAAAAACACTCCCAAAATGCTATCTCTAAATGATAAAAAACGCCTCTTATCCCAATACGGACCTTGGGCATTGGTCACAGGGGCTTCATCAGGAATAGGCAAGGAGCTGGCATTACAATTAGCATCGGCGCAGCTACATTTGGTGCTCTGTGCTACCAATGCCGACAGACTGCAAGCCACCGCCAGCGAAATACAGAACGCACACAAAGTAGAGGTAAAAATCATATCCGCAGATCTGGGTACACCCGCAGGCGTAGCCCAACTCATGGAGCAGACTTCAGGTATACCCATAGGGCTGGCAGTACTGGCAGCAGGCTATGGCACATCAGGCTATTTTGCACAGAGCCAGTTGCCCAATGAGTTACAGATGTTACGGGTCAATTGCGAAGCCGTCATGCAGCTCACACACCACTACTCCGCACAGTTTGCCGCTCAGCGCCGCGGGGGGATAATATTGTTTAGCTCCATAGTAGCCTTTCAGGGAGTGCCACACAGCGCACACTATGCCGCCACCAAGGCTTACATCCAAACCCTTGCCGAAGGCATAGCCGCAGAGCTTAAGCCACTAGGCGTAGACGTACTATCAGTAGCACCCGGCCCCGTCAATACCCAGTTTGCCCAGCGCGCCGGCATGCACATGGCACAAGCCCTAAACCCTGCAAGTATTGCCACACCCATACTCACCGCCCTCGGCAGGCGCACCACAGTGTACCCTGGCTATCTCAGCCAAATACTCCATTATGGCCTGTCCACCCTTCCCCGATTTGCCCGCACATTTGTAATGGGTAAGGTAATGAAGGGTATGGCGGGGAGGGGGTAAGGGAGGTGCTATTTTACAATAATTGACAACATGCACTTACACGCATAAATGCTTTGGGGTAATAGTCAAAGCCACTAATATCATACTTCTTTTATTACTTCACTATTTGCCATAATAAAACTCTTGTTTTTCTTTTACCCTTTTCAATATCACGTTTACTATTTCTTCTATTTCTGGGGGGATTCTCAGGTTGATGTTGGTGTCCTTAGCTCCTAATATTTTTGCTGTATAATACATAGGCGCAAATCGCTCTTTAAGCTCATTGCCATATTCTTCGTGTCGGAATAACTGATTGATGAAGTTCACCTGAAAATGACATAAAAAAGTTTCAAGAGCTAAATCTAAATTATCATAGTTTTTATCTTTAATTAGACTCATTAGCCTTTCGTCTGCCTTATTAAAATCTCCTGCCCAGATATAAATAACTATAAATGAAACTTCAAATCCGTCTAAATTTTGGATACTATTTATCATTTTTAATGCATTGTCTTTATTCCTATTTTGGAAGTAGTATAAGGTAGATAGAAAAGCACTTGCTTCTGGGTCATTTTCTTCTACCGCCTTTTGAAAATATTCAATTGACAATTCAACTTTGCCTTGATAAAAGTATAACAATGCAATTCTCTTTAAAGTAAAACGCACCCCTAATTCCAACGCCTTGAAAAAGTACTCCTCAGCTTTTACAAAATCTCCTAATTCATAATAGAGAATACCCATTAGCAGAAAAGCATCATTATATCCCTTTTTTATAGCTAATGTAAAGTACTCTTTTGCTCTGTTTTTATCATCCATTCTTCTGTTCACAAAACCAAGTAGAAACTCTTTTACCCCATCTTCTTGCTCTATGCTTTCTACAAGTTTTATTGCTTTTGTGTACTCTGTTTTTTTTACAAAATTTAGTACATCATCTTGTATGTCCGATATCTTATGAGGCAATTGTATTTTTAATTCTTCTGACATATCCGGCAACTGCAAAGTATAATCCAATAAAGTATCTCTCATGTCAGAGTTTACAAAACGAGACTGTGCTAAGGCTTTTGTAAGTATCGCTGCTTTGTCGGTACTCAGTTTGTTTTCCTGTAGAGATTTCAGGTGATTAGAAATGAGTATTTGCAACCCGCTCTCGTCATAAAAATGCTCCATAAATACTGTGAGGTACTTCGCTTTTCTTTTTTCCTTGGGGCTGCCCTGTGTAAAAATGAGCCATAGGTTAAAAAATCGCTCTTCTAGTCGGTACAAATGGTTTTTATTGCCTGTTTCTATTTTTTCTACTATTTCTTTATCGGTCAGTTGTTTCATCTGTGCCGATACTGTATTGTTATTCATTTTGCAGGCAGTGGCTATATCTTTAGTGCCGGCAGCCTCCCACAAAAATGCCATTTGCAGTACTATTTTTCGTTGTGCTGGTGGCAGTGAGTTGAGCCTTTCCTGGTACTGAGGTGTCATTACATCCATTATTTGCCTCAGGTATTCATAGCCTGTTTCCTGCTCTTTGTTTACTATAATGTTCACAAAAAACTGTAGTGTGCGGGGCAGCCCATCTGTCAGTAGTCGCACAGTCTCTAGTTGCCCAGGGCGTTGCTCCACAAAGTTGCGAAGCTCTTCATACCCTGGCTTGTTGCTCCAGTGCAGCAGCAGTGTTTTTATTTCCTCACTGCTTAGTTTTCCCAATACTATTTGTCGGAAGAACTGATAAAACGGTGCTTCATATTTCCAGAAGTGTTCTGTCATTCGGGTGCTACCACCTATTATTTTTACATCGTCATAGTTCAGCAGCATTTCCCTTAGTAGGCCTTGGTCTTCGAGTATGTTTTCAAAGATCCGGTCTATGTTATCTAGCAACAGGACAACTTTTTTGCCCGATAATGCTATTGCTTCGTGTAGCGCACCTACCAAGTTGCGGGTATACAGGTTGCAGTCGTCAACTTCCGGAGGTCTGTTTACTATTATGTCTTTTTCTTCCAGCTCATCTAGTATTTCATTCACCAGGTCGAACAAGCGGTAAATGTTCGCTTGCTCTTCTGCAAGATTCACCGCCACAAATTTTTGGCTCAGCAGTTCATCTTCCATTATTTCTACCTGTATCCGCCTGAGCAATGTAGATTTTCCGCTACCCCTGCGCCCCAGCAGCAGGTAGTGTTGCACAGACCCCTTCATAGGATTGCTGCGTATATCATTCATTATCAACTCAAACTCATGCAGCCTTATCAGAAAGTCTTCTTTTATTGACTGTGCATCAGCATTTGCCGATTGATAATACCTTCCACTTTGCGACACATTATTAACGACCATGGTGTATGGGGTATTTATTTATCCAGAATTGCTGTAGAAATGGCGAAATGAATCTGTACATGTTTTTACCTTCCTCTACTATATAGCCATCGTTTATCAGCTCTTCCACATAGTCCATGTAGTCGTCTTTTCTGTTATGTTTTTCGTCTATTGCAAGGTTGTATATTTCCTGCACGGTTATCTTGCCATTATGGGCGCAGGTCTTTAGTATTTCATTTATAAACGGAAATTGCTCTGCCTGATAATCCCTTAGCCTTACCAGCCAGTCATCAAAGTTTTTATTCTTTTTCAGTACTCGCTCAAAAGCTTCATCTATCATTTCATCAGCCACATAGGGCTTTGCGTTTTCCTTAGCTATTACATCTATGTCTTCTATCATCAGTTGTACATAGTAGGGCAATAAATGTTTTAGTTTCTGGGCAAGGTATACCACAGTGCTTTCAGAAAAATTGATAGTTGCATCATTAGTCAGTTGGTGCACCAACTCATGCATTTCCTTTATGCTTAGTGGGCCAGTTTCTATAGGGTGCAAGTCGTTTATTAGTTTGGGTCTGTCTATGCTTTTTATCACAAATTGCAACCCTATAGAGCCTGCATATACTATTGTGAAATTCTTGAAGTCAGCATCAGCTCGTATCTCCCTCATGGTGTGTAGTATATCCACTGCATCTTGTTGCATGTTTTGCTTATTCAGCTTGTTTATAACCTCAGCAAACTCATCGAGAAAAATGACTGTATGCACATCTGTATCTACCAGTTCTGGTATTATGTTTCTCAGTTCACCTTCGTAATCTATTTCGTTTTCGGAGAATTTGATACCTGATTTAGAAACTTCTGATATTTTGTATTTTGCAAACCATTTAGCTAATAAGTCTTTGGTTTTTTGAATTTTGGATCTGTGTACACATTGCAGAATTATTTCAAATAATCTTCTATAAAACTCGTTACGTGTTTTTACTCCTTCTATATTCTGGTATATACATGCATAGCCATCAGGGCAATTCTCTTCAAGGTCTTTCATCACAGATGTTTTACCTACCCTTCTGGGAGCTACAAACAAAATATGATTACCTTTTTCTACTTCCCTCCAAAATTCTTCATTTATTCGGCTTCGTTTCAGATACCGTTCTCCTGTAGCGGCATCTCCTGTAATTGTTTTCGGGTATTTCCATTCAGTACTCATCACTATCATATTTATTCAAAAGTACTGCCAATAAATCTATTGGCAAAACTATTTGCCAATAAAATTATTGCCAATATTTGATGCCAATATTTGATGCCAATAAATTTGTTGCGATAAATTCGGAAAATTGACTCAATTATGTTCTCAACTCTCAATCCCCAAACCTGTAACTAAACCATCAAACTCAACTTTATTCAATTAATCCCCCAGTTCCCTCAACTCCTCTTCTGTAAACATCCGGGAGCGGGTGAGGAAACGGAAGCCTAGGGGTATCTCCAGGCTGAAGCTGCTGCCTCTGCCAGGGGTTACATCTATTATCAGTTGGGTGTGTTTCCAGTATTCATATTGGTCAGCACTTATGTAGAAGGCACATCCATTTATCGTGCCCAGGCATAGGTCAGACGACCCTACTTTAAACTCTCCCTCCTCAAAACACATCGGTTGCGACCCATCGCAGCACCCACCACTCTGGTGAAACATCAGCGGTCCGTGTGTAGCCCTCAGTCGGTCTATCAGTGCGTTGGTGGCATCGGTGGCTATTACTTTTTCTACTGGCATAGTTGTTTGTTTTTGGGTGGTGTAGTTACTAGTTTTGGTTATAGCAGAGCGGCAGCATTTGGGGTGCTGCCGCTCTGCTAGTTATTGTGGTCCCGGCTATTAGAAGAAGCCCAGTTTATTTTTGTTGTAAGATATCAGCATGTTTTTGGTTTGTCTGTAGTGGTTCAGCATCATCTTATGCGTTTCCCTACCGAAGCCCGATTTTTTGTAACCACCAAATGGTGCATGTGCTGGGTAAGCATGGTAGCAGTTCACCCACACCCTGCCTGCCTGTATGGCGCGTGGCACCTGGTATAGCTCGTGTGCATCTCTTGTCCACACACCCGCACCTAGCCCATAGAGGGTATCATTGGCTATCGCTATTGCTTCCTCAGTAGTTTTAAAGGTAGTCACAGAGGTCACTGGTCCAAAGATCTCCTCCTGAAACACCCTCATCTTGTTGTGCCCTCTGAATATGGTGGGCTGTATGTAGTAGCCACCATCCAGTTCGCCACCAGCTTGGTAGGCTGCACCACCACACAGCACCTCAGCACCTTCTTGTCTGCCTATGTCTAGGTAGCTTAGTATCTTGTTGTACTGGTCTTCGCTAGCCTGTGCGCCCATCATGGTGTTGCCATCTAGCGGGTGTCCCATTTGTATGGCTCTGGTGCGTTGCAGCACTTTCTCCATAAACACATCATAGATGCTTTCGTGTACCAGTATTCTGCTAGGGCAGGTACACACCTCACCTTGGTTCAGCGCAAACATTACTGCACCTTCCACCGCCTTATCAAAGAATTCATCATCGGCAGCCGCTACCGATGGAAAGAAGATATTAGGGCTCTTACCACCCAGCTCCATAGTCACCGGTATCAGGTTTTCAGATGCATACTGCATAATCAGTCTGCCAGTAGTAGTTTCACCCGTAAACGCCACCTTACTCAGTCTGGGCGATGTAGCCAGTGGCTTACCCGCCTCTATCCCAAAGCCTGTCACAACATTCAGCACACCGGGTGGCAGTAAGTCGCCTATCAGTTCCATCAGCACCATAATGCTGGTAGGTGTTTGCTCGGCGGGTTTCACTATGGTGCAGCAGCCCGCAGCCAGTGCTGGTGCTATCTTCCAGGCAGCCATCAGCAGCGGAAAGTTCCAGGGTATTATCTGTCCCACCACACCTATTGGCTCATGCAGTTGTATGCTCACTGTTGTTTCGTCGTGCTCACTTATAGTGCCTTCTTCGGCGCGTATCACACCCGCATAGTACCTGAAGTGGTCTATGGTCAATGGCAGGTCGGCAGCTCTTGTTTCTCTTATCGCTTTTCCGTTGTCTATGGTTTCTACCGCTGCCATATATTCCAGATTGTCTTCTATTCGTTGTGCTATCTGCAGCAGTATGTTACTGCGGCTAGCTACCGACATTTTGCTCCAGCTAGGGAAAGCAGCCCATGCTGCATCCAGTGCCTTATCTATATCTTTTGCATTACCTCTGGCTGCCTTCGTAAACACCTTTCCGTCTACCGGCGACACATTGTCAAAGTACTCTCCGCCCGATGGTTGCTCCCATTTGCCATTGATGTAATGGTCATATTTTTCCTTGAATGCCGGACGAGCTGCCAGATTGCTACCCGTTGTTGTGGTTGAATTGCTCATTTGGTTATGACGTTTAGTTGATGTGAATAATGACTAAAGTTCATACCATTTGCCACTTACATCATAGCAGTATCGTGCTAAAAAATAGCACAATTGTACCTTTTATGTGAATATTACCGATATAAACACTACTTTCAAATCATCATACTAGGCAAATATGGCACTCCGAAACCACTTGCACAAAATAGACCTCACCAAACCACAGCAGCTACAAACGCTGGTCGAAAACAGGCGCATTTTCAATATGAACAACTGTGAGCTCAATGTTTTTGAGTCTTATCAGGAAACATACCGAGTGCCACTTACCTTTTCCGATTTTGTAGTTACTAGCATGGTGCGCGGCAAAAAAGTAATGCACCTGTTCAACGATCCATCTTTCGATTACATACCCGGTCAGTCAGTAATAGTACCCGCCAACGAAACCATGATTATCGACTTTCCGGAGGCTACCACCACTAATCCCACACAGTGTATAGCACTGGCTGTAGATGCACAATATGTAACCAATACGCTCAGTTATCTAGACGAGTTTTACAATAGTAACAAAGACGAAACCCATTCTTGGAAACTACAATTCAATCAGTACCACTTCGATAACGATACCGAGATCACAGGCCTTATCAACAAACTGATGAGGGTATGTAGCAGCACCGACAAAGCCAAGAATATATTTGCAGACCTCAACCTGAAAGAGCTACTCATTCGCCTGGTGCAAAGCCAACACCTACAACAGGTGATAGCCGAAAGCCCCGACCACACCAATAAGGGCCGTATACACTATGTGCTACACTACATACATGAGCACCTTACGGGCAAGATACATGTAGACGAACTTTGCCGCAAGGCATACCTCAGCCGCAACGGATTCTTTAAGTGGTTTAAAGAACAGTTTGGTATCACCCCCGTCGATTACATCAACAATGAGCGCATCAAACTAGCCAAACAACTACTACACGAGCGCAGATACAGCATAGCGCAGATAAGTGTATACTGTGGCTTCAGCGATGTCAACTATTTTGTACGCCTCTTCAAGAAATCTGAGGGTATTACTCCCGGCACTTACAGGGGCTGCACTACAGGCCTTCATGGGTGATGTAAAGCCTAGATTAACTAATCATATTAAGGTGCTGTTGCCATTTGTTTATACGGATATGTATATTAGTTTTGTTAGCAACAAAATATCCACCTTATGAGGAAACTCAGTATTCTTTTCTTAGCAGTCTTTATCGTAGCTGCCGCTATTTTCAGTGGTTGCACACCGTCTACCAGTAGTTCCTCATCTAGTTATGTCATGAAGGCCAATATAAGTGGTAGTTCTCCCATGAATGGTTCTATTTGTTTAGCAGCTGAGGTAGCCTCTTCATTGGGCATTTCTGGCTCCACAGTCACAGGAGGCATAGCTGGTCCGCCACAAATCAATCTTTCTATAGGTACTTGGTCGGGCACTACTGGTACATTTCCCCTCACTAATGTAACCAGTGCTACAGAAGGCAATTTCGGACAATACATATCTACAACGGGTGTAATGGCTAAGGTTTCAAGCTCAGGCAATCTCGTTATTACTTCCGTTACTTCTACTCAAATAAAAGGTACTTTCAGTTTCACTTGTACGGATGGTACAGTTGTGTCTGCAGGTTCATTTACTGCACAGCGTCCGTAGGTGTTGGGTTATCAGGCTCTTTTCTCCGCCTCATACTGCATGTTTTGGGGCGGTTTTTTTTTACAACTTATCTACCTTTTTTTCACCTACAGCCAAGATATCCCCCTTCTTTCTACGTCTATATAGTAGGCGTATATTTACACACAGCGTATACGCTACACCTTATGTCAGCAGGCATCCAATTATCCATACCCAAACCTTGCTCTCAACACTGGGAAGAAATGACCCCAGA
>JAIXSZ010000080.1 GCA_027484425.1 Sphingobacteriales bacterium
CCTGTTGTGGTACTGCTGAGGGTGGTAGTAAGACCTACGCATAAGGTGAGGCTACCTGTTATGGCTGCTGGTGTGGGTGTTACTGTTACCACTCTGGTGGTAGTGCAACCGCCTACTGAGGCTGCAGTAATAGTGGCTGTGCCAGGGGTGATACCCGTTACTACACCTGTACCCGATACTGTGGCTATGGCTGTGTTAGAGCTGCTCCAGGCTACTGGGCTGGTGGTAGTGCTGAGTGTGGTAGTACTGCCCACGCATACAGTGGCGGTGCCAGTGATAGCGGTAGGTACGGGTGTTACTGTTACTACTGCTGTGGTTATACATCCGCCAGTTGAGGTATACGTGATACCCGCTGTGCCTGCGGTATTGCCCGTGGCTACGCCAGTACCAGATACAATAGACGCTACAACTGGGTTGCCACTCGTCCATGCTCCACCGGGAGTGGCACTGCTGAGTGTACTTGTTACACCTGCGCAGAAAGAAAGTAAACCTGTGATGGGGGCTGGAAGGGGGAGTACGGTGAGTGTTGCAGTAGCCCTGCAACCACCGGGCAAAGAATAGGTAACAATACACGTTCCTGCCCCCACTCCGCTCACAATGCCTGTACCTAAACCCACTGTAGCGATACCCGGACATGCAGTGCTCCAAGTACCACCGGGAGTGGGATGGTTCACGATAGTTGTTGACCCTACACAGAAAGAAAAAGTACCAGAAGGTGCAACAGGAGTGGCTGTAACTGTAACTACTGCAGTAGTGAAACAACCCGCACTAACCGTATAGGTAATAGTAGCGGTACCACCAACGGCAGCAACACCCGTCACTATACCGGTCGTAGCCCCTACAGTAGCTACGGCAGCATTGCTACTGCTCCAAGTTCCACCTGGAGTGCCGTGCGATAAGTTAGTTGTCGACCCAGCGCAAGTAGATAATGTACCTACTATAGGACCGGGAGTAGATACGACATTAAGCGTAGTAATAGTCGAACATCCTGCCCTCACGTAACTTATTAATGCAGTACCAGCAGTAACTCCAGTAGCTATACCAGATAACACACCTATAGTAGCGACCGGTATGGAACCGGAAAACCAAAATCCGCCTGTAGGCGTGCTAGACAGAGCTGTAGTAGCACCTACACATACTCCCAGTGAACCCGTGATAGGAGTAGGCACTACATTGACACTAACAGTAACGGTAGAAAAACAGGTAGCTATACCATAGGTTATGGTAGTAGTACCAATGGACAATCCAGATACAACTCCGCTAGTAGAATTGACAGTACCTACAGTGGTATTAGAGCTACTCCAAGTACCACCTGCTACTGGATTGGATAGTGTTGTAGTAGCACCAAGGCAAGCAATATTAGTGCCTGTTATAGTGCCAGGGGAAGCAACAACAGTAACTACAATGCTTGTAGCACACCCACCAAAAGCATAACTAATAGTGGCAGTTCCAACTCCAATACCTGTAATAACACCCGTTGTACTGCCCACCGAAACAATGGCTGGACTGGTACTAGACCAACTACCACCAGGAGTAGCACTTGCTAATGTAACTGACGACCCAATACAAATAACAGAAGTACCTGTTATTGATGCAGGATTGGGGTTGATTGTAACAATGGAACTACCAGTAGAACCACATACACCATTGCTGGTGGCTACAGTATATGCAATAGTAGATGGAGCAGTAAAACCCACAGGGTGCATATAAACTGGATTGAGTGCTGCACCAGTGTATGGTACCGTTAGAGCAGCAGTGTTATACAACCAAGTAAAAGGAGACCAAGTAGGGGCAGCAATGGTGGCAGTCAAAGAAACATTGTCCAAATAAATATTATTACCATTTTGGCTATTTCCTGATATGATAATATAATTGGTAGCACCTGTATAAAACGCAGGTATTGTACAGGTATATTGGTACCAACCTGACACGCCTGGTGAAGATGTACCAGTTAAAGAACCTGTTATGGCTGCTATACCACTCCGCGGCACAAAACCTAAGTTAGTGGCGCCACCCATTGAGGCTGTAGTATTGACATAAACCGTAAGCCCCTCTGTGTTATACGCAGCGCCGGTAAATGCGGACATGTCTCTGTACACCCAAAATGAAAAAGTAGCTGTGTTGACCCCAACCATACTAAATGCCGGGGAGGAAAGCGTAGCTGTGCTGCCAGCAGGCAAACTTCGACAATTGAAAATAGCCACATTAGTACCAGCATACGCAGCACCAATGGTAGGTAAGGTAGCCATGGCACCATCTATCTGATACCATCGGCTAGATGCGGCACCGTTATAGGACCAAGAATTTATGGGTATACCACTTGTAGTAGGCACACCTCCCTCCCAACCCTGAAGCGGAAAAAGATTGTAGGTAGTAGCACCTGCGGCAGTCAATGTAAGACTACCGTTATTGCATACCGAAGCTGATATCGGGGTAATGGTGAGTGGTGGTGGAGCGGTGTTAATGGTGACTGTACGCGTAGTGAAACATGTAGAGGGATGGGTGTATGTAATAGTTACCACACCAGCAGTAACTGGAGTAAAAATACCTGTCGCGCTACCTATCGTAGCTACTGATGTATTGCTACTACTCCATGTACCACCTGCAGTAGCATTAGAAAAAGTATCTATACTGCTAGAACAAACTGTGGAAGACCCAGAAATTGATGCCAATACTGTAGGATTGACTGTGACAACCTTTGTGGCAACACATCCACTGCCATAAGCATAAGAAACAGTAGTAGTACCAGCAGATACGGGCGTAACAATACCTGAAGGAGTAATAGTTGCTACTGCAGTATTGCTGGAACTCCATGTACCACCAGACGCAGAATCAACGTAGACACCAGTGGTACCTAAACACAAAACATCGGGACCAAAAATGGGGCTGGAAGTACCAAATGTGATGTAAACATTGCGTATACTTTGTGTAGAGGAAGCACCACCTGTAGAACCACAAAAACCAAAATAACCCGTAGTGCCTATTACAAAGAAACCACTCATACTAGGAACAGAACTGTAATTCAAAAACACACTGATGTTACCAGCACTATAGGTTATTTTAACGTGGTGCCAACCTCCGTCAGATACATACGTTTGGTTGTTTAATGATGCTATCCTGTTTGCTGCAGCACCTTCTGTATAAGTACCTGTGAATCCTGCTGGGTAACCATAAAGTGACACTAGTGGGTCATTGGGCACTCCATCATTATCATAAGAATCTAGCACTAGTACCAAACCATTCGGATTGGTAGGAAGACCTATACCACCACCGCCTACAAAACCAGAAAGTGGATTAACAATCCAAAAGGCCATTCCGTCTGCAATTGCCCATGATGCAGGATTAGGAATAATCTGAAAATCGAACTCAACAGTAAATGAACCACAACCAGTAAGGTTTTGAGGGGTAGCATACCAAACCCTCCCTGCCTGACCTGTAGAGGGAGGTGTTAGTTGTACAACTGGAGCTGGAGCAGTGGCACTGCCCCCAAGAGACCATCCTGCTGGAACAACAGGTAACGTACCGGTAGCTAACGTAATTGTAGTTTGAGCCAAAGAACAAAGTGGAAGTAGAAATAATATATATAGAAGTAAATACTTTCTCATAGTTTAATGATTACTTTGCTATTCGGTAATTATTGCTTCATAATAACCAGTCCAAAAATATATTAAATATCTCACAACGAACTAAAGAAAAACAGGGGAAATTTTCATAATTTAAAAAACAAGCAAACCTATATACCACCTCTTGATAAAGGAGTTGATATAAAATAGGGTTTGGACCATTCGACATCTATATGGCGTTAGCATTAAATAATTAGTTAGTGTTGAATTAGTGTGAATGTCAGTCCAAAAACAAAACAGGCAGGATCGAAATCCTGCCTGTTTTGTCGCTGTTGCTGTTATCTGAAATAAAATTCAACAGCGTTGATAATGAAAAACTACTAATGATGCGTCATATGCTTTTCCTTCTGACGCTTAACCTGATTGACCAATGAATCGAAAGCGAGATCAAATGATTGCTCAAATGTTTTGCTTTGGTGTTTTACAAAATAAGAGTGTTTGGGAACATATACTTTTATCTCTGCTACTTTGTCACGCACATTTTGCGAAAAATTATCGAGTTTCAGATATACCTCAGCGGTTATTATCTTGTCGTGGAAAGTCTGCAATTTTTCAATCTTTGCATTTACATGTTCTAAAAGTTTGCTGTCGGCATCGAAATGCACTGTCCTGATCTGTACATTCATAGTTTGTTCATTTTGTGGTTAAAAAATAAATCAGCCTTTCGGATGATTCTGTTTGTGAATCTGCTTTAGTTTGTCAATGTTGTTATGGGTATAAATCTGGGTTGCCGCCAGACTGCTGTGCCCCAGCAAATCTTTGATAGCCTGTATATTAGCACCGTTGTTGAGCAAATCGGTGGCAAATGAATGTCTCAATACGTGTGGACTCTTTTTTTTCATGGTAGTACACTGTGCCAGATATTTACGCACAATTCGGTACACATACATTGGGTATAGTGGCTCCCCACTATCCAGCACCAATAAGAAATCTTTATTGTATGTATCTAATGTTCTTTTGTCTTGTAGATATTGGCGCAAAGAATCTAATAAAGCATCACTTACAGGCACCAAACGTTCTTTGTTGCCCTTACCAGTGATGCGGAGCTGCTTCAGCCCCCACTCCACATCTGCCTCTTTTAGGATCAATAATTCATTACGCCTGATACCAGTTGCATAGAGTAACTCACATATGAGTCGTTCTGTTTGCCCTTCAAAACCTTCCTGAAACTGTACTTCTTCCAGCAAAAATTGGGTTTCAGTGTCTTTTATGGCAACCGGCAGACGCTCTGGCAACCGCTGAGCATGTAATTTCCTTATGGGATCCTGGGTGGTAAAGCCATTCTTTCTAAGAAACTTAAAGAAAGCGCTAATGCTGGATAATTTACGATTGAGCGTACCAGCGGTCATTTTATTATCCTTCATGTCTGCCAGCCAGCTCCTAACGTGAAAATGAGAGATTTGATTCACATCACTCATGCCGTAGGTAGCCTCAAGATAATCACCAAAGGTTTTAATGTCCCTGCTATAAGCAGTGAGTGTATGAGGAGAATAGCGTCTCTCAAACCTGAGGTGTTGTAAAAAGTCTTGTAGCTTTTCGTCAAACATAGAATACCCGCAATTGTAAATTTAAGCATTTACAAGTGCGGGTACAAATTTATTTTTAATTTCCACCTAAAAGTGGTGTTATCTCAGTATTAACTTTTATTTGTCAAGCTCTCCGTTCACCATCTGAAGACGGTAAACAGCTTTCAGAATTTCTGTTCTGCGCCTGATAGATGGCTTAGTGAAAGATTGTCTTTCGCGAAGCTGATTAAGCGTACGAGATTTCTCATACTTCTTTTTATATTTTTTCAGCGCCTTGTCAATATTTTCGCAGTCTTTTGAGTCGATTATCAGCATATTATATACCCCCTTTTGATATTTGGGAATGCGAAGGTAAACTTTTCTACTAAAACAACAAATTTATTTTGATGCATTTTCTCATTTACCAACATTTTGTTCAAAACAATAGAGATAATAACAAAAAACAAACACCATTACACGTTTTCATACAGTACATGCAAAGGCAATTGTAAGGCTGATGCTAAATATGTATCTTAGCAGCACACAACACTCCTCATGCCTGCTAATACAAGCCAACAGATATACGCCGGTTTTTTAAAACCCTTAGCTGACTTTGTAGTAGCGCTCACCGTGTTTATAATACTGTCTCCCATTTTTGTCATTGTAGTTTGCTGGCTTACCGTTGCCAATGCTGGTAAACCCTTCTTTTTTCAGCGCAGACCCGGCAAAAACGAAAAAATATTTAAGGTCATTAAGTTCAAAACAATGAATGACCGCAAGGATAAGCAAGGCAATTTGTTGCCAGATGCAGACAGACTAACACCCATTGGGAGATTTGTGAGGAAAACATCGCTGGATGAAGTACCGCAGTTACTGAATGTAATAAAGGGCGACATGAGTATTGTAGGGCCTAGACCACTACTTGAAGAGTACCTGCCTTTATACAACCCCACCCAAAAACTAAGACATAGCGTGAAGCCAGGCATTACAGGCTGGGCTCAAGTGAACGGTAGGAATGCTATATCATGGAAGCAAAAATTTGAGTATGATGTTTGGTATGTAAATAACATAGGCTTTCTCCTAGACTTCAGAATACTGCTGCTTACGGTAAGGAATGTAGCAAAGTCGGAAGGGATAAGCTCTGGCACATCTGTAACTATGGAGAAATTTACAGGGAAAGAATAAAAACTCCACACAAAAGAAATCCGGGCGCAAAACTGCAACCCGGATACTCAACTAAACCCAACCCCTTTATACATCGTCTGAAATCAGACATCAGTAATCGTTATTTTACCACCTCACCTTTCCAGCTTAGTATACCACCATCCATATTATAAATCTCAGTAAAACCCATTTCTTGCATTTGGCGCACTGCTGAGCCACTACGCCCACCCGAGCGACAATAAACGTACACTGCCTTTGTTTTGTCTAATTTGGCTATCTGTTCAGCAAAATCATCAGCATTGTAGTTCACATTAAGGGCATTTTTTAAGTGACCTTCTGCAAATTCTTGTGGTGTACGTACGTCTACTAATTGTGCTCCTGTACTTGCTTTTAATTTTGCAGCAAAGTCACTAACGCTTACTGTTTGCACCGTAGCATCTGTGCTTTTACTGTTATTCGAACTTTGGCACGATGCCATATTCACCATCAGTATCATAACCAATGCTGTGCTTATTGTTCTTATTATCATTGTATGTTAGTTAGGTTTTGATTCTTGTTAACGACTGTGTTGTTCTATTACACCTTTCAGTTGATTGGCAGGTACTACACCCGACTGACGCCACAACATTTGTCCACCTTTGAACAGCATTAGTGTAGGCACACCCGAAATACTATAGGCATTTGCCAATGCGGGGTTTTTATCTACATCTATTTTAAGAATAGTAGCAGCATCCCCTACCGAGTCTTTAAGCTGCTTCAATATGGGTGCCATCATCTTACATGGACCACACCATTCAGCCGAGAAATCGACTAATACTGGCTTGCTATCGTTGATGATGTCTGAAAATGATTTTGTTTGCATGATTCTATCGTTTTTATCGTTTGTATTTATTTAATTTCCTCATATTCTACTGTCTCTACTACTGCTACATTGGCTGGCTTTCGAGCCGGAGCACAACCCTGCGTGCCACAACAACCAGTGTCTGTAACTGCCTGATAAAGAAAGAATGTACTAAAAACGCCCATGAGCCAATCAGCACTCTGAATACCCATGACGAGCATTGCCAAACCTATTCCCAGCCTCAGCAACCGCATAAAGTGCCAGTTAGTGAGTAATTTTTGTTTCAGACTACTCATTTTTCAAACTTTTTAAGGTTGAACCAGCTACCACCATTATGCACTTCTTTGTAGCCATTGGCCTGCAATACTGCTTTTGCAGAGCTACTTCTCATACCCGATGCGCAACAGGTGATCACAGGTTTGTCTTTTTTGATCTTGCTCAACTGGCTACCCAAACTAGCCAGCGGTATGTTTAGAGAACCTTTCACGTGTCCTCCAGCATACTCTGCCGGAGTACGTACATCTACTATCACACCACCATTAGCTATCACCGCTGCCAAGTCTACCTTTGGACCTATACCCAGCATTTTCTTTAGTATTCCTATCATTGTATCAGTTTATTTGTTGTTTTCTTAATTGTTTTTCAGATAGTTCACATTCAGCCAAGAGCCACCATCTTCGCAGGCTATACCTTGCTGCTTCAGGTACATAGCTGCCTGCGCACTTCTGCCGCCCGATGCGCAACATAGTACAATATTGTTGCCAGATTTAAATTCATTGATTTTGTGTGGTATCTCATTTAGCGGAATGTTGACACTACCTGCCACATGCCCACCCATAAACTCGGCAGGAGTCCTTACGTCTACAATTGTAGTTTGTGGCGACTTTAGTAAGATTGAAACGTTGTTCATTTTTATGTTGTTTTTATTTGTTTACTCTTTTGTCTTTTGGGGTTGTTTCTTGAAAATACTGAATGCCAATGCACCCAAAATCGCCCCATACACTACACTTATGTAGGGGTTGGATGTAATGGGGCAAGTACCGGATGCGCACCCTACAAAGTACCAATACCACCATCCGGCAATCGCCCCTGTAATCAACCCCAATATCTCTAACTTGTACTTTTTCATTTTCTCTATTTCTTACACAAAGGTCGCATACCAAAAAAGGTTGTTTGGGAACATTTGTAGGATAAGAAAAGTACTTTCACCAAAAGTATTGTTAAAGCAATCCATGTCCGCCCTTACCCTATTTGCCGGTCTTAGATACCGGACAAGTACTCAAACCAAACAGTGTGTAGAGCGGACAAAAACTAATGAGTGATGTAGCTACAAATACACCTGCAAGTACTAGTAACACTATACCCAATGTACCTGTGACAACACCGGTGAAATATAATACTGCTACAATTGCGGCTATCAATACCCGCACTAAACGATCGGCAATACCCATGTTCTTTTTCATAACTGTAATGTGTGTTTTTAAGATTACAGTACAAAGATCTCACATGACCCATTGCCGAATGGGAACAAATGTTACACAGTAAAAAATATTTTATCAGAGCAATTCAATGGTATTCCTGCCTAGTTTGAGGATGTTTTTCTGCTCCATGGTGCGCAGTAGCCTGCTCACTGCCTCGCGATGGGTGTGCAGCTCATCAGCTATATTTTGGTGGGTAATGTACAGCGCCTTAGTACCAGCAGCCTTGGCGCGCTCTTGCAAGTAGTGCAGCACTTGTTTGTCCATGTTGCTGAATGCTATCAGGTCTATAACATCAAGCAACTCCGTAAAACGCTGACTATATGTATTATTCACATAAGTTTTCCATTCTGGATACTTAAACAATTCGTCTACCATATTTACTGGCACCTGCATTATTTCTGCATCTTCTTCTACTATGGCTTTTATGCTGCTCTTTTTGCGCCCCTGACAACAGTTTATAGCCATAGCACAACTCTGCCCAGGATACAGATGATATAAAAACACCTCTCTACCCTCTTCGTTTTGGCGCACTATGCGCAGCACGCCTTTCAGTACTACCGGCACAAATAGCACCTCATCGCCCGGCGACATCATAACTGTATCTCTTGTTATCTGTCTAGTGCGGGCATAACGAGCCAACTCTGCTACCAATAATGGGTCTGTAAAAATGGGATGAATCATAGTGGATAGAGATAAATTCTGTTGTATTAAAAATATTACTTTTTCATAAGCCCGTCGCAGATATTACCGGCAATGGCAGGCCCTTCGTACACAAACCCAGTGTATACCTGCACCAGCACTGCACCTGCATCTAATTTTTCTTTTGCATCATCGGCAGTAAATATCCCACCCGATGCTATTATCGGAATACTTCCCTTGCTGTGTGTATGCAGGTATTTGACCACCTCTGTGGCTCGCTGGCGCAGCGGCGCACCACTAAGCCCACCCATACCTATTGCATCCACGTCAGCATTTGACGTTGCTAGCCCTTCTCGGCTAATAGTAGTGTTAGACGACACAATACCATCTATACCAGTAGTACGCACTATATCTATGATGTCATCCAGTTGTTCGTTGGTAAGATCGGGTGCTATCTTTAGTAAGAGAGGTTTATTACCAGCTTTTTGTTTATTCAGTAGTTGCAATCTATTGAGCAGTTGTGTCAGCGGCTCTTTCTCTTGCAGTGCACGCAGCCCAGGAGTATTGGGGCTACTCACATTCACCACAAAATAATCTACCACATCGTACAACTGCATAAAACACTTTTCGTAGTCATCTGCCGCTTGTTCATTAGGGGTATCTTTGTTTTTACCTATGTTGCCACCTATTATTATTAGTTCCTTTCTATTGCGCAGCCTAGCTACTGCCTCAGCTACACCGCCATTATTAAAGCCCATTCTGTTGATAAGTGCTTTATCCGCTGGCAAACGAAACAAACGAGGTTGGGGATTGCCGGGCTGAGGACGAGGCGTAAGGGTACCTATCTCTATAAAACCGAAACCCAAACATGCTAAAGGATCTATAAAACGTGCATCTTTATCAAAACCCGCCGCTAGTCCTACCGGATTGGGAAAGGTTATTCCCCATACTTTGCGTTCCAATGAAGGATGTTTTCTAACAAACTTACTTTTCAGCATATTGCGCACTACAGGTATGTTGTATGCAGTGGCGAGGCGATTCATCACCATATAATGTACCTTTTCGGCATCTATCCCGAATAGTATCTTACGTATTAGTCCGTACATCTTAGTTGTATTGTGGCGTTTTAATGCCCTTTGTATAGCCGCAAAGATACACTGGCATTTCTTGCATTTTTAACAAAAATAAGGGTCGCAGAAATCTAGTAAAGAGTAATTTAGCAATTAATATGACTGCAAAAGCCTTCACAGTACTGTTTACATTATTATTTATTGCAGGTACTGCATGGGCTCAGATCATACACGGCGAGGCACTGGATATGGACACCAAAGCACCCATAGAAGGTGTGGAAATAGAAAACATCTACAACAATGTGCGCATCAACACCATTGCGGATGGCTCATTTGTTATTTCTGCTTCCTCTGGTCAGTTGTTAGAGTTTAGCAAACCCGGCTACAAACTTACCAGAGTGCGTATACCCCATGGCTATGTACCACCCTATTTCCGTATCATACTCGAGCGGGGACTTACACCTAGATCAGATATCTACGAAGACAAAAGCAATAGGTATAACAACAAAAAAGACAGCATAAGGTATAGAGAAATGTTTCAGCAGCAACTGGACTTTCCACGTATGTCCACATTCGAGAAAATCAAAAGCCCTTTCTCTGCGTTGAGCGCAAAAAACCGTATGACCTGGCAGTTTCAGGAAGATTACAGCAACTTTGAAAAAGAAAAGTACGTTGACTTTACCTTTAATAAAGAGCTCATAGGTCAAATAACCGGTCTTTCAGGCGATAGCCTCAATAAATACATGGTACGATTTAGACCATCCTACGAGCAGCTACGCGGTATGAATGACTATACCTTCTTTACCTATATCAAAACCAGCGTACATCGCTTCCGTACGCCGTACCGACCCAGAGGCATACAGTAAACCACCCCTACTGGTGGGCAGGTATACTCATCAGTATTTCGTATAGTTTGTAGCAGTCTTCGTAAGTGTTGTACAGTGGCACTGGTGCTATACGTATCACATTAGGCTCACGCCAGTCTGCTACTACACCGTTCTCGGTTAGTACTTCGAATATTGCCCTGCCGTCGTCGCCAAACAACATTGACAATTGACACCCACGTTTTGTAGGGTCAGTGGGTGTTATTATTTCAAATTTCAAATGAGTTATTTGTCTCAACAGATACTCCATATAGCCCGTCAGGTGTACACTCTTAGCCCTCAACGCCGCCATACCTACCTTCTCAAAAATATCGAGCGATGCATTGTGTGCTACCATGTTGAAGACCGGAGCATTACTCATTTGCCAACTGGCAGCACCTGCCTGAGGCACAAACCCCTTTCTCATCTTGAAGCGGGTACTTTCTTCATTACCCCACCAGCCAGCTAGTCTGGGCATATCTGGGTTGTTGCCGTGGCGTTCATGTACGAATGCACCTCCTACGCCACCTGGGCCAGAGTTGAGGTACTTGTAGGTACACCAACATGCAAAATCCACATTCCAGTTGTGCAACTGCAACGGCACATTACCTACAGCATGTGCCAAATCAAAACCACAATATGCACCCACGTTATGTGTAGCCTTGGTAATAGCTTCCAAATCGAAAAACTGACCAGTGTAGTAATTCACGCCACCTATCATCACCAATGCTAGCGTGTCTCCAGCTTCTTGTATGGCATCTAGTATATCCTGCTCATCTATCAGGTGAGCTCCTTCTCTAGGGTAAATCTCTATTATTGCATCATCAGGATTGTAGCCATGCATACGCACCTGGGTTTCCACTGCATATTGGTCAGATGGGAAAGCCCCTGCCTCCATCAATATTTTATAACGCCCGTTTACAGGTCTGTAAAAACTAATCATCAGTAAGTGCAGGTTTACAGTAAGTGCATTCATAGCCACAACCTCATCTTTTTGTGCACCCACTACTGCAGCTAGCCGCTCACTGAACACATGGTGATAACTGAACCAGGGATAACCAGCCCTAAAGTGACCCTCTACCCCATGACGTGCCCAGTCGCGCAGTTCTTTGTTCATTAGGTATTCTACACTTTTAGGTTGCAGGCCTAGCGAATTGCCACAAAAGTACCTCACGTCTTCACCGTTGTGCTGCGGAAAGTGAAAACGCTCTCTGAATGGAAACAAAGTATCCATTTGGTCTTGCGTCTGTGCAAATTCGGGGGTAGTATCGTATACTGCCTGCATTTTTATATCAGTTTATTTGTACAAAAGTAGCTATGCAACACGAAAAACCTATATAGAGGATAAAAGTTACGATTTGATTTGTAATTTTGTTAACTCATTCACAATCCTGCACTCAAAAAATCATGAACAAAATCAAACAAGTTCTGACATACACGCTCACTGGCATACTATTATCTGTATCTGCTATAGCTCAAGAAAACCTTGTTGCCCCTTTTGCGCTGGGTGTGCGGGTAAGCCCAGATGGTGCCGGTATCAATGCACGTTACTTCTTCAACGATAAAATAAATGTTGAAGGTCAAATCAACACATCGGGAGGAACTAGGGGCGGCTCTGGCAAAAGCACCATGTACGGAGTGCTGCTACAGTACAATATCATGATAGCCGGACCGGAACTCAGATTTTATATGGGCGGAGGCGTCCATGCTGGTATGTGGCAAAAAGACAAAGACAGAGGTCAATACCTGGGTACTAACGGCCTAGACGGTGTGGCTGGCATAGAATATACTTTCGCACGTGTACCATTTAGTATTTCCTTTGATGTAAAACCGTCTCTGAACTATATTTCTGGGGTTACCTATTTCCCCAATAACAACTTAGGTTTTGGTATTCGCTACATTTTTGGCGGCTGGGCTTCCGTACCTGACCCTAAAGACGGCAGAGAATAAAGGAAATAAAAAACATACCTGCCGATAGCTATCCTGTTCTCTAATTTATGTAGGGTACTCATTGTGTTACCTACTTCCACTATCAATGGTATTACCATTCACCTACCCACACCTAGTATTCAAAGTTACCTTTATGTCAATAACCGACATTTTAACACTATTTGCCGATTAATTATCTATCCTTTAGTATTAGGTGTTGTAATTTTGACCTAAATTATCAAACAATGAAAAAAGGATTATTGATTGCAGCAGGTATTATCCTCATGATTGTACTTATGGGTGGATGCACCTATAATGGGATGAACGGCACACAAAAAGAAGCACAACAAAAATGGGCAGATGTTCAGAGTAGTTATCAGCGTCGTTCAGACCTTATACCTAATCTGGTAGCTACTGTAAAGGGTGTAGCCAACTTTGAAACTACTACACTTACCCAAGTGATACAGGCTAGGGCCAGTGCTACTTCTATAAAAGTAGACCCTAAAGACCTTACACCGGAGAAACTTCAACAGTTTCAGCAGTCGCAAGGTCAATTGAGCCAGGCATTGGGTCGTCTTATGGTGGTATCTGAGCAATACCCTCAGTTGAAGGCTAACGAAAACTTCAAAGACCTGCAAAGCCAACTGGAAGGTACAGAAAACAGAATCAAAGTATCTCGCGATGCTTACAACGAAGCTGTGAAAATATATAATGTTAAGGTTACCAACTTCCCCAACGTATTACTGGCAGGTATGTTTGGTTTCAAAGAAATGACTATGTTCCAAGCCGAACAAGGTGCAGAAAAAGCTCCTAAAGTAGAATTCTAATATCCACATTTACAGTATAGCTACACCTACCTCAAGGTGTAGCTATATTTTTAATTCAATTTATATGTTTTCACTTTTTCCCAAAAAACAATTTCTCGATACTGATGCTCAGCACAAGATAGTAGCTTGTATTGCTGAAGCTGAAAGTAAAACCAGCGGAGAAATAAGGGTGTACATGGAGGCCAATTGCCCCTATGTAGACCCTATAGATAGGGCTAAGGAAGTATTTACAAGTTTGGGAATGGAGAAAACTGTCGCTCGCAACGCAGTAATTATCTATATAGCATACATCGACAAACAGTTTGCGCTGTTCGGCGATGCTGCTATTTATGAGCTATCGGGTGGTGCATCTTTTTGGAAAAATGCCGCTGCTACGCTAGCTGCACACCTCAAAAAACAAGAGTACACACTAGGTCTGTGCAATTGTATCAATGAATTGGGGGCAGCATTGGCAACCCATTTCCCTCCCGACCCAAACATCAAGAAAAATGAATTGCCTGACGAAATAGTTTTTGGAAAATGACAAACAACATATTGATATTTAATCGTTTACGCCATGTAGGATTGCTATTGCTGGTATTATTCTCCAGCATTATCGCAGTTGCGGCCAATAAAGTTTTTCCCGAGCCACCTAATCCACCCAGGCTTGTAAACGACTATGCCAATATGCTGAACAGTGGCGAACAGCAACAACTGGAAAATAAATTGGTTTCGTTCGACAGAACTTCCTCTACCCAAATCACTATCGTAACCATTACTGACCTAGGTGGATACGATGTATCTGACTACACCATACAATTATTCAACCGATGGAAAATAGGGCAAGCTGGCAAAAACAATGGTGTACTTCTGCTGGTTTCGCTCAATGACCGCAAGGCATGGATAACTACTGGTAAAGGGCTAGAAGGAGTACTAACAGATGCCAAAACATCAAGAATATTCAGAAATGAGCTAAAACCAGCTTTTAAACAAGGAAATTACTTCAGCGGGTTAAACCAAACTGTAGATGCGATAATAGAGGTAACAAAGGGTGAGTATACCGCCGACAAAAAAGCTAAAGATGGAGGTATACCTCTTGCAGCCATTATTGTCATCATCATTTTTATCGTTTTCATTATAAAGATGACAGGCGGCGGTGGACGTGGCGGCAACAGACGTGGTGGCTACATGAGTAGTGGCGGCTTGGGCGATATAGCTACCGGTATGATTATAGGCAATCTGCTCAACGGTGGCCGTGGTGGCAGCAGTTGGGGCGGCGGTAGTGACTGGGGCGGCGGGGGTGGTGGCGGTTTCGGCGGCTTTGGTGGTGGCAGTAGTGGCGGTGGTGGCGCAGGTGGCGGCTGGTAATAACTACTAACTGTTAGAGGTTATTTACTGTGCATATTTGTGTACTTTTGCAATATATTAATGAAGATAAAATTTCTAATACCACTCGCTATAGGTATCTTGCTACTAGCAGTAGCTGGATGTCGTGTGTATAGTTTATCAGGGGCTTCTATCGAGGGGAAAAACATCAACATTCATCAGCTCGAAAACAGAGCCAGAAATGTAGTACCCAGCCTAAGTGCCAACCTTACCGAAAAAATTAGACGAAGAATCTTATCTCAAACCGGTTTACAACCAGTGACTATCGATGATGCCGATTATGATATCACTGGGCAAATCACTACTTACGAGGTCACTGTCACTGGTGCACAAGGCGTACAGGTAGCTACCAAAAACAGACTAACAATATCAATTCAAATTACTTTTAAAAACAGGCTAAACGAAAAAGCTGATTTTTCACAAACTTTCACCCGCTTTTCCGACTTTAATGCTTCGCAATTGCTGCAAAGTGTAGAAGCTGCACTTATTGAGGATATAGGAAATCAGTTGGCAGATGATATTTTTAATAAAGCTTTCGTAAATTGGTAGCCCGATACTAACAGTAATGACAAACAAAACCACCATAAAATATATTTCAGACCTGATGAACAATCCTGCTAGGCTCACAGCAGGCGATCAGGGCAGTATAGGTGGTCTTCGTCAGTCATTCCCATACTTCATACCTGTGCGCTATCTCAATGCAGTAGCCACACACAGAGAATCACCCTACTCTCCTGCCATGTTATCGGCCATCAACCCATATATGGGCAATTGGATTCTTTTTTCTGATTTCATGGATGCTTCATTAGTGTTGATAGATGAAGAAAACCATGATGAAAGAGGAGCAGAACAAACAGAAGAAAAACAAGCGGTTGCAGATATAATACCAGATACAATTTCGCCTGTTACAGAAATAATCACTTCAGAAATTGAGCATCAAGAAGTAGGGGCCAATATTGTTTCAGAAACACAATCAATTGAATCTTCACTGGAAACCATAGCACCTTTTTCTACCAACAATGAAGACGGCAGGGATCCTAAGGAGCTTCCCGACTTAGCTACTGCTCCGGTTGAGCAATTGCCTTCTGATGATGTAGTCGAAGAATCTCCTACAGCTACTACTTCAGTTGAGCATTCGCTTTCTGATGACGTAGTGGAAGAATCTTCCACTCTTATTGAAAAAATAGCAATTGATCCTACAACAGAGTTTATAGAAAACTCTGAAGTAATAGAACCCGCTTCAATAGAGAATCAAATGCCTTTTACTACCGAAGAACACATACCTGAAAACACTGTGAACGAAGATGCTCAAACAATTAATGATGTTGCCTTAGCCTTGGAGGAAGCACCATTATCTGATTTTTTTGTAGATGTAGTAACAAACGAACCAATTGTAACCACAACATCTACCGACACAATGGAACCTGAAGTAGAAGCAATCAATAATGTAATTATTGAAGTCGCTGAAACAAATATCATTGATGATTTACCAGATGCTAATGCTACAGACCTCGATGAAGAACACAACAACTTTTGGTCTCAGGGCGACGAAGAGGTAAGCAATACTGAACAAGAAGTAAATACGCCCGACCTGGTAGAAGATCCTATTCCGGAACAATTGCCCATTAAGAAAACACCTGCACCTGAATCTTCAATACAAAGCCAAATACCAGCCGAAGAATTCAAACCTACTCAATACACTAAACAAGAAAAACCTTTGATCTACCCGATTTACACTGAAGATTATTTCTTGCAGCAAGGCGAGAAAATTTCTCCAGTGTTACCTGAGGATATAGATAGTCTTAAAACTACCGAAACGGCTGAAGAAGCAGCCAAATCGCTTATGGTGATGATGAGTTTTACAGAGTGGTTGCTGCATTTTAAAAGTTCTACTGAAAAACAAAAAGAAGAAACAAAGGATCAGAGAGCGCTGAAAACTATGTGGCAAAAAGAGAAACTAGCAGCTGCCATAGAAGAAGAAAATGAAGAGATTCCAGAGAATGTTTTCGAAATGGCTGTCAATTCTATAACCAAGGAAGATGGTCTTGCAAGCGAATCATTGGCTGATATTTATATAAAACAAGGCAAATTAGATAAAGCAATTGATATGTATCGCAAATTAAGTTTGCGAAATCCTCAAAAAAATGCTTACTTTGCCCGCAAAATAGAAGAAATCCTAAAGGACAAATAATTATGATAGCCATTTTCACAATTCTCATTTTAATAGCCTGTGTAGTACTTGCATTCTTTATACTTATCCAGAACCCCAAAGGTGGTGGACTGCAAGGTTCTTTCGGCACTATGAGCTCTCAAGTTATGGGCGTTAAACAGTCTACCGATGTTATGGAAAAAGGTACGTGGACACTTATTTCTGTTATAGGTGGTCTAAGTATCATTTCAGTAATGTTCTTTCAGAAGCCTGAAGGCGCTTCTAAGCCTAAGGTAGCTCAGCCTACAAACGCTCCTGCTAGCGGTGTGAAAAAATAATAAATAGTTTTAGCA
Source organism: Sphingobacteriales bacterium (assembly GCA_027484425.1). Lineage (GTDB taxonomy): Bacteria > Bacteroidota > Bacteroidia > Chitinophagales > Chitinophagaceae > Nemorincola. The sequence goes on from JAIXSZ010000080.1 coordinate 17,810, forward strand.
AGTAATTCCAATTTTATTATACAGGATGAATGTCTAAAAACGTTCATCCTTATTTCGTTTTACCCACTCTTACACTGTCATTATCTAGCTGATGCAGATTCAGCTACCATGGAGCTCCTTTTCCTACGCTGTAGTATATTACTTGCTAACATAATTTCCCCGCCCAGACACCTGCCAAAATGCACTGAAAATAACAATAGACACCTTTCTTTGACACCAAGATTCTTTAATCCCTACGGTAATCTATCAACATAATCAATTACTATACTGCACCCAGCAGAAGCTGCAAGACTAATCAAGCCCAAAAACAGGACAGGAGCTATTGATCAATAGCTCCTGTCCTGAATGATTATATGTTATATGCTTTTACTCCTTCAGTAATTTTTGCGTTTCCACCAAATCTCCATTAGTACTGTAAAACCTAACAAAATAGATACCATTATTAAAGTCTTTTGTACTTATTTGCTTAGCATTTACAACCGTACTAATCACTCTTCCATCTATCGAGCTAATAACAATTTTGGAATTCTCAGGTCCGTCAAAATACACCACATCGGTAGTTGGATTAGGATAGATAGTATATTTCGATTTCTTGTCTACATTGTTCAACCCAACTGTATATTCAAAAACGTCAGAAGGACCATCACAACCAAAAAAGTCTGTTACAACTACATAATAACTGGCGTTTGTATACGGCATTGTGAATACGTTACTTGTCGCTCCTGGTATAGCACCACTCGTGTCATACCACTGGTATGCCAAGTATATAGGTGCGGTAGTCAGTGTCCTTGGAATCCAATTGTAAGTAAGGGAGGGACTGGGCAATGGATTGATAGTAACAGTAGTGTTAGCTACACAACCGTAAATCATATAGGTAATCACAGCAGTGTCGGGATAATGACCAGATACTTTACCAGTCAGGCTATCTACATCAGCCACATACTGGTTGCTAGTACTCCATCTACCACCAGGCACACCATTAGATAGTATTGCTTCTGTGTTACTGCATATCAGTGATGGACCAGCAATAGCAGGTAAAGCAGGAATCACTCTTAACAAGAACGTAGTTGCGCAACCTTCCGAAGTGGTATAACCAACATAAGATATTCCATCTACCAGACCTCTTACAACACCTGTGAATGTATCTATCTCAGCTACTGCAGGATTGCTACTCACCCATGTACCGCCGCCTACTATGTTAGTAAGCAAGATATCAGAACCTACACACACACTATCCGATCCTTCTATGTTGGCTAAAGGATGAACTGTAACTACCATGCCCACTGCACAACCAGAAGCTACTGTATATACAATAGAAGCAGTACCCAAAGAGATACCAGTTACAATACCCGATGAAGTACCTACAGTGGCAACACTGGTATTAGTACTAGACCATGTACCACCTGTTATAGGGTTAGTAAGTGTGGTAGTTTGACCATAACAAGTAGTTGGAACACCAAAAATGGTACCTGGCAATGAATTAACCGTAACCGTCCTTAAAACTGATGGACAACCTGGTGTTGTATAACTGATGTCAACTAAACCAGCAGACACACCTCCCACTATACCAGTACTTCCTACCACTGCTGTAGTAGGAGCAGAAGTGCTCCAAGACCCACCGGGCACACTATTGAAGAGTGTTGTAGAACTTCCAGCACAAACTGTTGCCGTACCTGTTATAGCAGTGGGTGTGGTACTAACAGTAACTATGGTAGAAGTGAAACAACCTGTACTAGATATGATGTACGTGATTCTAGAAGTACCACCAGACAAGCCTGAAACTAGGCCTGTAAAAGAATTGACGGTAGCTATAGGTGTAGATGCACTCACCCAAACTCCAGTAGGTGTGGCGCTAGACAATGTTGTAGTACTGCCTATACATACACCTGTAGTACCTGTAATTGGCAATGGATTATCTGCGATAGTTGCAACTCTTGTAGTGAAGCAACCAGTAGACGTATGTGTAAATGAGATAGTAGCTGTACCAGCTACAAAGGCAGAAACCACACCGCTAGACGAACCAACCGACGCTACTGATGGCGTTGATGAACTCCAAGTACCTGTTACCGTATCACTGCTAAACAAACGAGTGGAACCCACACATATTATAGGACTACCTATTGGGCTGATGGTAGAGGGTAAAGGGTTTGCATTAATAAAAGAAACTACTCTGCAACCAGTGCTCAACTGATATGTAATTGTTGCGGCTCCCACCGACACACCTGTAGCAACACCAGAAGAACTACCTACAGAAATAATAGAAGAATTGGACGACGACCAAGTACCACCTGGAAAAGCATTGGTAAGACCTATTGACGAACCTACACAAACATTGGGTGTAGTAGTGCTGACGATCGGCCCAGGTGTTTTAGTGACAAGTTGTGTAGTAGCACTAGTTATAGAACCGCTAACGCCCGAACATGTGGCAGAACCACCACTTGTCCAACTGATAACACAAAAGAAATAATAGTTGCCGCCTACTGCTATAGAGGGAGTAAATGTTAGTGAACCAGTAGCAGCGGTAGAAGTAGTAAATGGTATAGGGCCGCTAGCTAGTGTAGCGCCTACAGTCGATGTAGAGTTCGTAGTATTATAATACCAACTAATTTGGCAGGGCAAACCCGATGGCAAGCCAGTCGAACCACTGTTACAGGTAGTATAGGTAAACACCAACGGTGCCACTACCGAGTCTACACAATAGCTACCACCGCCAGTAAAAGAGGCTGTTCCGCTAGGCTGATAGACTATCTGTGCCGATGACACTAAACTAAAACAGCAGGCAAGAATAAATAAATATAGACTTTTCATCAATATACTATAAAAGGTTTAAAATATTACCAAGGGTTTCGGTTACATCCGAAGTTTAAAGTTACTAAAATATCCCGTATTCAAATTTGGCAAAACTACCACTCATTACATCTTCACTACCTTTTCTACTGTCAACAACTGTCCATCTTGTGCATATACCGCTATATAATACACACCGAGTGACAGCTGAGTAATATCAATCTCATTTACGCCATTCTTACTTATTTGTGTTTTGCCATCCACACCACTTATCACCACGTTCACCTTAGTGTTGGCAGATATGTACACAACATTGTTGGCTGGGTTAGGGAAAATAGTCACTTTTGTATTGTTACCATTGTCAGCCACACTTAACTTTGTGTTATAGTTGAACGGTGCAGAGGTACCCTCACATCCGGTACCGTCGGTTACTTTTACTGTATAGTTACCATTATATACGCCCGCAACTTTGTAAATGGTAGCACCAGCTAACATACCATATACACTATGATACCATTGATAAGTCAAAAATCCAAGTGATGTCTCAAGCGTGTTAGTCACATTGTTGAAAGTGATAACAGGTGCTGGTGCTGGGCTCACCGTTACAGTTTTTGAAATGAAACAACCGGTAGGCAATGTGTATCTGATTACCGCATTGCCACCATTTACTGCATTGAGTATACCTGTAGTGGCACCAATAGTAGCTGTGCCGGGCGACATTGATGTCCATACGCCACTAGGTGTGGTGTTGTAATAGGTTGCTGTTGTGCCTGCACATAGTATACTTTCGCCAACTATATTCGCCGGCACAGGATTTACATATATATTTGTCGACACCTGACATCCAAAACGAGAGGTATACACAATAGTAGCAAATCCAGTGGTAATGCCTGTCACCCTACCAGTGGTCGGGTTTACACTTGCTGCTCCAGGATTGAGGCTAGTCCATGTTCCACCACTAGTAGCACTAAACAAATTGATCTGTGCACCAGGACAAACATCGGTTGGTCCTGTAATTGGTGCTGGCAAGTCTACCACTGTCACTTGTCTGGTAGTAAAGCATCCACCTGGCATCGTATAAGTAATATAACTAACGCCAGGTATAAGGCCCGAAATAAGACCTGATGAAGGCAATACAGTAGCTATCACCAAAAACGTACTGCTCCAGCTACCGCCTAATACTGCATTGGCAAATGTTGTTGTTCCACCTACACACAATGTATCATCTCCTGTTATGGCCGACGGTAGTGCGTTTACAGTCACTACAGCCACCGCACTGCACAGTCCTACTGTGTAAGAAATAGCAGTAGTTCCTGCCGATGACCCCGTAACTAATCCAGTGGTTGCAACAGATGCTATACCTGGTACAGCACTAGACCAAACCCCACCCGATAAAGAATTACTGAGTGGTACACTAAATCCAGTACATATAGGTGCGTTACCAGTTATTGCTGGTATAGCTGGTAATACATTTATTGTTTTAATGACGTAGGCCGAACATGTACTTGTATAAGTAATCGTAGCTAATCCAGCTCCAATTCCCGACACCAACCCTGTAGCCGATACTGTAGCTACTGCTGTGTTTGAACTGCTCCAGCTACCACCTGTTGATGTAGTATTAAAAGTTGTTGTTGTACCTGCACAAATAGTGCTCACACCAGTAATAGCTGCAGGTGTTGCACAATCATACGTAACAGATATATTATCTATTGCTGCCCCTGGCGACACTCCACCAGTGGCATTGTTCTGCCAGGTAAAAATCAACCTTACGCTAGTACCTGCTATGCCTGATGGCAAAGCAATAGATGCTGGTATGTAGGAATTCTCTGCATAGGTAGGCTGTGTCCAGATAAGAGTAGCACCTGCAATAGATGTAGATGGCGATGCTGGAATATTAGCTACAGGCAGCACAGCTGTATCTGCCAAGTACACCAATAGTCTATCTGCGCCACTTTGTCCAAAACCCTTCCATTGAAAACCGAGGTTGATGGATGACGCACCTGCTGGTATGGCAAAATTCCTGAATAGGTGACAAGTACGAGCAACCGTAGTGCTGTAGGCAAATGTCATCGTGTCATTGCTCACATGTGCTCCTGCACTACCCGCAAATGCAGGTGCGTTATTAGTTAGCACCCAGCGGTTGGCATAAGTTGCTGGGTTTATTGTTCTCCACCCATTAGAAGCAAACGTAGCTCCCGTTTCAAATCCCCCTTCCGCTGTAGGATTCACTGCCACCAATTGCGCATTACCAGCTAAACTAATGCTACAAGCTATAAGAAGTGCCTGTAAAAATTTCATAATTAAAGAAGTATAAACCTTATGATAAATAGTACTCAACCATTACTACTGCTTCACTACCTTCTGTAGCAACAAACGGTCGCCACTAGGCGAATAAATCGTAACCATATAAACACCAGCTGCATTACCAGCCATATTTACACTGTTTACATTGCGCTCATCTGCCACTATTCTGCCATCTACTGTGCTTACCACTACTCTTACTGGTGTAGCATAGGCTATCTGCAGTGTTTCTGTTACAGGATTAGGGTACAACCTCACTGCTGCCGAATTAATGTCATTAATACCTACAGTGTTCACAGGATATCCTGCCGAAAACGATGTACATCCATTAGCATCTGTTACTCTCACACGGTAGTTGCCATTAGTAGTTGGCGCATACGTTGCATTAGTTGCTCCTACAATAGATACTGTGTTCAAGAACCACTGATATTGTGCGAAAACACCAGTAGTGCTCAACAAGGACCCAGAATAAGCTATCACTGGTGTCGGAAAATCATTCACATCTACCACTGTTGCAGTTGATGGCGAACTGCATGACGAAGAAGCTACAGATACTATACATCTGTAAGTACCAGACACCGACACAAAATGACTACTGGTTACAGAGCCTGGTATATCTACACCATCTTTTTGCCATTGGTAAGTGATACCAGATGTTACTCCGTTAGTACTCACTGTCAATAACCCATTATCTCCAGAGCACAACAGCACTGGACCCACCGGAGTTACAGGTGGTGTAGACAACAATAGTGTAGGGGTAGCTACAGGCGTTATACCTGTGCAACCATTGGCATCTGTTACTTCTACTTTATAGTTGCCCGATACGCCTGTTTTGAAAATCTGATTCGTTGCACCCGCTACTGGTGTTGTTCCATCATACCACTGATAGGTACTGCCTGCTGGGCCCGGTACATCCAGTGTAGCACTGTCACCATTACAAAACGCCAATAACGTTACTGGAGATATCGTGGTTAGTGGTGCCGGAAACACTGTTACTAATGTAGTAGCTGCTGCTCTGCATCCCGATGCATCAGTTACACTCAGTGTATAGTTGCCCGACGATGGTAATCCACCTGTTATCGTCGGATTAAGTAAAGTAGATGAGAAGCCCAATGGACCAGTCCACTGATAGCTAGCTATCGTACCCGTGGCTGCTCCTGTCAACGAAAAAGTGGTGTTGGGGCATACTGGTGTAGCTGGTGCCGTTGCTGTTATAGACGTTATGTCCGGACAATTATAAGTAACCCTCAAAAAAGGCGCATGCACACCACTTGTGGTAGCTGCTCCTGTTTCTCCTGTTATAGTATAGGTCCTACCAGTACCTGTCGACCATATCATAGATACTGTTCTACCTATGTTGGTATCTACAAACGTCACAGCCAATGGGTCTGTTGGTAATATCTTATTGCCAGTAGTAGTTCCGTAGGTAGATGAATATATCTGTGGAGCCAAGCCCATAGTAGTATATAATGTACCAGCAGCGGTTATTGTCGACAGATCTCCCAGATGCCCACGTGTCACCCAGCCAGACCCTCCACCTCCTGTTACTGTAGCCACGTTAAATCGCAGCTCTACAGATGTTACCACTGCCGATGCAGGTATAGCACTCAAATCAAACACCGCATAGCCTCTCCGCACAAATGCCTGAGCTATAATATTATTGTCAGTACGGGTAGTGTTAGAACTGGCACCTGTAGTAAACGACCCTAAAGGACCAGTTGCAAATATATCAATAGTGGTTTGAGCATCTGCTAGCAGACACACACAAACTGTCAACAACAACAACCCTATCTTTTTCATGAAAGTAAAAATTAATTGATACGCTTAAACTTTTCAGATAATAAAAATAATACATTAAATTTATGAAAATACACAATATACCAACTATGGCTACTCACAGTATCCTCATGTTACGCAAAATAATACTAAATTATGGAAAAAGTAAAACAAAAACCTAAATTTTTATTCTCCACACTTCTTCTCCTCCCTCCCATTGCTATTTCATTGCATACCACCAGTTTACAGCATCCCTATCATTACCACCAATACCCACATCAATGCTTTGTTTTTTATTTATTCATCCACTCTTACTTACCTTTGCCATATGAACAATAAGAAGACAGGTATCATACTCGTATCCTTTTTCATAGTGCTGGGCATAGCTTTTTTGGGGTATTATTTCAAAGTGATGAACGAGCAAAAAAAGATATCACCCCTACCCATCATCGGCAACGACCAAAACCACCATATCTCCCCATTTGCCTTCATCAACCAAGACGGCAAAACCATCACCAACGACGACATCAAAGACAAAATAGTAGTAGTAGAATACTTCTTCGCTACTTGCAAGGGCATTTGTCCCAAAATGAACGAAAACCTCAATATCATCTACAAAAAATTTAAAGGCAACAAAAACGTCATTTTCCTCTCGCACACCGTAGACCCGCTCAAGGATACCGTGGCTGCACTCAAAGCCTATAGCCAGAAATTTGATGCCGACCCGCTGCAATGGATGTTCCTGACCGGCGACAAAAAAGAACTCTACGACATGGCTCGCTACAGCTACCTCATCAGTGCCGACGATGACACCGCAGGCCTCAGCGTAGACCAAGACTTCATACACGACAAACATTACATACTCGTAGACCACCTGGGCAGGGTACGTGGTTTCTACGACGGGCTTAAAGATGAAGACATAGACAAGATCATAGGCGACATCAAAACCCTCATCGAAGAGAAGAAAGCCATATAAGCACCACACAATCACACACCTTGTTCTACCTCATACTTACTGTCCTGTTCAATGTACTGGTATCGGCAGTGCTCAAGCTATACCCCAAGTACAACATCAACTCCATGCAGGCTATCGTGTTCAACTACGTTGTTTGTGTCATCACCGGCATGTTGTTCACTGGCATTCAGCCCTTCACCATCACCACCCTGCATGCACCCTGGTTTCCCTGGACACTTCTCATGGGCATCGCCTTCATATCCATCTTCAACCTCACCGCCCATTGCACCAAGGTCGATGGTATGACCACCACCGTCATAGCCAGCAAGCTATCGCTGGTCATACCCGTCATAGCCGCTATCCTCCTCTATCACGATGCGCTGGGCATAGGCAAGATAGCCGGCATAGTACTAGCACTACCCGCCATGTACCTCACCACCCGCACGCCCGACGAAAACAACAATCCCCCCAGCCTCTTCTGGCCCGCCATGTTGTTTCTGTTTAGTGGTGGGCTCGATACCCTGGTCAACTACATTCAGCATTCCTTCCTTAGCACCCCATCGGCTCAGGCAGCCGGCACCATTATTTGTTTTGCCACCGCAGGCACCGCCGGATTGCTGGTAGTAGGTTATCTGGTCATTACCGGCAGGCAGCAGCTACAGTGGCGCAATGTCGTAGCAGGCATCTGCCTCGGCATCCCCAATTTTTTCTCCATCTATTTTCTAGTCCGTGCCCTCAACAGCAGCCAGTTTCAGAGCTCCGCCACCATACCCCTCGTCAACATCAGCATACTCGTAGCCTCCTCCATAGCCGCCATCATCTTCTTTCGCGAGCGCGCCGGCCGCTGGCGCATCATAGGCCTGCTGCTATCGGTAGTAGCTATTTTGCTGATTGGGTTTGGGGATAGGTAAGTACTTTTTATCTTTTGGGGTCACCAGCAGTTGCACTACTAGCAGCGGGCTTTGCGTCGCGCTCTTGTACTGGCGGGGCAGTGAGGGGCTTTGCTCATGAATTGAGTAAATGAAAGCACTTAAATTACAATTTACAAAATAATATTATAATGCTCAATAGCTTGTTGCCTGAGTGGGTTTTTACTCCAATCTTCCCACTTACAAGTGTATGGATCATAACCACATTTAAGTGGCTTACTATACAAGTCTAATGGCGAATCAAGATAAGCCCTACAGTCCGTACATACATATCTGAATTCACAGTCCTTACAAACATTGATTTTATCTTTGTTCAAAGTCCAAACCTGAGTGAAATTCGAATTGTTAATTACATCTGCCAAATTAGTATTGACAATATTCCCATAACTATTAGACATACTTGGACAGTTTTTTATTTCACCTGTCATGTCTATTGATATTTTTCTGTTCAAGCAAGTATTGTGCAACTGCGCTTCGGAGAACAATTGTACATTCGAGGTGAAACTATCGGGGGCAATAATACCACAACTTTTCTCTGACTCTATATGATCAGTAATCCAATATATATTTAATTGATTTTCAATATACTTCTTATTGTAGTATTCAGGCGCACCATAAAGCACTACTTTAAATATGCGTACTTGTGATAAGAGAAAATTTTTGAATTCATCATTTGCAAAACCCTGTTCATAAGGCAAAACTATTTCGATACTTTCAATGCAACTGTTGCTGAAGATGCTCAATATATCACTAACTTCCTCTGTTGTGTATTTAGTGAAAAAGCGCAGTTGTATAAAGTGACAATTAAGTTCTTGAAGTTGCTCAAGAATACTTTTTAGATACTCTACATTCAATCTGCTTATTCCAAAATCAATTATTGAATTTGTGATCACAGCAGGAAAATCCCAATCTAGTTTCAGATTCGGGAAACTATCAACTATTTCATAATTGTCAGCAAAAAAAACCATTTCATTATCTTCCAATAATTTGAAATAGCTCAATATTACATTTACATTCTCGTCTCCATAATGTGCTACTATTTCCTTCAAAGTATTTTTTCTGTGCTTTTCCAGAATGTCATACAAATCATTAGGTATTAACAATAATTTACCTGTTTGCAAATCGCATATTACAGATCTCTTTGCTCCCTTTACCGGGATACAATTACTAAAAAGCAAAAAATATTTATCCATCAATAAATTCTTGATATTTGTTTATAACTATTGTGCAATATGTGCTTATCTGTTTTGTATACCTGACAGGAAACTACACAAATATGATTCAACTCATTCACATCAGTAACAGGCGTTGATAAATTACCAGTAAAACGAGCACTAAAGGGAAGAAAATCATTTTCTTCTACTAACTTTTCCAGCAATTTTACGTTGCTTTTAATACTTTTCATATTTTACATTAAATCTTTTGCTATTTCTTTTTCAATAAAATAATTGCACGGATAAGACACCATCCCGAATTGACCAACAGGGTTAACTTCTAGAAAATAATGATTAAATTGTTTGTCTACTATGAAATCTACAGAACCTGAGTTATAGCCAATTTTTTTCATCAACTTCAATATCATTTCTTCAATATTATCAGGCAATTTGTATGGTACTGTCCTGTTAGGTTTACTTTTGCTATATTTTCTGAAGTCTGTCTGTGTTTGAATGATAGATTGTGAAAATATTGCCATGGAATATAGTACGTCTTTGTAAACAAACGTACGTACTTCGTAGAGTTTATCTATCCTGTTTTGAAACAACATAGGGGCAAAAGTTTCTTTTAAACTATTTATCATTTCATCATTCACTTCTTCAGTAAACATTTGATAAACCGAATTTTTGTAAGGAATTGTCATTACTTCACTTATAGGTTTGGTAATAATTCGCTTGTGGGTACTTTTGAACGTCACTAATTTTGCTTTACTGGTTGTAACAATGGTTTCTGGTATCGAAAGTCCTGCCCATAGCGCATATTTTAATACTATCAGTTTATTTACAGAAAAATCAGGTGGTCTATTGATATTCAGACTTGAGTAAGACAGAAGCGAATGCTGGATATACCATTCAATTACACTATTCTCGTAAACCAAAAATTTATTAAGTGCATTAGCTATCTCTTTTACACCTTTTACAGTAGGTTGTTCCGCCATTTTCATATAGCTTCTCCTAAACCATAGTTTATACACTGAAAGTCTATTGAAGTGAAAACTTTCGCTTAAATTATTTGAAATATCAATTTGATCTGCATTGATATTAATATGAACATCATTAAACCTTTCAGATTTATTGTCATTATATCTAATAAATGGTTGCTTGTAATATATCATCCATTTTACCACGTCAGTAGTTGAAACATCGAGTTCTTCTGAAAATAGTATATTCATTCTTCACAAAAATTTTAAACAGCAAAATAATATAAATTTTTAAAAGGTTGCTGATTTAAAAAAAATTTCTTTAAATTTGAAATATGAGAACAATTCATTTTATATATACTTTCTTCTTGTTAACCTTACAGCCTAACGTTCTTCTTTATGCTCAAAGCAAACCGCTGATTGTAGCTTCGCCACCTACCAGTATGTGGAGCTACTACAGATTAGCAGATAGCTTCAGCAAGCAAAAAGACAGCATAAAAGCAAGCGAGCACTTCCTGAAAATTAATCCCTTTTTATTCATATCAGAAGAGAATGCTACTCCAAACACTTTAGACACAATTTTTTCTTCTTTCGCACTCACTGCACAGGCAAGAAAACAATACAAAAAAATATTCGACAGCGTTTATAGCAAGCCACGTACAAAAACATACAAACTTTTTGCCAAAATGCTGAATGCAGATCAGGAAGTAAGGCACAGATTAGACAGCATACAAAACGAAACTTCCGAGAAACTACCACCCGACTTTTTGAACAAGGTAGACTCTCTACATTTCGAATACCTCTATCAGTATGTAAAGAACAAAGGATGGCCTACTGTAGAGAACGGTTCTTTACCGGCAAGTATTATAGCCCTGCACGATCACCAGCGGCATGGGTACTACCTACCCATAGTGCGGAAAGCAGTGCTGGACGGAATCTTTGAAGAAAGTACATACGAACTGATGAAAAGCTACTTTTCCGGCAAAAAAACACAACAATGGGAAAACATAGTTGCAACGTCAAACCACGTTAAAATAGACATTAGTACTACTATCAATTTCAAAATTCCCGATACTGCCACATTGAATAAAATAGCTACTGCAATCAAACAACACTGCCCCATAAAAAAAGTCTTCTGGGTATATGAGTCTCCCGATTCAAATTCAATAAATATATGGTGGAATGAACATACAAAAAAATTTAACAATAATTATGACGATAGTATTTTTCACAATACACTTCATGAACTCTTTTTGTTAAACTGTAATTGCGATTCAGATATACAAGTATGTCAGAAAATAATTTCATCAGGAAACCCTAAAAGAATGGTACTATATCTAGTTTACTAATTCATTTGCTACATTTCGAACCACATTAAAGAGGTAATTGGTAATTCAACCTCCTTAATGTGGTTGGTATATTAATTCCAAAACAAAAGCTAACAAGGGCAGGCAACAATTTTTGTGCCCTCTACTATGATATTGAATGATTCAGCGTTTTGAGTTGCAGCGTATATAGAATCACCATTTTTTAATGTAATACCTGAAAATACTACATATTCAAAAGCTGATTGACTTGTAGATTGAATTGTAGCAGAGACATTGATTTCTTCCAACAACCCGTTGTTCCGGATGTTCCGAAGGGCATCCGGTACTACTAATAGAATTCGTTCTCCCGAACGCCTTCACTTTCCTAAAGCTTAATAACTGCACCATACTTTAAAATTACTACAAATCCCTTAAAGTTACAAGTCATTTATCAGTATATTGCTTTTAAAATAACAAAACAGCAAATGGGTTTTGCCTATAAAATTACTGAACAACAAGGTTTACATTTTGTAACTGCAACCGCAGTTCAATGGATAGATGTCTTTACAAGATCAATTTAAATCGAAAAGTTATTAGACAGCATACGTTTTTGCCCGGCTGTTCCAGTTTTTCCGAAGGGGCAACTAGAACTCCCAACAAAAATCGTTCTCCTAATCGCCTTCACTTTCTGTCCATTGGGAAACTCAACGACGGCGGAATGAATTAAAGTAGAAATGGATTGATTACTTGTAGTTCCGCTACATTCCTGAAATCAGCGCTGTTACGTGTTATCAATTGCAGGTTGTTGGTTAATGCAGTTGCGGCAATAATTACATCTGGCAACTTTATGCGATGGAGTTTCCTGATTTCTATGGTCTTTAGAATAACACGCTCCTCCAAATTGAGTACAATTGACGCATTTATAAACTCCCGTATCTTATGCAGGTGTTCTTCAGTAGCGTTGCGCCAAACCAGCAATTCAATTCTTGTTATTACAGAAACGCAAGGCCTTTCCTGTTCTATCAGGTTTGCTGCAATATCAGGCAATGTACCATTAAGGTATTCAATTACTGTATTAGTATCAATTAGATATCTCTGCCCCATTCGTTTCGCATTTCATCAAGGTGTTTTTGAAGATCAGCTTGTTCTTCCTCAGTCAGATGTAATGAACCACGCAAAGAAGAAATAGATTTCATGGTTGGTTGTTGTTCGGTAATTTCATCTACCGGATAAAGCAATACCTCCAATTCCCTACCCACATAATTCTCGGGTACATGAATGGAGATATCCTGATTGTTTGGCTTAATTATAGTACGTACCATATCAACAAATTTACAACTTTCAAAGCAGATATAGGAAGCACTTTCCCATAATATTCCCCCTTTATTCCAAGCCTCCGCTCGGTCCTCATTACTGCGAGCGGCACGCTAGCTAAGAAAAATGTGGATATCTTGATCCCTGCCACCACCACTAATAGCAGAAATTGGCGCACTTTTTGCGGCATCAGTAGAGCGTAGTCTATTTATCCATTACCCCATAAAACCCAACTATCATTATGTCAGTATACATTTTTACAAAGCCTAACAGCAATCATTCCCACAGCACCCCACACTCCCAGTGTGTGCAGTTCTTCACCACAAAAACTACCGGCAAATGCATACGACCTGCAAAAGTGAATGTCATTGATAATCAATGAGTTATCCATCAAAACCCATGAAACAACCGGCAAAAAACCGGCAAAACATATTAGTAGCCATATCTATTTAGAGAAGGCTACAGAAATAAACAATAAACCAAATATGAACAGAGATAACCACAAACACCCACATCTATACAACCCACATCCTGAAAATCAAATCAATCGGATGAATCAATGGTTCAGACAATCCCCGAACCTGAAAATGCCTACTTACCGGAAAAATGAATAGCATTGATAATCAACGACTTACACCAAAAAACACATGAAAACACCGGAAACAAACCGGAAAACGCAAGAAATGAAAAATAAACCAAATATGGCCACAAATAACCAGCAAATAAAGAAACGAAAACACCCCAGAGTCACCAAAACACCAACTGGAAAATGCCTAATTACCGGAAAAGTGAATAGTATTGATAATCAACGAGTTACACCTAAAAACCCATGAAAACACCGGAAACAAACCAGAAAACGCAAGAAATGACAAATAAACCAAATATGGCGACAAATTACCAGCAAATAAAGAAATGAAAACACCCCACAGTCACCAAAACACCAACTAGAAAATGCCTACATACCGGAAAAGTGAATAGTATTGATAATCAACAACTTATCTATCAAAACACATGAAAACACCGGAAACAAACCGGAAAACGCAAGAAATGGCAAATAAACCAAATATGGACACAAATTACCAGCAAATAAAGAAACGAAAACACCCCACAGTCACCAAAACACCAACTGGAAAATGCCTAAATACCGGAAAAGTGAATAGTATTGATAATCAACGACTTATCTATCAAAACCCATGAAAACACCGGAAACAAACCGGAAAACGCAATAATCAGAATTATTGCATTGCGTCTACATCACCGAGCCAGTTGATGAATGGTTATTTATTCATATAGTTTACAAAATTCACATACCCCAATTGAAAAGTACGACTGGTGGAGTTGTAAGTGAGTTCAATGTTGCAATCATATTGATGCACATAGCCAGGATAAAAAGTAACGAATAAGAACTTAGACTGTTCATTAGTCACTATACCTACAATATTTACGAAAACAAGCTGCTTATTTCGCTTTCTTATGTTGTCGGCGTCGGCAGTAGTGCAGAGCAATAGGGTCGTATTCCCAATCTTTGACGGCAGGCGTATCTCAGGAAAATCAGAATGCTTACCTACAAGTAATGTATCTAGAACTTTGGAATCACGTTTACCAGCTGCCATCAGGAATTCTTTGATGGCTTGCGTATAGGCCTTCTCCTCCTCAGCACGAGAGACAGATTGCCCAAATGTGCTGTGAAAGAATAAAAGAGCCGCAACTAATGCAATAAGTTTATCCATAATGGTTTACGAAATTTAATAAAACTACTAAAATACGGACTCGCATGTTATTATTGAACCTCATCAAAAGAATAGCTATGATTATTAAGAATGTTTTGCAAATCACCACAGCCATGACTACCCTACGCACAAAAAAAGGGAGCGAAACCGCTCCCCATTATATAATCTGTCTTATTGTCAGTGTATGCTACCCCAGATACACCTTTAGTGCATTGCTATATCTAGCCTTTTGGAGGCGTTTTATAGCACGTTCTTTTATCTGGCGTAGGCGCTCCTTAGTCAGGTCATACTTTTCGCCTATCTCCTCTATGCTAGGTCCGCTATCGCCTTCCATGGCTCACTTTTTCTCAGCTACCACCGTTAACATCTGGCCCATTACTGTGTCATCAAAAGAGCCGTTGTTGTACACCAGGTTGCCGTTCACAAAGGTGTGGGTGACTTTTGATCGAAACTGTGTACCCGTTAGCGGAGACCAGCCGCATTTAGACAGTATGTTATCATGGCCAACCGTCCAGCTTGCGTTAAGGTCACAAATGGTGAGGTCGGCAAAGTACCCCTCACGAATAAAGCCGCGATTGTATATGCGATACAGGATTGCTGGATTATGGCACATCTTTTCTACTATTTTCTCCAAAGAGATGCGTCCCTGATGGTAAAACTCCAGCATTATTGCCAGTGAGTGCTGCACAATAGGTGCACCCGAGAGCGACTGAAAATAAGGCCTCATTTTTTCTTCCAATGTGTGCGGTGCATGGTCGGTTGTAACAATGTCTATTCGGTCGTCCAGCAGTGCCTGCAGTAATCCGTCCCTATCTTTTTCTGTTTTTATTGCAGGGTTCCATTTTATCAATGTACCCAGTCGTTCGTAGTCGCGGTTGCAAAACCATAAATGGTGCACCGAAACTTCTGTAGTGATCTTTTTTTCGTTGAGGGGAATGTCATTTTGAAAAAGGTGTGTTTCTGCCGCTGTAGAAAGATGCAGAATATGCAAACGGGCACCATGTTTACGGGCTATATCAATGGCCCTGACAGTGGCTTCATAACAGGCGCGTTCGCTCCTGATCTCGGGATGGTAGGATACCGGCACATCCTCTCCATATTTTTCGCGGTAGATGTGTTCATTTTCCTCTATTATTTGTTCTTTCTCAGAGTGTATCGCAATAATGCTCTTGCATTTTTCAAACAGAACCTCCATAGTTTGCGGGTTGTCAGCCAGCAGATTTCCCTTCTTGGTAAAATAAAGACCGTCATCAGAAACAGCCAGTAATTGAGACGTATCTGTTTTCAGTATCTCTTCCAGATTGTCGCCGTTTACACCCAAAAAGAAGCCATAGTTTGCCAGAGATTTTGTTGACGCAATATGGTATTTTTCTTTCAGGATCTCTTGGGTCAATACATTCGGTGCGGTGTTAGGCATATCTATGTAAGAGGTGACGCCGCCCGCTACTGCCGCCCGGCTTTCGGTATACATGTCGCCTTTGTGGGTAAGGCCCGGTTCACGGAAATGAACCTGCCCGTCTATCACTCCCGGCAATAGGTATTTACCTGTACCATCTATCACATTTAAACCATTGCTATCCGGAACGTCGCCTATTTTTTGAATTACACCATTATAGATCAACACATCCGAGACAAATATGCTCCCTTCGTTTACAATAGTAATATTCTGTATTACCGTACTGCTGTTATTCATACTTCTCAATACATTTTGAGGTCTCAGAATGTCCTGTAGAACCCGATTCAGCATTCAATTTACAACCCGTTCGCAAACCAAACAAAACAAAGTTCTGCTGATAGTAAGCCACGCCCACCCCCGACGCGATTGAGCCCAAGACTATTTGGCAAATTAAACAGAAATATGTGTCTGATAACCGCTTATTTCTGCGCAACCACACCGCATGAGGCTTTCGTGGGCGGCTGCAAGGTCGGTCTTTGTTAACTCTCGCTGCTTTTTCTTGGAAGGATAGCACCACATTAGGTCTGCGAAGCTGAATGTTCGTTACCCAGTCCTCCTTCACTCGCAGTAAATACATTATATTTATTTTTGGATATCCCATACTCTTCCCCGTTTACAACAGTAGTGCCACAGAATGGCGTTTGTAACGCCAGTATCCATACCACCTCTGTAATAACTACCCAACGCACAAAAAAAGGGAGCGAAACCGCTCCCTCGTATATTATCTATCTTATTGTCAGTGTGTTCTACCCCAGATACACCTTCAGGGCATTGCTATATCTAGCCTTTTGCAGGCGTTTTATAGCACGCTCTTTTATCTGGCGTATGCGCTCCTTAGTTAGGTCATACTTTTCGCCTATTTCTTCAATGCTCGGTCCACTATCGCCCTCCAGCCCAAAGTATGCAGCCAATATCTCAGCTTCACGTTGGCTCAGCGATTTCAGTATCCTGCGTATTTCATTGCGCAGCGAGTCTTTCATCACATCATCATCAGTGTCGCTGCTACCTTCTAGCAGGTCGCCCATAGCCACATCTTCCGCTTCGTGCACGGGTGCATCCAGCGATGTGTGGCGGGTATTGCTTGTAAATATGTTCGTTACTTCCGTTTCGCTCATATCCAGTATATCTGCCAGCTCCTCGGTCGATGGTTCACGCTCGTTTTCCTGCTCAAAAGCTATAAATGCTTTGTTAGCTTTGTTGTACGTGCCTATCTTGTTCTGTGGCAGGCGCACCAGCCTACCCTGCTCTGCAAGTGCCTGTAGTATCGACTGGCGTATCCACCACACCGCATACGAGATAAACTTGAAACCCTTGGTTTCATCAAATCTCTGTGCAGCCTTGATCAGACCCAGATTACCCTCGTTGATAAGATCACTCAGCGATAGTCCCTGGTGTTGGTATTGTTTTGCCACTGACACCACAAAACGAAGATTGGATTTTACCAACTTCTCCAGCGCACGCTGATCGCCCATATGTATCTTCTGGGCCAGTGTGGTTTCCTCCTCAGGGGTAATCATCGAAATCTTGCTTATTTCCTGCAAGTATTTCTCTACTGCCTGCGAGTCCCGGTTTGTGATCTGGGTGGCAATCTTTAACTGCCTCATAAATTAATTTCTTTATTTGTACTCATTATCAATATTATCCCCACTACCTTCATTCCCTTTATGCCACTCCTACATTTTAGCCTGCCGTTATTGTGCCAAGGCGTATATTTACACAAATTAGTTGGGCAACTACGAAACTTTTATAGTTCACCTATTACTCCACAAAATACGTTCCACAATTCGCAAATCAAATCACAAAAAAAACAAGATTCACAAAAATTCAATGAAAGATGCTGTGGCATTGCTTTTCTTTGCAGTATCCATATCAGTTATAGGGCTATAAGATATTACCTACCCTTTAACACACATTTATTGCGGTGCAAAATTATACCAATATACCAAAAATGCTACCTTTGCCCCATAATTCACGTTAACTTTAACAAAAGATGGAAAAAGATTTGTATCAGCACCCGGATTATTACCTCGTAGACGAGTTATTGACAGAGGAACAAAAAATGATTCGCGATGCAGTGAGAGCGTATGTAAAGAAAGACATATCGCCAGTGATAGAAGATTATGCGCAGAAAGCTACATTCCCTACCCACATCATTAAAGGTATGGGCGATTTGGGTTGTTTCGGCCCATTCGTTCCACAAAAATACGGTGGTGCAGGTCTCGATTACATCACCTATGGTATCATGATGCAGGAACTGGAACGTGGCGACTCGGGCGTGCGCTCCACAGCCTCGGTGCAAGGTTCGCTGGTTATGTTCCCTATCTATAAATATGCTAGCGAAGAACAAAAACACAAATACCTCCCCAAGCTAGCCACCGGCGAACTAATGGGTTGCTTTGGCCTTACAGAACCCAATCATGGCTCCAACCCTGCAGGTATGCTTACCAGCTTCACCGATGCTGGCGACCATGTTATATTGAATGGTTCTAAAATGTGGATCTCTAACGCCCCGTTTGCCGATATAGCTGTGGTTTGGGCTAAAGACGAAAACGGAGACATCAGAGGTATGGTGGTAGAGCGTGGCATGGAAGGGTTCACTACCCCCGAAACTCATGGCAAATGGTCGCTACGTGCATCTGCAACCGGTGAGCTGGTATTTGATAACGTGAAAGTACCCAAGGCCAATATCTTCCCCGATATCAAAGGGCTGAAAGGACCATTGAGCTGCTTGTCAAGTGCCCGTTTTGGTATAGCATGGGGTGCACTGGGTTGTGCTATGGACTGCTACGACACTGCACTACGTTATGCCAAACAAAGAGAACAATTTGGCAGACCAATAGCTGGCTTCCAGTTGACACAGAAGAAACTGGCAGAGATGATTACTGAAATCACAAAAAGTCAGTTGCTCAATTGGCGCCTAGGTGTGCTGCGCAATGAAGACCGCGCTACACCAGCACAAATATCTATGGCTAAAAGAAACAGCTGCGACATAGCACTCAAAGTATCACGCGAGGCTCGCCAGATATTAGGCGGTATGGGCATCACTGGCGAATTCAGCATCATGCGCCACATGATGAATCTTGAGTCTGTAGTTACCTACGAAGGTACTCACGACATTCATCTGCTCATTACAGGTATGGATGTAACAGGCATCAACGCCTTTAGCTAATAAACTATAATATTTCTAACAATACACTATCCCCCGTTGTATCAACACTACAGCGGGGGATTTTTCACCTCAGATAACTGTAGTCAGGCAAACAGTGCTGTGGTACTTTTACCAGTTTCTGTTAATGTAATCTGCTGATGCTGTTTATCATATTCTATCAATCCTAGGTCATGCAAAAAACTAAGATAGAAATCTATATGTTCATGATACACAACATCCAACCCACTCCTTATGTGACTGAGACAAGTATTGCAGGGTATACCAGCATCAACACAGTTCTTTTTAATGATTTCCAGTACTATATTAAAATTATTCATGGCGTGTCAAGCAATTAGTATTATTATGCCTCGTTTTCAAAAATCAAGGGCACATTAATTATCACTCATAATCATCAGATACAATAAAGTCAACTTAATACAAACATTTATCATCCATATCAACCAACAGCTATCTCGATATACGAAAATTAGAAGCAAATTGTTTCTAAAACAAAAAATATAAAAAATATACATGAAGAAAGTTGAAGAGTAAACCATAGCAAAACTTGTTTACTATATTTTACAACTACTATTAATTTGTAGGGCACAGACTATATAGACGCGTGTTGAACAATTACAAGCAGTATTGACATAAAATAAACCAAACTATTTTCAAAAAAACCTACCAAGCTAACAGCAATAAACCCACTAACTGCAATTTCAAAAACGAGTTCCAAACAGAATTTTTGATTATTATCTTTGCCAACACTTCGACATGTAGATGCATCCAAAATGTATCTTTCAACTCACATTATGAACAATATCAAGATATACGCAGTCATAGTAGCTGGAGGTAAGGGCACCAGAATGGGCAATAAAATACCTAAACAATTCCTTCATTTGATGGGAATGCCAGTCCTTTGCCATTCTGTTTTGGCATTCAAACATGCATTCAAACAAATCAATATCATCGTCGTAGCACCAAAAGATGATGTAGATAGCGCAGAAACTATCTTGAAGTCGTATGTACCTAAAATAAACGTAACAATAGTAACTGGTGGCGACACAAGATTTCAGAGTGTAAAGAATGGCCTAAATGCAGTAAACGGAAATGGTATAGTTTTTATACACGATGCAGCAAGACCATTATTATCACAAGAAGTAATTCAAAGATGCTTTGAAGGTGCTATGGAAAATGGAACCGCTATTCCTGCAGTATCAGTGGTAGATAGTATTCGAATGGTAGATGATAATGGCAACACACTGCCATTAAACAGAGATAAAGTAAAAATCATACAGACGCCACAAACCTTTAGAACTGAGATCATATTACCCGCCTTTAAGCAAGAATACAATAGTGGATTTACTGACGAAGCCACTGTGGTAGAAGCAATGGGTACCAAAGTACAACTAGTGGAGGGAGATATAGACAATATTAAAATCACCAACCCTGCCGACTTAATACTTGCTGACATCATTCTAAAATCAAGTATGTGACAACCTGCGCTGTATACAGGCTAATCACATGTGTAGCTTCCAGCATTGTGGTGCTTTGCAGCCATTGCAATGGCCAAGTGATGGATACTGGCAGTATATTCTCGCAACCAGTAAGTATGGATTCTTTCGTGGTCAAAAGTGGTTTTGATGTCAACGCATTTATAAGAAGGGTGAAAAATGATACAACATTTTACAAAGCATTCCGCAGTATGCATCTTATTCCTTTCACAGCCCAAAATAGTGTGGAGGTATACCACAAAACTAAAAACACGATTGTTGCAGCGGAGTATATTGAGACTGAGCAAGAAATAAATAAAAAATGCCGAATCACAAAAATCTTAAAACAATCTACATCTGGCAACTACATCAAGAGAAATGGTGAATATAACTACTATACATCGTCACTATTTAACTACTTGTTCATACCTCAAAACATTGTGTGTAATGAAGATGACGTAGTAAATGGAAGGAAGTATCAGCCAGCTAAAACTAAACTTGAAAAAAATAAAGAGGAGTTAAAACTACTAATTTTCAATCCTGGCTCAAAGGTAAATGGAGTACCATTTATGGCAGACAGAGCTTCGATATTCGAAGCCGATGAAGCAAAAAAGTATAATTTCTACATCACTCAGGCTACTTATGAAGGGCATCCATGTTTTGTTTTTAAAATAACTCCCAAAGAAGCTTATCGGCACAAAGTATTGTACAACGAACTCACTACATGGTTCAGAAAAAGTGACTACAGCATTTTATCTCGTCACTATTCTTTGTCATATAGCACCTTGCTGTACGATTTCGATGTGACAATGAACGTTAGCACTACATCGATCAATGGCAAATTGTATCCAGTACACATAACCTACAATGGCAATTGGCATATATTTACGCAAAAGAGAGAGCGTGTAAAATTTGATGTCAATATCAAGTACTAACAAGTACCTTCACAATTGCAACTTAGTTTGATGCTATATCTGCAAAGAATGCTATGTTAAAAATGATTGCCAGTAGACCTATTTTTCGTTTATCTACTTAACTTTACTCTACAATTATTAAAAGCAAAATGAGCAATTTCAATCAACAAGAGTTTACAGACTTTACAGTACTAGAAAGTAAACAGGGACGAACCACCACTACAGTATCTAAAAAATACATGGCTGGAGTATTTACATGGATGTTTATTGCATTAGGAGTATCTACGCTTTTTGCAGTCCTATTTTCAACAACACCAGAACTATTGCAATACCTGTTCAGAACCACCGAGAAAGGTGTTGGGCTGAATATGCTAGGCTGGGCTGTAATGCTAGCTCCATTGGGTTTTGTTTTATTAATGACCTTTGCATTCAATAAGTTATCTGCTACAGCTCTTACCGCGCTGTTTGTTGCCTATGCTGCTGTAAATGGTATAAGTTTCAGCTTTATGCTTCTTGCCTACACAGCTGGCTCAGTAATAGGATGTTTCGCTACCGCCTCTGTTATGTTTGGTGTTATGGCACTCATGGGTTACACTACCGAAAAAGACCTAACTTCTTTCGGCTCTATTTTATCAATGGCACTTGTGGGTATACTAGTAGCAGTTATGATCAATATGTTTCTGCACAGCAGCGCTCTCGACTATATCATTAGCTTAGTAGGTGTTGCTGTATTTACCGGTCTAACTGCATATGATGTTCAAAAGCTTAAAAGAGTAGGCGCAGGTCTTGAATACGAGGGTACATCTGTGAATGATACAAAAAAACTAACGCTCATGGGTGGGCTTACACTATATCTGGACTTTGTAAATCTATTCATAATGTTGCTGCGTTTATTTGGTGGCAAAAGAGATTAATAACTTTTACTCAGAAAGGCTGCAATAAGCAGCCTTTCTGAGTAAATAAGCATTACACTGAACATTTACCTAACCATAACTTAAGTTTCTAGACAAACTGCACCTCTTATCTTCGTAAAATAAAAAAATCAAAAGTCAAACCTCATGAAAAAAATCATCCTTTTTTTAGCATTTATCATATCCTTTTTACCTTCTTCTCATTTGTTAGCTCAGTATGCATTCCCCATATCTGAATTCATAAAAATGACTGGGCAAAATGCAAGTGACTTCGAAACTACCATGCTGGAAAAAGACTACAGCTTACAAACAAAAATGTCTGATGCTGTAAATAAAATATATACTAGCGATAAAAAAGGTGCTGAAGGTAAACCCTACACCATAGCTCGCAAACAGGTACCCGGAGCTTCGGTAGCGCTTACTTTCACTACTACTGACAAAAAGTATTATTTAGAAACTAAAGCAAAACTAGCATCGAGCGGATATAAATTTGTGAAAGAAGAGAATAAACCTGTTAATAATGTACCTGCTACATGGTTTCATTACACAAACGGTGCTTATAAAGTAAGTATTTGTTCTTACACCACTGACTTAAAATGGTTTGTGGTTGAAGCACACCTATAATGTTTACACCAGTAGGTAAACCGCTATACTTCTAAAAATAGAATGTATTTATATACCTTGCGTACAATCAGATTACTATGATTGTACGCTTTTTGTTTTCATGCATATTTATTGTCGGTTTGTTTGCTGTAGTACCTTTACAAGCACAGCATCCTTTTTTCTATGCTATCAATGATGATAATGGACTACCCTCTAATGAAGTGTACTCACTCCAGCAGGATAGTTTTGGGTACATGTGGATAGGTTGCGACGCCGGACTTTACAGATATGACGGATTTGAGTTTAAAGCTTACAAAAACAAACAGCAAAACGGAACTGCCATATCTGGATTACATTACTCTCGAAACAATGTTCTTTATTGTCAGAATTTCTACGGACAAATATATCGGGTAAATAATGATACGCTAAGCATTCTAGCCGATCTGAAAGATAAAATATTAGCTCATCCGGAATTTACAACCAATAACAATAACCATACTTTCATCGGAATGCCAGATGGAATCTTACGTTTATCAGCTGATAATAAGGAAGTTTTATTGACGTCAATTGACAATGTACGTGAAATAGAAGTAACCGATAACGGAAGTTTGTACGTTATCAACAATAAAAATGAGCTTTATTATACAGCCACCGATAGTGAGACCAATAATTTTAAATACGTTACCAATAGTGGTGTTGTACTTAGAGGAAGCAACATTATTTCATGCTTGAACAAAAATAGCTTTATACTACTTTGCAAAAAAAACCTAAATGATAGCATTATTTTATGCAAGGTAGAAAATGGGAAGTTTACGAAGATTAAAAAAATATCTGCTGAAACTTTAAGTCAGAAAATTAATAAAATAAAAATCATAGACAGCCATATATGGTTAGCTACTTCAGGTGGTGCCTATCAGGTAGACGAAGAGCTAAATATTGTAAATCATTATTTCCCCAAAGAAAAAATATCGGACATTATTGTAGATAAAGAAGGTACTTATTGGTTTACAACATTACAAAATGGTATTTTTTTGATTCCTCATCTAGAACTTAGACTAATAAATAATTCTAACCCAGCTTTAACCGATAATAACATTACAGCAATTAATAAAAAAAATAATGGTGAGGTACTATTTGGAACCTATTCAGGTAACATTTTTAGCATTAACCCTTTATCAAACTCTATAAACCAACTACCAGAAACGAAAAATGCGTCGTACAAAAATGTAACAACTATCATCCCAGTCAATGAAAATACAATTATTGCTGGTAGAGGCGGGATTTCTGTAATCAACACAAAAAAGAATACAGATAAGTACCATACTACTATCTATGCTAGAGATATGGCTATAGTGGGTGACAGTATCATATTCGCCACTAATCTGGGTATTAATGTTGTAAACAAAGTGAGCTCACTAATAGCAGATAATATTTTCAAACAGCACAACCTATTAGCTACGAGTGGTAAAAAAGTATGCTACGATACTGCTAATAATACTATATGGGTAACAACCAATACTGGGCTGGCCTACCAATCTGATACAGGTTTTAGATTGTTTCTTCATAAAAATAACCCACTTTATTGCAATGCACTATATGCCGACGAAAAGGGACTATGGGCAGGTACAGTATCTGATGGCGTTTATAACATTAATCATGGCAAGGTTACACAGCACCTAAACACAGATAATGGGCTAATAGGTAGTAATATTAAATGTATCACGTCTCACAACGGCGTGCTTTACGCCGCTACCGATAAATGTATAAATATCAGGTACCCAAACGGCAGGTTTAATTACATCAAGCAAGCTAATGGTATTAATGCTAAAGAAATCAATGCAATAAGTATAATCAATGACAAAATATACTTAGCTACAATTCGCGGACTTTTTTACATGCCAGTTAATCTTTCATTTACAAACAATGTCCAGCCCAAAATCAAAATATCATCCTTTACCGCTAATGACAAAAAGTATCCAATAGATAAGAAAATAAGTTTACCATACGGTAATAATAATATACTCATCACATTTTCGGGTATAGCATTGCGTAGCAGAACAGCAATGAAATATTATTATCGCATAATAGGTAATATAGAAAAATGGCAAGAACTTCCTGGCAACATAAACTATGTACGACTCAATAATTTAGCACCAGGCACTTATGAATTTCAGATACGAGCTGCTAATGAAGATGGAATACTATCAGATAAAACAGCAACACTAAAAATAAATGTTGCTACTCCACTATGGCAAAAATGGTGGTTTATTGTATTGCTTATTCTACTTGTGACTACCAGCGTATGCATAATATTCATTGTGAGAATTAGAAATATCAAAAAGAAGGCTGAAATACTTAACAAAATAACTGAATCGCAATTAACTGCGTTAAAAGCCCAAATGAACCCTCACTTTATGTACAATACACTCAATTCCATTCAAGATTTGGTGCTACAAAAAGACATAAAAAACACCAATTATTATCTTAGCCGCTATAGCACGTTGATGCGTAAAATACTAGAAATATCGGAACAGAACCAAGTAGAACTGAATGAGGAAATAGAAATACTAAAACTATATCTGGAGCTAGAACAACTAAGATTTGGTGCAGATTTTGAGTTCTCTATTATATGCGATTTCGACATCAACCAGAATACTATTTTTATCCCTTCAATGATAATACAACCTTTTGTAGAAAATGCAATAAAACATGGTTTACTACATAAAAAGGGTAATAAAACATTACTAATAAGGTTTGAAAAAAATGCCGAGACTATAATATGTACTATAAAAGATAATGGTGTAGGTAGACAAAAAGCGGCCGAAATAAAAAGTAGATCTCCCATAGCTCACAAATCATTTGCAACAAATGCAACACAGAAACGACTGGAACTAATAAACATAAACAGAAAAAATAAAATCACACTAGAATTTACAGATCTATACACAGACAATGTAGCTAGTGGAACAGAGGTAAAAATTATAATCCCATACTATATTAACCAATCATGAACTCAAATCAACGTTTCGTGAAATAAAGACACTAACAATGCAAGCACAATTGTATTTTTAACCTTGGCAGAAAATACGAAACGGAATTAATGCAAACAATTGAAGCAATTATTATAGATGATGAACAACGTGCCAGAAATACGTTAGAGATACTATTACAGGAATTTTGTCCACAGGTACAAATAGTAGCTGCTTGCAGCAATATACCAGAGGCGGTACTTAAAATAAACCAAAAAAGACCACAACTGGTATTTCTAGACATAGAAATGCCTGAGTACAATGGGTTTGAACTGCTCTCGTTCTTTAGAGAAATAGATTTCCAAATCATTTTTGTTACAGCGTATAATGAATATGCACTAAAAGCATTTGAGGTATCTGCTGTAGACTATTTGTTAAAACCTGTAGATATAGACAAATTAAAGGTAGCTGTAGACAAAGCAACCCGAAGAATAAATGTAACAAGCCCGCATCACAATGTAGAGGCACTAAAAGATAGTTTTAGAACTGGACAATTCAATAAGATAGCGTTACCAGTATCAGAGGGACTATTGTTTATAGAAGTGAATGATATTGTATATCTGGAAGCTGAGGGGGCATATACCAATGTATGGCTCAATAACAGCACTAAAATTCTGGTAAGTAAGAAGATCAAGTTTTTTGAAGAAATAGTAGAAACAAGAGCAAACTTTTTCCGCTCGCACAGATCTTATATTGTAAACATAAACTACCTCAAAAAATACAACAAAAATGAATCATCACTGCTTCTAGATAACAATAAAACCGTTTATATATCCAGAGATAGAAAGGCCGAATTTGAAGAACAACTACGATTAAATAAGATTACAGTTGGTTAGTGATTTTGCATTGCTTCCTGCATAGCTGCCAAAATAACAATATTTCAACGGCATTTTGGTACAAACTAGGTGTCGAACTGTCACTTAATAATAAAACTTTACCCACCCCCTAAACGCAAAAATGCCTCGACTGTTGTCGAGGCATTTTAAATGAATATGGCAGCTACCTACTCTCCCGCATTGTGGTGCAGTACCATCGGCCATGGTGGGCTTAACTTCTCTGTTCGGAATGGGAAGAGGTGAACACCACC
>JAIXSZ010000084.1 GCA_027484425.1 Sphingobacteriales bacterium
CCTACTAACAGTGTTCCAATTTGTAATGGTGGTACTGTAACACTCACTGCTAACCCAAGTGGTAGTACTACAACTTATGCTTGGAGCGGACCAGCTTTGTCGTCTACAACTACCGCCAACCCAACTGCAACTCCTTCGGTAACTTCTGTCTATTCGCTCACAGTTACTAACGGAACCGCAAGTGCAGGTTGCTCACCTTCTACAGTGTACACTACTACTGTTACAGTAAGAGCAAAACCAATAGCTGCTCCTACCAATAATGGGTACATCTGCGTAGGCGGGACAGTGACACTTACTGCCAACCCTGCTAATGGTGCTAATACCTTCGTTTGGAGCGGTGCTGCTTTGTCTTCCACAAGTGCTGCAATACCAACGGCAACGCCTACCGCAACTGCTGTTTACTCACTCACTGTTAGTGATGGAACTACTGACAATGGTTGTAGCCCAGCCACCGTTTACACTACATCGGTAACCGTAAACAGTACACCTACTGCTGCACCTACTAACAGCAGCCCAATTTGTAATGGTGGTACTGTGACATTTGCAGCAAATCCTGCAGGTGGTGCTAATACATTCAACTGGAGTGGTGCTGCTCTTGCGTCTACTACCCTAGCTAACCCAACAGCGACTCCAGCGGTAACTTCAATTTACTCTCTCACTGTTAGCGATGGTTCTAGTCAACCAGGTTGCACGCCGGCCACCGTGTATACAACGATCGCTTCAGTAACAAGTGCACCCTCCGCAAGTCCAACCAACAATGGACCAATTTGCTTAAATAATACAGTTAATCTTACAGCAAATCCAGCTGATGGAGCTTCATTGTTTAGCTGGAGTGGCCCTGGACTATCGTCTACTACTGCGGTAAACCCGACAGCGACCCCAACAGTTACGTCGGTATACTCTTTAACTGTCTCTAATGGCACAAGTGGTGCAGGTTGCGCACCTTCAACAACCTTCACAACCACAGTGGTAGTTAATCCATTACCAACTGTTGCAACTATTACTGGTGCAAACAACGTATGTGTAGGTGGCAGCATCACGCTTTCAAATGCCACGATGGGTGGTGTGTGGAGTAGTAGTACACCAACAATCGGTACTGTAAGTTCGAGCGGTACTGTCACAGGCATTTCGTCAGGTACCACCCAAATAACTTACTCTGTTACGAATAGTTTTGGTTGTGTAACTGAAGTATACACTATCGTGTCGGTAAATCCGCTACCGACCGCTGCAAATATTACAGGTACTTTAGTATTGTGCGTAAATAATAATTCAACACTCACCAGTAGTGTAACGGGTGGAGTATGGAGCAGTAGCAATATAGGCGTTGCAACTATTAATCCATCAGGATTTGTAACTGGCATATCAGCTGGTAACTGTACCATTTCTTACACAGAAACATCGCCATTAGGTTGTATTACAGCAGCTACCAGAGTATTAACTGTTAATCCAATTGTGTTAGTTAACAACATAAGTGGCGTTAAAGTGGTTTGCGAGAATTCCAACACTTCACTTTTTTGCGCTACTCCTTCTGGTGTTTGGTCAAGCAGCAACACGACTGTGGCTACCGTTGGCACTAGTGGCTTAGTTACTGGTCAAAATGCTGGAACAAGTACAATTAGTTACATTGTAACAAATGGATTTGGCTGTACGACGTTTTCCACAACTGTTGTTACAGTTAATCCACTGCCTTCCATAACAGCAATAACTGGAACTACTGAAATATGCAGTGGTACGGTTGCTTCTCTAAGTGCTGGTGCATCTGGTGGATTATGGACTAGCAGCAGCTACCCTATTGCATCTATAGGTGGTGGGTCTGGAATACTAACTGGAGGAATAGCAGGAAATGCAACTATTTCCTACAGCCTTACAAATAGTTTTGGTTGTAACAAGATTTTAACTGCTTTGATTACAGTGAATCCATTGCCATCACCCTCGCCTATTTTAGGCCCTTCTGGAGTTTGTAAGGATGGGAACATAACACTTACAAATGCCGTAAGTGGTGGTACTTGGATTAGTAGCAACCCTACTGTTGCAACAATCAATGTAAGTGGTGTATTAAACGGAAACAACACTGGTTCTGCTATTATCACATACTCAATTTCAAATAGTTTTGGTTGCACAAATAATTCAATCAAATCTGTAGTTGTTAATCCACTTCCAATAATTACGTCGACAACGGGATTATGGCAGGTATGTGAGAACGCAACGTTAAATCTAAGTAGCTCCATTCCTAGTGGAACGTGGACAAGTAATAATACTTCAATTGCATCCGTTGGTCTCACATCAGGTTTGGTTACAGGTGTAAATGATGGTGCTACCATTCTAACATATCAAACCAACGCTACCGGATGTATTGACACAGCCTTAGTCAATGTAAATAATAGCCCAGACATTTCAGGTATATTGTTTGTGTGCGTTGGTAATAGCGCTGAATTGATTAGTAGTGTCGGAGGCGGCACATGGGTTAGCAGCAACACTGCTAGGGCGACTATTCACCCAACAACTGGTATGTTAACAGGTTTATCCGCAGGCACCACAAACATTACCTACACTATCCCCTCTGGTTGCAGGGACATAGTACAGGTAACAGTAAACAGTGCGGTGCCAAACATTACTGGAACTACTACAATCTGTCAAAGCAACTCCACAACACTCACACACTCAGTAAGTGGTGGTTCATGGAGCAGCAGTAATACTGCAATAGCAAGCATTAATAGTACAACCGGAAGTGTTACTGGTGTTAGTGCTGGTACGGCAACAATAACCTATTATTTGGATGCAGGCTGCTACAGTACTACTTTGTTTACTGTTACTCCTGCACCATCTGCTATCGTCGGAAATAGTTCTGTTTGCTTAGGTAGTTTTTCTTACTTAACTAATCCAGTAAGTGGCACATGGAGTAGCAGTAACGCTGCTGTTGCATCAGCTAGTGCTTCGGGTGCTATTGGTGGCATAAGTATAGGAGTAGCCAATATTACCTTTACGGCTGGAAGTTCAGGTTGTTTTACCACTAGACCTGTTACTGTAAATCCTCTCCCAAATGTAATTTCTCCAGCACCAGCTCTTTGTCCGGGTGCAACTGCCACTCTTGTTGGCAGCCCTGCTGGCGGAACATGGAGTAGCAGCAATACTGAGGTTGCCACTGTGGACTCAATATCTGGTTTAGTTAGTGCTATAATTTCCAACTTCTCTACTATTTCAGCTACTGGTATTTACTACACATTACCTACAGGTTGTGCCCGACTCACAGTAGCAACTGTGAATCCAATTCCTTCTCCTATTTACGGAGGTCCACTAACTGTCTGTATAGGTGGAACAACAAATTTGAATTCAGGTACAGCTATCGGCACTTGGAGTAGTGCTAACACTGCAATAGCTACAGTTTCATCATCAGGTTTGGTAAGTGCATTGAGTGCTGGGACAGTACAAATAAACTATGTGAATAGCACTGGATGCAATACAAATGTCGTTGTTACGATAAATAGTTCAATTCCTGCAAATACCGGAACTCCTACTTTATG
This sequence comes from Sphingobacteriales bacterium, assembly GCA_027484425.1. Lineage (GTDB taxonomy): Bacteria > Bacteroidota > Bacteroidia > Chitinophagales > Chitinophagaceae > Nemorincola. The sequence continues at coordinate 3,522 of JAIXSZ010000084.1, forward strand.
TGTTGGAGAAACTACAGTGCTTTCAAATACTGTACCGTCAGGTACTTGGATAAGTAGCAATACTTCAATAGCCAATGTCAATATTACTTCGGGAGTAGTTTATGGTATTAATCCTGGAACGACAAGTATTACTTATAGCATCGGATCAGCTTGTCAAAGTGTAACTACTGTTTCTGTGAACATCAATACAATTCCTATAGGCGGAACCCTTACTGCATGTGTAGGGACTATTACTACGCTTACTTATCCGCTGTCAGGTGGCACTTGGATTAGTAGCAATCCGTCCGTGGCTACTGTATCTGGATCAGGAGATGTTACTGGTGTAAGTATCGGTACGTCTACAATTACATATACATCTGGAATTGGCTGTTACAGAACCGCTGTAGTAACGATAAATGCCCTGCCTGCACCAATAACTGGCACACCTATAGTGTGTGCTGGGTCTACCGTTACTCTATCGCACAGTGGAGGAACTTGGAGCAGCAGTAATACGTCTATTGCTACAATTACCAGCGGTGGTACTGTGTATGGAATCAATGCTGGCAATGCTATCATAACATATCGCCTTTCTTCAAATGGTTGTTATGTTACAACTGAAGCTACGGTAAATGCTATACCTGTCATTGGTACTGTCCCTGCAATTTGCCCTGGTAATTCCACTATGCTATCTGCTATACCTTCTGGCGGAATCTGGAGCAGTAGCAATTCTTCTGTTGCGTCCGTCGATTCTAGTACTGGATTATTAACAGGTGTCATATACAATACATCATCAAACTCTAGTGTCCTAATCAGTTATGTTTTCCCAGCTACAGGTTGTGTCAAATCAGTAGTTGCCACAGTTAACAGAGTACCTAATTTAATTGGCGGTGGAAGCAGAAATATTTGTGTTGGTGTGACTACTAATCTTACTTGTAGTCCAGGCGCAGGTAGTTGGAGCAGTTCATCAACCTCTGTAGCAAGTGTCGCCACCACTGGTGCTGTATTGGGCCTAACAGCGGGCACCACAATAGTAAGTTACACTAATACTCTAGGATGTGCAAGGACTGCTACTGTAACTGTAAATAATCCACCAAGCGCTAATACTGGTACTCCAATATTGTGTGTGGGACAAACAACAGCTTTGAATAATACTACTGGCTCAGGTACATGGAGCAGTAGTCACCCATCAGTAGCTTCTGTAAATACTACAGGTTTGGTTACTGGTTTTAACACCGGGACATCAAGAATAACATATAGCATTGCTTCTGGCTGCCAAAGTATTACAATTGTATCTGTCAATCCTGCACTTACAAACAGTATTTCTGGTCCATTGGCAGTATGCGTAGGCAGTACTACAACATATACACACAGTACCAGTGGAGGTAGTTGGAGTAGCAGTAATACATCGGTTGCTACCGTCAGTGCAAGTGGTTTGGTTACGGGCATTTCAGTTGGTACAGCGGTTATATCCTATCAAGTAGGCTTCTGCTTCAGAACAAGAACAATAACTGTAGGCTGCTCTGCAAGACCTATCACCGAAAACGAGGCTAGCATAGAATTCTCTGTATTCCCTAACCCAACCTCGGGAACATTGAATATTCTATCATCTATCGAAGGCTCAGCAACTATTTACTCAATAGACGGAAAAATGGTTAAACAATACAAGGTAATGCAAGGTTCAACCGACATCACACTACCTTACACATTAACTTCAGGAGTATACATGTTGCGTTTTGAGGGTAGTGATGGAAGCAGTAAAATAACAAGACTAGTATATAATCAGTAAACTGCTAGTTACAATAACACATAAAATGGTCCCTGTAAAACAAAAAATACAGGGACCATTTTTATTTTAAATTTTATGGTATTGCTAGTTAATTAAACTTCGCTGCTGACGCTATTGTATGTTGAATATCTAATTCAGAAATAGCATGGCAAACAAACCAAGTCTCAAATGCAGATGGCGGTAAATAAACACCATTATCGAGCATGGAATGAAAAAATCTATTAAACATCGCATTGTTAGCAGAAGCGGCATCTGTAAAGTTGTTAACAGGCTTATCGCTAAAGTGAACACTTATCATCGAGCCAAGCCTATTGATGACGAATGGATGATCTAATTTATTAAAAACGCTTTCTAAACCTGCATGAATCTGTTCAGTTTTTTGATCTAACTCAGCATATATTTCTGGATGGTCTTTAAGAGTTTTCAACAATGTATATCCTGCTATCATTGCTATAGGATTGCCACTCAGTGTACCAGCTTGATATACATTACCTAACGGTGCAATGCATTGCATAATTTCCTTTTTACCACCAAAAGCACCTACAGGTAAACCACCACCTATTACTTTCCCAAAGGTCACAAGATCTGCGTTCACACCTAATCTCTCTTGAGCACCGCCAGCAGCTAATCTAAACCCAGTCATTACTTCGTCAAAAATCAAAACGATCCCTTCCCTATCACATATCAATCTTAGCCCCTCTAAAAAACCAGGAACAGGAACTATGCAACCCATATTACCTGCGACAGGCTCAATAATAATAGCCGCAATTTCATCCTTGTTTTCAGAAACTAGCTCAGCCACTGCATCCAATTCATTATAGGGTGCTGTCAACGTGTCCATCGAGGCACCAGCAGTAACACCGGGCACTGTCTGTATATTAAAAGTAGCCATACCGCTGCCAGCCTTAACAAGAAAAGCATCAGCATGTCCGTGATAACAACCTTCAAATTTTATGAACTTATTTCTACCCGTGTAACCTCTAGCCAGTCGCAAAGCACTCATACATGCCTCGGTACCACTACTTACCATCCTTACCATATCCACATTTGGAGCCATGCTTATGATAAGTTCTGCCATTTCAATCTCTAGCTCTGTGGGCGCTCCAAAAGACGTTGACAAAACAGCCTTGTCCTTTATTGCTTTTATCACAGGTTCATAAGCGTGGCCCATTATCATTGGCCCCCACGAGTTTATATAATCGATATACCTGTTCCCATCCGCATCATACATATATGCCCCGTTAGCATGAGACATAAAAATTGGTGTACCTCCTACACTTTTAAATGCACGAACAGGAGAGTTGACTCCACCAGGTATAGATTGCTGTGCTCTTTCAAATAGCTGTTTACTTCTACTGATCATTTGGATTTTTAATTTGACAAGGAATCAATGAAAAAATACTGCGTAAATTAATCCTGCAATATCAGCATATTTGGTGGTTTAGTAGATGGCTATTTGTCATTTTGATGCAATTATACGGTTCTGCAGTTTTTAACTTCTCAGTATTTAACATCAAATTTCACAATGATTGCAATAGATCTGGCACATTTGTTGAGTTAGTAAGTAAGAACATGTGAACATTATTTACTAATCTTGCAAAAAACAAAATTTAAAATGACACGCATCCACTTTTTATTATTCTTAGCATTGCTGCTACCTTTCTCTTCAGACGCTCAACGTGGTGGATATAACAATGGCTATCCACAATACCGATATGACAACATGCAGTACGACAATAGTGTTCTGTCAATTTTTTCGGAAAATGGAGAGCAATTTTTAGTGGTCATCAATGGCATAAAACAGAACATGATACCACAAACCAAAATAAGAATTGAAGCATTACCGAAATTTCAAAATGACGTGCAAATTTTCTTTGCTGACAACCGTATTCAGCCTATAAGACGCACAATAAACATTGCTGATCCCATTGATGGAAGAGCAGTAAACCTAACATTAAGAATATCAAGAAATAGAGGTGGAATGCGTCTAAAATTTCATAGAATGTCTGAATGTGATAGAAACTATCATGGACCAAGAGATGAGTATGTTATGTATTTTGGACGTCCTCAACAAATGAATACTGTAACCGAAAACAGCTATATGGACCCAATAACTGGTCAGTGGATTACAGAAACTACTACTACCACCACTGATAATTATTATAACAATAATAATACTCACTTCAACAACAACAACAATTTCAATAATAACACCTACACTCCGCCACCACCACCAGCACCAATAGAAATGGATATGCGCAATTTTAATGATGCTAAACAAAGTATATCTTCCGCTTCTTTTGAAGACACAAAACTGTCAACCGCTAAAACAATATTTGGTGCAAACTACATGAATACCAATCAGGTAATGGAAATATGTAGGCTATTCTCCTTTGAGAATACTAAAGTTACATTTGCAAAATTTGCCTATGAAAGAACTGTTGACCCACAGAACTACTTCAAGGTGGCAAGTGTATTTGACTTTGATTCAAACAAAAAACAACTAAATGATTTCATATCAAGAGGCGGACGATAAATGAAATCAAAATACCGGATTAAGTCCTGATTTATTTTTTCCTATTTAACTACAACTTTTGATTACAATCATTTTTTTTTGACATTTCGATCATACTTTGTCAAAATAATTTAATATCTTGCAATAGCATAACGCCACATAATATGAAACAGTTTCTGATAATACCAGCTTTACTTTTATCTTCCGTAGTTGTAAGTGCACAAAGTATTCAAGATGCTAACAAGAATACAATAGCCTACATTACCAAAAATGGCGAACTCCAAGACCTAAACAAAAAAACTGTTTGTACTTTCAGGCAAGATGGCAAAATTGTGGACGTCAAGGCAAATACTCTAGGCTACATAATTAATGAAAATGAGCTTCAAGATAAAGATCATAAAACCATTGGTTATATCCTCGTTGATGGTACTGTAGAAAACAGCAATCACAAAGTAATTGCTCACATTAGCAATTCAGGTAGTGGACCAATAACTGACAACAATGATAAAACAATCGCCTATATCGATACAATCGAACCAATGTGGGCAGCGGCTTATTTATTTATTCTAAAAAAGTAGAAAGATCATTTACTGAAACCTAATAACAATGCCTTACTAGTTTCAAGTAAGGCATTGTTGTTTATTCCTAGTATTGTTTTTTTTTAGTGGGCAAAGTCAATATCAAAGTTTTTCATTCTTTCTATCGGTGGATTAAAATAGCCAAATTTCACATTAGGAAACTCTTCATGAATCAACTCCAACATTTGTTTTACACCCATACATTCACCAGCATCTACTACCCCCATTTTACCCAAATACCAATCAGGGTCAATATTAAAACTTCTCCATTGTATCATATCTAATCCGGTAGTTCGAATTAAATCACATAACGCATCAAACTCAGCTATACTGTCGGTCATACCTGGGAAAACAAAATAATTGATAGATGCCCATCCACCATATTGTTTCACCACTTTCAAACTTTCAACTATATCTTCAAATTTATAGTTATTCGGCCTGTAGTACTTAGTATAAATATCTGATTGAGCTGAGTTGAGGCTCACTCTAATACTATTCAATCCCACCTTCATCAATTGTTCTACCGCCGCCGGCTTACTACCATTAGTATTTATGTTGATGCTTCCTTTTGCAGTATGTTTTCTTATTTCTATTATGGCATCTTTAATAGTTTCCCACATTAACAGCGGTTCGCCTTCGCACCCCTGCCCAAAACTAACTATCGGATAAGCAGCTGTTTCAAGATGTGGAACCGTAAATTCTACTATCTCTGCGGCTGTAGGTTTAAATTGCAACCTTTCCTGTGGCGAAACAATTGTTTCATCCTCTGGCTGAAACGAAATACAGCCAATACAGTTGGCATTACATGCAGGCGATGTAGGTATAGGGCACTCCCACCTACCTAAAAAATAGTTTCGGGCAGCAGGACAATTGTACGTAAGCGCACAATTATCGGCTAGGTGCTGCACCAACCTATTGTGCGGGTATGCAGCTACAATTTCATCTACTCCAGCGTTTATCTTATCTTGGTCATAGCCGCTACATTCTTGGCGTATGTCACGCTCTATCCGCACAGCAGGCACATAAAACTTATCATCGAGCCAGCCAGCCGCAGTGTAACAAAATAAAGGCAAAGTGGGTGCATCAGGCAAAGTTTCGTAAGCAGCCAAGTAAAATCCCGTATGTGCTGGCGGTAGAAATGCAGCCACAGCCCATCCTTTTTCACACAGGCGCATCTCGCCCGAATTTACATCAATACCTATCCCCCTTCTACCAGGCAACTCATAAAGATTACCACCATCTGGCAGCTCAATCCAGTCTTCATCTGGAATAGGCATTGCATCCCATCCAGCTCGTCCTACCACATACAATGATGTATCCTCAAAAATATTTCCTTCTCCGTCGGAGTATAATAAAAAACGGCTATTCATTTATATTAAATTATAAAACTGTCCGAGTAAAAATACTACTTCATTTTTTTATGACTTTGGCTACTCGCTACCCAAAAAACTTAACTCGGTCTTGCTTTCAACCATACCAATCGCAAAAAGGGCAAAGATATTCACAATAGTTTCAAAAGCTTTAAAACAAAATCAAAAGCTATCTATCGCAAAAAAACCGTTGTCAGTCCCAGTTCAACGGGGAAGCGACAACGGATTATATTGGGGCTATAACAACAATAATTATGCTGTTACTATTTTATTGTGCTTTTGCAGGTATTGTTCCCAGTCTTGTAGTTGAGCACCTTTTAGCACTCTCGGAAATTTACTCATTGCACCTGCTTTGCCTTTAGAGCGCAAATAATCAATGAAAGTATCTGCCGGAAGTACTTTTACAAATACCTCTTTGAGTGCTGATGTACGTTCCACCAAGTAGTCATCATTCAATTGAGCTAACGTTTCGTCAAGTAAATTTCTTAACGAATCTGGGTCTACATCATTGTCACAACCTATGTACCATTGATGTGCAAATAAATTATCGTATTTCATGCCAGAAACTGCAAACTCGCAAATTGTGATATTCATTTGATTTGAAACCATCTCAATAGCTTTATTCATATTGTCAACCGACAAATGTTCTCCGCAAAGACTTAAGAATTGTTTGGTTCTGCCTACTATAGCGATTTCATGCTCAGCAGCATCAGTAAATCTAATAACATCACCTATCATATATCTCCATGCACCAGAGCACGTACTCAACAGCACAGCATATTCTATACCTTCTTTTATATCGCTGATAGTAAAAGTTTCAGGATTAGGTTTTGGATTACCATCATCGTCAAAGTTGGAACTATTAAACGGAACAAACTCAAAAAACACTCCTGTATTTAATACTAGTTTGATACCAGCATTAGGTCTAGCTTGAAAACCAAATGACCCTTCAGATGCCATGTAAGTTTCAATAAAAGTGACTGGCTTACCCCAAATATTCTGAAAACTATGCCTGTATGGCTCTATAGAAACCCCACCATGAATATAAACACTGAGATTTGGCCATATATCATGTATATTCTTCACCCCGTAGTGCTTAATTACTCGCTCAAGGACTATCTGAACCCAAGCTGGCACACCACAAACTATTCCTACATCCCATTGAGAAGCATTCTCAACAATCAAATTTATTCGATCTTCCCACTGCGGTTTACGCGAGATACGCTGACCAGGTTTGTATAAAAGAGACGACATCCATCTAGGCATGTTTTTGGCGCTAATGCCACTCATATCGCCCTCGTAATATTCTCCTTTTTCAAACAAGGAGGTAGTGCCTCCCAACATCAAAACACCCTTCTCGAAAGCCACCGGCTGTATCTTGAAGTTGGCCATGCTGTAAAGCTGCTTAAACCCTACATTTTTAATAGATTTTATCATATCCTGAGTAACAGGTATATGCTTGCTGGCAGATTCGGAAGTACCAGAACTTAGTGCAAAATATTTGACTTTACCAGGCCAAGATACATTTTCTTCTCCTGCTTGGCACCTACTCCACCATTTCTCATACATGTCAGAGTAAGTATGTATGGGAACCCTACTCCTGAAAGCTTGAACAAAATCTATTTCCTTACTAAGGATATCACCAAAACCATAATGCTTGCCAAAAGACGTATACTGTCCTCTTTCCAACAACTGTCTCAAGGTGTGTCTTTGGTATGCCTGTGGACTAGCCACCGACAGCTTGAATTTCTTGCGTAATTGTAATGACCGGGCTATCAGATTACCTAATATTGCCATTGGTTCTTAAGAATTGGTTTTAAAAATTTAAAGAACAAAAGTACATTTTACTTTGTTAACGTGAATGGAATAATAATGAAAGAACATAATAATTAATTAGCATTGAGTTGTCAAACATAATCCGCCACCTACAATTGAAACATCAAAATAAACATAAAGACAATATTTACTAACTTGCACCCATTATGAATTGGAGAGCAATTATTGGCCTTATTCTACTTATACTGGGGGTAAGGGTTTTCTACATTGCACAAGAGGGAGCTGGCAACTCTGGGTCTTATGGCAAAATAGGTGGTTTTGTTTGGATAGCTGTGGGTGTATTCTTCATACTCAAAGCAATGACACAAAAAAAAGAAGAACTTTAAGTAGTTACTACTTACCCAACAGTTAAGTAAAATGTGGGAAAGGGGTGGGAAAAGCTCAATGAAATATCCTATTTTATTGACTAATTTTGTACCATAAAAGACAAATTAATATGAAATTTTTTATTGACACGGCAAACCTTGCCCAGATTCAAGAAGCCAATGACTTAGGCATATTGGATGGTGTAACCACCAACCCTACACTAATGGCAAAAGAAGGCATAAAAGGTACCGATGCCATAGCAGCACATTACAAGACTATTTGCGAAATGGTAGACGGTCCAGTAAGTGCCGAAGTACTGGGCACTACTTTTGAAGGTATAATAGCTGAAGGACAGAAACTTGCCGCTATACACCCCAATATAGTGGTTAAAGTACCTATGATAAAAGATGGTATCAAGGCTATAAAATGGTTTACAGATCATGGTATCAAAACCAACTGTACGCTGGTGTTCTCTGCGGGTCAGGCTATTTTGGCTGCAAAAGCAGGTGCTACATTTGTTTCTCCTTTCATAGGTCGCATAGACGATGGTAGCTGGGATGGTGTACAACTGATAGAACAGATTGTAAACATTTACAACACTCAAGGATACATGACAGAGGTTTTGGCAGCATCTATCCGCAATCCTTTACACATTGTGCGTTGTGCAGAGGCTGGTGCAGATGTGTGTACTTGCCCACTCAGCTCTATATTGGGTCTACTCAAACACCCTCTTACTGACATCGGCTTGCAGCAATTTTTGGCAGATGCCCAGTCTATGCAGTAATGTGTGGGTAATTCAATCAAAACAATAAGTCAATACTTTTCTTTAACTGATGTGCAGTGAGCTCTTGGGCCAACTGCACATCTTTCATTTTACGCAGTTGGTCCATTATTAAATGTACATCATGCCCCGATTGAGCAGTTTGAATTAACCATAAATAATCGAGGTGCTTAACCTCTGGTAAAAGTACTCTATTCTCAGACTTTAGCTGATACAGAACGTAATAATAGCTACTGTTGACGAAATAATGACTGTAAGTAGGAAAATAAAAGAACGAACCTTTATCGTCTTCAACAGCACCAAACATATCAGGTTGCACCTGCTTCACCAGTGACTGAGCAGCATTTTTACCACTTTTATTATCCTTCACCTCCTTCATCGTAATAGTATTCTCGGGCACATTTATAAATTCTGTACCAAAAAACTTATTGATAGCCCAGCACATTCTGTATCCAGGCAGTGACGAGGCAATGCCCACCATAGCGGTCTCTAGAAAGAAACGCTCCTGCATTTGGGTCATATCCAGAACATTATCTGCTGCCATGTAGTTAAAAACTGCTTAGTGCTACTACAAAGATACCTACTGCCGCAAAAATCTACGACATAAAGTAGAAGACCTAAAAATTACCATTCATGAACTCAAATCGACGGTTGGTGTATTGATAAATGTTAAAAACAGGAAGTGTAGCTAATGTTGCTGAATTAAAAAACAACCAATATGAAACTACTACAACCAATTTGCCTTATTGCAATGACAATAACTGCAAACGAACTGAAAGCACAAGGAGTAGCCATCAATAATGGCGGCACACCAGCACATAGTTCTGCAATGCTAGATGTGAGTGCCACCAACAAAGGTATGCTGGCACCACGCATGACTATGACTCAGCGAAATGCTATAAGCAGCCCAGCAACAGGACTATTGATATTTCAGACTGATGCCACGCCTGGTTTTTACTACTACAACGGAACAGCATGGGTAGCTGTGAGCGGTGGGGCTAGCGGTGGATACTGGGACCCATCTGGCACTGCTGATATACACAACAACAACAGCGGTAATGTGGGTATTGGCACCACAACACCACTAGCAAAACTACATGTAAGTGATAGTAATGTAGTGTTTAACGCCATAGGATATACTACTGCTACCACACCCGGCAACCCACCCATATCAGGTGCAGGTAGACGCATGATGTGGTATGCCGACAAGGCGGCTTTCAGGGCAGGTGGTGTAAATGGTACACAATGGGATGCCGCAAACATTGGTAATTATTCATTTGCTGCTGGTAATAATTCTACTGCATCTGGTGAAAATTCAACAGCAATTGGATTAAATAACGATGCCAGTGGAGAGACTTCCACTGCGATGGGTGTTAACGCTACTGCTAGCGGAGTGAATACAACTGCAATAGGTTATTACTCTAATGCTACCGGCGACTATTCAGCAGTTTTGGGAAGAGGCACAGCGTTAGGGATGAACTCAATAGCAATAGGTGGCTGGGCGGAAGGTAATGAATCTGTAGCTCTAGCAAATGGAGTTACAACTGGACATGGCAGCCTTGCAATGGGTACTGGCGCTACAGCAACGGGTGATGTGGCTATTGCTTTCGGTTCCACTGTTGCTTCTGGTGAATACTCCACTTCAATGGGGTTCAATACATCTTCCAGCGGGTCAAGAGCTACCGCAATGGGAAACTCAACAACAGCGAGTGGTCTGAATGCTACTGCAATGGGATTAAATACTGTAGCAAGTGGAGAGACATCAACTGCAATGGGTGTTAACGCTACCGCTAGCGGAGTGAACACAACTGCGATAGGTTATTACTCTAATGCTACCGGCGACTATTCAGCAGTTTTGGGAAGAGGCACAGCGTTAGGGATGAACTCAATAGCAATTGGTGGCTGGGCGGAAGCTAATGAATCTGTAGCACTAGCAAATGGAGTTACAACTGGATATGGCAGCATAGCAATGGGTAGTGGAGCGACAGCAAGCGGTGATGTGGCTATTGCTTTCGGTTCCACTGTTGCTTCTGGCAGTAACTCAACATCTATGGGAAATAATGTAGGAACCAATAATCACATGGGTTCATTTGCAATAGGTGACAATTCACCATCAACCTTTTCTGGTTCTTTCACATTTACTAATAACGATGCAGATCATCAAATGATGATGCGTTTTGCAGGTGGGTATAAGTTGTATAGCGACGCTGATGCCACTGTAGGCACACAACTGGCACCAGGTGGAAGCAGCTGGAGCACAATAAGTGATGTGCGTAAGAAAGAAAACTTTGTGCCTGTGAATGGTGAGGAGTTTCTGAATAAAATAGCAAAATTCAGCCTCACTAGCTGGAACTACAAAGGACAAAACCCTAAAGAATATCGCCACTATGGCCCAATGGCGCAAGACTTCTACGCTGCCTTTGGTAAAGATAGTTATGGTAATGTGGGTAATGATACTACCATCAGTCAGGCAGATATGGAAGGTGTGAGCTTTGTGGCGATACAAGCACTGGAAAGACGCACTCGCGAGCAACAAAAACAAATAGAGGCCCTGACCAAAGAAAATATGGAACTAAAAGCCGCAAGCAAGCAAATAGCCGATCTATCGGCTAGGCTGGAAGCTATGGAGGCTACTATTAACAACAATAAAGGACTGACTACTAAATAGTGTTTAACACAACTGGCAAATCTCTTGGCAGCGATATCAATACCTATAACAAGGCTTGATGTATTGCCGCAGGAGAAGTGACAATAAAATAGTATTCTGCCAATTCTATATACACCGTCAGGCACTATTACCAGATACCATCTTCTTTAAAACTAAATGAATTAGACTCTAAGGAAAGTAGTGTAATTGATATGTTATAAAAGCAGCAAAAAAACTAAAAATCAGGTAACTACATGCAGTTCATGAACTCAAATCGACTATTGGTGTATTGATGATTTATTAAAAACAACACTCTAATTAACATTGCCTAATAAAAAACAACCAAATATGAAACTACTAAAACCAATCTGCATCATTGCTATGACAATGGCCGCAAACGAACTGAAAGCACAAGGAGTAGCCATCAACAATGGAGGCACACCTGCACATAGCTCTGCAATGCTAGATGTAAGTGCTACCAACAAGGGTATGCTAGCACCCCGCATGACTATGACTGAACGAGATGCAATAAGCACCCCTGCAACGGGATTATTGATTTTTCAGACTGATGCCACACCGGGCTTTTACTACTACAATGGTACCGCATGGGTAGCGGTGAGCGGTGGGGCGAGCGGTGGATACTGGGACCCTTCTGGCACAGCAGACATACACAATAACAACAGCGGGAATGTAGGTATAGGCACAGCCACACCACTAGCAAAACTACATGTAAGTGATAGCAATGTAGTTTTCGCTGCCGAAGGCGCAGATGTCTCATTACTTCCTGGCAACCCACCAGTAGCTGGGGCGGGTAGGAGAACAATGTGGTATGCCGACAAGGCAGCTTTTCGCACAGGCGCAGTTTATGCAACACAGTGGGATATAGAAAATGTAGGAAACTATTCATTTGCAGCAGGTAGCAACAATATCGCCTCCGGTATATCTTCAACTTCATTGGGCGACTCCAATTTGGCAAGTGGCGGATATTCAATGGCGACTGGCTTCAGTACAATTGCTAGTGGCTTGTATTCTACTGCAGCTGGGAACAACACAACTGCCAGCGGATGGTGTTCCAAGGCTGGGGGATACAACGCGGTAGCCAGTGGATCATATGCTAACGCTATGGGATATAACGCATTAGCCAGTGGAGAAGCTGCCATAGCAATGGGATTCAGGGTAACAGCGAGTGGAGCTTACACCATTGCAATGGGGTCTGATGCTAACGCAAGTGGTGGTGTCGCAATTGGTGGAGGGACAAACGCAAGCGGATTGTACTCTACTGCAATGGGTTCGAGTACAATCGCCAGTGGATGGTATTCTACCGCATTAGGCAGGCAAACAACCGCTAGTGGCCTTCTGTCTACCGCAATGGGCACACATGTCTCAACAAACGGGAAAGAAGGTTCTTTCGCAATTGGAGACAAATCCCCGGTGTTCACTACAGGAGTCTATACTTTGAACGATGCAAATAACCAAATGATGATGCGCTTTGCTGGTGGTTATAAGTTGTATTCAAATGCAGCGACGACGATAGGGGTACAAGTAGTTGCAGGCGGTAATAGCTGGAGCACTATAAGTGATGTGCGTAAGAAAGAAAACTTTGTGCCTGTGAATGGGGAGGAGTTTCTGAATAAGATAGCAAAATTCAACCTGACTAGCTGGAACTATAAAGGGCAAAACCCTAAAGAGTACCGCCACTATGGCCCTATGGCGCAAGACTTTTATGCTGCTTTTGGGAAGGATAGCTATGGTACTGTGGGCAATGATACTACCATCAGTCAGGCAGATATGGAAGGTGTGAGTTTTGTAGCGATACAAGCTCTGGAAAAACGCACCCGCGAACAGCAACAGCAAATAGAAGCACTTTTGAACGAAGTAAGGGCGCTAAAAGAAGCCAATAGTCTGAAAGTAGACGCAACAGAAAGGCTGGGAGTACAAGAAGCTGCTATTGATAACAAAACGAAAAACAACAACAAATAGTGCAGGGAGCAATCCCCCCCTATTCATCATATTCAATACTTCAAAAAACACTCTTTATGAAAAAAATAATATTGCTTACACTATGCTGCATCATGCAGTACTGGGTCCATGCTCAGGCACATTTCACCATAGGTAGCGGCACACACTTCAGCGTCAGTAATGCTGCGTCTGTGGTAATGGATACAGGTGAATTTGTAAATAATGGATTTTATACCGACTCTTCAGGCAATTTCTTTGCTGAGGGTGGCATCAACTTTGGTGGTACTGGTGTAACTCGTATGAACTCGCTGTATATCAACAATACACAGCACACGAAAATGAATTCGTTGGTATCAGTGTACAATACCACAAAAATCACTGCTGGCAATGTAGATGCAAATGACCAACTCTACATAAGATCAGACGTCAACTTAATTGCTAACTTGATAGTAATAGGTGTGCTGAGCAATCCGGTAAAGGGCATAATAGCCAGAGCTAGTATGACTAGTGGTACAGGCTGTTTACCCTACACATCTAACCTGACACTAAATATATCTGGTGCAGCAATGCTGTATCAGTGGCAGTCATCGGCAGATAGTAGCGTATGGACAAATATAGGTGGAGCTACTAATGCTACCTATACAGCTACCGTATCTGCTACTACATGGTATAGATGTAGCCTTGCTACCAATAATAGTGCCTTTACTCAAGCTACCCCTGGTGTGAAACATACTTTCACAGGTACTTTACCCAATATAACTGGTGATAGCAGTGTATGTGCTGGGGCTTCTCTACCACTGGCTATAGCGGCTACAGGGGGTACATGGATCAGCCAAAACACAGGCATAGCTACTGTAAACATAAGTACAGGAGTAGTAACAGGTGTAAGTGCAGGGGGGGTACTGATAACTTACCGACAGACTCCAACCTGTTTCAAAACAAAGTTGATAATTGTAAAAGCACAGCCATCTGCCATAGGTGGAATAGCAGCAGTTTGTTTGGGATCGAGCAGCATACTTACTAATACCGTAACAGGGGGAATATGGACCAGCACCGCGACTAGTGTGGCTACTATAGGTTCTACTTCTGGTGCAGTAACAGGTGTAGCTGTAGGCAATAGTACAATAACGTATGATAAGGCAGGATGTATAGCTACCAGAGTGGTGACGATAAACCCTGTACCAGATGTAGTGACAGGAACATTGTTTACCTGTATTGGTAGCACAACAGTGCTGAGCTGCGCCACATCAGGTGGTGTTTGGAGTAGTACTAATCTGCCAGTGGCAACGGTGAACAGCACTGGTGTAGTAACAGGCGTGGGCATTGGAAGCACTATAATAAGATATACGCTGCCAGTTACAGGATGCAGAAGTTCTGCTACAGTAGCCGTGAATACACAACCAGCAGCGTTTACAGGCTCACTAAGTGTCTGCGAAGGAACTACTACTACAATAGCTACATCCACTGCAGGTGGTACATGGTCTACCGCCAATCCAGTTATAGCTAGTATATCTGCAACAGGAGTAATTAGCGGATTAGTAGCAGGCAACACAACTGTAAGCTATAGTATGGGAGGCTCATGTATGCGTACTGCGGTTGTTACGGTAAACCCAGCGGTAGGCCCTATTACCGGAGATATGGTGGTGTGTTTGGGACAAACCACCCCATTGACAAATGTATCTGGTGGTGGCACATGGATAAGTAGCAGCCCAAGCACAGCAACAGTGACTGGAATTTCGGGTATAGTATCTGGTGTGAGTGCTGGCACTGCTACTATTACCTATCGCCGCGCAACTGGATGCTTCACAACTACTGTAGTGACAGTAAATAGTGCATTGGCAGCAATTAGTGGCACACCCAACGTATGTGTGGGCGAAACCACTACCCTCACCCACCCTAGCGCAGGCGGCACATGGAGCAGTAGTAACGTACTAAGAGGTACAATAGGTGCAACTAGTGGTGTAGTGACAGGCATTAGCGCAGGAGCCATGATTGTTACTTATCACCTCACGACTGGCTGCTACAAGACACTAGCATTTACAGTAAAGGCATTACCATCAGCAATGGTAGGAACTGGTATTGTGTGCGAAGGTGCTACCACTACACTTCCATCAGCAACAGGTGGTGGTACATGGAGCAGCAGCAACACTAGTATAGCTACTGTGCCACTGACCAGCGCTACTGTGACTGGCATAGCGGCTGGAAATGCTACTATTACTTATAGGGGTAGTAATGCATGTATTACTACCAGAGTGGTAACAGTAAACACTACACCAGCAGCGATAACAGGTACTCCTATTGTGTGTGTGAGCGCCACTACAGTATTGAGCTCGGCTACCGCGGGTGGCAACTGGATAAGCAGCAATACAACAAGAGCCACAGTAACCTCAACAGGAATAGTGACTGGAGTAAGCAGTGGTGGATTGACAATTTCGTATGTGATGCCTACTGGCTGCAGAGCGTTACTACCAATAACGGTAAACGCAATACCTACCGCAATAACTGGTACACTAACTGTATGCGCTGGCAGCCACACCACACTATCCAACGCTATTGTGGGCGGCACATGGAGCAGCAGCAACCCTACTACAGCTACTGTACCCACCACGCCGGGTACTGTGAGCGCACATGCTACTGGTACTGCAACTATAACCTACACCATAGCCAACGGATGTACCCGTACAGCAGAAGTAACAGTAGCACCTGCTGTGAGCAACACTACTGGTGCTGCTACAGTGTGCACAGGTGTAAACACACCACTGAGCAATACTAGTACTGGCGGTACATGGACAAGCAGCAACACAACAATAGCTGCCGTAAATGTAACAACAGGATTGCTTGTACCAATAAGCACGGGCACTGCAATCATTACATACAGAGTATCGCCTGCATGCTACAACATACACCCCATAACGGTGAACCCTACCCCTGCTGCAATTACTGGCACTTTGAGGGCATGCCATGGTACCACTACCCTACTGAGCAGCGCTACTGCTGGTGGCACCTGGAGCAGTGCCAACACTGGTGTAGCTACTGTGGATGCGTTGACAGGAGTGGTAACGGGTGTGGCTACTGGTACTACACATATTTCTTACCTATTACCTGCAGGCTGTTATAGAACAGTAATCGTAACCATCAACCCCATACCAACAGCTATAGGCGGTACTCCAACAGTTTGTGTGGGTGGCACGTCCCTACTTACCAACACAACTGGAGCCTGGAGCAGCAGTAATACTGCTGTGGCTACAGTAGGTGCATCGGGAGGGGTGACTGGTATCAGTGCTGGCACTGCGGTTATAACCTTTACATCAGGGGCTACATTGTGCAGCACTACTACTGTGGTGACCGTGAACCCACTGCCAGTGGCTATAACTGGTGCGGCAGCTACGTGTCCGGGTAATAGCTTTGCGCTAACATCTGGCACAGTTGGTGGTACTTGGAGTAGCTTTAACCCTGCTGTGGCTAGTGTAGATGCTGCTACTGGTTTGGTGACTGGTGTGTATATACACAACTCGTTGACAACTGTAACCACAATCTACTATACACTACCCACTGGTTGCCGTACATCTGTTATCGTAACGGTGAACCCGAGACCAGCGGCAATAGCTGGTGCCGTACCGAATATATGTATCGGCAACACCACTGCTCTGACCAACAGCACCGCGGGTGGTAATTGGAGCAGCGATAATGCCAGTGTGGCCACAGTATCGTTGACTGGGGTAACAACTGGCATAGCGGCAGGTACTGCCACCATCAGTTATGCCAATAGCTACGGATGTGCTGCCATTAGAGTAGTAACTGTAAACACCCCTCCGGGGAGCAACAGTGGAACGCCAAGCCTTTGTGTAGGTGGCACAACCCTACTGACCAATGCTAGTGGTAGCGGCACCTGGAGTAGCAGCAATGCTGCCAGAGCTACTGTAGGGCTAACTACTGGTGTGGTAACTGGTATTAGTACTGGTACTGCCTTCATAACCTATACCGTGGCTACTGCATGCAACAGTGTAACTATGGTGACTGTGAACCCTGCACTAGCTGCCATAACTGGCGATAACACGGTTTGTATTACACTTAGTACTACCTACACCCACCCTGTAACTGGTGGCACCTGGAGCAGCAGCGATGGGGCTGTGGCTACCGTGTCCAGCACTGGCACGGTGACAGGTGTGGCTATGGGCACTGCTACTATATCTTACCAAAGTGGAAGCTGTGTGGCTACCAAGATAGTAACCGTAAACTGTACTGCACGACCCACTGTGGCTGAAACAGATGAAGTGAAAGCAGCATTTAACCTCTACCCCAATCCGACTACTGGCGCCATAAACATCTATACTAGTGTAGCTGGCAAGGGCTGGATACAAACTGTAGATGGCAAACAGCTACAAGAGTTTGAGGTGGAAGCTGGCAATACTTCACTGACATTACCTAATGATATCACTTCTGGTATATACCTACTACGATTTGTAGGGGTAGATGGTAGCAGTAATATGGTGCGCCTGATACTTAATCATTAGTTTCCAATGTTTCCTTACACTGTGATTAATCGTCCCGGCTCTAGTAGCTGGGACTTTTTTGTGCGTGGTTAGTACGGATATTTTTGGTATGTGTTTTTCGGATTTTCCGGTTTGTTTCCGGTGATTTCATGGGTTTTGGTGCATAAGTCGTTGATTATCAATACTATTCGTTTTTGCTGGTTGTGAGGGGTGAAATGGGTGATGTAGTGGTATTTATTGATGTGTATTTTCTGTAGTGGGTGATTGTTGGTAGGTATCCTATTTTTTGGGTTTGTTGGGTTCATGGGATGATGATTAGTACGGATATTTTTGGTATGTGTTTTCTAGATTTTCCGGTTTGTTTCCGGTGATTTCATGGGTTTTGGTGCATAAGTCGTTGATTATCAATACTATTCACTTTTCCGGTTGTGAGGGGTGAAATGGGTAATGTAGCGGTATTTATTGATGTGTATTTTCTGTAGTGGGTGATTATTGGTAGGTATCCTATTTTTTGGGTTTGTTGGGTTCATGGCATGATGATTAGTACGGATATTTTTGGTATGTGTGTTGCCGATTTTCCGGTTTGTTTCCGGTGATTTCATGGGTTTTGGCACTTAAGTCGTTGATTATCAATACTATTCACTTTTCCGGTTGTGAGGGGTGAAGTGGGTGATGTAGCGGTATTTATTGATGTGTATTTTCTATAGTGGGTGATTGATGGTAGGTATCCTATTTTTTTGGTTTGTTGGGTTCATGGGATGATGATTAGTACGGATATTTTTGGCATGTGTTCTTCGGATTTTCCGGTTTGTTTCCGGTGATTTCATGGGTTTTGATGCTTAAGTGGTTGATTATCAATGCTATTCGTTTTTGCCGGTAGTGATGGGTGGAAAGGATGACGTGATGGGAATTATTGATGTGTATTGTATATAATGCATAGGGTTTCTTGAGTTTGGCAGATGATTTTATAATTATTGTTGTTTTTTGGAGTTATTGCAGGTGGTGGTGTAGCTGGTGGCTGATGTGAGTTGTACTTTACCAGAAATAGAACGCCATCTACCCCACCCTATACCACAAATAGCGAGCCAAAGTGGGGTTTGGCAGAGGGTATTTTATCCACAAATTTTGTTGTCGTAAGCAGAATGCTTGCGGTGTTACGTAGAGAAAGAGATGGCTGGACCAAGGGGAGATTAACTAAAAACAAAATTTATCTAGCTGCAAAAAAGTGAAGGCGTTCGGGAGAACGAATTTTATTGGCAGTTCCAGTTGACCCTGCGGAACAACTGGAACAACGGTGTGGTGGTGTAGCTGGTGGCTGATATAAGTTATACTTTACTAGAAATAGAACGCCAACTACCCTACCCTATGCCACAAATAACGAGCCAAAGTGGGGTGTGGCAGAGGGTATTTTATCCACAATTATTATTATCTAATGCGTTGCGACAGCAGTAGTTAGGACAGAGTAGTTTGTAAAACATACTTATATTTGCTAAGAAATACTATGAAGGGTTATTACTTTTTACTTCTAAAAAACTGCTAACATGGCTGAAATAATTAAATATTCAACTTTTGAGGAAGCAAAAATTGCAAACAATGCAACTGTAATAACAAATACAGAAGCACATAGAGATTATGAATCATTCATCTCATTATTACAGAATGCTCTATCTGAAAAAAAGAAAATAAAGCATATTGAGAAAATGAATGAAAATGGATAAGGTATTTCAAGAAAGCTTATTGCACGTTTGTTCCTTACTGAATAAAAACAAGGTAGAATATCTTATAGTTGGTGGAACTGCTGTTGCATTATATGGTTATTATAGAATGTCAATAACAGTAAACGGAAAACCGGCTGAAAAACCAGACTTGGATTTTTGGTACAATCCCACATATGACAATTACTATAAATTACTGCGAGCGATTGCCGATATGGGAGTAGATGTATCTAGATACAAAAACGAAAAAAATCCAAACCCTAAAAAATCATTTTTCAGGTTAAATTTCGAACTTTTTACTGTTGACTTTATTCCTGAACTTCCTGGTTTACTTAAATTCAACCAATCTTATTTAAAAAAAGAAGTCATCATATTGCAAGGAACTGAAATAATCTTTGTTGATTTTGATGATTTAATTGAGAATAAACTAGCAATTGCAAGAGAAAAGGACTTAGAAGATGTTGAAGAACTCAAAAGAATACGGAACAATAATATTTTGTAGAAGGAATTCTAGTGAGAAAATTTCAACCCATTATCTACACATTTTTATTTTCGCAAGCGCAACGCTTGTAAAAGGGAGGAATTAGAAAATATAGAATAGAAATGAATGATACGCCGGTCAGGAGACCGAACACCACTATGACGTAGACGATAGTCTACGCCAAGCTGAGGGCTGGACCAATGGGAGGTAGACTAAGAACAAAAATTATCTAGCTGCAAAAAAGTGAAGGCGTTCGGGAGAACGAATTTTATTGGCAGTTCCAGTTGACCCTGCGGAACAACTGGAACAACGGGGCGTTCAGGAGAACGAATTTTATTGGCAGTTCCAGTTGACCCTGCGGAACAACTGGAACAACGGGTGATAGACTACTAACAAAATTTATCTAGCTGCAAAAAAGTGAAGGCGTTCAGGAGAACGAATTTTATTGGCAGCTCCAGTTGACCCTGCGGAACAACTGGAGCAACGGGAACAACTAGGCATAATATCAATAATAGTAAAGCCTGTTTTTCTTAAAGTCAAGGGTGGTGATATACTTCTCAAGGAACTGGGTTCCTATTAACGACACATCGCTTAATACTTCCGCTCGAACATTGTCAAATACCAGCTTTGATCCTATTCTCAAGTTATCTATATTAATGAAAGTTATGTCATTTAATTTTGCTTGACCAAAAATTGTTCCACGCTGTCCAGAAATATGCTCAGATCTTTCATCTGAAAAAACAGATCTTTCGCATCCTAACTTGTAAATTCCCGTACTTAAGGTAAATAGCAGATCAGAACCCGTATCAAAAATCGCTTCTTCATCAATTCTATCATTGTGCGTCACCTTTATCAATGGACTACCTTGTAAGCCATACCTCCGGAATGATAAAAACTGATTTTTTGTGTGATTAGCTAACCTAGATATTTTATCGGTAATGAAAAGTTTGCGGTTGTTTAGGTCGAATTGCCAGATACATAATTGAAGAACATTTGCGCCTATTATTCCGGAAATATTAAGTCCCTGTGCGTTGAGATAGGTAAGGTCTACAGCTGATGCTAGTGTATTTATGAAGATTATGTTGCTTAAGTGTATTTTGGGTACAACAACCAGTTCTGTAGAATCTTTCTGGTTTTCAATTGAACTTCCTGTTGCAATCTTCTTAATAGATGCTAAACCAAACTTTTGTTTGATTCTTTTGTCAATACATGTTGGAGCTCCAGAGTCCAGAAGAAATCTATATAATGTAGTATCCTCTGATATTTTTATGCATAAAAATATTCGTCCATGTTCATAAACGAGAGAACTGCTGTCTAGAAAATTGTTCTTATTCTCTATCCAGGATTCTACTACTTGTGCCTGAGCTTCCGTTACGAAAATAGTTAGTATGTAAAGGATTAGCTTTTTCATTTTTAAGCGTGGTTTGTTTCGTTTTTTCTATCGGATCAAAATTTATTATGACCAGACTTATAGGAAGTCTAATATTTTACTTTGGGCAAATGTAAAAAATACGGGTAAATTGCGGGTAACTCATTTTGGGGGATTTCCTATTCGGTAAGTTTTATGCACAGAAAGCATTATATTATAAAAATACAGATAAATTAGCGCGTTTTTCCAATGCAAAAAAGCCAGCCTTACAACACGCCAGCCCTGCTATTACCTCTACAAGCATAAAACAAAACAGCCCAACATTGCTATTGAGCTCTTGAGATGTCAGGGCGACTGGATTCGAACTTTGACACAATCCAGCTTTACAATATTAGTATACGGCCCCTCACTGCCCCAACCGCACAAGGGTGCGACGCAAGGAACGATGAGTAGCGAGGTGGACGCTGGTAGCAAAAAGTTGTTGTAAAAATTGCACAAAGGGTGTGTGGTGTGAAGGGGGATTGTAGTAAATTAGTGGTACAAAAAAAAACACACAATAATAGCTATGATGAGTCCTTATTTGAGTTTTGATGGTACTACGCTGGAGGCGTTTACGTTTTATAAATCGGTATTTGGTGGAGAATTTAGTGATGTGAATGTAATGACGGATGCGCCGGGTACGGACCATCTGCCAGAGGAGGAAAAAAGAAGAATCATGCACATATCGCTACCGATAGATGCGCATACGGTGCTGATGGGGTCGGATATACTGCCGTCGGCTGGGCATGTGCTGGTGATGGGCAACAACATCAACTTGTCGCTACACCCAAGTAGTAAGGAAGAGGCGGACAGACTGTTTAACGGGCTAAGCGAGGGTGGCACGGTGGAGATGCCTATACAGGATACGTATTGGGGTGCTTACTTTGGCAACTTCAAAGATAAGTTTGGTATCAACTGGAGTGTGAATTATCAGTATCCGGAGGTGAAGGGGTAAGCTGAGCTTTCTACAACAAATATTATATGAACAAAAAAATGGACCAGATGCTGAGGCTTTGGTCCATTTTTGGTTACAAGAATGAGGTATGTATTAATAAATATGTGCTACTAGTAAAGTTTACAGGATTCTACAGTTTTGATGCCGTTTTCGGTTTTGTCGATAGAGGCATCTTTACAGATAGATTCTGCGGCAGATTTGGAGTTGTAAATCTTGTATTCGGTGATGGTGCTATCGGGTAAGCCGGGGTAACCATCGTAAGTGGTGATGCACTGACAGGTATAACTCTTGAGGCAAGAACTAGTGGATAAAACAGCACCTGCTGCGAGGATCAATAAAAGGGTATTGCGAAATTTCATGTAGCTGCAAATTATAAAGGGATGAAGTTACAGAGGGATAGTTAGAATTCAAAATTTAGGAAAGATAATTGTACATGAGTGGGTTGGCATTACTGCCCGCCGAGGTAACGATAGTTTTTGAGGATGAGCCCTACATCGTAGCCTGGTGTGTATTGGCGGGCATAGGCAGTATTGATATTGGACATGACCTCGTGAGAGGGGTGATAACCAAAGAGCACATTGTAAGGGCACAACACACTGGCGCGTATGCGCGGCAGGTGGGCTGTGGACGGACCAGCGGCATAACCTACCCATGTGCGCTTGCCAGCGAGCACTTTACCACAATTGGCAAGGAACGCAGCGGGCTTGCGGACCAAAAACAGTAGCACAGGTGACAACAACAAGAAAATAAGTGTGGCTGAGATATCGACCATACGCTTGTTGCGCAGTTGTGCAAAGTCGGAAAGGTTGTACCGCTTATCGATGGTGTATAGGTCGCCAGAGGTGGCACTGGAGTTGCTGCCCACGAAGCTTTGTCCGCCGGGAAGGTGTATTTTGTACTCGTAGCGGTCGCCACACTCCTGCATTTTGCTGAATACGTCTTGGTACCGAAGCCCATTGATACAGAAAATGACCTCGTTGACATTGGTGACGAAGAGGAGCTGTTTCATGTCGTGTATGGTAGCGAGTGCATTGGTGCTGGTGTGCGAGGGACTGATGCGCCCGGTGAGCTCGGGGGCATAGTTGACCTGGCGCAGCACATCGGCGGTTTGTTTGTAAGCAGGCTCATCTGCCACAATAACTGCCTTGCGAGGAAGGGTGTCGTAGGGTATGAACCTGAGTATGCCCATGCGATAGAGCAGCTCGTGCAAGCCCAATAGGATAACTGTGCCGGCAAAACCTGTGAAGATGATGATGGCACGAGAGTAGCGATACTCGGGCGGGAGCAAGCCATAATAAGCTAGGATAACTATGGTGCCAAATATCATGCCCCGAGTGACCTTGAGCGAGCGGTAAGGCTGGTCGTAAGCACCATTGAAGTACAAAGACAATAGCCAGAGGGATATATAAGCAGGGAAGGTGGCGTAAACCACGGCTGCCTTGATAGGTAATATGTTTTTGACCTCTGTGACCCAAAACTCCTTGATGCCCCAAAGGGTGACGAGCAGTATCAGCGCATCGAACAAGGGCATGTGCAGCACCTTGAGACCACGCTTGAGTGTGCCGAGTATGGCACGTAGTACTATGCCGGCATTGATGAAGAGGATGAAAAGACCTGCTTGTTTTTTGGTATAGTGTTTCTTGACGAAGGTGACGAGTGCCTCATTGAATATACGGACATAGGAGAGGGTCATTTTGCGGGTGCTTTCGCCCTTGTAGTGTATGAGGTCTACCTCTGGGAAATAGATGTTTTTGAAGCCAGCCTTTTGTATGCGGTAAGAAAGGTCTACATCTTCGCAGTACATAAAGTAATCTTCATCGAACGGGCCACCAGCAATATCCATAGCAGACCTACGCACCAACATGCAGCAACCCGAAAGGACATCGACCTCGGCTATTTGCCGCTCTGCGACGTGTACTGCATAGTACTTATTGATGTAAGCAGACTTAGGAAATAGCTTGTTGATGCCAGTGGTTTTGAAGATGGCAACTGATAGGGATGGAAAGGATTTTTTGGAGTCGGGCGCAAACTGCCCCTTACCATCAATGAGCCTTGGCCCCAGCGCACCAGCATCGGGGTGGGCATCCATGTAGGCTACAGTGGTGGAGAGGAAGTTCTCGGGCATGACGGTATCGGGATTGAGAAAGAGGATGTACTCCCCTTTGGCAATAGCTACCGCTTGATTATTGGCCTTAGAAAAACCTTTGTTGTCTTTGTTGGGGATAAGTAGTACCTGCGGAAAACGATCGAGGACCATTTGGCAGCTATCGTCGGTAGAGTTATTGTCGACTACTATGACCTCTACGGGCATATCGCCAGCAGCACGCAGCACTGAGTGCAGGCATACCTCGAGGAAATACTTCACATTATAATTGACAACGATAACCGATACCTTCATAAACTATGTACGACCTGCAAGCTGTGGAGCCAGTATGTGGTGTGCGACAAAAAGCACAGCAATAATGAAGCCAAAAAGCAATAATCGTGCAAATAACGAAAAAAGATGTCAATAGATTGCACAGGAGGTGTAATTAATGTGTGAGGTAGAAGAGCATGACAAAAGAATAAATGCCGCTAATTTTCTAATTTTATGCCCATGAAGAAGTTCATAAGATTCAATTTGTGGTTGTTGCTGATAGTGGCAGCCATCATACTGACGCTGGCTGTGGTGCAGCCCAATGATGTGGTGGTGAAAAGAAGTGTGCTGATAAAGGCACCTAAAGAGGTGGTGTTTGAGCAGGTATCGAAGTTGAAGAACTGGGCCAACTGGAGTACCATACTGAGTAATGACAGCACGATAGCCATCACCTACACTGGTACTGATGGCACACCGGGTAGCGCACTGCAATGGAAGGGAGATGAGGGCGTGAGCGGAAGTGGCACCATAAAAAATGATGGTGTAGAAGGTACTACCCTGAAATACTCGTTTAACGTAACAGAACCTGCCGAAATGATAGCGGACGGTGCGATAATAGTGGCCGATACGGCAGATATGGTAAAGGTGACGTGGACATTTCACAAGCACTTTCCGTTTCTGGCCAATGCGGCACTGGTGCTGTTTGACCTAGACAAGTATATGGGCGCAGACCTAGAACGGAGCTTGGGAAACCTAAAAACATACTTAGCCACAAATGCCAAATCATTAATAGACATAAAAGAAACAGAATATGCTGCACGTATAGTAGCGGGCATACGCGACACTGTGAAATGGAGCGATATGGAAACATTTATGGGTGACACCTATAATCTACTGGCAAGTACATCGCCAGTGAAGGTGACTGGTGCTAGAACGGGTATCTACTACACATGGGACACGGTAGAACAAAAGACTGATGTGATGATAGGTGTACCTGTAACTGATACTGATCTACCTATAAAGGGTATTATTTTTGCTACGGTGCCGGCAAGTAAGGCCTACATGGCCACCCACAAAGGCGGTTATGCCAGTATAAAAACTGTGCATGAGGCACTGAACAAACATGTGACCGATGCTGGACAGGTAAGCTGGCTGACCATAGAGGAGTATATGCTATACCCCGGCAACCAAAGCGATAGCAACAAATGGGTGACTAATGTGTATTATCTGATACAGTAAGTACTAGCGAGATACTGGATTGTAAACAGTACAAATACTACCGAATCTAATAACCGAGTAGACATAAATAAACAAGGGATAAACCTCGAAAAAGGTTTATCCCTTGTTTTATATAGCAATTATTTTCTAGTAGGCTCTGGCAAATAGCACCCTTTGCGAAGAAGGATTGCCGGTGAGGATACATTTACCCTCTTCCTGCTCATTGTTGAGTGGTATACACCTGATGGTAGCCTTGGTGAGTTCTTTGATTTTCTCTTCGGTAGCAGGCGTACCATCCCAATGGGCTGCTACAAAACCTGCCTGCTCGTCGAGCACACGAATAAATTCGTCCCAAGTATCTACCTTTCTGGTGTTTTCGTTGCGGAAGTTAGTGGCTTTGATGAACATGTTAGACTGTATGTCGGCAAGCAGGTCGATGACATGAGCAGCTAAGTTATCGAGCGATACACTTGCTTTTTCTTTGGTATCTCTGCGCGCTACTTCTGCAACATTGTTTTCCATATCGCGAGGGCCAAGTGCTATACGAACAGGTACACCTTTGAGTTCATACTCGGCAAACTTCCATCCCGGACGAGCATTGTCATCATTGTCGTACTTCACTCTTACGCCTTGAGCTTTAAGCGTAGCTATTAGCTCATTAGCATAGTTATTGATACGCTCCTGAGCGGCTACATCTTTGTTGAATATCGGCACAACTACTACCTGTAGTGGCGCTATGCGGGGAGGCAATACGAGTCCTTGGTCGTCGCTATGAGCCATAACCAAGGCACCTACCAGGCGGGTGGATACCCCCCAAGAAGTAGCCCAAACATAATCGAGCTTGTTGTCTTTGTCCCTGAACTGGACATCGAACGCCTTGGCGAAATTTTGACCTAAGAAGTGAGATGTTCCCGCCTGCAGTGCCTTGCCATCTTGCATGAGCGCTTCTATACAATAAGTATCCTCGGCACCAGCAAAACGTTCGTTGGCGGTTTTTACGCCGCGCACTACTGGCAGAGCCATATATTCCTCTGCGAAAGTGGCATATACTTCCAGCATTTTTTGGGTTTCTTCTATTGCCTCCTCACGAGTAGCATGCGCTGTATGCCCTTCTTGCCACAAAAACTCAGTAGTACGCAAGAACAAACGGGTACGCATTTCCCAGCGAACGACATTAGCCCACTGATTGATAAGTAGTGGTAGGTCGCGGTAAGACTGTATCCAGTCTTTATAGGTATTCCATATAATGGTTTCGGAAGTAGGGCGTACTATTAGTTCTTCTTCCAGTTTAGCATCGGGGTCTACTATTACACCACCACCATTGGGGTCGTTTTTGAGCCTATAGTGGGTTACTACAGCACACTCTTTAGCAAAACCTTCTACGTGAGCGGCTTCTTTACTCAGGAAGCTTTTGGGAATGAATAAAGGGAAGTATGCGTTTTGATGTCCTGTATCTTTGAACATTTTATCCAGCACATCTCTCATGTTTTCCCAAAGGGCATAGCCATGTGGCTTTATGACCATACAGCCTTTTACGGCTGAGTAATCTGCCAGACCGGCTTTAAGGACTATATCATTATACCATTGGGCATAATCGGCGGTTCGTGATGTGATTTCTTTAGACATAAAATTTTTGGCACGCTTTTAGTAGTATTATTTGAGACATCAGTGAGGCAAAAGGATGGCATATCCAGTATTTGTTAAATTTGACAAACTGACCTTACTGATTGGCGCAAAAGTAGTAATTTCACTTAAGGAATTTTAAGCAAAAAACTATTCATAATGAAACGTTTCGTGATAACCAGCCTATTACTGGCAGGAATCTTTCAAGGGGTTCATGCTCAGGTAGATGATATTTATGCAACTGGTTCAGACCAGAGCAAAAATACCAGAGAAGAAGAAAGGCGTGAAAGAAGGAGAAATAAGGGTGCTGACAGATTTGACAATGGGTTTAACAGCCAGCAAAATGACAATTCTAGTCTGCCAGATAATTATCAAGACGATGGCAATGGTGCTGACTATGTAGACTATGACAATGACTATGACTACAGCACAAGGCTCAACAGATTTGATAATGACTTTTATAATATGGGCTATTACAGCACATTTTATAATCCGTTTTGGTACAACCGCTATTGGTACGACCCATTTTGGGGTTATAACCCATGGAGACCAGGCATTACAGTAGGTTTCGGCTGGGGCTATGGCTCCATGTGGGGCTCGCCTTGGGGCTGGAACAACTGGTGGGGTTATGGTGGCTTCAATAGCTGCTGGAATCAGCCAGGATGGGGCTATGGCTGGGGTGGCTACTATGGTGGCTGGGGTGGTTATCATGGTGGTTGGGGAAATGGCTACTATGCAGGCAACGATCGCTACAATGCCCCCTACAGAGCCACAGTCTATGGCCCTCGTGGAAATGGCGGCAGCAATGTAAGGGCTTATCGTGGTAGCAATGTGAGTCAACTGGGATTGCGCACAAGTGGCGTAACTGCCTACAGAGGAATGAACAATGGTGGCGGTAGAAATAGTTATGCTCCCAACCAGCGCGCTACACAACAAAGCTATAACCAAGGCTATCAGGGGAATAATGCCCGTAGCGAAAGAGGTAATTTCTGGGGTGGAACCAGAACGATGAATGGTCAGGCTCAAAACAACAGCCAGGTTCAGGGTAGCGGCGTACGCAGGTTCTTTAACAATGCTACAAGTGGTGCTATGAATAACAATCCGTCATCAACAGGCAGGGGAATACGTACAGATGTAAACCGTGGTGGATCTCCTGGCGGTGCTATAAACAGGGGGTATAACGGAGGCAGCAACTATGGTGGCGGCAGCAGAAGCATAGGTAATGGCGGGGGCGGTTCTTACCAAGGCGGTGGTAGTAGCCCGATTAGAGGCGGCGGTTCTTTTGGTGGTGGCAGTAGTAGCCCCAGTCCTAGCAGAGGCGGTGGTTCTTTTGGTGGCGGCAGTAGTAGCCCCAGTCCTAGCAGAGGCGGTGGTTCTTTTGGTGGCGGTGGCAGAAGATAACCTCGTTAATAAAAATGTAAAAAAGGCATTGTTACTGTTGTAACGATGCCTTTTGGCTGTAAAGTGTATTTTAGGTATGGTTTTTGCAACCGTTTACACAACAAAATGTACCTAAAAGAAGCTAACGACACACATTATCCTTCATTAATCCATAACTAGTACATATGCGTTTCAACAAATCATTAATATTATTTCCTGCTTTAGGTTTAGGAAATATTATAGCTCAAGCACAAGATTTAAATTTGGCTTATAATATGTCGAACCTTACAGTGCAGGGCACGGCCAGATCTATGGGGTTTGGCAATGCTTTAGGCTCCATAGGTGGTGACTTTAGCAGCGCTAGCGTCAATCCAGCAGGATTAGGCGTATACCGCAGTTCTGAGCTTACATTGACTCCAACATTGCGTTTGAATAGTGCAAGCAGCAGCTATCTTGGTGAAACTACGATTGACAACAATGCTCGGTTTAATTTCAACAACTTTGGGATGGTATTTACAGATGCACCTAAGGGCAAAAGGTATGATAGAAGAAGTTGGAAAGCCGTTTCTTTTGCATTTGGGATGAACAGAGTAGCAGATTTTAATAGAAACTATGCATACGGGGGTGATAATTATAAGAATTCTGCCACATTAGCCTTTGAAGCAGATGCCAATCAATATCCGGGTGATGCGAGTAGTACATCTCCACTTAGCGTGCCAGGCTATATAGG
Organism: Sphingobacteriales bacterium; assembly: GCA_027484425.1. Lineage (GTDB taxonomy): Bacteria > Bacteroidota > Bacteroidia > Chitinophagales > Chitinophagaceae > Nemorincola. The sequence goes on from JAIXSZ010000084.1 coordinate 33,638, forward strand.
CTATCAGGCATACTTGCTGAATGCAAATACTAATGGTGATTTTTACTCGATAGCTCCGGTATCTGGAGGCATAAGACAAGATAAATTCGTAAAAGAGAGAGGTAGAATAAATGAATATGCAATATCGTTAGGAGGTAACTATCAAGAACAACTAATGATAGGCGCCACATTAGGCATACCATCGGTAAAATATGACATCACCTCCACTTTTAGTGAGTCATTATCTATCAATAACGCTGCGAGCAATCCCTACAGATTCAACTACTTTAATTATACTCAGAACTTGAAAGTAACCGGAACAGGTGTGAACCTAAAACTGGGTGCTATTTACAAGGTGAATGACAATGTTAGAATAGGCGGAGCATTCCATACACCGACAGTGTATGCACTGAATGAGACATATACACCAAGCATCAACTCGAATGTAGGAAATACTACTACTGTGGCTACGGTAGACAATGGAGTATTAGCATCAAATAGATTTGACTACAGTTTTGTGTCGCCATGGCGTGGCATACTAAGTGGGTCATACATTTTGAAAGGAAAAGGATTTCTGACCCTCGATTACGAGTATATAGGCTATAACTCTATGAGTTTCATATACCCAGTAGGAGATGGGTTTGGAAATAATTATGAACAGCAAGAGCAGGCAATGAACAGAAGTATTAAAAACACCTACAAAGGCACGTCCAATGTACGTATTGGAGCGGAAGCCCTACTTACTAAATACTTTATGCTTAGGGCTGGGTTTGGGTACTACAGTAATCCATACAAAGCAGAAGGCGTGGGTGGTGAGCGTATGGACTTTAGTGGCGGTCTTGGTTTCCGTGGAACTAATGGTTTCTTTGCAGATCTTGGTTTTGTGCATAGCGCTTATCAGGTGCAGGCAGCACCCTACTCTATCGATTACAACTATGTAGTTTCGAGCCCAATCTCTGCAGTGCCTATGTACACTACAGACTACAGCATCAACAACATAGCGCTGACAGTAGGCGTAAAATTTTAGCAATTGAATTAACTATTGATAATCAATAGGTTATGTATGCTTTCATGATTTTTTATTTTCCTTAACGCATTTTTAAGCCTATTATAAATAGTTTTGCCATCAATCCATTATATCAACAAATAAAAGATCAAATTAGAATTTATGAAGCTAACGCACATCATGTTTATCGGACTGGCATCGGCAGTAATGTTTTCTTGCACAGCACCCAAGAAACTAAAACAAAGTGAAGAAAAACTGGCAAAACTCGACAGCGCACATCGTGCATTGCTTCTAGAAAACGCAAAATGCCAAACAGCCCGCAACTCAGATATTGAAAAAATGAAAATGCTGGAAGCTCAGCTGGCAGACAGCAAAGCAAATAGCAATCAGGTATTAAGCCAATTGAAAGACCTATCTGTAATAACTGGCTCACAAGCGGAAAGCATCAAAAAATCGCTAGATAATATAGGTGTTAAAGATGCGTACATTAAAGATTTACAATCTGCTATCAACCGTAAGGATTCATTGAACATGGCACTGGTGATAAACCTGAAGAGTGCTATAGGTAATCTGGATGATAAAGACATCAACGTAAAGGTGGACAAAGGAGTAGTATATGTAGATATATCAGATAAATTGTTGTTCAAAAGTGGCAGCTACGATGTAACCGATAAAGCACAAGAAGTACTGGGTAAAGTAGCTAAGGTGATCAACAACCAGCCAGACCTAGAGTTTTTGGTGGAAGGCCATACCGATAATAAACAATTCAGAGGTAACGGTGCACTACTTGACAACTGGGACCTGAGCGTAAAAAGAGCCACATCGGTAGTACGCATATTGGAAACAAAATACAAAGTACCAGCAAGCCGCATGACTGCTGCCGGCCGCAGTGAATATGTGCCAATAGCATCGAACGATACTAAAGAAGGTAATGCTATCAACAGACGCACACGCATAGTGATACTTCCACAGTTGGATCAGTTCTTTAAGCTGCTTGAAAAACCACAAGAATAATATCATCGATTTTATAGTGAAAAGGCTGTTTCCGCACCAGAAACAGCCTTTTTTATATTAGCTTAGGCCATCAAAGCAAAGAGCGAAGTTTAGGAATAATGCAGTTGCAGAATAGGTGCCCCTCACCATCTTAAAACTACATTTTCTGTCAACTAATTTTTAACCTTTCGGGCTCGGAAAAATGACCTAAATTGCGGGTACAGAGTACTCTATGAATAATTATGATTGGTTAGTAGGTAGGCTAGATGCTTTCATCAGGAAGTATTATGCCAATAAAGTGATACGTGGCACACTAGTGTTCCTGAGTTGTTTATTGTTTTATGTAGTTACGGTAAGCGTGGGTGAGTACTATTTGTACTTGCCTGTGTGGTCGAGGGTTGCTATCATGTCGGTGTTTGTGCTACTGGGCTTATCAGCCCTAGTGGCATGGGTAGTAGTGCCGCTGACCAAAATGGCAAGACTAGGATCTGTAATATCTCACGAAGAGGCAGCTAAGATAGTGGGCACACACTTTCCGGAGGTGAGCGATAAACTGCTGAACATACTGCAACTGCGCAACAGCAACACAAATGCGGGCAGCAGAGAACTAGCTGAAGCAAGTATTAGCCAGAAGATCAGCCAGATATCGGTAGTGCCCATCACATCTGCCATTGACTTATCGGGCAACAAAAAATACATACCCTATCTGCTACCACCATTGCTGGTGGGCATATTTATATTTATAGCTGCGCCCAATGTATTTAAAGAAAGCTCATCGAGACTACTACAACCTACCAAGGCATTTGAAAAACCAGCCCCTTTCAGCTTTAACATCTTGAACGAATCGTTGGTGGCTGTGCGCAATGCGGACTTTACAGTAACTGTGCAAATGAAAGGTGCTGCACTACCTGCCGAAGCCGCAGTGGAACTAGGCAACGAACTGGTATCTATGCAGACATTGCCAGAACATTCGTTCAGGTACACCTTTCGTAATGTAACCGAGGCTTTTAGCTTTCGAATATATGCAGCAGGCTATTACTCACAACCCTATAAGGTGAGAGTAATACAAAGACCTGTGCTCAAATCGTTTAATATAGCTGTGAATTATCCGGCATACATAGGCAAAAAGAACGAAGTGCGTAATAGTCTGGGAGACATGATAATTCCAGCGGGCACTACCCTACGCTGGACGCTGGCTACTGGGCATACTGATGCTGCTACGATACACTTTGGTGATGGCAGCCCCATAGCACTGAATGGCGAACCGGGAAATTTTGAGTACAGTTACAGATTTCTGAGCGATACTGCATACACCATTACCCTTCTCAACAAAAAAGAAGCTGTGGCAGATAGCTATAAATATGTGGTGCAGGTGATACCAGACCAATACCCTGTAATACAACTACAACAGTATAAAGACAGTGTAAGTGGTAAACAAATACTACTGAGTGGCAGTGCTGGTGACGACTACGGCATCACCCGCATAGCATTCAAATATGAAGTGACCGATAAAACCAAAACCATAGCCTCTAAAACTATACCCCTAAAAACTGGTGGTGGGGCAACAGCGAGTTTTGAACAGTACTTTGATATACAAGCACTAAACCTTAAAGCTGGGCAGAAAGTAACCTACTATATAGAAGCATGGGACAACGATGGCGTGAGGGGCAGCAAATCTTCGCGCAGCGACATGCTAAGCTATCAGATGTTTGAGGGAGAACAACTAGACTCTGCGATAAAAGAAAATGCTGAACAAATAAACGCTGGTATAAGCAGCAGCGCAGAACGTACCAAAGATTTGCAAAACGACTACAAAGACGCTCAGAACAAAATGCTGCAAAACAACAATATAGACTGGCAAATGGAGCAGGCTATACAGCAGATGATGGAGAAACAAAAAGAGCTGAAAACAGAAGTAGAAAATGTGAAACAACGCTTTGAAGAACAAATGCAACAAAGCGAGCAAAAAAACTACAGTGAAGACCTAAAAGAAAAACAAAAAGAACTTAATAAACAGCTAGATAACCTACTGAACGATGAGCTGAAAAAACAGATGGAAAAACTGCAAGAACTAATGCAGAAACTGAATAAAGAGCAGGCAATGGAAGCCATGAAGCAGCTGGAGCAGGAGAATAAACTGTTTGACATGGACATGAACCGTATGCAGGAACTGATGAAGCGTATGGAAATGCAGATGCGCATGGAAGACATGGCCAACACAATGGACAAACTGGCAAAAGAACAACGTGACCTGAAAAAAGAAACAGACCAAGGCAAAAAAGATGCTGCTGCACTAGCCAAAGAGCAGAAAAAGCTAGAAGAAAAACTGGATAAGGCACTGAAAGAAGACATGAAAGAGGTGCAGCAACTGGCCAAGGAAACTAAAGAAAAAGACAGACTGGAAAAAGAAGAGCAGAAAGGAAAGGAAGCCCAGGATGAAATGAAGGAAAGCGAGCAAGAGCTGAACGAAAAACAAAACAGCAAATCTTCCAAGTCGCAAGATAAAGCTGCTGAAAACCTAGAACAAATGGCCAAAAGCCTGCGCGAAAAAGCTGCAGGCATGGATATGGAACAGATAGAACTAGACATAAAGGCTACCAGACAAATACTGAGTAACCTGATAAGACTATCGTTTGCACAGGAAGACCTGATGGATAAGGTAAAACGTACCCAACCATCTGCCAAGGCTTATATAGAGAACCAAGAAGAACAAAACACGCTGCATCGCAACTCTAAAATGATTCGGGATAGCCTGTATGAACTGAGTAAACGTATAGCCAAACTAGCACCAACCATCAACAAAAACACAACCGACCTAGAGCGCAGAATGCAAAAAGCGGTGACTAACCTAGAGAACCGTAGAGTGGACCTGGCAGTTACTGACCAGCAATATGTGATGACCTATACCAATAACCTGGCTCTACTGCTGAATGAACTACTATCGAACCTGATGCAAATGCAGAGCGAAGGTAAGAAGCCAGGTGGGCCTGGCATGTGCAAAAAGCCGGGTGGACAGAAATCGCCGGGATCAGGATCGCAGCTATCAGACATCATATCTGAACAACAACAACTGGGCGAAGGCATGCAAAAGATGCAGAAACCCGGTGGCAAAAAACCCGGTGGTGAGCAAGGACAACAACCTGGTGAAGGAAAAGGACAGCAGGCTGGCAAATCGGGTCAGTCGGGCAAAGGGGGTAATGGTAGCGGTGAAGGAAGTGAAGGTGAAGATGGAGAAAATGGTGACTCGGAAAAACTGGCTAAACTTGCACAAAAACAAGCCGCTATACGCCGCCAACTGGCAGATCTAGCTAGTCAGCTAAATAGTAAGGGCCTAGGGAACTTTGCCAAAGAACTGCGTGAGCTGGAGCAGAAAATGGATAAAAACGAAACTGACTTAGTGAATAGGAAAGTGAATCCGGACCTGCTGTTGCGCCAGAAAGAAATACAAACTAGACTGCTGGAGGCAGAAAAATCGCTGAGAGAACAAGAACAAGACGACAAACGCTCATCGAAATCGGCAGAAGATATGAGCCGCCCTGTACCACCCGCATTGCAACAATACATCACCGACAAAAAACAAATGCTGGAGCAATACAAAACTGTGCCACCACAACTAAAGCCCTACTATAGAGATATGGTAGACAACTACTTTAGGATAATAGGTACTAAGTAGTTACTCGTTAGTCATTTAAAAAATCGGCACTCAGACAATCGTCAGAGAGGCTTTTATTTGTAGGTCTATCCAAATGTAATAAGAAAGAAAGAGGGCTGAACGAAATTTGATACTTCATTCAGCCCTCTTTCTAATATTACTATTCACTAAATATTACAATGTAGCATAGTCATTATACCCTTCTGCACCGGGTGTGTAAAAAGTGTTAGGGTCGGCAGGAGTAAGGGCTGCACCTTGCTGCATACGAGACACTAGGTCTGGATTGCTGATATAGGTGTTGCCAAAAGAGATGAGTTGTGCCTTACCAGCCTGTATATCTGATGCTGCGCGGTCGGCAGTATAGCCACCATTCAGCATTACAGTACCCTTATATTCTTTCTGTATAGATTGCAATAGTACATCTGGTAATGTAAAGCCCAATATGTGAATGTAACTGACCCCTATCTCGTTGAGCCCTTTAGCCAATGCTGTATATTGTGCATCTTCATTCACTTCGTCAGGTGTCATGCTGTTATAAGGATTGTAGGGAGATATGCGAATACCCACATAATCTTTACCTACAGCAGCTACCATTGCAGCTGCCAACTCCAACACAAATCTGTTACGATTTTCGAAGCTACCACCATAAGCATCAGTACGCTGATTAGACGCCACGTTCAAAAACTGCATAGGCAAATATCCGTTGGCTGAGTGTATCTCTACCCCATCAAACCCTGCTGCAATAGCATTTTTCGCAGCATGCACATACTCTTCTATCACTGCCGCAATACCTTCTGTAGGTATCTCTGAAGGAGTTGGCATAGGCTGCATGCCTTGTGCATCTGTCCACATATCACCAGTAGCTGCAATAGCAGATGGTCCCACTACCGTAGCACCTTCAGGCAGATTCAATTGATGACTTACACGACCTGTATGCATTAGCTGAACAACAATCTTTCCATTGTTAGCATGTACGGCATCTGTTACCGCTTTCCAGCCAGCTACCTGTGCCTCACTGAATATGCCCGGTATACGTGCATATCCTAGTCCATTGGGCGAAGGAGATACACCTTCTGTAATTATCAGTCCAGCACTAGCACGGTCTGCATAATATTTTGCCATCAATTCGTTGGGCACATTACCTATGGCACGGCAGCGTGTCATTGGAGCCATCACTACCCTATTTTTTAGGGTTAAGGCTCCTAATTTATACTCTCCAAAAAGTATTTCGTTGTTTGATTGCATAACGTTTGTTGTTTAATTTTGCGTGTATATACATGTAAATGTACGCTTACTTTAGCTACCCAGAGTATTTAATTACCAATTGGAGGATAGTCAAAAAAAATAACGGTCTTTTGATTATTAGTCCCTAAAAAAAGCCGTAAAAAAGGCGACATCGAAATGCCGCCTTTCAATCATCCTCATTCACACTTATTAGTTTACAGCTATCTCTAGGGTACTAGATTCTACTGTTTCTTTTTTGGGCAAAGCCACCACCAGTATACCATCGGCATATTTTGCAGCTACTTTGGTTACATCCACTTTTTCATTCACAGTGAAGTTTCTTTTGAACGAGCGCATGCGGTACTCGCTTCTCAGCCATTTACCTTCTTTGTTTTCTTCTTTTTGCTCTTCTTTGTGCTCAAAGGCGATGGTGAGCAAATTTTTGTCGATACTGATTTTGAAGTCTTCTTTTTTAAGACCGGGAGCCACTACATGGAGGTCGTAGCTAGTGTCAGTTTCCAGGATGTTTACTGGTACCTGAAACAACGCTGTTTCTTCGTGTACCTTGTTGACACCATTGAAGAAAATGTCTTCCATCAATCCGTTTACTGTGCGTGGCAGAATGCCGTAATTTCTTTTTGTGTACATAATTGTTTGTTTTTAGTTGTTTGGTATAACTATTACAAACAGTGTGCCTTTTCAAAAGTTGCGCCATAATGGCATTACCTAAATAAACTAAGCGCCATATTGTCTGCATCAACAATAAAACGAACAAAAATTCATGTCAAAAACGTATAAAAGCTGTATGATGACAAAGAAAAAGGGCTTTCTCAGTTGAATGAGAAAGCCCTTTTAAAGAATAATTAGTAAATAACCTATATCACAAGCATAGCATCGCCATAGCTGAAGAAACGATATTTTTCTTTGATTGCAGTTTCGTATGCAGTCATCATAAGATCATAACCAGCAAAAGCACAGGCCATAATCATGAGGCTAGTTTTGGGCAGGTGGAAGTTGGTGATCAATGAATCGGCAATAGAAAATTTGTAAGGAGGGTGAATAAATACATTAGTCCATCCTTCTTCTGGCTTCAACAGACCTTGAGCAGTAACCGAACTTTCTAGTGCGCGCATAGTAGTAGTGCCTATAGAACAGATGTGCCTTTTCTCAATTTTGGCTCTATTCACCAGATTAGCAGAATATTCATCTACTCTGAAGTATTCAGCATCCATTTTGTGCTTAGAGAGGTCCTCAACCTCAATAGGGCGGAAGGTGCCTAAACCAGTGTGGAGCGTAACCTCGGCAAACTTAACACCTACTATTTCCAGTCTTTTAATAAGCTCGCGGCTGAAGTGCATACCAGCAGTGGGGGCAGCTACTGCACCTTCATACTTGGCATATACCGTTTGGTAACGCTCTTTATCTTCTTCTTCGGGTTTGCGCTTGATGTATTTAGGCAATGGAGTTTCGCCCAAAAGATCGAGCATACCACGGAATTCCTGGTCATTACCATCAAACAAGAAACGAATAGTACGACCTCTCGAAGTAGTATTGTCTATTACTTCTGCTACCAGCTCATCGTTGTCGCCAAAATACAGTTTGTTACCTACACGTATTTTACGAGCAGGATCTACTATTACATCCCAAAGATGATTGGGCTTATTGAGCTCGCGAAGCAAGAAAACCTCAATTTTTGCACCTGTTTTTTCTTTACGACCATACAAACGAGCCGGGAAAACCTTGGTGTTATTGGCTATCATTACATCTTTGTCGTGAAAGAAACCCAAGATGTCTTTGAAAGTTTTGTGTTCTATTAAGCCAGTATCACGATGGATAACCATCAGGCGACTTTCGTCACGTTTTTTGGCAGGATGTTGCGCTATGAGATTTAATGGTAAGTCGAACTTAAACTGCGACAACTTCATATATTGGAAGAGATTGATTGAAAAGTGTGCAAAGTTAAACAAAAGTAACGATAACTAGAGAATATACGTTAGTATAATATTTTAACAAAATGTGTGACTGTAAATGATTAGGAAAATCAGACATTTCGCTAATTGAACAGAATCGTATAACATTGCCCAAGAATGATAACTGTAACAGCTGAGTGCATATGCAAATAAACTTTAGTGAAGCGGTACTGAAAATGGTTTCGGTACATTATGTAGGCAATAAGGGTAACGGACAGGACGTAAGAACCACTGATACTCCTATAGCATTAACTATAGACGAAGGCAAAGTGATAAAGGAGGCTTTTCTGGGTAAGTTCAATCTGGAATCTGACAAATATTCTTTCAGTCATGGGGCCTCGCTGAGCTTTAATGAGGTCTATACATTCTGTCTGGAAAGTTTGGCTGATGAAACAGTTTTTCAGAAAAACGCTATCAATATAGCCAAACATCTGTATGAAAACAGCACCCACCCAAAGATAAAACCTGGCGAGCTCTACGTGTGTTACTTTGGCAATTGCTTGGTAAATGGCGCATTTGTAGATGCAATGGGCATCTTTAAAACAGAAAACAAGAGCAACTTTCTGGATATAACAGACGAGAACAGCCTGTCTGTGAAGCTAAGAATAGGGGCTGACGTGTCGAAATTTGACAAGGCATGCCTGGTACTGCCCACAAATGCCGAAAATGGATTTGATGTGCTTATCTACGACAGCAATGGCAATAGAGGCGAAGAAGCAGCTTTTTGGCGCGAGGGCTTTCTGGGAGTGACACCACAAGCAACTGGATTCTACCATACCAATCAGTTTTTGGGATTGGCCAAAGAGTTTATAACGGCACAGCTGCCACAGGAGTATGACATAGAAAAAACTGGACAAATTGATTTGCTAAACAAATCGATGGAATACTTCAAGGCTAATGAATCGTTTGATAAAGAACAGTTTGCTGAAAATGTATTTGAAGACAAAAGAATCATCAAAGCATTTAAAAGTTTTGAGGATAGCTATACGGAGATGAATGAAATAGAACTGCCTGACAATTTTGATATATCTACACAGGCGGTAAAAAAACAAGTTAGGGTGTTTAAAAGTGTGTTGAAGCTAGACAAAAACTTCCATGTGTACATACATGGCGACAAGAGTTTAATAGAAAAAGGATTTGACGAACGGACTGGGAAAAACTTCTACAAAATATACTTTGACGAAGAAGAATAAAACGTTCTGCCACTTTTCTTTGTAAAGCATCACAATTTACAAGCAACAAATCAGGTAATTTTGCAGCCCACAGTAGCTGGTAACCTAAACACCCAAAATCAAGTGTAGCAAAATGAGATACATAACCATAGTAACACTGTCGCTAATATCATTACTGGCGTCATGCAAAAAGAAAGATGATAAGATAGATCCTTTTGTAGCTGCAAAAACCGGCAACTTCAATTTTTTCGCATCGGGCAAGATGGTTACCAACACTAAGACACCAAGTGGCGTAAACCAATCGACCGAGATAATAGGAGTAATGGCATCTGGCGCTACAATAAAGATATGGATGAGAAACTTTGAAGGCAGACTAGAAACACTGCCGCTAGATAGCACATTAGCTAGTGCATCCTACTTGGCACCTACACCCAGCGTAGAATTGGTATCTGTGCATGGCGCTCTTACTATTACCTCTGTTACACCCGCTATAAGGGGAAGGTTCTCATTCACATGTATTGACTCATCGGTAGTGACTGGCGACTTTGGAGTAAATCCATAAGCATTATCTGCTTCCAAAAAATTGCTCGGCACGGGAGTTAGAACTATTGCCACCAGAACTGGTAGAAGAGTTGGTGGTAACATATAAGAACATGCGCCATGACAAGTTAACTACCTCGCCAGGCACAGTAGAATGTAACAGTCTGTAACTACTCATCATTTGAGCTGGCTTATAAAACAGGAACAATGCATTGGGTAGCTCCTTTTTGTTGCTGAATTGTGTAAGGGTATTGTATTGCCATATCTCATAAGGCAAGGAGCCCGTTTCGCCCGATACTGTAATGATATCTGATGGTTTGCCATACCTGAGATATATCATCCCCCTGTCTGTTTCGTAACCTGCAGTACCGCTTTCTGTAAATCTTTTATTTACACTCATTATCAGCTCAGAATATTCTTTCCATGCTTTGGCCGGGTCTTTAGGGTTTAACGCCAGGTAATAGTTGTAGATGTAGTAACGCATATACATTTCATCTGGCTTTTTCAAGAAATTATTGATGGTACTCGCCTGCATAGGGTCGCTGAGAGGCAGTAGCATTTTCAGCATAGACTTAATTTGAGGGAGTGTATATTTTGCCAAAAAAGTTTTTTCAAGATCTAGAACAGTAATATTTTCCATTGTAGAATCTTTAAAAATTTCTTTTGTTGGCGCTTTTTTCACCTCTTCTTTGTCAGGATTTAAATTGAGACGTTGGAAAAATAAGTTTTGTGTAGCTAGATTGTAACCGAGTTTGTCGTCGAGAGATGCAGTTACATAATAATTACCAGAAGTTAATTTGCCTAGATAGAATCTGCCATGCAAACCTGTATCGGATGGGCTGCTGATGGTATCGGTAATAGTATACTCAGGCGAAAACCCTTCGGTAAGCTTTTTGCTAATTCTTATTCTTGAAAAAACTGGGTATCTATCGGTGGGAACATTATTGAGATTATTTAGTTCTACGTAATAATACAACCTACGCATGTGATCATCCAGAAAATTGGCACATAATGGGATATACTGCGTGCCTTTCTTATTAAACTGTGTGTTAGCTTTGGACTGAATGATAGTATCTAGCAATTGAATATGACTAAAAAAGGGCTTAGTAGTGTCAGTAGAGATGGATGTACTATCTAAGTAATTAAAAACGCTAAGGGTATCATTCAGATCTGTAAGACGTAGGGACATCTTGTATTTACCATATGACAATGAATATCTTCGTAACTCTATGATATTCAATTCGGCTAGCAAAGCCACTGTAGCTTTGGGTGGTGTTTGAAGGATAAAATGATCTTCTTTGAAAATTCCTTTATCGTCATAAATTATAATGTCAGTTTTTATTCGTGCTACTATCATTTTTTGTGGAGTAGTAGCAAAGTGTAATTTAGCTGGGTTGACCTGCCAGTAAATCTCAATGTTAGGGGTATAACCTGAATGTATTGGAGCACTATGCTGGTAGAAAATACTGAAATTGGCTGAAGCATCGATACCTGAAGCCCTTTGAAACATGGATAGGAAAAACAAACAAAGTATACTTACTCTTGTCATTACATGCGAAGTTTGGTGCAAATTATGAATAATAGCAACAGCGAACTATCGGTAATAAGTACACTACAGCATAATAAATGGCGTCATATCAAAAAATTGGGTTAAAAATGTAGATTTGAAACGAAATGACTAAAAAACTGTTGTTTATACTTATTGCATTTAGTGTATCCTTCTTAGTGATGGTGGGGTTATCGCTGTTCTCTATTGAGCGGTTAACCACCTTTACCGCCTATTCAAATGAATTACTACAAAGCAACAAAATCATAAGAACATTATACAAAACCGAGGTATGTCTTAAAGACTTAGACCGATGGGAAAGAGGTTACATGCTGACAAAAGACACTGTATACATCAGACTAGTAAACAGTGCAGTAGACAGTATATACCCTACTATTGATGACCTAGAACTGTTAGTTAAAAAAGACAATATTGACTACAAAAACATTCTTGAACTCAGAGATCTTATCATATTAAGAATAAGATATAGCAAATATAATTTTGCACTTATCGATACAACTAAACCAGAAGTAGCATCTACTTTCTATTTCGAAGGCAGGAAAAAAATGATTGCTGCCAATAGGCTTATTCGCAAGTTACATAGCAACCAAAACATAATATTATCACAGAGATATAACAAACATCAATTTTATCAACAATTAACAACAAATACACTTAAGTTGTTATTGATTGTTTTTTGTACTGTTACACTGTTACTTTTTGTACTATTAGTTAAACTAATGAAAGTCAGCACTTTATATCAGAACAAACTACAGTCAAAAGTGCAAGAATTAAAAAATTCTCATTCGGAACTTCAGGATATTACTTACGCTATTTCGCACAACCTTCAAGAACCGCTAAGAAAAATTCAGGTTTTTAGCAATATGTTGATCTACAAAAACGATGAAATAGACAATGAAACTAATGAAACACTTAGTAGAATAAATAAGTCGGCATACAAGATGCATGTACTCATTGCCGACCTATCTGATCTTACCAACCTCACAAAAACTGATGAGAATAAAAGCCCAACCGATTTAAATAGAATAGTACAACATGCACTGATAGATCTAAGTGAAATTATTAAGGATAAGAATGCGAAATTTGAAATATGCGAGTTACCTATTCTTGATGGTTATGAGCCACAACTAAAAATGTTGTTTAAGGCTCTGCTAGAAAATGCACTCAAATTTTCTAAAACTAATGAAAATTCGAAAATCACGATTAGTTATAACAAAGGAGCTAAAAAAAGAGAAAGTGCATCATCAAACCTTACCAATAAAGTATCCTATCATATTATTTCAGTAGCAGACGAAGGAATAGGTTTTGACAATAAGTACAACCATAACATATTCAAAATATTCGGTCGATTACACACCGACCATTCAGCTTATGATGGCAAAGGACTGGGGTTAGCAAAATGTACTAGAATAATGAGTAACCATAATGGCTACATTGAGGCGGAAGGCAAAGCGGGTAATGGAGCTACCTTTCATTTGTATTTTCCATATTAGCTTAGTTACAATATAACTAATAAACCATAAAATACAAATTCAGCATTCTAAATTGAATATACTTATATTCTACTGAAATAAATATCAGAATGGGAATTCCGAAAATGAATCCAAAAAACTAAAAAAATATTTTCATTTCTTATCAACCAGATTACTGGCCCTTAAAACAATGTTAGTAAAGTGAGAATAAAATTGAAAAATTTAACACACACTATTACGGCATTATGTATTACTTTTGCCCCCGAAAATTCTTAATAAAAATTTAATCTATGCAGGAATTCGGCAGAAAAAATCCATCAGTAAATTTAGCTGATCTAGGGATAAATGTTGGTATTGCACACTGGAATCTAACTCCGGAAGAACTGGTGAATACTACCCTATCATTAGGGCAAGGAGTGCTTAATGACACAGGAGCACTTTGCGTAAGTACTGGTAAATTTACAGGCCGCTCGCCCAAAGACAAATTCACGGTACAAGATGCTATAACTGAGCATAGTGTAGATTGGGGAGATGTGAACATTCCAATGTCGCCTGATACCTTTGATAAGCTATATGATAAAGTATGCGCTTACCTTACTGGTAAAGAAGTGTGGGTAAGAGATGCATATGCATGTGCCGACCCTACCTACAGGCTGAACATAAGAGTAGTAAACGAAACACCATGGGCAAACTTGTTTTGTAATGACCTATTTCTACGTCCAACTGCTGACGAAATAGACAATCAAAATCACGACTGGCTCATACTACAAGTGCCTAGCTTTCAGGCAGACCCAGCTGTTGATGGTACTCGTCAGGCAAACTTTACAATTGTAAACTTTACTCGTAAGATCATTCTGATAGGTGGCTCTGGTTACACTGGAGAAATGAAGAAAGGTATATTTGGTGTACTTAACTTCATATTACCACACAATCATAAAGTACTAAGCATGCACTGCTCTGCCAACGAAGGCAAGAATGGTGATGTTGCTTTGTTCTTTGGTTTGAGCGGTACCGGCAAAACTACTTTGAGCGCAGATCCTGAGCGTGCCCTTATCGGTGATGACGAACACGGATGGTCAGAAACCAGTGTCTTCAATTTTGAAGGTGGATGCTATGCAAAATGTATAGATCTGAGCGCAGAAAAAGAACCACAAATTTTTGCTGCAATCAAACCGGGTGCATTGCTTGAGAACATTGTTTTTACCGATGGTACCAACACTGTAGATTACACAAATGCTAGTATTACGGAAAATACACGTGCTGCATATCCGATTGACTTTATAACGAATGCCAAAGAACCATCTTATGGTGGTCAACCACAAAACATTTTCTTCCTTACTTGCGATGCATTTGGTATTTTGCCTCCTATATCTAAGCTTACAAAAGCGCAGGCAATGTATCACTTCATAAGCGGTTATACTGCTAAAGTAGCCGGTACAGAAGTGGGAGTAACTGAGCCTCAAACTACTTTCTCAGCTTGTTTTGGTCGCGTGTTTTTACCACTACACCCTGCTAAATATGCAGAATTATTAGGTAAAAAACTAGAAGAACACAGCAATGTAAATGTGTGGCTTATCAACACAGGCTGGAGTGGTGGTGCGTATGGTACAGGAAGCCGTATGAAATTGAGCTACACAAGGGCTATGATAACAGCTGCCATGAATGGGCAACTTGATAATGTGTCGTACGAAGCACATCCAGTTTTCGGCATGTTAATGCCAGCTGAAGTACCAGGTGTGCCATCTGAAATATTGACTCCACGCAATACATGGAGCGACAAAGCAGCTTATGACAAAAAAGCGAACGAATTGGCAAAACTGTTTGTGAACAACTTTGCAAAATATGCCGATAAAGCAAATGAGGAAATACGCTCTGCAGCACCAGTAGTTGTGGAATAGTATACAATCAATAAAATGATACAAACAGGGGTAGAATCATTTTCTACCCCTGTTTCTTTTTTTATACTTAATGCAACCACCTCTATAAAACCAACATAGTATCTAATCGAAGTGCACCAAATTGTGATATAATTATTGTATATTTGCAATGTAACATTTTGTTCCAACCTTTTAGTGTCGGTTTTTTTAGGTACACCGGCTGTCAAATCCTGATCTCAAGTATCGGAATTATCAATACACTTCAGGGTTTCACTTTTTTATTTAATAAACAGATTACAAATGACATTTAATGAGTTAAACATTATATCGCCGATCCTCAGTGCGCTGGATGCGGAAGGATATAAAAACCCTACTCCCATCCAGGAGCAGGCAATACCAATATTGCTGGCAGGAAAAGACCTGCTAGGATGTGCACAAACAGGAACAGGCAAAACAGCAGCTTTTGCCATACCCATATTGCAACTGCTGGATGCAGCACATGCTGAACGGAATCATAGAAACATAAAAGTATTGATACTGACTCCTACACGCGAGCTAGCTATACAAATAAATGAAAGTTTTGGAGCCTATGGTCGCAATCTTAAGTTAAAACATACTGTTATATTTGGAGGTGTGCCACAGGGCGCACAAGTACAAGCTTTACAAAAAGGAATAGACATTTTGATAGCCACACCCGGCAGACTACTTGACCTTATGAGTCAGGGTTATATCAGCCTGAAAGACCTAAGTATTTTTGTGCTAGATGAAGCTGACCGAATGCTGGACATGGGCTTTATACATGATGTAAAAAAAGTAGTAGCCAAACTACCATTGAAACGCCAAACACTGTTTTTCAGTGCCACGATGCCACCCGAAATACAAAAGCTGGCTAATACCATACTAGTGAATCCGGAAAAGGTAGAAGTAACACCAGCATCTACCACCGCCGAAACCATAGACCAAGCTGTATATTTTGTTGATAAAAAAGACAAAAGGCTACTACTCAACTTTGTGCTGCGCGACCCGAAGATAAAAATGGCATTAGTGTTTACCAGAACTAAACACGGAGCAGACAAGGTGGTAAAAGAACTGCATAAAGTAGACATAACGGCCGAGGCTATACATGGTAATAAATCACAAAATGCCAGACAACGTGCTCTTAGTAACTTTAAAGATGGAAAAATACGTGTACTGGTAGCAACAGATATAGCTGCCAGAGGAATAGACGTAGACAGCCTCACCCACGTTATCAACTACGAAATACCTGAAGTACCCGAAACCTACGTACACCGCATAGGACGTACTGGCCGTGCTGGAGCAGCAGGTATAGCAGTATCCTTTTGTGATGATGAGGAAAGAAGTGACTTCAAAAACATACTAAAGCTGATAGGCAAACAAATACCAGTGATTGAAGGTCATCCCTACCCTGCCTCAGGCTCGGGACAACTGACCATCAATCCGCCTAAAAACAAACAGGTTGTAGCACGCCCTGGTGCTGTGCCAGGAGCCGGAAATGGCACTGTAAGAAGGAGACCAACTGGAAGTACGAGAAGTTTTGACAAGCGATAGTATTAAAAGCACATGATTGAAATAATTTAAGGCACGATATTTGTACTCAAATTAATTGTAACGATATTAACAGCTATTGAATTGTTATTTTTTTTGCTCTAGAAAGTATTTTGAATTCAAAAACCGCTTAACTTTACAGAAACCATTTTTTATCTCAAAAATCAATTACGAAAAATGAAAAAATTACTTTTACTCCTGGCCTCTGGCTCAATCGCCTTCTCGGCAGGTGCACAGCAGCGTGTAATGAGTGCAGTATCTACATTGCGCTCAGAAGAAGGTTTTACCAAAGTGAAGAAGTCTGATGAAATGCGCGCTTACATCAAATCAAAAAACAATGCAGCATCAAAAGGCACAGCTCCTAATCGTTGGTACTACTATGCAGAATATTTCGATACACTGATGGAAATTCAGGGTTTCGGTACAGATCTTACAGTTCCGTTGTTGTGGAATGATACTTTGGCTCGTTACCAAACTACAACTGGTGAAGCTAACAACACAATGGTATCTGTAGCCAACGTTTTTGATCCTTCTTTCCCTGGTTTCAACAACTACGATTATTATCCAGGTATAATGAGAGTGACTCCTACAGACGCAGTTACTGTCACCAAAGTGGACGTATGGGGTGTATATGGTTATAACACATCTAAATCTGCTGTAGTAGATACTATCCGTTTGTCTTTTGTTAAAGGTTCTGGTGGCCCAATGGCTTCTGATGATATCTTCAGTGGCTATTCTTTAGGTCCTGGTGGTCATTATGGTTCTACTTGTGTGTTCATGGACGTTCACTATGATAGCGTACGTAACTATCTACAGAAAGCAGGTATCCTTCCTACTTTGGCAGGAACTCCAAACACTGGCTTCACTTATGACATTCTATTGAACAACTCTGGTGCTACTCCAGCATGGGGTGATACACTTGCAAACGGTTTGTGGCATAAAGAAGTAACATTGCCTACTCCATTAAACGTTCCAGCTAATGGTTATGCAGCAGCTTCTATCTCTTTCAAGAGCGGTGATGCTTCATTCCCTACTACTACTCCTGGTACACGTGTTTTCAACAGCGATGGTACATACAACTACAACATGTTCCGTCCATTGGTAATGTACAAAACAGACGGTACTACAACTGATCCACAATGGGTAGATTACACTCACCCAATCACTGATAGTAACGCTAACTTATCTTATTATCGCAGACTGCCTGCATACCTTAACGGTTGGGAAGATACATACGTTCCATTGTGGGCATGGTCTACTAACAGTGGTGCTAACGCAGCTACATTACAGCACGTTTATATTGGTTATGAAGTACAGTGCGCAGCTTGCGGTGTAACTTTCGAACCAGTTGTTGGTGTTAATCAAGTGGCTAACGTTACGAAAGCAAATGCTTATCCTAACCCAGCTAACGACCAAGTAAATGTACCTTTCACTGTTAGCGCTGCTACAGAAGTTACAGTAACTTTGAGCAATGTATTAGGTCAGGTAATAGCTACTCAGAACATGGGTAAAGTATCTACCGGTACTGCTGTATTCAACACTGCTTCTTTTGCTCCAGGTGTATACACTTACAGTGTTAACGCTAACGGTCAAAAAACTACAGGTCGTGTTGTATTGGCTCACTAATTGCTAAAACAAATTTTCGGTTGAAAGAGAGTAATGGAAACCCCATTACTCTCTTTTTGTTTACTAATGTATTCTTATCTGCGCACATATTTGGCGAAAAACAGAACTTCTATTCGCTTCATTTCGAAGGGCATTTCAACAAAAAAGAGTGACAATCCCCTACTATTAACAAAATGAAAAAATAGAACGTTTATTTTCTTGCCCAACTAGCAAAAGATTAATGTTTGGTACAATTTTTGCTGTTAATTATTTTATAAAAGTCAATCAAAAACCATCTTAGAATCTTTCCTAAAAACAAAAAAATGAAAAAAACACTTTTACTCATTGCTTCGGGTATTGTAGCCCTTTCCGTAGGTGCACAGGAGCGCACCATTAGCGTTTCAGCCAATCCAATACAAAACAACTATGACTACAGAGCAGTGAAAGAAGCAATCAATCAAAGAGATGCTGCTGCAAGGACAACTGCTGCCGACAGATGGTTTAGTTATGTAGACTATTTCGATCTAAATGAGACAGCCTTCTCTAGTTCTATTGCACTTGCTGCCCCTTATCTGTGGAAAGACACTATGGCTGTTATGGCATATTCTAGCGCATCAGGTGGCACTACTTGGCAACATAACCGTACTGTATCTCTAGGATTGGTAGCGGATCTTGCATATTCTGGATTCAACAACTTCGACTACTTTCCAGGGTTGATGAATATCACCTCAACTAGCACATATTCAGTAGACTCTATCCGTTTCTTTGGTAGGTATGGTTTTAATCCTCTGAAAACAAGTGTGGTAGATACCCTACGTGTTTCATTTGTATATGGCAATGGCGATGCTAGCGCTGACATTTACAGAGCAAACACTACAAATCCTGTAGTATTAGCAAATTATGGTCTTGCGTCTACCGATACTCTCAAAAACCACAGAATGAGATTTGATAGTACAGTAACTAGAGCAAATGGTTCTACAGCAGTAGTAAAAGATATACTTTTAGACAATACTAGATGGGGCGACACGCTTTCAAATGGTACTTTCGTAGGAGCGATAGCTATAGGAGCTACCGCTGCAGGTGTATCAATCCCAGCCAACAATATGATCGGTGCTTCGTTAACATTCATCAGCGGAGACCCTACTTTTGTAGCGCATGATACAGTTTTTGGTTCTACATTAGGCTACAAATACAATATGTTCCGTCCATTTGTAGCTTACAAAGGCACAACCTCTACCCCACAGTTTGCTTCATACAGCCCACTTGACAGAAATAATGGTATGTTCAAAACGCTGCCTGATACTACACTAGGCTGGGGTGGACAATACATCCCAATGTGGTTCTGGAGTGCAAGTGGTGGTGCTAGTACAAACCAGTATCCGTATATCGACTTCCATGTTAAATGTGCAGCATGTGGTATAACAGGAAGTGTAAACGATGTAGCGCAAATAACGAGAATTGATGCCTATCCTAACCCAGCCAATGGAACAGTTAATGTACCATTTACTTTATCTGCAGCTTCAGATGTTACTGTTACGCTTAGCAATATGTTAGGTCAGGTTGTTGCTTCCTCTACCTTTGCCAATACCAAAAATGGCAAAGCAGTATTTAATACTTCAATTTTGCCAACAGGTATATACACTTACACCGTATCAACCAACGGTAAAAAATCTACAGGAAGAATCGCAGTAGTAAACTAATATATCTTTAGTGATATTTTAAGTACAGGCTGCTATAAAAGGCAGCCTGTACTTTTTTATCACTTACGTCTTTTTCCACGCTTACGAACAAACTTTTATTGATAATCATACCTAAACAAAAATTAAATGAAAAAAAATCTACTCATTTTGTCTATTGGTCTTTTAGCCAATAGCGCCATTGCCCAAAACGCCAAATATGTATTAGACAATACACAGAACGCCACCTGTAAAGTGCCATTTGTAGCACCACCTACCCACCACAAAAAAAGTATTAAACCGCAACCAGTAACTGCAGCCAGAACAACAGCTTCTACATTTTGGGGACCAGAAACTTTTGGTAGTGGCACAGCAAGTTCATTACCCACTGGATGGACAGCAAATTCACTACCTTTCTCAGGTAGTAGCACATGGAAGTGGGCGAATACTGCGTCTACATCTACGTTCACTATGGGGTTGTTTAACTCTACCACAGCCTCAAATGGCTGGATGATTTTTGACTCCGATCTTATAGGAGCAGCATCTGGCGGTACCCCAAGTGGATATTTACAAACACCACTCATCAATGCCTGTGCTACACAATCTTCTGTTCGGTTGAATTTCCAGAATTACTTCCGCAACTTTTACGACTCTTGTTCAGTATGGGTATGTACCAATGCATCTTTTACACCTGGCACCTACCAGGTGTATCCTGTTGTGCTCAATAACACAACCCCTGTCAATGTATACACAGACAATCCGTCACAAGTACAAATAAACATATCTCCATCAGCAGCTATGCAAACTGACGTGTACATACGTTTTGTATATTACGGATATGCAGGAGGTAGTTACTCGTGGATGATAGACGACATCAACCTAAGTGACATGGACCCTGTAGATATATCTCTTGACAAGTCATCAATCGTTTACTATGGTGGAACATCTGCTGGTTTCTCTTCTTTTGGCGCCAAACCAGCTAAAATGATGGACACCGTTTACCCTGTTTCTTTTGCTACCAACTATGGTACTACTGGTTTTCCAGCAGCTACCGTTAATGCTAAAATCTTCCAGGGTACTACTTCTGTTTATGATAACAATGTTTCTGTGAATCTACCAGTTAATGCAGTAGACTCTATAGTTGATTTTGTACCGGTAGGCTCGCCTGCTGGCTACTTTTCTACTACCAATAGCACTTACACTGTACCGTTTGCGGTTAATATGACTGGCGATGCAGTAACAGCTAATAATTATGATTCTACCGTATATGTGGTTACAGATAGTACGTGGAGCGAAAATTCGCCCAATGCTCGCCTTACAGGAGGAGCATTTGTATACAGAACATCAACACCACCACTCATGTCGTTCAGCCCAGCTACTGGTTTTGTAGTTACTGCTGGTCGCACAGATACATTAACATCGGTAAGTGTAGCATTTGATGATAATACTGCTGCCGGCCAGGTGGTAGGTGTTCAAATATTCCATTTTGATGGCAGTAGCTGGCTATATGATGGTGTTACACAATTTAGACCATTGGCGGCCGAGGAAATCAGTACCGCTTCTACTATAAGATATGCCTCTTTCAAAGTAGACGCTGACGCATCTGGTGGCAACATCATACTATCAGGTGGTGCTGAGGGCACTACTTATGCAGCAGTTATAAAAGGACAGGGTAATACAGCTGATGTAGTAGTACTACAAAGCACACCACCAGCACCTAATAGCATTGTAGGATACGTAGGTTTTTCTGACACCTCTTACAATGATGGTGCTGGCAGCCAACAATTTGGTCAAGATGGACTTCCGTTTGCAAATGCTTCTGTGCCGTTAATAAACCTCAACTTCGGGCCAGTACCAGAAGTTAGTGTTAAAGACATTGCCAACAACTTCATAGCTGTCAATGCTTACCCCAACCCCGCCACTGATGAACTAGTAATTTCATTTTCGGGTGCCACTACCTCGAGTGTAACCGTAAGCATTACCAACATGCTGGGGCAAACAGTAGCTACGCAAACACTGACGAACGCTACGAGCAGCAAGGCAACTTTTAACACTAAGAAAATACCATCTGGAGTCTATACCTATAATGTGTACTCTAATGGAATCAAAACTAATGGTCAGGTAGTGATAGCTCATTAGTCAATCATTTATTCACTACAAAAGCAGGTTGAGCACTTCCGAACTCAACCTGCTTTTTGTTTTGTAGTATTCATTTTTCCTACCTCAGGCACTAAATACAAACTACAAGCATGGTACTGATGTATTTTTCTCTATTTTTGGGACTGTAGTTTTGGGGTCTGTAAATAGCCCTAATACTTACAACCACGAGATAGGATATAAAATGATATATACCCTGTCAGATAATATTAAGCAGCATTTTACGTTAAAAATAAAAACTGGTTGAATAAACCACTAAGATTGAGCATCAGCATTAAAACAATATTTATATGCTTATCGTTTCTTTTTGTTAGTGCAGGTGCAATAGCGCAAACTGGCAAAAAGACTGGCACAAGTAGTGCCAAGGATGGTCGTGCTCGTACCGATAGTATTGCAAAGGCAAGAAAAGAAACGCTGGAAGCCTTAACTGCTGCTAGAAAAAGAACACAGGACAGCACAAAAGAAGCCAGAGAAGCTCTTCTAAAATCACAAACCAACAGCAGAAAACACTTTTCTGACAGTGTAGCAAAGGCTAGAAAATTCAAAACAGACAGTACTGCCAAGGCTAGAAAAAGAATAACTGATAGCACTGCTAAGGTAAGAAAATATAAAACGAGCAAAAAGTACACTGATAGTGTCGCCAAAGCAAGAAATAATAAACTAAAAGCTACTCAAAAAGAAAGAACTACAAAACTAGATTCTGTTCAGTCTGTGCGAAAAAAAAGCATGGATAGCATTACAGCTGTACGCAAACAACGAACAGATAGTGTACGTACCAGACAAAAAAACAGAACCGACAGCCTTTCAAAAGTAACAAAGTACAAAGCCAGCAAAAGGTATGCAGACAGTGTTACCCTAACTAAGCGCCACCGATCAGACAGTATAAAGGCTGTACAAAAATCATCTAGGGATAGAATAGCTGCTGTGCGCAAACACTCTATGGATAGTGCCAAAGCAGTGCGAACGCGCAAAATGGACAGCACAAAAGCTGTACGTACAAAATTCTCCGACAGCATAAAACTTGTCAGAAAAAAGAAAACAGACAGCCTGCTGAAAAAGAAAGAAACAAAAGACAAAGTAGCCAAGACTACTGAAAAGAAAAAGCAAGAAACAATGAAGCTGAAGCTAGAACTTAAGCTAAAGCAAAAAAGAGAGGAGTGGTCGAACAAATCAATGCTGAAGAAAAAGTGGGGGCCAGTTAGGCGCCTCACCCAAAACTCCTTTACCCATTATAACTACTACTTTAATGCCAACAGAAAGATGGAAGAAGCAGAGTTGAATATGAGGAGGGTAAATAAGGAAAACTACGACTCTTTAATAGGTCTCTTCCCCTTCAACCCCAATAAAGACTCTTCCATGATGGCTGCCGATATGGATAGCATTGTGCACAAAGTATCAGTGGGTATACAAATACACGACCCAAGGGTAAAGTGGTCTAATGACATGTATCTCCTGCTAGGCCAAGCTTACTACTACAAGGGTAGCTACGAAAACGCATCAATAGCCTTTAAATACATCATTAGTAACAAACAAAAATCAAAAAAAGGTAAAAACAGCGGCAGGAGCAGTTATTATGCACGCCCCAAAACATCATCATCAGTTGTAGAAAAAAAGAAAAAATCGAAACTGGGCTTTTTGCAGCACAAGTCAGTGCATAATGATGCATTGTTGTGGCTGGCTCGCACCTATACTACTGCTGGGCAGATAGAAAACGGCGAATCAGTATTATCTCTACTAGAGTTTGATGGTAATCTACCCGACGACCTTACCGGAAGGCTGGCAGTAGAAAAAGCATTCGCCTTTCTGGAGGCAAAAAACTACACAGAAGCATCGAAACAATTGTATGTCGCAGTTGATGATAACAACCTTCCAGAGTGGTTAAGACTTCGCATGGCTTTCCTTAACGGACAACTATTGCAAAATATGGGCGATTATGCTGCTGCTGCTGCCAGCTACGAAGAGGTGCTAGAACATTACCCAAAAATAGAAATGGACTTTTACACACGTAAATATATTGCCTACAACAAACTAATGGCGGGTATTGCAGTAGCAGATGCTATGGTGCCACTGAAAAAAATGTTGAAGGACAACAAATACTCCAGCTACTATGATCAGGTATACTTTGTATTGGGCAAACTGGCAGCCAAGGCCAATAAAAATGATGAGGCAATCACCTACCTAACCAAAAGCACCAAAACACCCAAGGCTACAAAACAGCAAAAAGCGTTGTCATTTGCAGCGTTGGGCGATGTTTATTACACTACCGCTAGCTATTCCAATGCCAAAATAGCTTATGATAGTTCTGCTAAATATGCTGGATCTGCTTCTAAAGACAAAACAATATTAGCCGCCATTCAAAAAAGCTCTGGTTTGGGCGAAATAGCTGGTCCTTCCAATACTATCCGAGAACTGGATAGTATGTTAAGACTAGCTGCTATGAGCAAAAAAGACCAGCAAAGTGTGGTAAGAAAACAAATTAGGGCCCTAGAGAAAAAACGGGATGACAGTATATTTAATGCCGAAAACCCCACAGCTTCTGCATTGAAAGAAGTACCAACAGACGGAAGCACCCCGAGTGGCCCTGCATGGTATTTTGCCAATCCGGCATTGATGGCACAAGGCAGTGCTGACTTTAAAAGGAAATGGGGTAATAGACCACTGAGCGACAACTGGAGAAGAGCATCAGCGGCGCCATTGGCTGGTGGAACAAAAACAGAACCAGGTGCTGCGTCGTCGGATGATAAAGATGAGTCGGATGTGAAAGTAGGTAAGGTGGTTTTAAAAGATGGAATACCCACTGAGGAAAGCCTACTAGCCACCATACCCAACACCACAGCCCAAAAAGAACAAGCTATAAAAACACAGCAAAAAGCATACGTGCTCTTAGCAAAAGCCTACATCAAACAGCTAAGCGACTACAAACAAGCATCTAATACACTGGATACGCTGTGTAGACGTTATCCTAATCACTCACAAAAAGAAGAAGAATTATTCTTGAGATATCAGATAGCGGTAAAACAAAACAGGCTGGACGAAGCTCAAGGTTATGCCAATGAACTGGTGACTAAGTTCCCCAAGTCGCAGTACGCGAGCATGCTATCTAACATCAACAGCGAAAGTAAATTGAGTGATGAGGCTACGGCAGAAGTGGCAGCCTACTTTGACAAAACCTATGACTTGTTGATGAAACACCAATATACAGAAGCTGGAATGCGAGCAGAGCTGGCCAAAACAAAATACAAGCACCCAGTGTATAAAAAACGTTTTGAGGTAACAGAAGCAATGGCGCTGGCGGGTGCTGGTGACTACGATAAAGCAGATTCGCTAATTTCAAAGTTTATCAAAGCCAATCCATCCGATTCACTAACAACATGGGCTAAATCTGTAAAGCAATACATTGGAGATGTGCGCACCAATAATGGAAAACCATCATGGTATAAAGAAGGTCCTTCAGTAGCTTCAAAACCTAAAGAAGATAAAAAATCTCCTGATGGCAAACCACTTGGAGCTATGCCTACGGAACCATCAACACCAGCCAAACCTGCCGAACCTGAAATTCCCAAAATGTATGCATATCATTCTGATAGTAGCCATTACTGCCTTATAGTACTGCAAGGACTAGATGCCAGAACCGGCAAATTGAAAAAAGCGATTACTTCTTTCGATTCTGCTAAATATGCTGCCTCTAACCTACAAACCTTAATTGATTTGTATAAAATGGATCAAGGTATTGTAGTTGTGAAAAACTTCACCAATGCTGCTGATGCTACAAAGTACCTTAGTGAGCTCAAATCATCCAGCGTACTGAGCGCATACAAACCAGAAGAAATAAGTACCTGTGTCATATCTGGGTTCAACTACAAAAAAATGTTTGCAGACAAGCAGGTTACGGACTACTTGGCATTTTACAATAAATATTACCCCAGATAGTGTAACAAGGGGAAGTATATAATAGCCTGCTTCACTAATACAATAAGCACATGCGCACACTTATTACCAACATCAACCAATTACATCAAGTAACAGGTGACACTGCTTTACCTTCCACTATTGCAGGAGCTGAAATGGCTTATATCCCGCATATTGACAATGCATGGCTAGCTATAGAGAATGGCATCATACTCGACTATGGTGCTATGAGCTCATTGACTGACATTAATGCCGACGAAATACTAGATGCTACTGGTAGAATGATGCTCCCTGCTTGGTGCGATAGTCATACTCATTTAGTTTTTGCTGCACCTAGAGAAGGAGAGTTTGTAGACAGAGTAAAGGGCATAAGCTATGAAGAAATAGCCCGCAAAGGTGGTGGAATACTTAACTCTGCCCGTAAACTAAACCTAATGGATGAGCAAGAACTCTATGAGCAAAGCATGGAAAGACTGCATCAGGTAATAGCACAAGGCACAGGAGCAATAGAAATTAAAAGTGGTTATGGCTTGTGTACAGAAGGTGAACTGAAAATGCTTCGAGTAATACGTCGTATCAAAGAAAACGTGCGAATTCCGGTTAAGGCTTCATTTCTTGCGGCACATGCCTACCCACAAGAGTACAAAGAAAACAAGAAGGCCTACATACAACTGATAATAGACACAATGCTACCAATGGTGGCAGGCGAGGGATTGGCTGACTACATGGATGTATTTTGTGAACAAGGTTTTTTTGGGATAGAAGAAACTGAACAATTACTGGAAGCTGGCTGGAAATATGGTCTCAAACCAAAAATACATGCCAATCAGCTACACTATTCTGGTGGAGTGCAAATAGGCGTTAAGCATAATGCCCTTAGTGTAGACCATCTGGAATGTGTGGGCGATGCAGAGATAGCCGCGCTTAAAGGAAGTACCACAATGCCTACCCTACTGCCTGGGGCTGCATTCTTTTTAGGTATACAATACCAACCCGCTCGCAAAATCATAGATGCTGGTTTACCAGTTTGCTTGGCTACCGATTACAATCCAGGTTCTTGCCCATCTGGCAATGTGCCGATATTGCTCACTATTGCCTGCACCCAACTAAAAATGACCCCCGAAGAGGCCATTAATGCGGTAACAATCAATGGAGCAGCTGCCATGGAACTATCGGAAGCAATGGGTACAATAACTAGGGGCAAAAAAGCCAACCTGATTCTGACCCAGAAAATACCTTCACTTGCACACATCCCCTACGACTATGGCAATAACCCTGTATATAGAATGCTGTATTAAACTAGCCTATGGTGTTTATTTATCTCTGTGTAGCAAATAAGTAGCCAGCTCGCGAAGCGGTGCTTTACGAGCAGATGGCACTGCCACCTCTTCTAAACAGCTAAATGCTAAATCAGAGTAGTGTTTTGTTGCTGTTCTACAAGCTTCATCTGCACCTGTAGTTACAAATAATGCCAACATCTTAGCTACTTTGTGCGCATCATCTTGTGTCAACAAATTTTCTATTATTTGCTTTTGTTCTGGTGTAGCATGCTCTTTGGCTTTAAGCAACAAGTAGGTCTTTTTATTAGCAAGGATATCGCCCCCGTTTTGTTTACCTAACTTATCTGTATCGCCAAAAGCATCCAGGTAATCATCTTGAAGCTGGAAAGCGATGCCCATATTTTTCCCAAACTCGTACAATTTATTGGCATTATCCCCCAATGCACCGCCAGTTATAGCACCCATTTTAAGGCTTGCAGCCAACAATACCGACGTTTTGAGTGTTATCATTTGCAGGTATTCTTCAATACTTACATCGTTGCGCGACTCAAAATCCATATCTATCTGCTGCCCTTCACATACTTCAATAGCTGTCTTATTGAATACATGCATTACCTGAGGCAAAGCTTTTTTGATATGTGCCAACTGTTCGTAGGCGTAGATACACATGACATCGCCACATAGTATACCTGACGTTAAACCGTATTTTTGGTGCAATGTTTGTTGACCGCGGCGCAGCGGTGCCTTGTCCATTATGTCGTCATGAACCAACGTGAAATTGTGAAACAACTCTACTGCCGCAGCTGCGCGCCACGCATCGTCAGTGATATCTGCAAACAACTCACAAGCCATCAGGCATACTACTGGGCGTACACGCTTACCACCTATACCCAAAAAGTAGTTGCAAGGATCGTAAAGCGTTGCTGGCTGCAACGGAAATGACGAAAAAGTAGAAAAGCGATTTTCAAAAGTTGTTACAAGGTTCGAAAAAGATTGCATTTAGTGCTATTTGCGTTTTTTAGTATTTGTTTTCCTGCTTTTGGGTGTACTGTCTTTTGCCTTTGTCCTAGCTACTGGTGCCGATCTTCTCTTGCCTACAGGTAACTCAGGCATTTCTGCCAATACATAGTCAATTTGACGTTTGGTTAAATTTGCTGCTGCTACTCTTACTTTTACCTTATCTCCCATCGCAAATCGGAGTCCAGTATTTCTTCCTTCCAGCGCATATTCACCCTCTTTGAACTCAAAATTATCAATATCCGACAAATCTATTGAAGAAACCATTCCCTCACACTTGTGAGCAACAGTTTCTGCCCAGAAACCAAAGGTAGCAACGCCACTGATAATTGCATCAAATTCTTCGCCCACATAGTCCTGCATATACTCCACTTGTTTGTATTTATTGGCAGCACGCTCGGTTTCCATCGCCCGTCTTTCTTGGTCAGAACAATGACGACATTGTGCCTCCAGATTCTTTATTGGTTGAATGTTTTGGGTGATGCATTGCTGCAAAATGCGATGTACTAATACATCGGGATATCTACGAATAGGCGATGTAAAATGACAATAGTGCTGGAAACCTAAGCCATAGTGACCTATATTTTCTGTAGTATACACGGCTTTAGACATAGTGCGAATGCCCAATTGCTCCAGCACATGCTGCTCTGGTTTGCCAATTACTGTTTCCAGCATTTTATTGAACGACTTAGCTATTGTTTCGGGGGCCGACAAATCAAATCTGACTCCAAACTTACCAGCAAACATGGTAAACATCTTCAGTTTATCGGTATCGGGTATATCATGCACCCTGTATGGAAACGGCACTTGTTTGTCTTTGTATAATATTCCACCTACATATTCAGCTATAGTACGGTTGGCCAATAGCATAAACTCCTCTACCAACTGATGTGCTGGCTTGCTCTCTTTTACAATTACCTCCACTGGCTTTGCTTTATCATCTAACCTAAATCTCACCTCCTGCGAAGAAAAATTAATAGCACCTTTCTTAAATCGCTCTGCTCGCAAGCTTTGCGCCATCTCATTTAGTATCAGTAGTTCTTTATCATAGTCGCCTGATGCACCCTCTATTACTTCTTGCACTTCTTCGTACGTAAATCTCCGGTTAGAGTGTATCACTGTTTTAGCTATCCAATGATCTTTTACTTTACCCTTTTTATTTATGGTAAACCCAACTGAAAAAGTATACTTTTCTTCATTAGGCCTTAGCGAACACAACTCATTACTGAGCCGCTCTGGCAACATGGGTGACACTCGGTCTGGCAGGTACACACTAGTAGCTCTACGATAGGCTTCTTTATCCAATGCAGAATCAGGCTCTATGTAGTGCGATACATCTGCAATATGAACTCCTACTTCATACCATCCATCATCAAGGGATTTGAAGGATATTGCATCATCAAAGTCCTTAGCATCAAATGGGTCTATCGTCACAGTCAGCGTGTCGCGCATATCACGCCGCTTTTTTATTTCTTGTTTATCTACCCCCTCTGGGTAGCGGGCTGCATCTTCCAGCACATCGTCAGGAAAACTAAGCGGAAAGCCATTTTCTGCCAACAATCCCTGCATAGCCACCTCATTCATCGACTCATTAGTCAGCACACTTACTATTTCACCCACAGGGTTTTTAGTCTTACCAGTCCACTCTACTACTTTGGCCATGGCACTGTCTCCAGTGCGGGCACCATTTAGCAAATGTAGGGGTATGTATATATCAACTGGCATCTTATCGCTATCAGGCACCAGGAATGCAAAATGTGCATGTACTTCTACCCTACCACTAAACTCCGATTGTTTTCTGCGTACTATTTCTGTTATCGTTCCTTCAGGTCTTCTTCCACCATCCTTGCTTTTGCCTACCTCCACGCGCACATCGTCGCCATTAAGCGCAGTCAACATCTTATCTGGCTTTATCATTATATCTCTCTCCAAGCCCGGTACTATCACAAAACCCATTCCACCGCGTGTTACTTCAAGTCTGCCAGTAAATACATCTTTACCTACGACATTACTTTTACTTTTTTTCTTTACTTTTTTTGACATTTAATTAAATTCTACAACTAAGGTAAGCTTAAAATAGGTATTATATGTTGTAGCTACGGTATCTTAACATACCTTCAGCAGTAACGTTATTTTGCTAAGGATTAATGAATTCTTTGGAAATAGGCTAAATACAATTGTACAAACTCCCTATTACAACAACTTTATCAGTGCACTTTCATCTGTTTATTTGCAAACGCACATTACACTTTTCACTGTTAACGCTTACTTTTGCTATCCATGCTTCCTAAAGAATTATTACTAAAGGCATATCGCCTGATGATGACTGCCCGTGCTATGGCAGATATTTATGATGCTAACAGACAAGTATGCAAATACGTTCACAGTACCTCTCGAGGTCATGAGGCTATACAACTCGCAACTGGATTTTTACTACAACCATGCGACTTTGTAAGCCCATATTACCGCGACGAAAGCCTGATGCTAGGTATGGGTTACCGCCCTTATGAGCTTATGTTGCAGCTATTGGCAAAGGGTACTGATCCCTTTACTGGTGGCAGAGAATACTACAACCACCCCAATATTCGCAGAGATGGTTTCCCTGGCATTATTCACCAGAGTAGTGCTACAGGTATGCAAGCCATACCTACCACAGGTATAGCTCAAGGCATACAATACCGTGAAAAAGAAAAATTATCAAATTACCCTGTTCCACCTGTCACTATTTGCTCTTTAGGCGATGGCAGTGTTACTGAGGGCGAGGTGAGCGAAGCCTTTCAGTTTGCAGTGCTACACCAGTTGCCTATCATTTATCTGGTTCAAGACAATGACTGGGGCATATCCGTTAGCAGCGATGAGGCACGCAGTATGAATGCATACGAGTTTGCAGCAGGCTTTAAGGGCATGGAGCGCATGAGTATCGATGGTAGCGACTTTGAAGTATCATACACCGCTATGGAATCCGCTATCAACCATGTACGCACTCACCGTTCTCCTATGTTGGTACATGCACGTGTGCCGTTATTGGGGCACCATACGTCAGGCGTTCGCAAAGAATGGTATCGCACACCCGAAGACTTGGCAAAACACTACGTTGACGACCCAGGCCCAAAGCTGAAAGAGTTACTGATAAAAACCTATAAAATCAGTGAAAAGGAACTGAACGCTATAGAAGAAGAAGAAAAAGCATTCATTCAAAATGAATTTGACTCTGCTGTAGCCGCACCAGAGCCCAACCCGCTTACCGTAATAGATCATGTGTACCGCCCATCGCCCGTTACCGAAGAGAAAGGCAATCGTTGCCCAGCAGGCCGTGACAAAGTAGTAATGGTAGATGCAGCACTACATGCTGTAGAAGAGTTGCTACAAGATTATCCCGAAGCACTATTTTACGGACAAGATGTAGGCAAAAGACTGGGTGGTGTGTTCAGGGAAGCTGCTACCCTTGCAGATAAATTTGGCGACAACCGTGTGTTCAACATGGCCATACAAGAAGCCTACATTATAGGCTCTACAGTAGGCATGAATGCTGTAGGTCTGAAACCAATAGTGGAAGTACAGTTTGCCGACTATATCTATCCGGGCATCAATCAGTTAGTTACCGAAATCAGTAAGTCTTGTTACCTCAGTTGTGGCAAGTATCCAGTATCCATGATACTGCGTGTGCCTATAGGTGCTTATGGTGGTGGTGGCCCTTATCATAGTGGCAGTGTAGAAAGCACATTAGCAACAATAAAAGGTATAAAAATAGCCTACCCTAGCAATGCTGCTGACATCAAAGGACTAATTAAAGCTGCCTATCACGACGGTAATCCTGTAGTGATGCTCGAACATAAAGGACTATACTGGAGCAAAGTGCCAGGCACAGAAGATGCTAAAACTGTAGAACCCGACAGAGATTATATACTCCCCTTCGGCAAAGGAAATGTGGTACTAGCTGCCGATGAACAAGCTATAGAAAACGGCGCATCCATCTGTATCATTACTTATGGTATGGGCGTATACTGGGCCAAAAATGCTGCCAAACAATATCCCGGACAGGTAGAAGTTATTGACCTCCGTACTATTTATCCGCTGGATGAAGAATTGGTGTACACCACTGTTCGTAAACACGGTAAGTGCATAGTTCTAACAGAAGAACAATTACGTAACTCTTTCTGTGAAGCACTCGCAGGCAGAATAGCCCAAAACTGTTTCAGATACCTCGATGCTCCAGTACAAACAATAGGCGCACTAGACCTACCTGCAGTACCTATGAACATGGCTCTAGAAGCAGCAATGCTGCCCAATGCCGATAAAGTAGCTGCACGTATTGGTGAATTATTGGAATGGTAATGAGTGTTTTAGCAAGTATTAGTTGATGAGAGCCATAATAGGCTGTCACTCTAACTCTATTATACCCACATTCCCCTTCCCGCGCTGCTCCTCCAGCAGCATAGCCTCATAGGTCACATTGCCATAGCTGCGTATACCGTCTTGCTGGTTTTGTGCCTTTAAGTAATTGTCATATATAGTACCCGAGTAACTCGTTAGTAACCCATGATATTTTTTGCTCAGCAGCTCCAACGTGTCTATATGCGCCTTAGTAAGCTCTGGCAACGTAGCCGCTAGCGTCTTAGCCGCATTCGAATCCATATAGTACAGCCGCCTACTAGCATATAGCCACAAATTAAGATAGGCCGAATACCGAAAAGTAGCGTTGGTAGTAGTAGTGCTAATGGCGTAGGCCAGTAGATTGGCATCACCCTCCGCTGCTATACCTACCTGGTGCGCCATCTCATGACACAGCGTAAAAGGCATCATAAACTCCGGCAACTGCCTTGTCACCTGTCCCTCACCCGTAAACGGGTTGAAATACCCATCCACCGCCATCCGCTGCATCAGCCCACCATACATAGATGGTTTTATACCCAGTCCATACCCTTTCACACTGCTATTGGTGTACCGCCGGTAATAGGTGACAGCACTGTCATTGATCTCCGACATTTCCATTCTGGTATACAGCGGCGCATACTCATTTAGTTTGCCTGCCAATAAGCGTGTATAGCTTTGCAGTGCATTCTTTAACGCGTGTTGACGCTCATCAGCATTGTTGTAATGCGGCGGCTCCAGCCCCCACACCTTTGCTAGCGGAGGTCTGCTATAGTGTACCCCCCAGCCCACCAAAAACATGAGATACACCAACAACCATACATTAAGCGCGCCCAACACCGAACCTGCCAGTTTGGTTGTATGTTCCTTCCATCTATACAGATACCTACCCCACTTCACCGCCGTCACTAATACCCACACACCACCTATAAAGTACATTACATCTCCCACACTTATAGGCAATACCCCAAACACACCCTGCCGCACAGTCTGTACCAGCGGGTAAAAATGAACACCATACATCTCCACCAGCCCCGCACT
Organism: Sphingobacteriales bacterium; assembly: GCA_027484425.1. Taxonomy (GTDB): domain Bacteria; phylum Bacteroidota; class Bacteroidia; order Chitinophagales; family Chitinophagaceae; genus Nemorincola. The sequence continues at coordinate 67,712 of JAIXSZ010000084.1, forward strand.
TTCACTCAATGCATACGAAAAACCCCAAATCACTACTATCTGAACAACAAGAACATATAATTTTGTCTTCAATTTCATTGGTACACAGAATTTTTCAAATTATTACCCCTCACAAATCTACTTATATAACACCAGCCCTCTTTAAATAGTAAAGAAACACATAACGCCCTACATTAGTTTATACCACATTTTTTTCCGTTATTCGCAACCCTCAAACACAACGACTTGGCTACAAATAAAATCATAGTTATCACAGCCCCATCAGGCTCTGGCAAAACCACTTTGGTCAAAAGACTGCTTGCATCCACTCCACAACTCATGTTTTCCATCTCAGCCTGCACACGCACACCACGCCCAGGCGAGGAGCACGGCAAAGATTATTACTTCTACGATGCCGATACCTTCCAAAACCTCATTGCCCAAAATGCATTTGTAGAATGGGAAATGGTATACACCGGCAAGTATTATGGCACACTCATTGCCGAAATGAACCGCATTTGGGATGCACAAAAGTCTCCCCTTATCGATATAGATGTACAAGGCGCACTAGCCGTCCGCAACAAATACCCCAACCAATGCCTTACCATTTTTATTCAGGCACCGTCTATCGATGAACTCAGAAAACGCCTCCTAGCGCGGGGCACCGAAACCCCACAAACCCTTGAAGAAAGAATACATAAGGCCGAATACGAACTTACCTTCATCAACCAATTCGATAAAACCATCGTCAACGACAACCTCGATGCTGCTGCCGAGGAATTAAATAAAATCGTAACAGATTTTCTGAGAAATTAAGGAATATATTTGGCTTCAATTCTACCCAATTAAATAATTATTTTTGGGTATCATTTTCCTGCAATGGCAAAAAAACTACCAGCACAACCGATCATAGCTGCTAAGCACACCGAAGCTCCTCCTGTAGCCGAAAAAACGGTGCTCGACAAAGAGCCCTTCAATTTCAAAGACATTGGCTCTTGGCTCCTCCACTTCAATGGTCAGGCCATTATCGTGGCCCTGTTGGCGTTCTTTATCTATGCCAATACCTTTCAGCACGAGTTTGCCCACGACGATGGTATTGTTATCGTCAAAAACGAATACGTGCTCGAGGGTTTTGCCGGCATTCCCGGCATCCTCACCAAGGACGCTTACGATAGCTACTACCGCCAGCTCAACACCACCAACCAGCTCAAAGGTGGCCGTTACCGTCCTCTATCCATGGTCACCTTTGCCATAGAGCAGCAGTTTATGGGTGCCGTACCCAAAGAAAACCTCGATAGCGTACTCAAAAATACCATCTCCTACGGTGTTTCCGGCCCCAACCAAAAGAAACTCATCGATACCATGCATGTTCGCCATGTGTTCAATGTGCTTTGGTACATGCTTTCAGCCGTCGTGCTCCTGTACTTCCTACGGTATATTATATTCAATAAGTATCCTGCCATGGCGCTCATAGCTGCCGTGCTGTTCACCGTTCACCCTGTCCATACCGAGGTGGTAGCCAATGTCAAAAGCCGCGATGAAATAATGTCACTACTCTTCATGTGCCTCACATTCATATACGCCTTCAAGTACGACGAGCAGAAACAAAAACTTTGGCTCCTCGCAGCCGGGCTTATCAGCTTCTTCTTTGCCTTCTTGTCCAAGGAATACGCCATTACTATGCTAGTATTGTTGCCCCTGTCCTTTTATATCTTCCGTGGCTACTCCCTAGCCCGCAGCATCACCATAACCCTACCCTACGCCGTTGTAGTTACAGCCTACCTGGCAGTGCGCCTACACGCCATCACCCCACCCGATACCGATATGTCGTCCAGCACACTCATCGGTGCCTTTCCGCTACTGGGCACTATCCTCTTTGGCGGCGCCATGTTCTACTACCTCAAGACCTCAGCACCTGCCAGTTCCGACACATCTATACTTTTTGCCAAGTTAGTACCCTTTTTGCCTTACTTCCTCCTCTCTGCTGCCTACCTAATGCAGCGCTTTCAGGCACTGCCCGAGGTCGTAGAGAGCGCATCGCAAGAAGTCCTCAACAACCCCTACCTCTATGCCGAGGGCAACCAGAAACTAGCTACCGAAATCGCTTCCTCACTCTATTATATCAAGTTCCTCCTTTTCCCTCACCCACTCTCTGCCGACTATTCCTATGCCCAAATCCCCTACAAAGAGTTCACACACCCCATGGTATGGGCATCTATCATAGTCCACTTGGCTCTTATATGGGTCATGTTATCCTTCTTTCCACGCACCAATATAAGCACTAGCAGCACCACACGCCCCAGCCTTACCAACGGCAAAGGCATACTGTGTTTTGCCATCGCATTCTACTTCCTGCATCTTATGATGGTCAACAACCTCGTGTTCGATATCGGCGCCACACTTGGCGAGCGTCTTATCTATCACTCATCTGTAGGTTTTGCCATAGCCGCCGCTTGGCTGCTCTACAAGGGTGCCGAGCGCCTATTACCCCTCGCCACCGCCCACAAAGCACTTGCAGCGCTCATGCTCGTAGTAGTAGGTCTTTTCAGTTTCAAAACCATCGACCGCAACAAAGCCTGGAAAAACGATAGCACCCTCTTCGGCACCGATATCAAAACCGTACCCAATAGCGTACTCGTCAATGCCAACGTAGCCGCATCCTACATCACCCTCGCCGACTATGCCAAAGACTCCACCGAACGCAAAAAATACCTTACCGATGCCGTCGATATACTCGACCACACACTCGGCATACACCGCAAGTTCGTAGCAGCATTCCTCAACCGCGGCATAGCCCGCTACAAGCTGGGCGATATAGCCGCCGCCACTGCCAACATCGATACCGTGCGCATGCTCTACCCCACCTACCCCACACTCGCTGGCATGTACAAACTCATCTGCGACCACTACCTCAAGCTAGGCTGGGAGCAATATGGCAGTAAAGGCCGCTATGCCGAAGCCATAGAAGTTTACAAAACTGGACTAAAAGTAGACTCCAACAGTATAGACCTCTGGTACAACATGGGCGGCGCCTACTACACCAACAAGCAAGCCCCCGAAGCCATCGCAGCCTTTCAGCGCGCCCTCAAGCTACAACCCGGCAACCAGCAGGCACAAGCCGGCCTCAACGCCTCTTTACTCCTGCTCAATGGCGGCGCACCACCTACCACTACCCAAAAGTAACCACACCACATATACAGAACACACTTACCTAGACTACTACAGTCTTGGTAAGTGTGTTCTTTTACATTTATAACTTTTGGCTCCCACCTACAGCACACCCATCAGCGGGCATTGCGTCGCTCACTTGTACTGGCAGAGTAGTGAGGGGCTTTCACCAATAAAACCTAGAAAAAATATAAAATAGGAGGGTCGTTGCTAGCCCAGAACACAGCACTGAGTGCCTGCCAACAGGGTATGGCAATCTTGCGAAATGAAGAGAAAGCAATACTTCCACCATTATTTGTCTTATTTCCTCACCTACTACCGCAGGGCAAATCACACGGAGTAATAGCAGAATAAAAAACAGCAAAGAAGTAGTAAAACAAAACTTATGTATCTTTACGATAGTTGTTTAAAAGCCAGATAATGTGCCTATTCGGACGATCACAAGTACAGCACCGCATCGTTTTATAGTTGCAGCGAAGACAGGTTTGGTTAAATTGAACATATTTATTATTGATGATGTTTTCCTGTACGGCACGAGGCTGTAAGTCAGAAAACAAGAACAAAAACGGCGAAAAATTGTAATACTATCGCAATTCGAAAAGACTTATTGATTATCAGACACCAGAAAACGACCTTGCGCCAAATAGGCCTTCAACCAAAACCATTTATAAATAATAAAATAATTGATTGATTAAAAAGCCCGAACTGCACGCACATAACCTGAAATAGACTTAAAGTAGTTGAAGTTGGTAAAGCCGTCAGTGCAGACGATAGACCATGCGTAAGAATAGGACGACACCCAAGGAGTAGCGTACTCAGTACTACTCCAATAGCGACCGGTTTGCGCCAGTTCGGTAGCACCACTTATTGCACTTAATGACTTATTGACATTAAATTGATTTCTATACAATAAAATCAATTCGTGACGGGAAGGTAAATACCAATCACTATACCCACCAGATACTAAATCTAAACATAATTTAGCAGCACTATTAGTGTGACCCGCTTGGGCTACTATGGCATTGCTATTGGCTAAACCATTCCAGTTACTTTGTGCAGTACTTCCTATTAGGGTTGCTGTTACATTACTCCATAGCGCACCGGTACTCTGCTCGGTCAGCGAAACAACAAGACCATGTTCCAACCCATCTGAACCTCCATATACATGATACACTACCCCCCCACCCCATACCTCACCTACATAATGTGTGAAACCATTGCCTCCATTAAGCGTTGTGCCACTTGTGGCGGCATGTAGCGCATACGGCACACTCATCATCTGCTGAGTACCCATGTCCATATAACTACTGCCACCAGCAGCGTCTATTTCTACTTGCAAAAACTTGGCGTTTGTTGCCCAGTTGATGCCTGCAAACGTACCAGATAATGGTGTACCCTGCCCTACATTTAAAGAAAACAAACCTTGATCGCTAGTGGTAATGCTGTGAGTCTCACGGTATTTGATAGCACCAGTAGCTACACTATCTCTGATCGTAAACCTCACCGATATAGCAGTGCTTGCCAGTGTAGCACCGCTACTATTGCGGGCTGCCGCCTGATAGGGTATTCCTTGAGGGGCTTGTGCCATGGCCATACTGGCTATAAATAGACAAAGTAAAAGTGCAGTGTGTTTGATGTATGTATACATGTATGTAGATAGTTTATAATATATTATTTTGAATTCTCGTTAAGGTTTCGACCCAAACCTATTATTAAATAGCGATAATGTTAAATATTTAAAACGCCCTTACCGCACGAACAGGGTAGATGTAGTCCTTAGTGAAGTAGCCTGAGCCACCAACGCTGAAGCCCATGTGCCATGCATAGGTAGCATCGTACTCACTACTACTCCAATAGCGTATATTTACCATTTCAGTAGCTCCACTGAATGTACCTAATGTTTTATTAACATTTAATTGATTGTTATATAGCAAGATCAATTCGTTACGAGAAGGTAAATACCAATCACTATACCCACCAGATACTAAATCTAAACATAATTTAGCAGCACTGTTAGTGTGACCCGCTTGGGCTACTATGGCATTGCTATTGGCTAAACCATTCCAGTTACTTTGTGCAGTACTTCCTATTAGGGTTGCTGTTACATTACTCCACTGCATTCCGGTGCTCTGATCGGTTAGCGAAACAATTAGCCCATGTTCCAACCCATCTGAACCTCTATATACATAATACACTACCCCACCACCCCATACCTCACCTACATAATGGGTGAAACCACTGCCTCCACTAAGCGTTGTGCCACTTGTGGCGGCATATTGCGCATACGGCACACTCATCATCTGTTGAGTACCCATATCTACATAACTACTGCCACCAGCAGCGTCTATTTCTACCTGCAAAAACTTTGCGTTCGATCCCCAATTGATGCCTGCAAACGTACCAGATACTGGTGTACCCTGCCCTATATTTAAAGAAAACAAACCTTGATCGGTAGTGGTAATGCTGTGAGTCTCACGGTATTTGATAGTACCAGTAGCTACACTATCTCTGATCGTAAACCTCACAGATATAGCAGTGCTTGCCAGTATAGCCCCCCCACTATTGCGTGCTGCTGCCTGATAGGGTATGCCTTGAGGGACTTGTGCTATTGCCATACTGGTTATAAATAGGCAAAGTAAAAGGGCAAAGTATTTAATATATGTGTGCATAGATTTTAGATAGTTTGTTATCTCTTTTTTAGAATTTCATTTTGGCTTGTACCCAAACCCATCCTTAAATAGTCAAAAATATTGAATAATTAAAAAGATCGAATCGCACGAACAGGGTAAGTATCTTGCTTTCTGAAGTAGCTGGTAGTGCCATCGATTAACCTGATGTACCAGGCATTGTTAGCAAATATCTCAGTACTACTCCAATAATTATTAGTTTGCTCCATTTCAATAGCACCACTGATTGTACTAAATGTCTTATTAACATTAAACTGAACACCATATAATATATTCAATTCGTGACGAGAAGGCATATACCAATCACTATACCCCCCCGTTACTAAGTCTAAACACAACTTAGCAGCACTGTTAGTATGACCCGCTTGGGCTACTATTGCATTACTATTTGCTAAACCATTCCAGCTACTTTGTGCAGCACTCCCTACGAGTGTTGTAGTTACGTTACTCCAAGCTACAGCATTGCTTTGATCAGTCAGCGAAACTATAAGACCGTGTTCGAGACCATCTGAGCCAAGATAAACATAGTAAACAACGCCACCACCCCAAACTTCACCTACATAATGAGTGAAACCACCGCCCGAACCAAGGGATGTGTCACTCGTCGCGGAATATTGCGCATACGGCACACTCATCATCTGCTGAGTACCCATATCTACATAACTACTGCCACCAGCAAGGTCTATTTCTACCTGCAAAAACTTTCCGTTTGTTCCCCAGGTGATACCCGCAAACGTACCAGATACTGGTGTACCCTGCCCTATATTTAAAGAAAACAAACCTTGATCGGTAGTGGTAATGCTGTGAGTCTCACGGTATTTGATAGCACCGGTAGCTACACTATCTCTGATCGTAAACCTCACAGATATAGCAGTGCTTGCCAGTATAGCACCCCCACTGTTGCGGGCTGCTGCCTGATAAGGTATACTTAGAGGGGATTGGGCAATAGATGAAGTATTTAACAATAACAAAAAAATAAGTAGTAATAATTTCTGCATACTAAAAACAATTTAGCCGCAATATAATACTAAATATCAAATGAAGATAATTACATCCATTTTGCGCAAGTTTTCTTTTACATCCGTCGTTGTTGGTCTTATTTCCTCACCAACTACCCCACGCAGGAAAATCTACACATAATAATGGCATAATGAAAAATAGCAAAGAAGTAGTGAAACAAAACTTATGTATATTTACAATAGTTGTTTAAAAGCCAGATCATGTGCACATACGGAAGATCACAAGTACAATACCACATCATTTTTTTGTAGCAGCGAAGACAGGTTTGGATTTATAGACCCTTTTATTTTTGATCACGTTTTCCCCATCCGACACGAAGTGGTTGTCCAGAAAATAAGACCAACAACAGCGAAAAATAAAACATGAAAACTTGCGCCGTGTGCGAGTTCAGGCATGTTTCTAAGGACTGGGGGCGTATCAGGAGAGTATTTTGTTTCTGAAGAAACCATTTAAAATGTACCTATAATCCTTACACAACCCACTGGGAATAATAATATGAAAGCAGGTTTTCTATTAGTGGTCGCTTTTTTCTTTTTTTCCTTCAGGCCTTCCGTATGCCACGGCCAGATTCTTGTCAGATGCATCCTTATAAATAAAAGTGACAGCACGCTCATCCGCAACGCACTGGTTCATATTATCGACGTCAATAGGCAAATTGTTACGAATCAAAACGGAGAATTTGAATTTACAAGGTCATCCGGCACCCAGATGGTGACAATGGCTATCACTGCTATTGGAGTAAAGGATAGAATATCATATGCGTTAACGTTCGAGAATCCAGAGAAAGTCTACGTCGACGTTAAAGCAACAAGCCTTGATGATGTTACTTTTCAATATTTATCTCCTCACGATATCGTAGTAAAAGCTGTCAAGTTGATTCCGCAAAACAATGTCAATAAAAGTTATTTCGGCTATTCACGGTATCGGCAATACCAGAAACAAAATGGGCGCTTTCAAAATCTATTTGAGGCAAATCCTATTGTCATGTTTCAGGTTTCCAACGCAAGGAAGTACCTCTCAGCGCACGAATCATTTGCTACACGTAGCAACAGGCAAAGCCAATTCAGAAGTAGCAAGGTATCCGATGACAAGATACATATCGGAGAGCTTTTGAAAGAGAATCCCATTTATCATCTAGACGGAAGCTCGCTATTCCCATCGAAGCTTAGCACTTACTTCTTCGAATTCGACTCAACTTCCGATGATGAAGAATATCGCATAAATTATCGCAGTAATTATTCTAGTGAAATTCATGGTTGGGAGAACTATCATCTAAATGACTATCACGGCGAAAGTTATGAGGTTGGAAAGATTGTTGTTGATAAATCAACTTTTGCTTTTAAGAGTATAGACAGACGTTCATTCCGATACCCCGATTACCATTACCCTAAGAACAATAATTTTTTACACCCCAACCTTAAATTTTATACAGAATTTGTTGACGCTAATTTAAACATCACCTTCACCAAATCAGAACAAGGCTGGTATTTGAAAGATATTAATCACATGTATACAATGGAATTTTATGATACTTACGCTCAAAAGAAGACTTATGTGATAAGTGATATCTACGAACTAACATGCGATTCCATATCCAGAAAAGTCGATTATGTATATGTTAAAAATTTCTTTCCGAAGTTGTTAAATAATGGTGCTTACGATGTCATGGCAGAAGATGAACTGAACTTCCCGTATTATTTCTTTCCAAAGAAGGTAGTATGGGACGATTTGCGACAAGATAGCCAAGTCGGAAACGATTTCTTTTATCCATCGAACACCAGATCACAAAGCAAATAAATGATGTAAATTTTGGCAAGCAAAAATAGAAGCCGAATGTATGAGGTGTGTAGCAATCTGGGAAGCTAATGAAAACAGCCATTATATGAATGTAAACTTTGGCTCAGTCCTCGTTCGAGCAGGGCAAATCACACGAAGTAATAGCAGAATGAAAATAGCAAAGAAGCAGTGAAACAATACTTATGTATCTTTACCATAGTTGTTTAAAAGCCAAATCATGTGCACATACGGAAGATCACAAGTACAAAGCCGCATCAATATTTAGTAGCAGCAAAGACAGATTTGGTTTTATTGAATTTTTATTTTTGATCACGTTTTTCCTGACCGACACGAGGTTGTTGTCCAGAAAACAAGACCAACAACGGCGGTATTAATCAACCATTTCCTGCGTTAGAAACTTTTATTTTAGGAAAACAAAAATAATATGCGCGATATAAAATCTGATTTTAAAAGAGCATATCCAACTCTCATACGGGACGGAATAGTTGTTGATGGCGTTGGAGAGATAGATGATATTAGCCATATCTACATCACAGTCCCGTTCATTTTTGACAATAGAAGAATTCCTTATGTGTTTGAAACGTATAGAGTGCGAAGAAGGACTTTTACCCCACTTCCTTTTGAATTTCAAATCGACCAGGAAAATGCCTTTTGGTACAAAAAAGCCTACTTATGGGCACCAGAGCGTTATGAAAAATTTGTTGATCGTTGTAGAGATGAAATAAGAGAAAAACTGGGTAATCCTGCTATGACACGAAGTGAAATGTTGAGCGCACTTTGCGGCGAGGATTTTGAAGAGTATAAGAAGCGCATATATGCAGAAATCGAAAAAGGAAAATTGCCTCCGTACAAAGATGGTTAGTGTTCCAGATTTGTTGATTTTAGTTTAGGGGTGGAGGACGGAGTAAAAGAGGCTAAAATACATGGGAATTCTTTGCTGTGCTCGTTGTCCGGATGTTCCGAAGGGCATCCGGAACTAGCAATAAAAAACGTTCTCCCGAACGCCTTCACTTCCCGCCGTTACTGGTCTCTCACCAACTACCTCACGCAGGGAAAATCTACAAAGAGTAATGGCAGAATGAAAATAGCAAAGAAGCAGTGAAACAATACTTATGTATCTTTACGATAGTTGTTTAAAAGCAAGATCATGTGCACATACGGAAGATCACAAGTACAGCACCGCATCGCTTTACATAAGCGGCGAAGACAAGTTTGGATTTATTGAACCAATTTATTTTTGATCAAGTTTTCCTATCCAGCACCAATCTGTAATTCCGTCCGAATATGGTCTTGGAATTCCAGAAGCAAAGGATAAGAATATTCAAGCTTATTACTATGGGAAATGTGACACCAAAGACGGTCAGTATTTTCTGTAAAGATTGGTCTGAAATTTGTAAGTTTTATAGTAAAAAGGTTATGAAATGAAAACAACTGCATACATACTCGTAATTTTACTACTTTTTTCCGCTTGCCGAAAAAAGAAAGTAGATCCACCACCATCTAAACAATGTAATTATGCCTTAATCGCATTCAAACAAATTGGCAAAGACAGTTTGCAGATGATTGGTGTAGATACTAATACAGGAGAAAGTATTTATTCATTGTATAATTTTATTCATTTATATTCTGGAATGGGCGCATTCAATATAAATGAAAAAAATTATTATGCATTTCAAAGAGATGCTCTTGGCAAAATATATGTTTGCCGATATAATTGGATCACCAATAAAATAGATAAATTGGCATATTCAGGCGCATTAGACACCTTATCACATCCCTATACAGCCGCGATTGTTTATAATAAATATTCTGAAAAATATTATTATCAATATTCTGATTGGCTCGATTTATATGAGTTTAAGCTATTTGAATTGGATATAAATGACAACAAATGTACTGACATAGAAATTATATTCACGCCAAGACTGGACGGTATGTCATCCTTGTTTATAAATGAGTCGAATGGCGAGGTGTGTTTTTTTGCAAGATATAACTTTTACAAGTATGACTACAGATCGAATACAACAATGTCTATTCCATATAGTGGAATAAAACCCTCCAACTTAGTCTATAATCCTAACGATAGTATGTTTTATGGTATACTTCGCTACGGTGTTTCGCCTGATAAATTTTGCAAAATGTCACCGGAAACAGGGAGTGTAACTGTTATTGAAACACTGACATCGCAACCTAACGACAACAATTTCAATGGCACAATAGACATTTGTAAAAATCAATATATTATTAGAAAAGGAGGGTACATTGGGGGATATGAAACAGATACGAACATAAATATTTATTGGCTTGATATTAAAACTGGAGCCGTTGTAAAACATATAAATACAGTCGACTCATACATAAATTTGTTTAGTTATAACACTAACTTATAAAATCATAATAATGAGGAAAGAATTTTTAAACTCAACCACCGATGGTAATAAAAGCAACGTGGTGAATGACAATGCCACAAGCGCATCAAATAGCCCCTTTACATTTGCATTAGGTGCAGACTCTTATCAAGTCCAAAACAAAAATTCTCCTTTACAAACTGTTGGTTTTTCGCTAGATAAAAGTATAAATTCTACTGTAAAACTTGATAGTAGATATGACTCGGTAACATATACGGCGGACAAGAAGCCATTACCCACATGCCGCAGATAATTATCCGTAGTTCCAGTTGTTCCGAAGGGCCAACTGGAGCTGCTAATAAAAATCGTTTTCCCGAACGCCTTCACTTTCTGGCAGCTAAATTGTTTCCCTCACCGTTGTTGCTCCAACAATCGTCCAACACATGTGCAGATAACAAATAGTACAAGCGTTGTTTTCACTTGCGTAAAATCCCTAATCCCAAAATGTGGATATCTTAATCCCTGCCACACCTGTTTTGGCATAAGTTGGCGCACTTTTTGCGGCATCATTAGAGCGCTGTCTATTTATCCATTACCCTATAAATCCAAACTATCATTATGTCAGTACATAATTTCCCAAAGCACTACAGCATTCATTGCCACAGCACCCCACACTCCCCAGTGTGTGCCCCACCTCACCACAAAAACTACCGGCAAATGCCATTACACCAGAAAAGTGAATAGTATTGATAATCAATGAGTTAACCCCAAAAACACATGAAAACACCGGCAAAAAACCGGCAAAACTAGAAATAAATATTAAACCAAATATGACTACAAAAGACCAGTAAATCATCCCTAATCAACATAATCAAAAGAATCAGATGAATCAGTGGTTCAGACAAACACCTACCGGAAAATGAAAAAAAAAAAAAAAAGTGAATAGTATTGATAATCAACGACTTACATCAAAAAACACATGAAAACACCGGAAACAAACCGGAAAACCAGAAATGAACAATAAACCAAATATGACCACAGCGCACCAGCATATCAACCCAATTCA
>JAIXSZ010000052.1 GCA_027484425.1 Sphingobacteriales bacterium
TGGAAAAGGCATTAGATGACCTCAAAGTATATGCACGTATACTTTACAGTTTTGCAGAGAAAGAATTGCGATTAGAAAATTTGTTGAAAGCAAATCCTGGCGGCTTCCATTTTGATAGCCAAAATGGCAAATGCCAGATATGCGAGGAAGATGCATTCGGAGAAAACTCTTGGTATGACCAATATGGTCTCAAATGCGCAGTTTGCCAGAATGCAATTAATAGCAACGTAATACCTGCTGAAATCGCGAATAGTAGAGATAGTTGGTATAGCTCAAATGAGTTGGAAGACTACTTCAATATAAGCAGGTCAGAACTAAATCGACATGTTAAAAATGGGTTACTAAAAGAAAGGAATATTACATCAACCAAAAAGAAAGCGCATTTACGCCTCTTCCTTTTAGAAGATAATAAAAGTACTCTGCCACCCAAGGAACTGGTTAGTGGTAAAATAGTTACTGTTGATAGAAATGGAGAGCAATATTTTACTTTTGCCATGTGGTACGAACACATCGATGATGATGGTTTGGCGCGTTTAAAAGGATTCGGCATATTTAATTATTTACCGGATGCATTCGCTAAACCACTGATAAATCGTGGTCATTTTTGCTACAAAGTTGGAAACCCACTATTCATTCCAAAGAAGTAATCATTCTTTAGATTTATCAAATGGCACTCAAAATACAATACTGCTCCGACCTCCATCTCGAATTCAGAGAGAACAATGCAATTGATAAAAGGAATCTAATACCTCCAATGGGTCAAGTATTAATACTTGGCGGCGACATAACGCTGTTTTCTGAAATGCACCGAAATCAAGACTTCTTCGACTACATCAGTGATAATTTCGAAACTACTTATTGGATACCGGGCAACCATGAATATTATCGTAGTGATGCCCATGAAAGGGTCGGAATACTAGATGAGGGTATACGAAGCAATGTTCACCTTGTCAATAACGTTACACGTTTTCATGATGACGTAAGATTGATTTTTTCTACGATGTGGACAAAAATCAGTTTGTCAAATGCACAGCATATTGAGAGCAGCATGAACGATTTTCGGATAATACAATACCAAGGATCTAGGTTTTCAACTGAAGTATATAATAAACTACACGAAGATTGTTTGGCATTTTTAAAAGCGGAGATTGATAGTGATTTCAAGGGCAAAACAGTTGTAACTACACACCATATACCTACTTTTGAAAACTATCCCGAACAATTCAAAGGTGATGTTCTAAATGAAGCATTCGCTGTTGAACTTCATGATTTTATCGATCAGTCAAATATCTCATGCTGGATATATGGTCACCATCATTCCAATATTCCCGACTATAAAATAGGCAATACACTCATGTTGACAAATCAACTTGGATACGTCAAATACGGTGAACATAGGACCTATACTCCTGGCAAAATTATTGAACTGTAGTTTCGAAATATTGGTAGTCTTCTAGACAATAGTCGCAAATTGCATAAAAACGGAAGTTTTGTCTACATGAAATGATCGCAGTTTCCCAATGCGGTGCTACGGAATATAATTCTTCATTTTTTAATGGTACTTTTCGATTTGAACTCATTAAACAAATGCAATTTAAAGCAGGATATATAGTTGACTGCATCGCAAACGTTATCTCGGATTTTAGGAATCTGTTAGATGAGCACACCCTAGCTGGACTCGAGGAGTCGGGTAAAATAAGCGGACTACTTAAGTATGTTAGTTCGTTCGAGGTTGAGTTCCCTTATCCGTATAACCCGAACTATAAAGAAATACCCCCGGTGCTGGCGGTAATAAACAATATCATCACCAGGGGTCTGCCAACGAGAGCTCCTATATTGCTGGAGGAGACCTTTGCGAAAGTTGGGCTAGGCGAAGAGTTTCCCGATAATTCTGAAAAGAGGTACTCGTCGAAAATTCCTATTGATTTTCAGACAGTATTTGAACTGCTGCATATAGTAGAGCCGGGGCTAAATATAACACGTGAAGAATATGGTGGGAATTTGGGAAGCGAGGGCGAATGGCATTTTCTTAATGAAAGATTGAAAGACAGCCCTTTTGCAAAGCAGATATTGCAGTCGCAGCGAAATTTTGCGACCATAGGCAAAGGACTAGCTGGTGGAAGAAGTGTAGATTTTTCTTATGAGTTTCCATACCAGAATGCTGGAACGGTTGGAACGCTGAAGAAAGGTGTTATTTTTGAGTTTGATGGCAAACATCATAAGTTGAAAAGCTATAAGCTCTATGATGCATATAGAGATGCAGTATCAGACGAGGGTGGTTTTGAAACACTAAGGCAGCCAAGTGAATTACTGGAGCTTGATACTAAAATAGAAAACCAGTTTAGAGGCGAAATCTTTCGAATCTTCAAAAAGAACTTTGAAAGAGAAATAGATCTTGCCGAATATTCAATTCTGTTCATCCCCTTGGCTGCTGCGCGCATCCAAAAGATGTTGTTGGAAATTTTCCTTAGTAAGCCGGAAGAACTTACAAAGCAGGAAATAAGTATTGCGATAATAGAGCGAGACTTGCCATGTGGTGCAATAGCAGTAAAAAATTTCCAGCAGCTATTTGACAATATCAATGCGTTGCTTGATGAGACTGACAAGCTGCCATTACCAAAAATAAACCTGACAATTTTCCAAAACGAAAAATGGGTATTCGATCAAGCCCTTCATTTAGATTGTAAACTGCAAGAAGTAGCTTTTTTTGAAGATAACCATTTTGATATTATCATAGATCATTCCATATTACGGCGATCGGATATTTACAAAGAGCGGGACTATAAACATGCAAGTGCAATAAAGGTGCGCTCATCACACTATTTTGATACGGCCTTCGGGAAGTCGAGGCGAGTATACTGTGCCGATACGCTGAAATATCGAGAGCTCATCAATAAAAAGGATGACGGTTCATACGAGCCAAAAAAGGAAATCGAACGCCATGTCGATTTCTTTATTCAGAACATTTTCAGGAAAGCCGGTTTTCGGGAAGGTCAACTTCCGATCATCTCAAGGGCCCTACAACTTAAACCAGTCATTGGGTTACTGCCAACAGGCGGAGGTAAGTCGCTGACTTATCAATTGCCTGTGTTCCTCCAGCCAGGGCTTTGCGTGGTAGCCGATCCTATTAAATCACTAATGGAGGACCAAGTGAGGGTGTTGAAACAAAACTGGATCGACTGCTGTGACTATATAAATTCTAACCTTAACCATGATAAAACGGCGAAAGGTAAAAGACTGATCAACTTCAGGTATGGTGAGACAATGTTTTTATTTGTTTCTCCAGAGCGGTTTGTAATGACCGATTTCAGGCAAATAATACAGACAATCGACTCTTCTGAATTTGGTCTAGCGTTTTCGTATGCCGTAATTGATGAGGTGCATTGTGTGTCAGAATGGGGGCATGATTTCAGGTCGACTTACTTGATGCTAGGCCAAAATGCGCAGAGATTTGCTAAAACCAGGAACGGAAAGGCTGTATCACTGATAGGGTTAACAGCTACGGCTTCATTTGATGTGCTGGCTGACATTGAAAGGGAACTGCGTATTGATCACTATGATGTGGCCAATGCTATAATAGCGATAGAGAACACCATACGCCCTGAACTGTTTTTTCGGGTAATAGATGTGACAGGTAAAGATAGGATAGGCGAATTGAACAACGATTTTGCCAAAATAAGCGAAAACCTGACAAAGATCAATAATGTTTCGCTTTTGGAGCGATCTCAAAAGCATCATTTGCAGGAGTTTGAAGGAATTGTAAAATCCAACGAAGTCGATACGTTCCAACTGGATATGAATCTTTTACTGCCCGACGATGAACTTTATGCCAAGACTCAAGATGACTTTTTTAGTATCGTCTTTTGTCCCGTGAAAGGAAGAAAAAGGAATTCAGCGGGAGAAGTGATAAATGAGAGTGGAGTAGATTTTGTCTTTAATAAGATCGATTCTCATTCGAAGGGCTATTACTATGGTACGTCTGGTGAATATCTCGATGAGGATGGTACTTCTGATTCGCCCGATGTCGCCAGTGAAACACAAAAGCACTTTGAGCGATTCACACGTGGAACGACGAGGCACATGGTGTGCACTAAGGCCTTTGGCATGGGTATCGATAAAAAGGATGTTCGTACCACCTACCATTATTTCTATTCCGGATCGTTGGAAAGTTTGGTGCAAGAATGTGGGCGATCAGGTAGAGACAAGAAAATATCGGAGGCAAATATATTAATATCAACAGCTAGTTATTGGATACTGGATGTATTCTTGCTTTTTTCAGGCAATAAGAGTTTCGAATTGTTTGATAGAAGTCATCTGAAAATCAGAAAGGCTATAAAACAATATTTCTATAAAAAGTGGAATGAAGATGATAAAAAATATGATGACGTAACATTTTCCACTGAAGAGAAAATTATTTCAGCAATAAATAGGTGCCCGTTCGCATTGTACTTTGAAGGAGACGTCTATTACGAGCCGGAAAAAGATGAGATAATCGAGTTGCGAACGAAACTGCTTGAGAAAAATGGCGATGGTAACTATAAGTATCTGATTAAAAAGCGATCTGACCGAAATATTCATGATTTTTTCCACAACCTAACTTTTAAAGGCATTGAAACGGAAAAGAATCAATTAAAAAGCGTGTTTGCTGAAAATGAGGTAGATGGTAAATTTTGCGAGGCATTCGAGGCTTGTAACGATGGTACTTTCATCTTCGATCTGCTTGGGTGGAAAGAAAGCAACGTTGCCGAAGCTGTTTGCGGACTCTTATTGGTAAATCCAACGCACACAAACAGAAGGACGAACAAAAATTACAGTAGTGAAGTTAGCGATGTGTTCAAGTATTCGCATGACTTCGACGACTGTATCGGTACTCTTGAAGAAAAAGGATATTTCCATTTGAATGAGCGTAGGCCGGAGTTAGAAGAATTATACTACAAAGGCAGAAATAAAATCGATACGGGAAGGCTGATATACCGAATGCACAGCATCGGACTATTAACCGACTATGAGATATTATACAATCAGAATAACATTCACCGGTGCACTTTTGTAAAGTATGAATCAATCGGCGAATACCTTGACAATATCGAACTATATTTTCGCAGGTACTTGTCGGAAACCTCAGCAATAAAAAAGACAAAGGAGCTTATAGGACGGCTAAACGCAGGGCGTTTAATCGATGAAATCCTGGAGTGTTTGTTTTTCCTTACTGAGTTTTCTTACGAAGAGACAGCCAACAAACGGTTGAGGGCGACTGATGAAATAGAAACAATATTGCACAGAGCCGTAACGATGGGAGATTGGTTCGATCAGAATATTTATATAAAAGAGGAGATATTTTTTTACTTCAATGCAAAATACGCGCGACGTGTATACCGTTATGAAAACAACTCGTTTTCTCTACTTAGTGATTATGATGCCAACAAAAAGAAGAACAACCACAATGATGCTTTGACAAAACCGCAAATTCTTGAAAAGTACCTAGGAGTGTATCGCGAAGATCAAGGTACAGACCAGAACAATTATAAACATATGATTGGATCATGCAAGAAAATTCTCCGGTCTCTTAGTGATACAGATCTATCGAAGGAATGGCTGTTGCGATTGCTAAAGGCGTTTGCTATGTATTCTGTAAACAATGCTTCATACATTTCCGAAGCAAATTCCGAACTGGAATTAGGGTTTAATAACTTATATAACGATGATAGTTTTCATAAAAATGATTACACTATTATTGAACCTGTATTTAGAGCTTATTTCAAAAAGTTGAAGGATAATTTACAACCAGACAATCTTTCCTTTCGTGACATTGAAATGATAAGGTTAAAGTTGCTATTAAAATTACAAGAAAGGTATATTGATAAACTGATTATGCAAAATCAAAAATTAATGATAGATTATTATGCCTGATTATAATGAAATAATTGCTCAGTCCGAAGCAAACGTGAAAGCTCTAAATGATAAACTTGGGCAGCTTGATAAGCTGCATCAGGATATTGTTTCTTTAAAGGATACCGCCGGTAAAATCCCTGTTATTTTTGAGAGCAAGTTTAATGAAATCATCAGTTTAGCCGACAGCTATACAAACATTCTCGGCACAGCAACCAAAAAATATCTTGATGGTACAAATACACTTTTTACCGAGAAGCTGAATGAATTGACGGCCAAAACGAGTGTTTTACAAAAAGAAATTACAAGACTTGTCAATACAGATTTGACAGCCCTTTTCGAAAGCTTACAAAAGGAATTTATAAGTCAAGCAAGGAAAGACTTGGCAGAAGAGCTAACAAAAATTGATAGCCGATCTCAAGACCTTAAAAACAAAATAGAGGAATTAAGCACGGAGGTTGCACGTCTTGAAAAAATTGACCTTGAAAAACACTTTGACAAGCTTCAAAAAACATTGGCAGATATTTTCAATGCGATTAATGCAATCAATCTTACTCTAACCTCGCTCACACAAACATTAACAGCCGTCAGTCAAACTTTAAACGGAATACAAAGCACACTTAATTCAAATCATACTGAAATAAAGAAGACAATTAATTATTCTACAGAAGTGATTTCAAAACACTTTGCAGAACAAAATAGCGATTTTAAAACTCAATTTGATTTATTGAATAGTGAAGTAAAATCACTAGCCGTTCAAAATAATTTATTGCATCAGGAGCTAAAGAAAAATAGAATCATTCAAATCATCGGTTTTATACTGATAATAATTGTGATTTCTATAGTGGTGATTAAAGTTTTTTAATAATAGAATTCTTTCAATATTTTAGCATGACGACTGAAGAAAAAAGGAGCCAATTAAATGAGCTCAAAAAAATAGCTACAGAGTTAAAAAGTAAAAGAGATTTTGCTGGTCTTATTGCTGTCATAAATGACAGCCTACCCTTTGTTGAAACTGTTGGTACAGTCGAAGATATGGTATATGCAATTGGTCAAAAAGCATATTGCTATGCAAGACTTGGAAAAGCAAAAGATGCTGAGGAAACTTTGACGAGTTTGGGAATCTATCAACTTTTTCTAAAAGATACTCTATTCAGAATTTTTACATTAGTCTCGCTATTTACGACGATAAAAGATTCGGAAATTAGGTCTAATCTGATATTAAGAAATACTATTAAGAAGTGGCTTGAAGATCCAGATGCTTCAAAAGATGTCTCACGCATAGTATTTGACTACGAAGATATTGTTGGCAACCTCAAACCTTTTGACAGCTCACGGCTCAATAATAAGCAAACTTTTTTCTCAGAAAAATTAATCGAATGCATATTCTCGGCGATGCAACGAGATAGTGACGCAAAAATTTATTACAATAAAGAAAATAACGACGTCCAACAGGAAGTCCAAGGGTATTTATCGAGTCATATGGCGGACGATCAGTCTATAGAAAATAGACGACTTGCTAACAGGATAATGAATTTTGACACAGGAGATAATGTTATTAAAGGAATACATTACTTAGTACCGAGACTAACTCTTCGAAAGTTCTTGACGACTTTTAGTGAATGTTCTTCCAATTATCGTGAACTACTTGAATTTACAACTGAATTTGAAAATGCAATTCTAAAAGAATACTCAGAATATGTCAGTTCTATTGATGATTTAGCTTTTAGTGAAGGAGTTTCCGGTAGCTTTTATAGAAGGTTGGACAAATGGTACAAAGAGACGCATTTTAATGTAGATAAGTTAAAAGGAGCATTAAATAATACCATAACCAAAATTGCCGTTGAATATTTAGATGAGGTGAACGCATATTGAAACACAGTAAGTAAAATAAATGTATTAAATGAGTCCGTTAACTCTCGCTCAAACTCATAGCTTTAATCTCGTAGCCACCTTATAAATCTTCACCAAATCATCCCATATTTGGTTCGACATTTCCCCTGTCGAGCCTACACTTTACAAAACCCTTGCTCAGCAAGGGTTTTGTTTTTCCAAACATATTGCAAAATCGAACCTATTTTTGCAATTATGCAATCCATTATTTCTAGCGACGAGATAAACAAAGTAATTCAGTCAAAAACCGACTGTGCGTATGAGCTATTTTTGAGGATATGCGATATCGCGAATGGAACATCTGCGTCAATATCGCATTTGCACAAGCTATATCAGATGGTCTATTCTACTTTTGTGATCGAAGGAGAAATATGCAACGGAGGCTTCTACCAATACTATGGGAATTCGACTGCTCAAGAGTTTAATGCAATGGGCATTGATGGGTTCAACCTGATTGGAGCACATAAAACAGCGAATGTGTTTTCAAATGCATATGCTATGATATTAGAGCAAAGTCCGGTTTTCAGAAAAGAACACACGTTGATTGGCATACAGAATGCGTTTAATAAAGCAAACGACATTTACGACCAGATTCACATTGAAGAATTTGACAATCAATTTTATTCGGCTATTGCTGAAGAAGGCCTAACACACTTGAGGCTGAATTACATTATGAACGCGGCCTTAAAAGGTTGGATAGAATAATGTCAATCACAAATTGAGCTTTTGGGCAACTTCATTGATTTTCATCAAATCCTCCCATATCTGGTTCGACATTTCCCCTGTCCACTCTACGAAAAAAAGGAACACCATCGTGTTCCTTTTCTCATTTTAGCTCATCAAATCATTAATGCAAAACGAACACGTCCCGATGGTTGTTGGTCAGAACACCAACAACGACGAAAATGTGCGCAACTCGATGGGTTCATGATTTTCTGATTTTCAAATTGTCAAGTTTCTTTTTAATGCCAACTCTTGGATTAATTTCTAGGGCCTTTTCCCAATTTTCCATTGCTAATGGAATGTCGTTGTTAGCATAGTAATACTCTCCGATCATTCTATATAGCTTATCGTCCCCAAACGAAGATGAAGCATCTCGATCTTTTAATGAGCTTTGAAGAACTGCTAAATAATTGGTGTCCTTAAATTTTTTCTCATCGCTTTTTGAGAGATAAAGCTGTAATTTATCATAGACGGCTCCTTTCTGTAATATTTGCGTTTCGTATTCCACAGTATTTGTCTGCTTACCTTCAAAGTCAATCTCATAATGGAACCCCTTATTATCAATTAGATCTATTCTCTGAGAACCAGCGCTTATGTGAACATCATTGAAACTGCAGGGTCGATCAAAGCTATTGACAATATTTTTAGCAACAATGTCAACTATGAATATCTTGTCGCTATCCTTTGTCTCAGAGTTAAAAGTTTCAAAAATTGCTATATTTCCATCCTCACTTATTCCACTATTGCCGATATTGGCGCTCGTTTTTCTTGAAAAAAGTAGTTCACCGTGACTATCGAAAACTAAAAATTTTCCGTGCAATCCATCTGTCTTTAGCCAATCACAGCACACAACAATGCCAGTATTGCTAACATGGCAATCATGTGGACGTTGTAGTTTTTTCTTAAAGAGTAAAGTTTGTGCTTTTACTAAAGCAATCTCACCATTTTTCCAGTTGTCTTCAGTATGATAACCATCGCGACTTATAACGCAGTATTCGTTATTGAATGAAAACACTTTAGTGCCATAAAAACCGACAATATCATCAATTGCTTTTTCACCACTACGGGTTTTCTTTCCAATTGAACCATCGTTATATCTTTTAATAAATTCCTTTTCATTTAAGCTAATAGTGAAAGTAACCGTATTGCCTCCGCCCTCTGCTGTGACGTTTATGAATTCATCTGAGTTCTCTGACGCATTGGGTTTACTTCCCAACATGGTAGTTTTTTGTCGGTTTACGGAAGTTTTCTCATCAGCTTGACTAGAAAGTGAAGGATCATCCAACGATTTGTTACCGAAAAAATGCGCGGTGTTGTTCTTCTTGCGCATTGCAATATATAAAAGCATTAAGATTACCGCAGTGACAACTATAACGAGCATTTTATTAGCTTTAATATTTTAGCTAATATACAACTGCATTGTGTTACTCATCTACTCTACCATCTAAGAGTTTAAAAAATTGACCGTTATTTGTAGATATTCTAGCTTTAAGGTTTGCCCCGATAAGCTAAGCCTCTTCGTCACTTCATATATTTTCACCAAATCTTCAAAGATCCAGTTCGAAATTTTTCCCATTCACTCTACGTAGTAAAAAGGCAATAATGAAAGTGGTAGCTTTTTTGTTTTCATAAATACACTTTACATTAACCATCCAATATCTATATTTGCAACAACAATAAACTAACTTTGATTATGCCTACCCGGCAACAGTTGCAAACCATTTCGAAAACTCGGCTTAAAGAAGTAAAAGCTCTTTATCGTAACAGCTTGTATGATGGTGCAAAGTATTTGTCTGGGTATGTAATTGAGACTGCATTAAAAGCCAGAGTGTGCAGAATTTTAGATAGCGACTATCCAGAAACAGGAGCTATATCACGAAGTTTTTTGACACATGACCTTGATCAATTGATTAAATTGGCTGGGCTTCAGAAAGCATTTGACAACGGTAGCGTAAATTTTAAGACCAATTGGTCAATTGTTACAAACTGGTCTGAAGTAAACCGATATATACCGATTGGCACAACTTTGAAGGCGAATGTTGAAGAATTACTAAATGCGCTAGAAGATAAAAATGATGGTGTATTAACTTGGATTAAAAAACGATGGTAGACACAAGTTTAACATTTATGAACAAACTGCGGCTGCAGCTGGAGAAATTTCTTATCAAAAAGAATGACTTTCAGCTGTTAGGAGAAACGTATGATTTGATATTACTCATCCCTGCAGATCGATATAGCACAGACATAAAATACTCACTGGTGGTAAGTGCAAAAACACTTAATGCTATTCACCAAAGGGAGGTAATTAAAGATATCCTAACTTATTTTAAGGAAACACTAGACAGTAATGAGTATAATTCAATCACTCGAATAAATGTAATAAATACAGAAGATCCTCTTGTTAGAAATCTTAAAATGATGTTTGGGTTCAGAGAGGAAGCATATGAGCTAAATGATATTACTGTAGGGGGCATTAGAATTAGTTTCGCTTACTTAATCAAGTCACTCATTCTAGATAAACTTATAGAAGGGAATGCTTTAAAATTGCAGATAATATATCCTGAAGGGAATATTGGTGACGTAAACGCGGGAATAATTCGAATAGAACGAGATTTTAGTATAATCTATTATACCGGAAAAGGGCTAAGAGAATTATGGAGACAGGACATGAGTAATGAAGAAAAAGAGCAAGCCAATGCTATTAAAAATTCTCCTGAACATCATTTAATTGAAAACAATTTTGTGGCTAAAGTAAGGTTAGATGATATTATCAAGGTTATATAATTTCTGAGAATTATAATTTCAATTTCGTAGCAATCCTATAAATTTCAATCAAATCATCTCATATCTGGTTCGCCATTTCCCCCGTCCTAACTACATCTGCAGAAAGGCAATCATTTATTTGATTGGCTTTTTTTTATTTGATAAAAATCGCATAGATAACGCCTTCTCATTTATCTTGCTTTGATTGTAGTAGGTGTAAATTTCTCGGTAGTAATTCCTTCTATTGAGATCCAATTTAATTATTGCTGGAATTTAATTGCGTGCCGCCTTAATAATTTCCTTTAGTAAATTTGAGGATGTGTATTTACTACAAAGACGGAGAGAATCTGACTTATACTGGTGAGGAACATATAATTCCTGCAGGCATAGGAGGTATGAAAAAATTGCCGAAAGGATACGTTTGTGATCAGTTTAATAACGCTATATCAAAACTGGAACAAAGGTTTTTAAGAAACAGCATCTTTGTAATGCCCAGAATATTTGTCGGGCCTGGAAAACGGGGTAGTCTAAGTGAGTCAAAGGCTACAAAATCAAAGATACAATTCATTAAAAACCCAGATGGCCACGTCCCCTATAGTTTAGGGTATACCGTGCTTGGGAAGTTAACTGAGATTCCCACCCTTTTGATAAATACTAGGGATGGCAGTTGTTCCTTTAGCTTGGATAAAAAAGAAAATACTGATCCTTTTGCAATTGTAACTGATTATATAACCAAATGCCTATCAGATGGCTGGTTAAAGATCAAGACTAGAGACACTAGCGAGTTGCCAACCGATATAATTCTGATTGGCATTAAAGAACACGTAGAAGAGAATTATAATTGTTTTGTAATGAGAAACCCAGAGAATACTTTAGGAATATCTGTAGAGCGAATACAGGCAATAGCTAATGGGATAAACTTTGAAAACAAAAAGCCTGAACATTTCAAATATATACCCCATGTTAAGGATACAGTGGATTTTGATATTGAGTATTTCCGGGTATACGGCAAAATCGCATTTAGTACCTTGGCTTTACTAAAAGGCAAAGATTTTGTAACGGCATCGCACTTTGATAAAGTTAGAAAATGGATTGCTTGCGGGGGCGACAACAATTTTGCCTCTATGCTCAATACACCCAATACTTTGCAGCAATCAGGTTTACCCATTGCCCAAGATGCGCATTCTGTGTTAATCTCGCGCAGCGGACCTATGGTCATTGCCGATGTTTGTTTATATAACCAATTTGCAGTTCAGATTTTACTGAGTGATACTTTCAGCGGACAATTGTCACTAGATGGGTTTCTATGTGACTGGACCGGCAAAAAGGAGTATCTATGGCACGAGTATTTGCTAAAAATTCTCCCATTTGGCGCGAGTGTTTTCCACTCGTGTCTAACTATTGGCAAGTCTTTTTGACTTGCGTAATGCCCCAATTAGCTATTTATTACTTAATGTCAATCTTCCACTATGCACCCAAGCCTTGCTTATAGGGTGTCAACTTCAGTAAAGTAGCTTTCTCTGCCATTTCAAGAAGGTTATATTTAGTTTGCAGGTTAGCCCATATATCAGGTGTCCCGCCAAACACTGCCGCTATTCTATAGCACATTTCTGGGCTTATATCAGCCTTCCCATTTACTATATTCGATAGTGTAGTTCTTGTTACACCCAGTAGTTTTGCTGCACTAGTTACATTCAGTTCATTTGCCACTAGCACTTCTTCTTTGAGTATTATTCCTGGGTGTATATTCCTCATTTTTCTAGTTATCATAACGGTTCTTTTTAGTGGTAATCCACAAAATCTAAATCACTAGCATTTCTGCCATCAAAACGAAATATTATTCTAAAGTTTTTATTAACCTTTACACTCCAGTATCCATGTAGATTCCCCGACAGTGTATGCAAATTCCAGTTCTTAAAAGCTTCGAAGTCCTCAGGTACTCTTTGGGCGGAGTCTATAGTAACTAGAATCATTTCAATTCTACTCACCAATTCAGGAGGTAACTTTGTTCCCTTTCCTTCTTCCCATAGCATTTTCAGACCTTTATGTTTTATGCTACTAATCATTTTGTTTTGTATAGTGTAAAGTTACGCTATACAGTTATGCTTTTCGAATATTTTTCAAATTTTCATTTTTCGCCGCACTTAATGTTCCTCACCATCAGCCAGCACATGCGCACCGCACACTAGGCACAAGCTTGTGCTACACATGCTAAATGTCCTCATCTCAAAATGTGGATATCTTAATCACTACCACACCCTTTTTGGCATGAATTGGCGCACTTTTTGCGGCATCAATATAGCGCAGTCTATGCTACCATAACCCTAAAAACCCCAATACATCATTATGTCAGCACATAATTTCCAAAGCATCACATCCGTTGTGGTTGACTTTCCCCACTTCTTTATGCTGGCTATGCTCAACGGAATCAGGGAATTGGATAAGTCCAACAACATAGAAAGGGGCAGACCAAAATAGTTTAACCAGAGTTGTCGTCATTTACTTGGTCGCAAGCCTGACTTTGAATGATTTATACAACAACAAAGTTAGAATTGTCCCATTGCCAAATAAAAGATACAGCGCATATATCCAGGTAAGGTCGCTACTTACAAACCAGATACTCAAGCCGAGCGCATTCATAATGCTTGCCACCATTTCTATGCTCCAGGCAACTGCATCTTCTTTGTCTGGTTCAAGGTACGCCTTCCTCGCTGTAGGTACTAGACCCACAGCATCAAGGATGATACTCCCCAAAAACGCAATGATGGGAGAATTGAATACCAGCCAGATGATCGCACATACTACTGCCCATATTAGACAGGCAATATCTATTGGCAATAGTTTTTCTCCATACCCATAGCGGGGATGCAGCGAGGTGATGGCAATAATAAGCGGACCGATAACATAACTAGCCATAATCCACATACTTTCTCTCGCACCCATGGTATAAGAAGTAAGGAAAATAAGGCTACCTACAAGTGTAAGTATCCACCAGGTTGAGCGACTAGGCTTGGTCTTTCCGCGCAAAGTGGATATTATGTACAGCAGGTATGCTGCAAAAGATACCAAGCCAGCCAAAGCGCCTATATTGTCAGTAAAATAATGCATATCTAAAGAATGGTAAATGTACCAATTGATAAGCCGCGGCGTTCAAAATAACCATCTTCAAAATGATGATAGTTGCATAACAGCTCTTCCCCCTCCATAATGTCACGTCCAGCTATGTCATGGTCTGTTGCTGAAATGATATTAGGGTTTTCTTCAGTATGGTTGATGAATCTCAGGTCATCAAAGCAGAGTATAAACTTATTGAGATTTGAGTCGAAGTAGGAGTAGTCATAAAAACGCCTTAGTGCAAATTGTGGTAATTGGGCAATATCCTCTTCTGTAAATGCACAGTCGAATGTAGGATGGTACTCCCATGTTTTAGTGCCCTTTGGTATAAATTCTGCAGCAAAAAGGCCAATTCCGTGTATTGAGCTCTGTTTTATTTGTGTTCTTATCAGTAGCATTGGAGTCTTAATGATTTTAAAAAAAGTTTAAACCAGCTCAATCAAATCATTTCAATCCAATAGTTATTTACCACATTAAAAATAACTAACACGCCATTAGGCATAATCGTTATTAACATTAAAGTATGAATAGATAATACATAAAGTATACAGTAAATATTATATGCTGTATGCTAATACATTAATCATTGGTTATGAGATAATTAAAATCATCTGTTTCGCAAATATACTACCTACTACAATTAGTAGTTAGTATTTTCGCGTGAAATTTAGAGGCTGTTATCGACTCGTTTTCCGCCGTTCTTTCAAACGGGCACAGGAACTATTTTTAGCCCCATTTGGCGCAATGTGTTGAAGATAAATTTTTCGCGAGGTGTTTCCCACTCGTGTGTAACTATCGGCAAGTCTTTTAGACCTCCAGTTGTTCCGAAGGGTCAACTGGAACTGCCAATAAAAATCGTTCTCCCGAACGCCTTCACTATCTAGCAGCTTAATCGTTTCCACCTCTGTAGTTGTCCCCAATATAGGTCAGCATATGAATAGATAACAAATAGTACAAGTATCGTTTTCACTTGCAATAAATCAACATCTCAAATTGTGGATATCTTAATCACTGCCACACCCACATTGGCGCACTTTTTGCGGCATCAGTATAGCACAGTCTGTTTATCCATTACCCTATAAACCCCCAAATATCATTATGTCAGATTATTATTTCCCAAGCATCACATTCAGCATCAACACTGCACCACACACATCCCAAAGTATGCAGCACACAGCTATTCCTACCGGAAAATGCCCACAAACCGGAAAAGTGAATAGTATTGATAATCAACGACTTAAGTCCCATAACGCATGAAAATACCGGAAATAGAAATGAAATTAAAAATATATACAATATGAAAACAAACCCACAACACCCAACAACCCACATCCTCTAAATCTTAAAATCTAGAAATCGTGTTCCAAACAAAACCCCAACCGGAAAATGCCCACAAACCGGAAAAGTGAATAGCATTGATAATCAACGACTTAAGTCCCAAAACGCATGAAAACACCAGAAACAAAGCGGAAATTAAAAATAAACAAAATATGAAAACGAACCCACAATACCCAATAACCCACATCCTGTAAATCTTAAAATCTAGAAATCGTGTTCCAAACAAAAACCTAACGGCAAATGCCCACAAACTGGAAAAGTGAATAGTATTGATAATCAACGACTTAAGTCCCAAAACGCATGAAAATACCGGAAACAAACCTAAAATTATAAATAAATATAATGTGAAAACAAACCCACAACACCCAACAACCCACATCCTCTAAATCTTAAAATCCAGAAATCGTGTTCCAAACAAAAATCCATCCGGAAAATGCCCACAAACCGGAAAAGTGAATAGCATTGATAATCAACGACTTAAGTCCCAAAACGCATGAAAACACTGGAAACAAAGCGGAAATTAAAAATAAACAAAATATGAAAACGAACCCACAATACCCAACAACCCACATCCTGTAAATCTTAAAATCTAGAAATCGTGTTCCAAACAAAAACAACCGGAAAATGTCCACAAACCGGAAAAGTGAATAGCATTGATAATCAACGACTTAAGTGCCAAAACGCATGAAAACACCGGAAACAAAGCGGAAATTAGAAATAAATACAATATGAAAATAAACCCACAGCATTGGGCAACCCACATCCTGTAAATCTTAAAATCTAGAAATCGTGTTCCAAACAAAAAACTAACGGAAAATGCCCACAAACCGGAAAAGTGAATAGCATTGATAATCAACGACTTAAGTCCCAAAACGCATGAAAATACCGGAAACAAACCGGAAATTAATAATAAATGCTATATGACCATAAAGCCACAGCACACTAATATTCTCAATCCCCCTTAGCTGCTACCCAACTATCCCTATAGTCGATTGTGAATTAATCTGTATGTATCATTCCTGAGTGTATCGTCTGCATTATTCATAGCCATTTGTTAACCACTTCCTCATACTATTGCATTCACACCCAAAGACCGTAACTTTATACAAAAACATAAACTTATGCTGCTGGAAATACACCCCGACAATCCGCAGCCACGGGCCATAAAAACCGTGGTAGAATGCCTGCGCGATGGAGGGGTAGTAATCTATCCTACAGATACTATTTACGGCATTGGTTGCAACATCTTCAACGCTGATGCCATAACCCGTATAGCCCGTATCAAAAACATAGAACCCAAGAAAGCACAATTCTCATTCATATGTGCCGATCTTAGCCACCTCAGCGACTATGCCAAAAGTGTATCCACACCCATTTTTAGGCTACTCAAAACCGCACTGCCCGGACCATACACCTTCATACTCGATGCCAGCAAGCAAGTACCCAAACAACTAAAAACCAAAAAAGACACAGTGGGTATCCGCATACCCAACAACAATATTTGCCACACCATAGTCAAAGAGCTGGGCCACCCACTCATGAGTGCTTCCTTGCCTATGGATGTAGATGTAGAGTACTTCACCGACCCCGAGGTCATGTACGATACCTTTGGCAGCGTCGTTGACATCGTCATCAATGGGGGCCCAGGGCACATACTATCCTCCACCGTCATCGACTGTACCAGTGGTGTACCATTGCTCGTAAGAGAGGGCGCAGGCAAGTGGGAGCACCTTTTCTGACGAGAATCACTTTATTTTGTATCAACATTAAAAAACAACAAGTACAATGACAGCATATTTAGGCACAGGACTTCTAGGTGCGGGGTTTGTAAAAGCCATGCTTCGCAATGGCAATCAAGTGCAGGTGTGGAACAGGTCGGCAGCCAAAGCTCAAGCTCTGGCAGATGATGGAGCTATAGTGTGCACAACACCAGCCCAAGCCGTTAATGGAGCGCAGCGCATTCACCTTACCCTCAAAGACGATGACAGTGTAAACGAAGTGCTGGAGGCCGCAAAGGCTGGTCTATCGCCCGGAGCCATTATCATAGATCACACTACCACTTCTGTAAATGGAGCCCGCCAGCGCACTGCTATGTGGAAAGAACGCGGTTTTACTTACCTCCATGCACCCGTATTTATGGGCCCACCCAATGCTCTTGAAAGTACAGGATATATGCTCGTTTCTGGCAATCAGGATGTCATTAGCGCGGTATTGCCTTTTCTCGAAAAAATGACCGGCAAAGTCCTCAACTTTGGCGACGACCCCGGCAAAGCCGCAGGCATTAAACTCGCAGGCAATCTATTCCTTATTTCATTCACAGCAGGCATATCCGATACCTTGGCGTTAGCCAAAGCAGAAGGAATACCGGCGTCCGATATCGCAAGCCTATTCAATGAATGGAATCCTGGAGCCATGTTGCCCGCCCGCCTCAAAAGAATGATGGCTGGCACCTACGACAACCCTTCTTGGGAGCTCAATATGGCACGCAAAGATGCAGGACTAATGATGCAAGAAGCCAATAATGCAGGGGTGCCGCTCACCATTATACCTGCCATAGCCGCCGAAATGGACCGATGGATAGAAAAAGGTTATGGTACCAGCGACTGGGTAGTTATATCAAAAGACAATCTGTAAAAACAGCTAAGACTAGTAAACGCTACTCATTATTGCTCAGCTATCAATTTATGTATGCTAGCAATAGTGAGTGGTTTTTCTATAAACCCAGACACCAGAGGATGTGTTTTTGCTCTGTTCCTGTCCTCTGTCGCTATAGAGGAAGAAAGCATATAAATAGCATAATCTGTTTTCCTGAAATCATTGCTGTAAGTAAAGGTATCTAGTACATCCCACCCACTCGTAGCAGGCATGTTTATGTCCAGCAATAATATGGTTTTTGCTGTGTTGTCAACAGAGTCATACGAAAGCACAAACTTTACACCATCTAATGGTAGAGTGAAAGTTTTAATCATAGATCTGGGGCAAATTTTTTTAATAAACTTCGAACAGATCAGGTTGTTGATGGGGTCATCATCTATTATCACAAAACTACCTTGGTATATATCCTCCATTTTTATAAGGTTGTTGGGTACTCTATTGTAAATGTAACACCTTTATTCACTTCACTATCCAAATATATTTTGCCACCCATTGTTTCTACATGTGTTTTAATCATGTACAGCCCTATTCCTTTGCCATCAGCATTACTATGAAATTTCCTATACAACCCAAATACCTCTTTAGCCCACTTATTCAGGTCAATACCCAGTCCATTATCCTTATACACTATTGTAAGCTTATCCGTTGTTAGGTAGCTTTCAATAGAAATGACGGATGTTCTTTCAGGATGTCTATACTTGATGCTATTAGATATTAGGTTGAAGAATATGCTATGAAGGTAGCTTTTAATACAGGTTATTTCAGGTGCTTCGCTAAAGTTCGCCAGTATCCTTACATGCTCATTTTTTATTTGGTCATTTATACTCAGGCATACATCGGCTATCACCTCCTCAAAGGTTACTAATTCTGTATGTTCACTAGCATTACTTTTTATCTGCAATATCTGGTTCAGGTCTTTTATTACTTCGTCAAGTTTACCAGCCGTTACAGCCAGTTCACTTACATAAGTCGCTATATCTTCGTCAGTATTCCCTTCTGAGTTCATTAGTTCTGTAAGCCCCTTAATATTAGCTACCGGCGACCTCAGGTTGTGCGATATTATGTACGAAAACTGCTCTAGGTCTTTGTTTCGCTGCATCATATCCGCCAGTATATTCGCACGTTCTTTTTCGGTTCTTCTTTGCTCTGTTATGTCTTGCGCTATCCCCAGCACTACCTTTTCATTTTTTCCGGGTAACGTATACGGTACCTTAGTAGTATGGAAAATGCGCTCTTTCCCATCTAGGTCGTTAAACACTACCGAGGTATTAATGTGTTGCACCCCAGTATCAATAATATTTCTGTCTTGTTCCAGATACTTGTCATTGTCATTGTTGTCAGGGATTGTTTCATCCATAGTGCGTGTCACAATATCCTCAGGCTCCATACCACATAGTGTTGCAAAACTCTTGTTCGCAAACACAAAACGACCATTATAATCCTTAGCAAAAATGTGTTGAGGTATCAGGTTCATTATCATGTTAAGATTTGCTTCTGACTGTTTGAGTTTTTCATCAGCTAGTTTCAGATCCGTAACATCATGTATTACCCCGTATATACCCTTAGGTTTACCTTGTTTGTCAAATTCAAATTTAGACACCACATACACATTTCGCACACTTCCATCCTTTCTTATTATCCTATGAAAATACGCACTGTTGCTATAATTCTCCATAGTTTCAGCACTTATCTTCTTCACCTGTTCCATATCATCCGGGTGCACATAATCCAGCCACACGTCACCTCTTTGTATGGGCTCATTTTCCGGTAGTCCATATATCCTCAGCGCCTCCTCCGACCATGTAGTTGTATTTTTGTTCAGATTCACCTCCCAACTCCCGAAGTGCGCTATTGCCTGCGCTTCCCTAAGTTTACGTTCGCTGTGCGCTAGTTTTTCATCTGCCAGTTGTTTTTGTTTTGTCTTTTCCAGTATATCCAGCGCAAATGATATATCATTTGCAGCAGCTACTAGCAATGCTACTTCTTTGTCATTGAAATAGTCATTTTCAGATGAGTAGATGCTAAACGAACCCACTATTTTGCCAAACAGCCTGAGTGGCAATACCATGCACGATTTATAGCCCCTTTTAATAGCATAAGACCTCCAATCGGGTAATTGTAAATCTCTCTCTATATTGTTACAAACATAGGGTGCTTGTGTGCTTAATATGGTGCCATGAGGGCCGTCTGGTGCAAAGGGTATATTCGTGAAGGCAGCTATATCTTCAGGTAGTATATTCGACTCAGCAAGTAAATTTACCCTAGTGTAGTCGGTATTAAATAGTCCAATCCATACTGTTTTAAACTGCCCAGTTTCTGTAGCTATTTTGCATACCTGGTTAAACAGATCATTTTCTGTGTTGGTATGAACTATAGCCTGATTCACCTTACTTATAAATGCGTATAACCTATTGGCATGTTGTAATTGTTTCTCTGCTTCTATAATATCAGTAACATCTCTGAAGTTATCTACAATTCCATTTATAGTGGGGTCATGCAGCATGTTTGTGACTATTGCGTCCAGCCATCGCCATGTGCCATTTTTGTGTTTTATACGGCCTATATGACCTTTTATGGGCATGCCTGGATTAGCCATTACTTTTGTCATTACTTCAACTAATGAATCTCTATCATCTGGGTGGCAAATATCAAATACGTTCATTTGTAGTAACTCTTCTTCTGGATAACCTAGTACGTTTTTGATAGAAGGAGAAACATAGAATGGAATACCGGTTACTGTTAATATAGCAATAGCGTCAGAGCTTTGTTCAATCAAAGTTCTATATCTACGCTCGCTTTGATCCCTGTTGAGTTCAGTTAATGAATCTGTCATTTACTTTGCAAAGCTATAAAAGCAGATTAAACCGTTTAAGTAATTGCGCATATTTGACAGGAATATAACTACGACAATAGACCACCAAATTAGTAACGCTGCAATAAACCAGGTTATTTTGTCGGATAAAATGACTCAAGCTTTCGTATTATCAACAACATTGCTATGAACAATACTTGCAAATGCCATGCACCACTGTATTGATGCCTGTAGATGTAAAACCATCTGGTAATTGTAATGATGGTGTTTGTACGTGTGCTAGGCAAAACATCTTGTGGCATTTTTTACAATTGAAATGCACATGGTCTTCAGTATGAGTAGCATCAGGGCAGTTGTTATTACAAAATGCAAAGCGGGTAACCCCGTCAGTGTCTATAATTTTGTGTATCATCCCTGCCTCTTCAAAGTCCTTTAGTGTGCGGTATAGAGTTATCCTATCTACTTTACTAAAGCTACTCTCAAGTTCGGAGGGTGATAATGCCAGGTGTGTGGTGCTTAAAACCTCTAGTACTTTCAGCCGCACTGGGGTGGCCTTCATGCCCTTATCATGTATGTAGTCCGACAGAATCACTCGTCAAAGATAAATAATAAACGCAACATTGTTGCATCTGATTATAATTTGTATCTTTGCTCTACATTAGCTACTATTTGTTTTGTCATATTTCTCAAGATACACACCTGTTGCCGATAAGTTAGGTATTGTCAGTGCGCTGATATGTGCAGTACATTGTTTAATTATTCCAGCCATTTTTCTATTGAAATATACCTGGCTAGATAGTTCAGGCGCAGCCAACAACAAAGCTGGGTGGGGTAGTGGCCTACCACATTGGTGGGAGATGTTAGATTATGTTTTTTTAATAGTGGGATTTATTGCAGTATATCATGCTGCTAATCATTCTGCAAATAAGTATATTAAATTCTCTCTCTGGTTTTTCTGGTTGTGTTTGGCTTTGGCGGTTGTTTTTGAACAAAAACTGCACTGGATGGCATATATTGCCTCAGGAGGACTCATTTTTACGCACTTTTTCAATATTAAAAATCACACCAAGCATAACGAAAAAGATATTTGAAATTTGCGAATGTGAATTCATTAACAATGCTTTTGTGAATGGAGCATATAAATTAAATTTCGCTATACTTAATAAAAAGTTTTGAAATATTCTTGTAATTCATTTTCTTTGCTGAGCGCTCAGACAAAATCATGACAAATGTTGTTTGTTGTAGTTTAAATACCTGGAAAAATAAACCTGTCAAAAACCTAAGAATACTATTACTTTTACAGGAACTTATCAATTTTTTTAGTAAAGATGCAAACTATACTAGTAGTTGGAGCAGGAAAGTCCTCAATATTTTTGATTGAGTATCTGCTAGAAAATGCTTCAAGAAACAAGTGGTGCGTTATAGTAGCCGATGGTGATGCCGCTGCAATTGCAGGGAAAATTAGAAACCATCCTAGCGCAGAAGCAGCCGTAATTGATATTACTAAAACAAGCGAACGTGAAGCACTGGTCAAACGGGCAGACATGGTGTTGTCTCTCATGCCACCTCACCTTCATATTCTTCTTGCTCACGACTGTCTTAAGTATAAAAAAAATCTAATTACGTCATCTTACATTTCTGATGAGATGCGTGCACTAGATGAAAAAGTAAAAGAAGCTGGGTTGATGTTTATGTGCGAAATGGGTTTAGATCCAGGGATAGACCATATGACAGCCAGCAAAATCATTAACAGTGTATACAAAGTAGCAGGTCGTATTTCTTCTTTCAAGTCATACTGCGGTGGTCTTGTAGCTCCAGAGAGCGATAATAATCCATGGCACTATAAATTTAGTTGGAATCCTCGTAATGTAGTGAATGCAGGCAAGGATGGTGCTAAATATCTGCTCAATGGCAAAATACAAGAAGTGCCTTACGAAAAGATATTTGAAAACAATAAAAAGATCAAGATACCGGGTCTCAATGCCTTAGCATATTATCCTAACAGAGACTCACTGAAATATCCTGAAATTTATGGATTAGATGAGGTTAAAACTTTCCTTAGAGCCACGTTGCGTTATCCCATCTATTGCAAGGGTTGGGATGCGCTTATAAAACTAGGTTTCACCAATCAGGATGAACCGATAGATACAACAGCTGTAACCTATGCCACATGGCTGAAGAGAAAAACAGGTTATAAAGACACAAGTATCTCTGTTCAGCAACATGTTGCTAACCTATTGGGCATACCAGTTACCGATCAGGTAATGACGCTGATAGAGTGGCTAGGTGTATATGACGAGGTAACATTGCCTGTCGGCAAATTTAACACTGCCGAAATACTAGAAGAACTGTTACAGCGCAAGTGGAACATGACACCAAACGATAAGGACATGGTAGTGATGCACCACGAAATAGAGTATGAACACAGAGGTAATATGATAAATCTGGTAAGTACTATGCAACTTACTGGAGAAATCGGTGAGCGTACTGCAATGGCAAAAACTGTAGGATTGCCTATTGGTTTGTTGGCATCGCTGGTAATGACTAAAAAAATAAAGCCACCAGTTGGTGTTGTGTTGCCTACAATGCAGTCGGTATACAAACCAGTATTGAGAGAATTAGAGCGTTTTGGAATTGTATTCAGAGACGAAATAGTGTAACATTATATTGGCCAACACAACCAAAAAAAGAGTGAGAGATTTGGAACAAGCCTTATTCTCTCACTCTTTTTATTTGTAGTTCTTCTTACAAAAATGTTATGTAAAAATATGCTTGATCGCAGCTACTTGAGATATCGTTTTATCTCTCTTTCTACATCTCTTACCTTAGCTGTTTCTCGTTTGTCGTGTAGTTTTTTCCCTTTTCCTAATCCTATTTCCATTTTAGCGTACCCACTGTCAGTG
The DNA here is from genome assembly GCA_027484425.1 of Sphingobacteriales bacterium. GTDB lineage: Bacteria > Bacteroidota > Bacteroidia > Chitinophagales > Chitinophagaceae > Nemorincola. The sequence goes on from JAIXSZ010000052.1 coordinate 24,091, forward strand.
ATAAAGATATTGAGTGGTACTATTGTAAAACCTTTTTCTTTTACTTTATTCTGCCACTTGGTTAGCTCTTTTTTTGTAAGCAATAGCTTACGGTCACGTACAGGTACATGACCCGCATACCCAGCATTTTCGTAGGGAGCAATGTGCAGGCTTTTTATCCATAGTTCGCCAGCATCATTGAAAAAACAATAACTATCGTTAAAGCTAACCTTACTATTGCGTATAGACTTTATTTCAGAGCCTGTAAGCACCATTCCGGCTTTCAGCTTGTCTTCAATGGCATATTCGTGAGTAGCCGGGCGATTCTTTATGAAAATGTTTTCGGGCAATTTTTTTGATTTAGATACACATGCAATCAAGTAACTGATGGTCAGTTTTTATTGCTTCTATACGGCAATGAAAATACTATTTCATAAACCACTCTGCCGCTAGGCTTAGTTTGTTTTTCAGTACTTTTCGTTCTGCAATAAAGTCAAGAAAACCATGTTCTAAAAGAAACTCTGACCGTTGAAACCCTGCGGGTAGGTCTTTTTTTATCGTTTCCTTAATAACCCTTGGTCCTGCAAAGCAAATAAGAGCATTGGGTTCGGCAATGTTGATATCGCCTAGCATAGCATAAGACGCTGTAACACCGCCTGTGGTAGGGTCAGTCATTAGCGAAATATAGGGTAGGCGAGCCGATGCGAGTTGGGTAAGTTTGGCAGCAGTTTTTGCCATTTGCATCAATGAGAATGCACTTTCCATCATACGGGCACCACCAGATTTTGAAATGACCAGTAACGGTAATTTATTGGCGATGCAATAATCGATGGAGCGGCTTATTTTTTCGCCTACCACAGATCCCATGGAACCACCTATAAATGAAAAATTCATGCAGGCAACTACAAAGCCAGTTCCGTTCATTTTTCCAGTGCCCACTGTCATTGCATCGCTCAGTCCAGTAGACTCCTGAGCCTCAACAATTCTGGATCCATAAGGTTTCATATCTACAAAGCCTAGATAGTCTTTTGGGCGAATGTTTTCAAACAACAGTTCATAATTATTGTTGTCAAACAATATCTCGAAATATTCTGTGGAGTTGATACGATTGTAGTAATTGCATTTGTGGCATACATGCAAGTTATCGTGCAGCTCTTTTACGGTGCTTGTGGTTTTGCATTCGGGGCATTTGTGCCACAAGCCATCGGGTGTCTCTTTTTTCTCTGTCGTAGAAGTGAGTATCCCTTTCTTATTTCTTCGAAACCAGGTTGATGACATATTAGTTTGATTATGTAGCGGGAGACAAAGATACGGTTATGGTAGATAAGTTGGCACAGTGTATAAGAAGGTGTTATGTGTTTGTGGTGAGCTAAAAATGGGGATATAGGTGGCATTGATGATTTTAGTGAAAATGCATGGGTTCGAAAACATAAAAATATCCAAAGTACCCAGAAGACCAAACAGTAACAGCTCAGAAAATGTATTATATTTGCCCCAATTTTTTACAGATATTTTGTTATCACAGGTCCGAAATATTATTGTGGGCATCATTGATTTTTTTCATAGGCCCTTTGCAAGGTTTATTCCTATGCAGACTTTCAGGTATTTGGCATGTGGTGGGTCAAATACTGTACTTACATGGGTTATTTATTCCTTGTCTTATAACATTGTTCTTAAACGCACTAACTTTCATTTGTTTGGCAATGTTTCCATAACAGCGCCAGTTGGTGCACAAATAATTTCATTTTGTATTGGGTTCCCTATTGGATTTATATTATCCCGATACATAGTTTTTCCGGAGTCTAATTTACGTGGCCGAAAGCAGTTTTTCAGATATGCACTGTCTACAGTCACCTTTATACTACTTACTTACATCCTCATTAAGTTTTTTGCATGGATGTTGCCTATGGTGAGGGCAGATATTTCTTATATTTTTATCATGATCATCACATCTGTGCTCAGTTACTTATCACAGCGTTTTTTTACGTTCAAGTCTACTGCCGACACTGTTGCCGACATACCAGTTGAAGATTTCGTAGAGGTTTCATAACGGTAGGTTGAATCATGATATGCTTCCTTATAAGGGGGTAAGCCTACTTTTTTTACTTTTTTAATGTTGATAGTGTTTTAATCTAATCTTAATGAAATACTTCTTTGTGCCTGTCATGTTGTTGCTGAGTGGTATGTCAGTACATGCACAGACGGTAGATACTTTGCGTATAGATCTTGACACACTTACGGTGTCAGCCCCTCCCGCAATTACACCATACCGGCCTTCAGCTACCCTTGTTTGGGATATCATTCAAACCAGAATAGCATTGACTTTTGACAGGAAAGAAAAAACGGCTAATGCCCGTGAGTGGATTCAACTGCGCCCATATGCCTATGCTACAGATACTATGATGCTGGATGCAAAGGGCATGAAGATTGATAGTGTAGCATTGGTTGCTTCGGGCAAAATGAGTCCAGTAAAATTCCTGTATAAGGATGACGAACTGAAAATAAAATTTGATAGAAGGTTTACATCCATTGATACTGTAACGATATATCTGCGCTATACTGCTATGCCCTATGCCCGAAAAACAGGTGGCAGTAGTGCTATCACAGAGGATAGAGGATTGTACTTTATAAACACAGACGAACGAACACCAGGTAAAGCTGCACACATTTGGACTCAAGGTGAAACAGAGTCGAATTCGAACTGGATGATCACAATAGATAAACCCAATACAAGGTTCACTACCCAGCTAGAGCTAACAGTGCCTGATACCCTTACTACCCTGAGCAATGGTGCGCTGGTAAAACAAATAAAGGCTGCACCAGGGTTGCGCACAGACATATGGAAGATGGACATGCCTATACAGCCCTATGCAGTTATGATGGCTATAAGTAAGTATGCTGTGATAAAAGACAAATGGAATAATAAAGAGGTGAGCTACCTTGTAGAACCAGAATATGCCCCTTATGCCCGCCAAATGTTTCGCAATACTACGGAAATGATGACTTTTTTCTCTAAAGCAACTGGTGTACGTTACCCTTGGAACAAGTACAGTCAAGTGGTAGTGCGCGACTATGTGTCTGGTGCTATGGAGAATACTACAGCATCTCTGTTTGGTGAGTATATGAACCAGAATACCCGTGAGATAGCAGACAAGGACTATGAAGATGTAGTAGCGCACGAGTTGTTTCATCAGTGGTTTGGCGATTATGTGACCTGCGAGTCGTGGAGCAATACTACCGTCAATGAGTCGTTTGCCAATTTTGGGGAGCAATTGTGGAAAGAGTACAAATATGGTACTGATGTGGCTGATGAACTGGCATGGAAAGATCTGCAACAATACTTAGCATCATCAAGAGGTAATGACCCACAATTAGTGAGATTTAAGTATGATAGTAGAGAGGAGGTTTTTGATGCAATATCATACAATAAAGGAGGAGCTATTTTACGTTATCTGCGCCATCTTACCAGTGCGTCGGTGTTTGAGAAGGCTATGCAGCTATATCTCACTCAGAATGCTTTAAAACCTGCAGAGGCACACCAATGGAGGTTAGCTGTGGAAGAGGCTACGGGTAGTGATTGGAATTGGTTTTTCAATCAGTGGTATTATCATGGAGGGCATCCTGTACTGAAGGTGAATTACAATTATGACGATAGCGCACAATTGTTGACTGTAAATGTGACGCAGATACAAGAGGATAGCACTATGATGTACAAATTGCCATTGAAAACAGCCATTATATATGGGAATGAGCGTACTGTTATAAATTGGGAAATTGAAAACAAGACGCACATTTATAGCTATCCCTATAAAAGCGGTGTTCGACCAGTGTTGATACCAGACGTACTGCACGTGCTGCCCGGAGAGGTGAAAGAAAATAAGAAAACAAGCGAGTGGCTTGTACAATACACTCAGGGTACCGATGGAATAAGCAGAAGACTGGCAGTGCAGGCCGCTAACAAACAGATATCGGACTCTGCGGCGCAGGTAATAGTAGATATGGCACTAGCCGACAAGCTACAATCCGTGAGACGGTATGCAATGGGACAACTAGGTAGGTTGCAGAGCGACAAATACAAAAAAAGATGGACCGAAAAAGTAACAGAGCTAGCACAAAGCGACAGCAACAATCTGGTAAGAGCAGAAGCGATAGAAACACTAGGCAACTGGAAGGTGAAATCGGCAAAACCCATTTTACTGGCGGCTATCTGGGATAGCTCTTATGCAGTAGCAGGCAATGCACTTGAAGCACTGAATAAACAAGATAATGACACTGCATACAAACTAGCGCTAAAGCTGAGTAAAACCAACCCTAAGGCTGGCCTCGAGACAGCAGTTTATACCATAATAGCTGGTAAGGGTGTGGCAGATGATGTGTCATTGCTATCAAGTAAAGCCAAACGTTCTTATGGTTCAGACGCTGTTCAGCTATCGCTGATGCTCAATAACTATCTGAAAAACACAACGGATGATACTGCATTTGCCACTGCCGTTGACGCTTATGTGCATTTGATAATCTATGAAACTTCTACTTCATCGAGGTCTACTTGTTGTAGTTTTTTCTTTCAGGCGGTAACTGAACAGAAAAATAAACTGAAAGATGACAACAAAGAAACAGCCGCCAAAGCAAGCGCAAGGTTAGCAGTGCTAAAACTAGCAGCAAAGAAAATACTGGGCGAAGAACAAGCCAAAGAACTCGAAACAAAATTCGAGAAACTTATAAAAGATAATTTTGAGTAATCGTTTTTTACATTTCAGCTAAAGAAACCATTAGATTGAAAAAGACGGTGACCGTTATTGCTAATAATGCAATAGTAATTATGCTGCTCTGTATAAGAAACTTTATCGCTGTTTTGAACCAATGCTGCTGGTAAAAGCGCAACATAGCTATGTAGAGATAAACGTATATGCCAATAACGATAGCTGTTAAAACTATCGTCATTACTGACGAAATGGGGGAATTATTGAAAGCATAGTTCTGAGCAATAGTAATGAGCAATAAAGAGAAAAAGACAAAACAATAATACTGTAGCGTGAATACGGCATGAACAGAAAAATAGAACTTTTTTTGTCGGATGTAGAGCAGTCTTAGTAGTAACACAAATAAGGGTAGCGATAAGAAAAATACCTTTGAAAATGATTTCACGAACCGCTCATACAGCTTGTGCATGAATTCGTTGGGGTTTTTATGATAGGCACTAGAAGTAGCAGCGATTTTACGATTGAAGTATCGGTCTATGATTTGGTCTCGTTTATCAACAGGTAATGATTTTTGTATTGAATCATATACATGCACTCCATTTACTTTGTACGAATTTGGTAGCACCATTCCAGATACCTGTTCGTCTACACCATCGATAGGTGTGGTGTAAAATGTAACAGACTCAGTAGTATTGTGTAGTTCTATAGAATCTCTAGCCCTCAGTATTTCTGGTTGTTCTTTGTGACTGCCACCAGAGATGTAAGAAATGAGAATGAAGATAAAAGCAGAAGTGAATAAATACATTCTTACGGGGTTGAGGTAGCTAACCCTGCGTCCCCTCATGTACTCCTTAGCCAGAAATCCAGGCCGAGTAAATAAATACTTTACAGAATTGAAAAATTTGCTGTCAAAGTGAGTAACGTCCTCTGCAAAATGGCGTACCATATGCAATGCAGTTTCTCTGGGCTCCAGATTTTCTTGCCCGCATTGCTGACAAAACTTACCCAAAACTTCAGTACCACAATTTAAACAATCTTTTTCGGCACGATGATGGTGGCTCATTCATTTAGTTTGCGATAAAAATATAACATTTATAAGAGTGTGGTCTTTCATTTTTCATTATTGCTTTGTTACTTATGTCTTTGTTTGCTCCATCAGTTCCTAAGTTTTACTTTTGCAGTGTTATGACACCCGAAAGAACCGACAAAATAAATAAAGTACTAAATCTACGTCAGAGTGGACTGGTGATGGTTATGGAAAATGTTTATGATCCACACAACATTTCAGCAGTGATGCGCACTTGTGATGCAGTGGGAGTTCAAGATATTTTTGTGCTGAATAATATGATAAAGCCACACAAAAAGTTTGCCAAGACGAGTTCAGCTAGTGCTTTAGGTTGGCTCACCATACATCAGTATACAGATACAGCCCAATGTATGGAAGCTGTAAAACAATTGTGTGACAAGGTATATGCTACACACTTGGGTGCCGCTTCATGCTCATTATACGACCTCAACCTCACCCAAAGGGTAGCGCTTGTGTTTGGCAATGAACGTGAGGGGGTTACGGAGGAATGTTTGTCATACTGCGATGGTAATTTTATAATTCCGCAGGTAGGTATGGTTCAGTCGCTCAATATTTCTGTAGCTTGCGCGATTACCTTGTACGAAGCATACAGGCAGAGAAGTTTGGCAGGGTTTTATGATGGTACAGGCACATTGCCTGCACACCAGCGCAGCATGCTTGCTGAGGCATGGGGCTTATATCCCAATGCTGAAAACATTACTGAAGTAACAGACTAATCTATTTTCACTATCATGAAAACAAAACTAATAATAGCTGCGGGACTAATACTGGGTGTTAGTATCGTATCCTGTCAGGACAATGTAGAAAAGCAACCCGCCTTAGCCCCAGTAGTAGCACCACAGCCTACCAGCTCAGACTCTGCACTTAGCAATGCTGAAGAAGACTATGTAGTATTGTATGCGGTAATAGCAGATACGGGCTACAGTTATTTTGAACTAGATAAACGCATGTATGATATCAGTTCAAGTTTGAAGATTACTGTAGATACTATGGGTAGGTTTTATGATACAAAGAAGAAGAAAATAGTGCTTTCAGATACAGATGAGGATGAGATGTATAGAGGACAGTATTTTCCAAGACGTTTTCCTTCTTCCTATTTGAGCATGGAGTATTATGAAACCTATTCCAATGATACCAGTGGAGAATTGATGGCTATTTGTGCCGGGCTTTTTGAGAATGAAACTGATGCAGATTCTGTTCTTACGTCCATCAGGTCTAAGGCTTCTAAAGCTTTTAAGGTGCCAGCCAGAATGTATTTAGGGTGTATGCATTAAGCATTACGTATTAGCTATTCAAACATCATATCTTCAGAGCTGCGTTTGAACATGGGGATAAACCATCCTGCTCGTAACCCAAATAATACATCTAGTCGCTTGGTATGGTCTGGACGCATTACATCGTACAGATAATCCCTTCTTCCCTGTGTGAAACCCACTAACAGGTCAGCACCTAGAGTGAAATTGATAAGCCTGCTTTTGGAGAAATACATATAGCCCAGATATTGTTCAACAAAGATTCCATTCGCAAGCCTGTCATACCCTTTGAGGTATTGACCTCTTAGAGACATAACAGACTTATCTTTATCAAAAATATTGATTCGATGCTGCATAAAGCCTACCGAAGTTAGAACGACAATACCATTATCGGGATGCAGTTTTGTGGTGTTAAATATTTTACCTGCAGATAGTCCTACTGCATAGCCACGTTCATATACTGGTACTCCTATTCGCTGTCCGTCATTGTTAATGAACTGAAACAGGTTTTTGCTATAGGTTTGATATTTGTCTCTGATGTTGATCATCAGCGAATCTTCATTAACATTTTTACCTACAATAAAATCAAATTTGGCACCAAACAGCCAGTTCGACTTTGTTTTATAAAGTAGTGCTGGTCCCAATCTCCACGAGTTTTCGAACCTTTGAGCCATATCTCCTCCTGGTAGGTCATGCCCGACATTGCCATTGAGTATAAAACCATGTCTGGCTTCTTTATGTTCGGATGGTCCAAATAAATCTTCCTGAGCACTTAGGTGCAAAGAAATACTCATTATCAGTAGTAGGATGACTAAACTTCGCATATTCACAACCTCTTGAAACGTGAAATTAGCGCAAATATTGCAATTCAGTTGAAACAAGCACACCTGAGACAAAACTATTAGGTAATCTGATGGGGTAATTGTTACTTTTTACCTTTTTGTTTTTATTTTTTTACTTAGCTTGCTGCTTCTATGCAATTTTTATACTGGCTGCTTGCCTTTGTTATAGCTTTCAGCGCAGCGTTTTGGGTTTATCGTGCCGATAAGCGACGTGCAGTGCCATATCCTTGGTTGACTTCAGCATTACGGGGCGTTGTGGTACTCACTGCGCTGTTGCTAATACTAGTGCCTGATATTGTTGTGAATAAACACACTACCGAACAGCCAGTGATATTACTGCTGCAGGACAACTCACGCTCGGCAGGGATGGCACTAGGAAAGGATTCTGCTGCCTATCGCAGCACAATGCAATCGTTGGCAAACAAATTGTCTGATAAATTCCGGGTGGTGCAATGGGGCTTTGGCGATGCAGTGCAGCCAGATACGGCTTATACATTCGACCGACAGACAACCGACATTTCTGCCGCTCTTGCTCAGGCAGAAGAGCTGTATGGAATGCAAAATTTAGGTGCAGTGGTGTTGGCTACAGATGGTAGGTTTAATCAGGGTATCAGTCCTGCATACCGCCAGTCATCTTATCAGGGCGCTATCTACACCGTTGCCATAGGAGATAGTACCCGTACCCGCGACCTGCGCATAGCCAGAACCTATGCCAACAAAACTGCCGCCATTAATTCTTCTTTTGAGATTAGGGCAGACATCGTAGGTGAGTTATGTAACGGTTACAACAACGGTGCGATATTAAAAGAAGGTGGTGAGGTGGTGGGGTCGGTACCATTGATAGTAAATACAGACAGGTTTGATAGATCTGTCTCATTTACCGTCAAAGCCACTAAAGCTGGTTTGCATCATTATACCATATCACTGCCAGAGGCAAAAGATGAACAAAACACAACCAATAATCACAGGGATTTGTTTGTAGAAGTAGTAGACGAAAAGAAAAGTATTCTTATTGTAGCGGCTGCACCACATCCTGATGTCAACGCATTAAAGGAAGCTTTGTCTTTGCTGGCTAGTTATGAGGTGAAAGTGTGTAACGCCGACGATATGCCGCAATCATTGGCGGCATACGATGCTGTGATTGCACACGGCTTACCATCATTAAGGCATCGTTTTTCTGAAGCTCTCGTAGCTGCTCGCAAACCTATATGGTTTATAGTAACCGCCCAAACAGATATACAAGCACTCAATGCATTAAAGCAGTTGACCCGCACTGGTATATCGCCTACTGGTGCACATGATATAGTTTTGACCTATCATCCAGCATTTAGTGCATTTACAGTGCCGAGGCGAATCCAGACAGTCATAGACAAAATGCCTCCGATGGTAGCACACACGAGTGCAGTAATAGCATCGCCGGGTAGTAATGTCTTTTTTACGCAGCGCACACCTGCCGGAGTAATGCCTGCATGGCTATTGCAGCAGGCTGCTGTACCCACTGCTATACTAGTAGGGGAGGGTATATGGCGCTGGCGGCTGTATGAATACAAAAATTACAACGAACACAGTGTTATAGATGAGTGCATTAGGCAAACAATCGCATTTTTATGTGCTAACAATGCTGAGCGTCCGTTTACGGTCGCTATGCCTAAAAATATTTGGAGCGATCAAGAGCCTATCTCCTTTAACGCTCAACTCAATAATGCCAATAATGAACCTGTAAATACTGCTGATGTGAAAATTACAATAGCAGATAGTGCGGGCAAGCGTCAAGAGTATTCATTCGAGCGTTTTGGAACTGGCTACAATCTCAATATTGGTATTCGTGCTGGAGGCAGATATACTTATACAGCTCGTACCACATACAATGGTAAAGATTTATCGGTTTCAGGCTCTTTTGCGGTAGAGAGTATACCGCTAGAGTTGATGGAAACTGGCGCAGATTATCCATTGTTGTATAACCTTGCGCATGCTCATAATGGTGCGTTTACCTCAGTAGCTGGAGCCTCATCATTATACGATAGTATTATTGCCAATAAAAAGATTACCCCTCTGATAGAAACGCACACAGAAACGGTACCACTTGTTAATAGAAAATGGTATTTCTTCGTCATTCTTCTTTTAGCAATAGCTGAGTGGTTATTGCGCAAATATTGGTTAGCACAGTAAATTACATTACAACAATAAATAGCAACTGTAGCAAAACCAGCAACGCTATGTTGATGTGTTTGGTGAGCAGAGAGATAATAGGCAATGCAAGAAATGGGAAGCACCAAAGTAACCAATTGCTTTGTATATCAATAAGCGAATAAATACTTAAGCATAGGAAATATGCTGTGCCCAAAAGCACAAGTATTATGTTGTTTTTTAAAACTTCACGTTCTTTGAAGTAAAAGCCAGCTATCAATAAAAGACCTATGAACTTGATAACCATGTCATTTTTTATCCAGTGGTTGATAATATTCCATTTATAAAAAAAGAAACCTGATTGAATTTCGTATGGTAAAAATAAGAACAGCTCTTTTAGTATTTTTTTTAGGTGAGCAGTTGGGTTTTCTTTTACATACTGAGTAATACTTTGGTTTAGGTTTATTTCGGGGTGTAATGCTTTAAACGAATCAACTTCTGCCCATGTTATATGCCAATTGTTAGGTTTGTTATTGACATTGTATTTCTGCAAATAAACATTTCGCTCCACCCAAGATGTCTTATTTTCTACTCTTTTATCACCATTATAAGTATGGTTTTTCGATTCCAGCATCAATTTTCCATATGTTTGGTAGCCAGGGATATGGTACAAACCGAAAAAAAACACAAAAACACTACCATAAACAATTGCGTTCATTGCTGCTTTTCCAATGCCCTCTGACCGATACTGCAACATAAACAATCCGGCTATAAAGGCTGGAAGCATTATAAGGCAGGTAGGTTTTATAGCAAAACCTAAAAACAATAATAAACTACTGATAACTATATTTTTGTATCCTTTGTTTTGTAGCAATAGGTAAAGCGACCCATAAACAAATGGCATTGAAGACAGGTCGGCTAGCTCTAGCCACAACCATCCTCTACACATAGTAGCGAAATAAACTAGGGTAAATGCAATGGCGGCAAGGGAAAGCCGTGTGTACTTTGCTAATATTTTATATAGTAATACCGAACTGATAAGGAACGCAATTACTGAGTAAATACGTCCTGCAATGAGTAAGCTAGTTGAGAATATTTTAGAAAAAAGAACGATAATAATGGAGAATAAGACAGAAGTGCCTTGCGACAAACTTTTGTACAAACCATATTTTTCGAGATATACCGATTCGGGATAATAAAAAGATTCGTCACCTATATTCTCCAGAGAATAAATAGGGTGTTGTTTTAATGCCTTTATAATCACTACAATTAATGTAATGATTATCGCAATTAAAAGGTATTTTTTACTAGACAGCCTGTTTAATAAGGTACTGATCATTTGAGGTGTGTTTTCCTATCAGGCATACTTTACCAATCAAGAGCTTTAAACTCGTTACATCTTTCTTGCTACTATAAGGCAACTTCCACCTACAGGTATTTTTTTGCCGTTCTTCAGTTGGTTGATTTCCCAATTCCAAACATGCGACAGCATACTGCTATCTTTATTGTGCTCATTTGGTTTCTGAGTGTCATATGTTGGTTCTTTCCTAATACCTAATTTACTTGGTATAGTACGGAATAGTAGTACAGGTAATGGAAGAATAGAGAATATATATGTATCATACACCACCTCAAAACCTGCTTTTTTTAGTTTTTCGCCCATATTCTGTAGGGTGTATCTATGATAATGCCCTGCAGAATCGTCATCGACAGACCACAATACCTCGAAAGCAGGCACAGTTATAAAGATGAGACCGTTCTTAACCAAAAAATTATTAAGGTTTTTTAACAGACCTAAATCATCGTCAAAATGTTCTACCACATCAAAAACACCAATAGCTGGCATGCTGTTAGGTTTAAAACCTGCATCTTCTATTGTTGCACACACTACATTTTTTATGTTCCTTTTCTTGGCATTAGCGCAGCCTTTTTCACCAGGCTCTACTAATATGGTTTCTATGCCTAGTTCTTCTATGGCTTTAGCTACATATCCGTTACCGCCACCTATATCAAAAAAAGCACCATTGTTGCCGTGGTATTTTTTTACGAGTTCTTTAATGCAATTATTGCGGTGTTTGAACCAAAAGCTTACTTCCTCTATCTGGTAGCAATAGTTATTCCCATCGTCTGGATATGAAATTGACACTTTCTTTTGTGCGTGCCATATTCCATCTGTATTGACTAATCCTAAGGCCTGAAAATCTACTGCCATCGTTTGTGTATTTGGTGTGTTATTGTTGTTCTTCTTTGTATGTATTAAAACAAGGCTTTAATGGCACTAATAACTATTTCTGGGTTCAGCTCGTAGTATAGTGGCAAACGTAACAGGCAGTCAGAATAACGATCTGTTTCTGGCAGTTCTTCTCCGGTGTATTTAGCTTCGTAATATGGGCTCTTGTGCAAACTGAGGTAATGAAATACCGAATAAATATTCTGATCCTTCAAAGATTTAATAACTCTGTTTCGCTCATCTAAACTGTCAAACACTAGATAAAACATGTGTGAGTTGTTAGATGCATAGGCCGGAACTACTGGCATATTGAAGTGACCTTTTGCTGCAAGCTCGCTCAACTCTGTGTGATACTGATTCCAGATTTGTTTTCTTTTGTTCTGGATGTCGGCCAGATTTTCGAGTTGCGCATACAAAAAAGCTGCAATAATATCAGATGGAAGAAACGAACTGCCTATGTCTACCCATCCGTATTTGTCTACTTCACCTCTGAAAAATCTACTCCTATTCGTGCCCTTTTCTCTTATTATTTCTGCTCGCTCTACAAAACGCTCATCGTTGATTACAATCATTCCACCTTCACCCGACATGATGTTTTTTGTTTCATGAAACGAAAACGCAGCAAGATGACCAATAGAACCTAATGGACGTTTTACGCCATCAGCACCAGTGTAGTAGCTGTCTATGGCTTGTGCAGCATCTTCTACTACATACAAATTGTATTTGTTAGCTACCTGCATTATTTTGTCCATATCGCAGGCTATACCGGCATAGTGTACTGGCACAATTGCACGTGTGCGTTCTGTTACCAGTCCTTCTATCAGGTCTTCATCCATACCCGGATGGTCTTTTCTGCTATCGCAGAATACAATTTTAGCACCCCTCAGCACAAATGCATTAGCTGTAGACACAAAAGTATACGAGGGCATTATTACTTCGTCTCCTTCTTTTATGTCTATTAGCAATGATGCCATTTCCAGTGCATCTGTACAAGATGTTGTTAGCAAACATTTACGAAATCCGAATGTAAATTCGAAAAATTCATGGCATCGTTTCGTGAATATTCCATCTCCCGATATTTTGCCCGATAGTACAGCCTGATATATATAATGTCCTTCTTTACCCGTCAAATAGGGCTTATTAAAAGGAGTGATATTTGTATTATTCATGGTATTGATATTACAGTTTTTTAAGTTTTTATGCTTTGTGAATTGTTCTGTAAAACAACCGTTTTCGGGTTTACTTAAACCCTATTTTACAGAGTTAGTTATTATTTAAGCACATATCTTCTATAAGTAACTGCCAACAAATTTATATCTTTTGGGGATAAATGGTTACTATATTTTGTAGTGTATTGCGTTTACTATGATAGACCTTTGTAAATAGTTACACACACAACAATTAGTAGTTTCAAGGTTATTTTATCAACAACTATTAGTGTTGGACATTCCAAATCAACTACTAACTTAGTTGATAAAAGAAGATATTTCGTGCATTGAGCTAATTCTTCGTTTAAAGTCAGGGTAGCAATTATCTCTGTCTATTAAAAGAACGTTCATACCCACTTCCAACGCTGGTTGCATATCGAGTTTTATCGAGTCTCCTATGTATAATATGTTTTTGGCTGGAATCCCTATTATCTCCAATGCTTTTGTATAAAACTCTAATGATGGTTTAGCACATTGTAGTTCTTCCGATATTATGATCTTTGAAAAGGTGTCGGGGATGAGTGTATTTATCCTTTGGGTTAAGCTCGAGTTGAAGTTGGATAGTATTCCCTTCGGAAGAGCGATGTTCTTTAATGCTTGTGTATCCTCAAACGTATCCCATTTTAAGTAGGTGCATGCTGCAAAAACATCGTCTAATATTACATCTGTGGGTATTATGCCTACTGAGTATAATAGCTCGCTATTAAACTGCCTATAAAAATCGGCAGATGTATTGTCAGGGAATCTAATCAATTCACTAATAAGTTTATGCCTTATTTTCAACAACTGATCATCTACTGAAATGTCATGTTTGGCAAGTGCCATCTTTATTCTACCCCATAATTCGGGTTTGTGTATTAACGTATTGGCTGCGTCAAACAATACAAAATCAATGTTACCCATATATATAAAATTCGTCTCTATTGTTGTTGATGTCTTTCAAAGATGAACCTTGATAAATGATGTCGCTCAGTATCCTTACTGCACATCCATGAATGATAGCTGGCTTTTCTGGTTCGTTGCCATATAGCCATTCATCTACAGTGTATGCTACATCTTTAAAGCCAAATTGTGACCTGATAGAATTAGTGCCAGATATACGGCAGTTAACCTCAAATGGTATTATGCCATCTTGTGTCACTATGCTTTGCACATTGCACGAGCCTTTAATATCAAAAGAGCTAATAAGTTTATTTAGGTAAACTTCCATTTCATTATCATATGCTGTTACTACCTCACAGCTATTTGTTGCACCTGACATGAGTTCACGTTCCAAAGTGATATGCCCATGCAATTCATTCTTTTTAGTGACATAGAATGCAGTAGTTATCTCCTTCCCTTTGAGGAGAGGCTGTATTACATAGTCATCAGTAAAACTAGACGGGTTTTCTGGATTGATGTGAAGGTTACGTGAGCCCCTGCCTTCCCTTGGCTTAACAATACAGGTGCTGAAATTATTAGCATAGTTCGAGGGCAAAATACTTTCGGCAAAACCTAAACCAGCATTTGTGAGATGCTGATAGGAAAGGTATTTATCCAGAAAAATTTTAGTAGTATCTGCTGGCGATACAGCCACAGGTGGCAACTCATGTTCATGACATGCCAGCACATAAGTTTCATAATCAGTGCTTGGTATGATCAGCGATATGGCGTGGGTATCGCATATGCGCTTTATAACTGGGATATAACTAGCGTCTGTCGAAAACGGAACCTCATATACCTCATGACACATGTGGTTGCCAGCCGACACCCTTACAGTATTTGTACCAATAAGTTCTATGTGCTCTCCAAAAGCTTGTTTGATATTGCGTAATATGCCATATCCTACATTGCCACCTATACCGGTTACTAATATTTTATGCATTTGTAAGTTCTTTTATGCCTTCTTCAAGTCTTATTTTAGGCGAAAAATTGAGGCTGTTTATTGTAAATTCATTAATGTAGAGAAAAGATGGAGACGTATCTTCTCCGTTGAATATGACTTCACACCCCTCTACATTGGCCGATACTATGGCAGCTACTTCTCTGTTCTCATAAGCGTGCGTGCTTACGCCAAGGTACACCTCATTTTGTCCGTACAATGCTGCGTGTATACAGTAATCAGCAGCGTCAGATATGTGTAGGTAGTTTTGTTTTCGCTCTCCAGTACCTAGTAGTGTTATTTTACCTTTTGTTTTTGCATCGCTTACCACTCTTGGTATGAAGCTACCTGTATACATACCAGAGCCATAAAGGGATGAAAACCTAACAATGGCGTAAGCGGAATGATGTTTTGTGATGAGTTCTCCAGTCAGCTTTGACAGACCGTAAAGAGTAGGGCTAATGATGTCAGATTTTTCATTTACGACACCGATATTATTACCATATACCGAGATGCTAGAAGAAAAAACAATTTTGGAGTTAGGGAAAAGAGTATGAAGGGATAGTGGCAAATTAATATTAGAAATAATAAAGCCTTCATTAGGTGTATTGTACTGACCATAGGGTATAAAAGCAGCAGTGTTTATGATGTAGTCATATTCATTTTCTTTCAGTTTCTCTAGCTCATGACTATTGTAAATAGTTCTAACACCACTTGGCACTTTGTCACTACTGCTATTTACAACGGCATCAGTTACCCAGCCCATATTTACGCATTTGTTGGCTACATTTCTGCCCAAAAAACCGTTGGCACCTATTACCAGAACTTTTTTCATAGATTTTAATGTGTGGGTTACAAATTTTCTTTGAGGTTTACAATGTAAATGGGGCGAGATTTAATGCCCTCATATGTTTTACCTACGTACAGTCCTATAATGCCTAGTGTGAAGATAATAAGACCTGATAAAAGCCATATAGATACAATAAGACTGGCGTAACCGGGACGCGAGATCTGACCCGTCATGTACATTACCGCGATGTATACTACATATAATAATGACATTAAGGATATGATAAGGCCAAGTTTTACTGTAAGTTTTAGCGGTTTTTGGGAGTATGAAATGCTGTAGTCTAATGCAAAATCAATTAATTTCCCCCAATTATAGCTAGATGTTCCTTCAAACCTTTTGTCGTGAACAACATCTACATAGCTTGTTTTGAATCCTACCCAGCGAGACATTGCTGTGAATACTCTAATGGGTTCTCTCATAAGGTTTACTGCATCTATTGCTTTACGGCTGTAGATACCAAAATTAGACACACTACCATCTTGTTCCATACCTGATAGGTAGGTAAATGCGGCATAAAATATACGTGAACTCAGTTTTTTGGTAAATCCATCTTGACGTTCAGCTCTCCTTGCAAAAACCACGTCAAATCCATTTTGTGCTTGCTGGTATAGTTTGGGTATTTCTTCTGGTCTGTCTTGCAGGTCGCAGTCCATTACTATTATCCAATCGCCCTGAGCATGATCTAGCCCAGCTGTTATCGCATGGTGTTGACCAAAGTTCTTACTCAGTTTAATTCCTTTAACGCTACTATGTTTTTTGCAATTTTCAGCTATTTTGTCCCAAGAGTTATCTGGACCACAATCTTCTACTAATAATATTTCAAAACTATCGGTAACAGTAGAGAGTGCTGAAATCAACCGCTTTACTAGCTCATCTACTATGTTTTCTGCTTTGTAAACCGGAGAAACAACAGAAATGTGTACATTATTCATATGCTTTTCGGCTATCATTTAGTAAGTCATAGTTTGAATTATATTGAACCGTCAGGGTGTAACTGAAATAGACTACACTTACTGACTTCATTATAAGGTTGAAACTGAAACAAAAGTAAAACAAAAAATGACATTTCTAAGCCTATTAAACGTACCATAACATTGTCTATAGGTAGGTCGTTTACCTATAGCTATCTTGATGTTATGAAATTTTAGGTTAATAATAATTTGTTGTCTAGCAACCTGATTCTTGCTATTTATCTAAAATCCATTAGTAATCTTACATTTACACAATGATGAAGGGTATTTAGTTTCACATAGTCATCACTAATCACGAAAGAATGTCTACATACGGAGAAATAAAAAGAATAACTACACACACCCTTCAGTGGATGAAACTGAACGGGGAAAAAATTAGTATGCTTACTGCCTACGATTTTTCTATGGCAAGGATACTTGATGATGCTGGTATTGATGTGATTCTGGTGGGTGATTCGGCGTCGAATGTTATGGCAGGTCACGAAACCACCTTACCTATCACCCTCGACCAAATGATATATCATGCACAAAGTGTAGTGCGTGCCTGTAAGCGCTGCCTCGTTATAGTAGATTTGCCATTTGGTTCTTATCAGGGCAATAGCAAAGAGGCGCTCAACTCAGCTATACGCATCATGAAAGAGGCTGGCGCACATGGTATAAAGCTAGAAGGTGGGCAGGAAGTATGCGAATCCATAAAAAGGATTGTTGGGGCGGGAGTTCCCGTTATGGGTCATTTGGGGCTTACACCACAGTCTATATACAAGTTCGGCACATATACAGTAAGGGCCAGAGAAGAAGAAGAAGCTGAAATGCTCATTCAAAACGCAATAGCATTGCAAGAGGCGGGCTGTTTTTCGGTAGTGCTGGAGAAGATACCTGCAGCACTAGGTACAGAAGTAGCAAGCCAATTAAAAATACCGGTAATAGGTATAGGTGCTGGTAGTGGGGTAGATGGTCAGGTGCTGGTAATGCACGATATGCTGGGTGTAACCAAAAACTTCTCTCCGAGATTTTTGCGCAGATACCTCAATTTGTATGAAGATATCAGCAATGCTACTAAGGCATACATTAGTGATGTGAAAAGTAAAGATTTCCCTAACGAAAAAGAACAATACTGATCATTTATTAGGATACATAAACGAGGATAGGACTGCAATAAAAAAGAATAGCCGACTGCATTGTAGTCGGCTATTCTTTTAATGAGATTTTTTTGTTTTTCCTTTTGTAGTTTTTTTACCTTTTTTCTGTTTTTCTAGGTCCGCCTCTGTTACCTCATCTTTAGCATCTCCTTTTATATACAGGGTATACCTTTTTTCGCCTTTAGGTGTTATGGCGTTCGATTGTATGTAGACCTCTTTATGAAAAACACCATGTTGTTCTTCGGTTTTTAGCCCTAGTTGTATGAAGCCTTTCTGGCCTGGCAGTACAGGGCTTTTGCTCCATTCTACGTTGGTGCAGCCGCAAGATGGTGTTACATTCATTACTATTATAGGTTCTGTACCCACATTAGTAAATTCGAAAGTGTGCATTGCCACTGGACCTCTCTGAATAACACCAAAATCATGAGTTTCACCATTTTCAAATCTGAATTTGGGACCTGATTTTGTTTGTGCGCTGCCTTGTTTTTCTTGAGCTGTTGCAGTGTAGCTGCCGCCAGCTAGCAAAAGACAAAATGCTGCAATGATTATTTTTCTCATACGTAATGATAATTTATAATACTTTAAAATGAAATGAAAGTAAGAAATCTGTATTTCAGTTTGAAATCGATGATTATTACACAGTCAATCTTGTAGACTTCCCTATTCCAAAAACAGTTGGCATTAGCCAACTGTTTTTGTGTTATAAATATTGTAAACTATTATTATTTCTTTTCTGCTGGAGCTACTGGCTCAGCTGGTTTTGGCTTTACTGTACCTTTGATGTGCAATACCAATGGAGATTGCTGAGCATTTGAGTTGATGGTTACATCCTTGTTGATAGGACCAGGACGACCAGCAGAGTTATATGCTACATGTATAACACCTTTTTTGCCTGGCAAAATTGGTTCTTGAGGCCATTTTGGCACTGTGCAACCGCATGAGCCATGAGCTTCTTGAATTACGATAGGCTCTTTACCTACGTTTTTGAATTCAAAATCAAACTCTGCTACTGGGCCTTCTGGGATTTCGCCAAAATCGTGAGTTTCTTCAGAGAATTTGAACTTACCAGCATTAGGATTAGCCTTAGGTGGTGCTGGCGGCGGAGGTGGTGTTTGCGCTGCAGGCTGTGGAGCGGCAGGAGCATTAGTTTTACCATCTTGCGCAGTTACTGCAGCAGAAATTGACAAGCAAAGAAGACCGAAGATTACTTTTTTCATGAAATTTATCTTGTTGAATGGTTATTTAAAAAATTGTGTTTGGATTGTGTTATTTAGTTGGTTTTCATCATTGATGTGTTCTCTGGCACAGAGCTAGCAGGCGCTTTTTCTACAGTTCCTTTTATGGTCAGCACCTTAGTACCAGCATTAGATACTACAGTGATAGACTTAGAGAATGCATTTGGTCTGCCTTTAGTATGATAAGATACATCTATCTTACCAGTACCGCCTGGAGGCACAGGTTCGCTGGAAAAAGAAGGTACTGTACAACCACAAGATGGCTGAGCTTTTTGCACTATGATCGGCTCTTTACCTTTATTCTTGAAAGTAAATACAAAGTTTGCATCCGGACCTTCAGGTATACTACCAAAGTCATGTACATTATCAGTAAATGCCATATCCTCTAATGTCAGTGAGGTGGCTGATGCATTGGGTGCAGCAGTTACAGCTTGTGCACTTACAGCTGTTTCAGCCTGTTCAGTTTTAGCTTTGTCTTTTTTCTTGCTTTTTTTACCCTGAGCCATTAAAAGACCACCAGATAACAGAATAACGCCTAATGTAAGAAATACCTTTCTCATCTTTGTATGATTGGTTATGTTTGTTATGAAACAAATTTAGGACCAAAATCCGAAAAAACAGATTTTTTTTATTGTTAAAACATTCAAAAACCAATACAGTTGTAATTTCGCCGCATCAATGTTTAGATTCCTGATCATTCAGACCGCCTTTACTGGCGATGTGGTATTGGCTACTGCTATAGCCGAAAAATTGCACGTGTACTACCCTGTAGCCAAGATTGATTTTTTACTGCGTAAGGGTAATGAAGGCTTGCTAGCAGGCCATCCGTATATAAATGAGGTACTGGTGTGGGACAAAAACAATAACAAAAACCGCAACCTGCTTCAACTGGCCAGCAGGGTACGCCTTGCCAACTATACCCACGTGATCAACGCCCACAGGTTTGCTACATCGGGTATCATTACAATGTTTTCAGGGGCACCCTACAGAGCGGGGTTCAAAAAAAATCCGCTATCATTTTCATTTACCCGCAAACAAGAACACATTATAGGCCAGCCCGGTACTCAAAATACGGATCACGAGGTGTACAGAAACCAGCAACTCATAGCCGATATTACAGATGCTGCTCCAGCAATGCCAGCGCTGTACCCAACGGCTTCCGACTACAAACATGTAGCCCAATATCAAAACATGCCTTATGTGTGTATCGCTCCTACTTCGGTATGGTTTACCAAACAATTTGCAGCTGAAAAATGGACTGAGTTAATTAATCAACTGCCTCAGTATTACAACATTTACCTTATCGGTGCACCTGCCGATAAAAAGGCGGTACAACAAATAATAGACAATGCTACCCGCACCAACTTGCAGAATCTATGTGGTAGTTTAAACTTTTTGCAGTCAGCTGCGCTAATGAAGGGTGCAGCTATGAATTATACCAATGATTCTGCGCCGCTTCATTTTGCCACTGCGGTAGATGCACCCGTTACTGCCGTGTTTTGCTCCACTATACCTGAGTTTGGCTTTGGCCCACTACGCACCAACGGGCGTGTGGTGCAAACTGCAGAAAAACTTAGCTGCCGTCCTTGTGGGCTACATGGACATAAGAGCTGTCCTCAACAACATTTTAGGTGTGCCTATGGTATAACCAACGAACAATTATTATGGTGGACTTCGAAGAAGATATAAAAAACTGTGTGCAGGTACTCCTAGCCGGTGGTACTATATTATACCCTACTGATACGGTATGGGGCATAGGATGCGATGCACTCAATGATGATGCAGTAGCAAAAGTGTTTGCCCTTAAACAGCGTCCTGCCGAAAAAAGCATGATTATTTTGCTGGCTGATGCTAGAGATATATTACAGTATGTAGCTGCACCACCACCCGATATCATAGCCCTAGTAGAGAACTTTGAACGGCCCACGACGGTAATATATGACAATGCGCTGGAGCTGGCAGACAATGTGGTTAATGCCGATGGTAGTGTTGCTATAAGGGTCACTACAGATCCGTTTTGTAAGGCACTTATAAAACGTTTGCGAAGGCCCCTGGTAGCTACTTCTGCCAACATTAGTGGCGCGCCTACACCGACCGTCTACAGCAGCATAAGTAAAGGTATTGTGACGGGTGCAGACTATGTGGTACGTCACAGGCAAGATGATGAAGTTGTTAGCCAACCATCCATGCTGGTGCGAATAACAGATGACGGCGAAATGCTGGTACTGAGAGGGTAAGAGTTTTATTGACTTAATGCGTATATGTAATGCAGCCAAAAAATATGTTGTTCATTAATTGCAATAAGTACACCGTATATTGCGTTTTTTAGTAATTTTCATAAAACATATTGCTTGTGGCTGAACTTCACTATCTAGTGCCGGAACACAATGAGGGTACCGAAATTGACATTGTACATAGCTTGAGTGCTGAAACCACCGACGATGCTGAAGATCTTTTTGTAGACATAAAAGACAGATTGCTAAATGTAACTAACTGGGGTAAGTATGCAGGCATGGTCGACGTGAGTTTTATGTTGGCCGATGGTAGTGGTAATAAGGTAAAACGTCATGCCCGCCGCGGCGATCATGTACTTGTTGCCACCACAGCGACAGCGTCAGATCCCCAATATGATTGGTTGACGATAGAGGCACTGGAATATGATGATTACCCCGACACCAATATGGAGACCTTTGCTATGAGGCTCCGCCCATCTACCCAACCCGGTCAGGACAATACACAGTCTAAAAGTACAGATACAACAACAATAGTAGTGTTACGCGACCAGCACGACTTATCTGCCATATATCACGGTCGAAATCATGCAGCAGGCAATGGTGCCATGTGGCAAGGTATACCCAATGAAGGCTGGAGTGCACTGATAAAGGGTATGCTGGAGTACTATATGGACTAATGAATTTCAAAGAGTTTTGCACTAAAAATGGAAGCAAATATGCAGATTTAATATTTTGTGTCAAACCTGCATGGATGATTACGCCCCGTCATTTAAGACGTAGGTTTACAACTATTGGATATAATAAAGTGTACATCAAAATCTTCTATTTATATTCGTAAAATGAAATTTTACCTTTTACTATTCTGCATACTTATTGCTATTCCTAGTTACGGTCAAAATCATTATGTCAATTTCGATAATATCGCGCCCCCTTTTTATATAGACTACCGAGATTTTATAAGCATAGATACGGTAAACTATAAAAATAACAGATGGCAAATAGGAATGCCTCAAAAGTCATTCTTTTCCACAGGTTTCTTCGATGCAAATGCTTTAATGACAGATACTGTTGCTACAACAGCTAGGGCTGACACCTCGGTATTTATACTAAAATTACCTAAAAAAGATGTTTGGTTTCCAGGTCTTCCTGAATTTGTAGGCCCTTTATATGAAATTTCGTTTAATTACAGGTTGGAAGTTGATTCTCATGCCAGAGCTATATTTGAGTTGTCTGAAGATGGTGGGCTAAACTGGATAAATACAGCAGATTCAATTCCTGTTGATCACTACTGGTTCTCGGGGACATTGCCAACTCAGCTAAATTATTCTACAGTAGGTACCATGGGTTTTTCCTTCTCACGTGGTTTTGATGTTTCGGGTTATGATTCTAGCATGTATAGGTTTACTTTCATTAGGGATAGTACATTTACCAAAGCTGGTTGGATGATTGAAGAAATAAATTTTTGGTATTATTATGAGGGTAGTGTGCAACAGAATGATAATGATGCACCCGTGAGGGTTTATCCTAATCCTTCAGGAGGTAAAATCAGTTTACTATTCAGTAAAAAGGCGACTGGAACTAAAGCATTTAGTGTTTGCGACTTGTTGGGTCAAGTATATTATAGTAGCATTGATGTGTCCTCGAGTCTGCCAATTGAATTATTGTTGCCAAACGGTAATTACATACTCAGATACAGCGATGAGCTTCATAATTATTCTGAGAAAATAATTATAAAACAATAACGTTTCACTAGCTATTTACAAAGCCATATATGTGTTACCACGTAGCT
The DNA here is from genome assembly GCA_027484425.1 of Sphingobacteriales bacterium. Classification (GTDB taxonomy): domain Bacteria; phylum Bacteroidota; class Bacteroidia; order Chitinophagales; family Chitinophagaceae; genus Nemorincola. The sequence continues at coordinate 47,596 of JAIXSZ010000052.1, forward strand.
ACACCCGCTAAGGGAGCTCTGAAAGAAAAGCTAGGCAGTGGGGTGGAGGTGGGGGAATATCCTACCAGATTCACCGTCAGTGGTTTTGACCACCCAGAGCTACCAGTAACCACCAATGACAAGCCCAGTGCGGTGCAGCCTGTGGTTTGGGGACTCATACCTGCTGGTATGCCAAACCTCCAAAAGGCACACGAACTGTGGAACAAAACACTGAATGCACGGTGCGAAACGTTGTTTGAATTACCTTCCTTCAGGTCAGCGGCACAGAAGCGATGTGTGGTGTATGCAGCAGGTTTTTTTGAGTGGCAACACCTGGGGCGCGACAAACAACCCTTCTATATATATGCTGCCGATGGCGCACCACTATTACTGGGTGGTATATGGGATGAATGGGTAAGCACCCAAACTGGTGAAATGGTGCGCACCTGCAGCATCATTACTACTCCAGCCAATGCAATGATGGCTACTATACACAACCACGGTCAGCGCATGCCCTTCGTACTCAATACTGATACCCTACCGGCTTGGCTAGATACCACTGCCCGCAAAGAGCACCTGCAACCGCTCATGCGCCCCTGCTCCGACACCCAGCTACAAGCACACAAAGTCGACAAAAAAGCAGCGCTGACAGACAATGCCGATGCTATAAAGCCAAGTATAGTGAAGACCTTGTGGGATTAGATTATTTCTTTCAATCCACTACCACTTCACAAATCGTTTCGTCACATTGTGCTGCGCACCGCTTAGTGTTATGCTATATACACCGGGTGGTAGGTTTTTTACATTCACTTTGTTGTCAGGTTGTGTTATGTTTTGTTGAACCATTTGTTGTCCCACAGCATTGGTAACGGTTAGGGTAGTGTAGCTGCCCGGTTGGGCTATTATGGTCAGCACATCAGTTACTGGGTTGGGGTACAGCAGCACATCGTCCGTTGTGTTTATGTTTTTTACCTGTGTAGTAGGGCAACCCTTTATGTTGCTGGCGGTGTTGGTCATTATCACCTCATTGTTGTCAAAGTATATACCCACACGGTTGTGTATCATTTGCCCGTTAGCCAGTCCTGGTTTGGTTTTTATCTTAAACACAAACATACCCGCATTCAGCCCAAACCACGAACTATCCAGCAGTTTTATACCCGGAAAATCGAACCTTACAATATGATACGGCCCATCCTTATACTCATGCGTAAACATATCAGCCGATGCTGCCAGCACTTCCAAACTACTCGCTACCAGATTGTCAGACAGTGTATCCATCACATACACATTATGCGCAGTATCATTGCCCTTGTTCTCAAAGTGTACCGTGTATTGCAGCGTAGTGTCATTGTCGTAGCATCCATTGGGCAATACTTGTATCATATTTGGGTCAAATGGGCCTTGAATTGTATCAGTAATAATGATGTAGTTGTTAGTAGTATCTAAGTCTCCAATTATAGGTGATACTTTAAAAGTTGCAGAAACAGTATCTCCAATAATCAGTGGAGGAAGGCTCGGGTCTGGATGAGCCTTATGTGAAGTTTGTAGTTTATTACCTACAATACTAACTCCATTTTTGATCCAAGTGTTTGAGTAATCTGTAAAAGAGTATAGAGAAGGTGCGAAATAATAACCACCACTAGGGGTGTTTTTGTATCTAGGAGAGAATGAAACAAGTGTAGTGACCGACTGAGGGGAGCATTGCAAGTTGCGTACGGTAGTGGCCGTTTGGAAAATATTTGTAAATGCCCTGAAATAAGGATAGATCGCTATGTCATACAAGGTGGAAGAGCAATTTAAGGCGATAAAATGTGTTGGGTAAAGGTAGTTTCCGGTTTTTATTGTATCCACAACAATAGCACTCATAGGGCAAACAGGAAAAACATTTGTTGATATTAAACTCATTCTATAAACAGTTCCAGCAGGTCCATATGCTTTATAATAGAATCCACTTGGGGTAGTAATAGTATCAATAGCAATTCCCGCAGAGTCAACTTTAATATTTAAAGGTGTACTCATAAACACCTCACTGGTATTTTTATTGCAGTCTAAATTTAGATCTGCAAAAAATTTGATGGAGAGTAAGTTGCAATAAGGATGCTCGTAAGTAAATGTCACAGAATCCTGTGCCATAGTATCGCAATACAAAACATGTTTCACTGGGTATGAAAATGGATGAGTGTATGTATGTGCTATATTTACAAACGAATTTGGGGTAAATGATATTAGCGAATTTATTACTGAACTGCCATCTCCAAAGTATGTTTTTACCTTCATCAATGGCGAGTTTCCACTTGCCAATACATAAAACCGCTGTCCTGAGCAAACAGTATCTGGTGAGCGTGTAACACTATCTATCAATATAGTGTGAGGTGTTATAACTAATACATTACTAGATGTAGTGGTTGATGACCCGCAGCTTACATTGCATCGGTAATAGTAGGTTTCGGTAGGTGTGTGTATATAAGGTGATGTAGTAGCACCTGTAATATTACTCCATCCCGACGATAGTGATTGTGTACGTTGCCACTGATAAGTAAGCCCAGGCATAGCAGATATACCAGATAGACTCAATGTAAGCGCACAAGAACTGCAATAAGTACTACTGGCTATAGCAGTTGACAATACGGGTGATCCAGAACAATTACAAAGTACGGTATACGTTATTTTTTTACCTGCCGATGCCACCATTACACCCGTAGCTATACAAGTAGTTTTCAGTCTATAATAGGTTGTGCTGGTTAGTCCACTGAATGAATAGGGTACTGATGTTGCTCCTGCTATATCAGTCCATGTTACACTATCCGCACTTTTTTGCCATTGCAACCCAATGGTAGGCAATGCTGTATATCCACTGTTATTAAGAGTAATAGTCGCAGTATCACAACTTGAAAGAGTGCTAGGTAGCACCATTCCAGCATCTTGCACCAAGCAGGGGCAAATGGTGGAATAAACAATTTTTTTACCAGCAGTTGTGTCAGATAGTCCTGTTCCAGTGCAGGTTACTATACATCTGTAATAGGTTGTGGCAGTTAGCCCGGAAATGGTGTATCCATTAGTAGTAGCAGAAGGGATGTTTGCCCATGTCATACTATCGTTTGATGATTGCCATTGATATCCAAGACCTGTTACCAACGTAGTGCCTGTGATTAGCAATGAAATACTGCTGGTACTGCATGCTGTAGACGAATTAGCGGCTATTGTGCCAGCTACAGGAGTACCGCTGCATGGCAAAGCAAATACACTATCAAATGTTGCTGCACCACCATACATATATGCATAGGTGAATTCAGTACTATCTCCGGCTGCTAGTGTGCCTAGCGAAAACGTAATGCCTATTGCTATATCTCCATTCCATGTCATCCCTTCGCCATACACTGCTGGTGTATAGGTGCCATTATGCAGGTTTGCTAAATTAACAGATGTTGACAAAGCCCAATCTGAGTAAATAAATACTCTTGCTCTGGCATCTTTAGCTGCTAGTCCAAACCTCGCTAAAGGGTAAGAACCCATAGATGAAGCTTGTACAAAATGTTTGTTATCTGTTGATCCTTGATGTATTATTGTATTATTAGTGGCAAAACTGCCACTAGGCCATGAGCCATCTACATCTGGGTCGCAAGATCTGATATAGTATATGTTAGATAATGGAGTAGCACCAACGTTTTTTAGTTTCACTTTTATTTTTAGTGCAGTTCCATTGATGGGCACATTCATTTCTTTATGAATCTGTAACTGCCCAGTCATCGCAGTGCCATCCCAGTATCCTGTAGCCTCCATTGCTGTTAAGCTATAACCAGTGTTTACTCCATACAGTCCTATTCCACTACCACTATTGTAATATACACCAGATGGTGCTTGCTGTGCAGCATGTGTTCTTACACTTCCCACTTGTATTCCCCACATTTCATACGGAGTTCCCACCATTGTATAATCACCCATATACGGTGGAGTGCCTACTGTCCATCCGTCCCGTGTATAGTCATATACAGATGCCAGTGAGCCTCCACCAGCACTACCAGAGCTATGCGGATGAAACCCCGCCGGAATACCACTCGTTGCACCCATTGCGCCATTAGCCTGAAAACCCACCTCCAGAAAGTTTCCTTTCAAAAAAAGATTGCCACCAGATAATTGAGCTATGGCACTAGACATTGTTACTAACAGCGATAGTAATAGTAGGGTTATGTATTTTTTCATAAAGAGTAAACTATATTAAGTATAATTATTAATTTTAAAGTCATTTGGTGACAATCCACTACCACTTCACAAATCGCTTCGTCACATTGTGCTGCGCACCGCTTAGTGTTATGCTATATACACCCGGCGGTAGGTTTTTTACATTCACTTTGTTTTCTGCTAGTGTTATGTTTTGTTGCACCATTTGTTGTCCCACAGCATTGGTTATAGTTAAGGTAGTGTAGCTGCCCGGTTGGGCTATTATGGTCAGCACATCAGTTACTGGGTTGGGGTACAGCAGCACATCGTCCGTTGTGTTTATGTTTTTTACCTGTGTAGTAGGGCAGCCCTTTATGTTGCTGGCGGTGTTGGTCATTATCACCTCATTGTTGTCAAAGTATATACCCACACGGTTGTGTATCATTTGTCCGTTTGCCAGTCCTGGTTTGGTTGTAATCTTAAACACAAACATACCCGCATTCAGCCCAAACCACGAATTATCTAGCAGTTTTATACCCGGAAAATCGAACCTTACAATATGATACGGCCCATCTTTATACTCATGGGTAAACATATCAGCCGAGGCTGCCAGTACTTCCAGACTACTCGCTACCAGATTGTCAGACAGTGTATCCATCACATACACATTATGCGCAGTATCATTGCCCTTGTTCTCAAAGTGTACTGTGTATTGCAGTGTAGTGTCATTGTTGTAGCATCCATTGGGCAGCACTTGTATCATATTAGGGTCATACGGACCTTTTATAGTGTCGTTGATGATAATGATATTGTTGGTGGTGTCTATGTCTCCTATTACAGGGCTTACTGTAAACTTCGCAAATGCTGTATCGCCCATTACCAGTGCAGGAAGCGCAGTGTTTTTGTACACCCTTGAGCTAATTAAAAACGAGCTACTCATGTTGTTTAGTCCAGTTCTATTCCAGCTTAGGGCATGGTCGGCGGTGGTGGCAGCAGCAGGAACATTGTAAAAAGAAGAACCAGTGTATCTGTATTTGTTCGAGAAATTATAATCCACAACTGCTGTCTGTGGTGCACATCCCCAATTTTGCACAATCATACTGGCCCTTGAAAGATCTGTATGAGCCGAGAAACTAGGGAAAACCACTAGGTCGAAATCAGTAGATGAGCAATTGAGCGCATAGTAATGTGTAGGGTATACATACATTCCCGAGACTATTGTATCGCTATAAATACCACTGGCGGGACAAACAGGATAAACATTAGTAGACAATAAAGTGAATCTGTAAACAGTCCCTGCCGGACCCAAAGCTTTGTAATACAGTCCGCTAGTAGCAGTTAATGTATCTAAAGCTACACCTGCAGAGTCTATTCTTACTTTCAATGGTATTTGCATAAATATTTCACCACTGTTTTTTATACAATCACTATTTCGGTCAGTATAAAATCTTGCAGATAGCAGATTGCAATAAGGTTGATTGTATATAAATGTCACAGAGTCTTGTGCCATAGTATCGCAATACAGCACATGTTTTACAGTGTACGAAAGAGGATGTGCATATGCATGGGCTATACTTGCATACATAGTACTGCCAGAGACGATTAGCGGGTTTATAGTGGATGTGCCATCACCGAAGTATGTTTTTATACTCATTAGTGGGCTAGTGCCACTTACTCGCACAAAGAATTTTTGACCAGTACAAGTAGTGTCTGGCGATCGGGTTACACTATCTGCTACTATACTGTGTGGGGTTATGACTAGTATGCTGTTCGAAGCTGTTGTGGCTCCACTACAGCTAATATTACACCTGTAATAAAATGTTTCGGTAGGCGAGTGGGTATATGTGGCATTTGTAGCGCCAAAAATATTCCACCACGAGGATACTGCCCCAGACAGCGACTTTTCCCATTGATAAGTTGTTCCCGCCATAGCCGTTATGCCACTTAGGCTAAGTGTTAGTGCACACGAACTACAATAACTACTACTGGCTACTGCTGTGGCTACTACAGGTGCGCCTGTGCATACACAAATTGGTATGTAAGTGATTTTTTTTCCGGCCGATGTCCTGCCAACTCCTGTAGCAACACAGGTAGTTTTTAGCCTGTAATAGGTAGTACTGAGGAGTCCGCTAAACGAATAAGGCACAGATGTTGCTCCTGCTATATCAGTCCATGTTACACTATCTGGCGATGATTGCCATTGCAGCCCAATAGTGGGCAATGCAGTATAGCCACTATTGCTGAGTGATATGGTGGCTGTATCGCAGCTAAACAGTGTACTGGGCATTACTATACCTGCGTTTTGTACAATGCAAGGGCATATTGTGGTGTAGGTTATTTTTTTTCCAGCGGTGATATTAGATAAACCTGATCCTGAACAAGTAACTATACATCTGAAGAAAGTAGTTGTTGTCAAGCCTGTATAGGAATAATTATCTGCTGTAGCAGCTGGTATGTTTGCCCAGCTCATACTATCAGTAGATGACTGCCATTGGTAAGTCATACCAGAAAAAAACGAAGAACCAGTGAGATACAGATGTATAGTACTGGTATTGCACGCTGAATTAGTATTAGCACTCACCGCTCCCGCAGTTGGTGTACCTGAACATGTAACTGCAAAAACACTATCGAACGAAGCTGCTCCCGCAAACATATATGCATAGCTGAAATCAGTACTATCGCCAGGCGCCAGAGTGCCTAATGAAAAAGAAATACCTATACCTGCATCAGATGATGGTCCTGTACTCGATCCTGGGTTTTGATAAATATCCGGATTAGTGCCATTATGTATTGAGTCTAAGCTATAATTAATACCCAATGGCCAAACATAATAGAAAAACACCTTTGCTCTACTGTCCTTAGCACCTAATCCTATAGTAGATGCATGTATACTTGAAGTAGCTTGTATATAATGTTTGTTGGTAATTGCATCTTGATGCACTATCGTATTATTGGTGTAAGGAGTTCCGCCAGGCCATGTGTATTCATTATCAGGGTCGCATGACCTGAAGTAAAAAATGTTAGGAAGTGCAGTAGTTCCTACATTCTTGAGCCGCACATTTATTTTCAATGAAGTGCCATTGTTCTCTACATACATTTCTTTATGTATCGCAAGTTGCCCACCCATAGCCGAACCACTCCATACACCTGTTGTCCTCGCTCCTGTAGTATTATAACTCGCATTACTCCCTGTCATTCCTATGCCTCCACCATGTGTCACATATGGCCCAGAAGATGGGTGATGTTGTGCATATGTTCTGGCACCACCTATCTGTATCCCCCATCCCTCATAGATTGCAATAGAATCAGAACAAATGTAATCGCCCATATACGATGGTGAGCCTACAGCCCATCCATCTCTATCATAGTCATATACACACGCTAGCGTATTAGTTGTACTGGTTACTCCCATATGCGGATGATACCCCGCCGGAATACCACTCGTTGCACCCATTGCGCCATTAGCCTGAAAACCCACCTCCAGAAAGTTTCCTTTCAAAAAAAGATTGCCACCAGATAATTGAGCTATGGCGGTTGATAGCGATACTGTTAACGCTACCAATAGCAGGGGTATGTATTTTTTCATAAGGGGGTATTCGTGTTATATATAAAGACAGCTGTTTTTACTTTTTGGTTAGTGCTATTCCTATTTTTATTAAGTAAAGTTAATAGATAATTATTCTTTATTTTTATTCCTTTCGCTTTTTTATTGCTAGCATTTCAGCATCTTCTTTTTCTTCCCCAGCGTGCCTTTAGCAGCTATTTTAGCTATGTACTCAGCCGCGTCTGGTACTTTACATGCTGTGCCGTTCATTTCTACACTTACTTTGCCCACTTTTGCAGCAGTAGCCAGTGCATCATCAGTTAGTGAGGTTACGTAGGCCCCCAGGCATATGATGTAGTTATTCATCTGGTAGCGCACACGGTTGGGGCTAGCAACTATTTGTTGCTCTATCCGGGTTAGTAGTTGTTGCAGTGTTGGTAGGTCTAGTTGTTCATCTGGTTTCACGCACACCAGCCCGCTCAGTGTGGCCCATCCTGCAGCGGCTATATGTTCTTCTGGCGCATCTATCCATTTCATACCCAGCTCCATACCATATCGGCTACCCCCTGCCACCCATGGCACCGTATACTCACATATGTTGGCCGATGTAGCCATTCTCACCCATGTGTCCAGCTCTTCCACCGTCATCTTATCATCATCAGCTATTAGCCCTGCTAGGTACATAGCATCCGCATTGCCCGTCAGGTACAGCTCCTTAGCTAGTGAGTAATCCTTTTTTATTTTTTTTTGTATCTTTTTTAGGTCCTCTACTTTTACACCATACAGCGGTTCTTGCACACCATGTTTGAGTAGTATCTTTTTTGTTTGCTCATTGCCATACGTTTTCAGTTCGCTCATTATGTCGTTTACAGTCATTTCTTCTAGTTTGTTTTCTTCAAAATTACAATATTCCTATTTTATAATATTACCACCCTTCTTAGTATTTTAGATATGTTTTACAACCCCCCAAATCATTACTGACTCCACTTTGTATTGCTGCACATTACAGTTATATTTGCACAAAACACCCCATATGAAACACGTTGCTTTGTCCTTGTTTGTATTATTACTTTCGCTCAGCGTAAGCGCACATTCACCTAGCTTATACAAGGTTTATTCTAATGGCGATTTGTCGGTTGCCACCATAGGCATTAGGGCAGGTGTTCAGCTTCAACACTTATCAGGCAACACAGTCTGGAACGAAACCTACAATCCTGGTCCATTGGTGGGTTTATTCCTCAGCGTACACAAAAAAATGTTTGGCTTAAGAGTCGAGGGCACATTAAGAGGAGTAGAATACAAAAACAAAACGTTCGGTAAAAGTGTAAATGTTATCAACTTTGATGTGCCGCTTCTGTTCGAATTCAGACCTATCGAGTACATTAAAATACATGTCGGCCCACAGATCTCTACCTTCCCACGCGCCGACGAAAACAACACCCAGGACGGAAGACGATATTTCAAACCTTTCGATGCATCTTTTGTTTTTGGTGCTGAGGGCATCTTACCCCTCAATTTTATTGCCGGTGCTCGTTTCGTAAAAGGATTCTGGAACATCAACGACTCAGGCAAGTATCCAGGCTCTTGGACCACCACTTCTGCTCAGTTTTATATCGGCTATTGTTTGGCAAAATAATTTCTTCTTCCTATAAAAACTAAAAATGTCCTGTAGCTCTTAGCCACAGGACATTTTTAGTTTACAGTCATATTGTCTTTGATGTACTTTATTCCGTTTTTAAGTATTGCGCTATCTTCTTCGCGGTTACGTCGCTTACAGGCACCAACGGTAATCTGAGGCGGTTTTCACAAAAGTCCATCTGAGACAAAACATATTTCACACCAGCTGGGTTGCCATCTGCAAACAACAGATTGATTCCCGGTAAAACTCTATAGAATATTTTTCTTGCTTTGTCAAATTTGCCTACTATCGACAGATTGATGATATCCGTCATGTCTTTGGTAAAGCAGTTGGCAGCAACAGATATAATACCTTCCATACCTATAGCCATATGGGCCAGTGTCAGGTCGTCATCGCCCGATAGTACAGTGAGGTGATCTGGTTTGTTTTGTATCAGTTCCAGGCACTGTGCCATGTTACCGCTAGCCTCTTTTACGGCTACTACATTTTTAAAGTCATTAGCCAGTCTTATAGCGGTGGCAGGTAGCAAGTTACAGCCAGTTCTGCCCGGTACATTATACAGTACTATGTCCTTTTCAGTTGCTGTAGCTATGGCTTTAAAGTGCTGGTACAGTCCTTCCTGGGTTGGTTTGTTGTAGTAGGGGGTTACACTCATTATAGCAGCCACACCGCTCAGGTCATACTCCTTCAGTTGTTGCAGCACTTCTGTCGTATTGTTACCACCTATGCCACATACTATTGGCACTTCTCCGTTTGCAAATCTTACAATGGCTGCTAGCAGTTCCTGCTTTTCCAGCGTCGTAAGGGTAGGGGTTTCAGCAGTTGTGCCAAGAGCTACCAAAAAATCTACACCACCCTTTATGGTGTGTGTCACAATCTTTTCTAGAGACGGATAGTCTACACTTCCGTTTTTAAGGAATGGTGTCACAAGTGCTACACCAGTGCCTCTGAGTTGTTGATAAGCCATATTATTGTTTTAAATTGTAATGCACACTTGTAAATAAAGTAGTTACTATTGAAATTAAATATGGAGATGGGGTGTTTCGAGCTCTTTCACGCTTTTTATTTCACTGGTTTTGTTAATCGTTGGTAAATCTACTACAAATAACAATTAATTCCAAGTTTTAACCAAATAAATATGTAGAATTTATTTACCCATTTATTTTGAGATGAGTCATTACAATATATTATCAATACGGTTATTCCGCTTCATCAGCTACCTCTTCATAAAAGCCCATTTTCGAAAATTTCTCTATTCGCCCACTAATGCGGTCTTCTGGCGATATTTTAGACAGTTCGGCAAGGGTAGATACCAGATATTGTTTTATCGTTTCGGCCATTTCGGCTGGGTTGGTGTTGGCACCTCCTATTGGCTCTGGCAGCACATCATCTACCAGCCCAAAACCACTCATGTCTTTCGATGTCAACTTCAGTTGTTCAGCAGCTTTTTCTTTAAAGTTCCAGCTCCTCCACAATATAGAAGAGCACGACTCTGGCGATATTACCGAATACCATGTATTCTCCAGCATCACCACTTTGTCGCCTATACCTATACCCAGTGCCCCGCCCGATGCGCCTTCTCCTATTATGATGCATATTACCGGCACCTTCATATTCACCATCTCAAACAGGTTGCGGGCTATTGCCTCCGCCTGTCCACGCTCCTCTGCCTCCAATCCCGGAAACGCACCCGGAGTATCTATAAATGTCACTATAGGTCTGTTAAACTTCTCGGCCATCTTCATTAGCCTCAGTGCCTTGCGGTAGCCCTCAGGGTTAGCCATCCCAAAGTTGCGCAACTGGCGCATTTTGGTGTTCACGCCCTTTTGCTGCCCCATCACCATTACTGGCATACCATTCAGCTCAGCCATACCACCCACCATAGCCTTGTCGTCTTTTACTTGCCTGTCGCCATATAGCTCCGTGAAGTTGTTGAATATCTGGTCTATATAGTACAGCGTATAGGGGCGCTCAGGGTGTCTGCTCAGTTGCACACGCTGCCATGGGGTCAGGTTTTCATATAGCTTGGTGCGGGTTACTTCTATTGTGCTTTCCAGCTCCCTTATACTGTTCGATACATCTACCTTATTTTTAGCAGCTATTTCGTTCAGTTTGGTAAGCTGTGCATGCAAATCCTCTAATGGTTTTTCGAAATCAAGGAACAACATAAGTACGTTTTTTAGAGCCCAAAGGTAACTCTTTACACACACAATATGTAGCAGTATATAGCACTCCTCACGCCACTCACACCACATTTTTCTCTTTGGCACCAGCCATAGTGCTCTTGGCATCGTTGTTTGCGTCGCAGCTCTTGTACGTTCAGGCCAGTGAGGAGCTTTGCTCACCAGTCGGCCTTGCCCCACCACATCCTATTCTATTTCAGACATATAGTACATCGTCCTACCCCAAAATACCTCCACAGCGGTTATTGATATTAGGTGGCGCCCACTATTCCATGTTTTCAACCTAAAATTCAAACTTTAAACCCCCTGTAGGAAAAATAGCCAATCCGTCATAATAGTTTTTTCCCGTTATCGGGTTAAAGCTTTCACTATTAGCTATCTGCTTGTTGAAAACATTGACTATGTCCATAAATATCGTCAGGTTAGCCTTTCTAAATCTGAAGTTGTAATTCACTCTTATGTCCAAACTCGTAAAGTCAGGCAATCTCAGTTCATTTTTGCCTATCAGTTCTTTTGAGTACCGTAGGTAGTTTACATTGTTCAATACATCTCTATGTATAATGTAATTGTCTTTCGGTTTCCCTGTTGCATATCTATACTTCATCGAAAAAAGCCATCGCTTGGTTGCCTTATAACTCATCATAAAGTTAAACTGATGAGGCTGGCTAAACGCAAAATCATACGCTCCCGTTCCGTTGTTGTCATTTCGTTTTATGTCAATGTACGAGTACCCTATTTGTCCATGCACTTGGTTTACCAGTCGTTTGGTCACATTTACGTCTACTCCCTTGCCCCAGCCCGTACCATTATTGTTCTTCAGTACCGTTCCGTTTATGGCATTCACCACCATGTTGTCAAAGTCTTTATACCAGGTCTCTATCGTCAGTTTCAAATCTGCACTAAAATATCTTCTGTATCCCAGTATGTACTGTTTTACCTGCTCCATCTTCAGTTTATTGCCCTTGGGTTGGTCGGCAATATCAGAGTATACAGGGTCTTGATAGTAAATACCACAACCAAAATTCAAACTGTTTTGTTCATCCACAAAATAGCTGCCGCTCAGTCTGGGCGACACTACATGTTGGTCCGAAAATCCCGAATAGTCATACCTCACTCCCGCATTTACCGATATCTTTTTCCCCAACAGAACCGAGTAATTCACGAACCCCGACACATTTACGTTGTAATTATTAAAGCTAGCATTCACAAACTGTGGGCTAATGGGTTGATACTTTAACCCAGGATTGTTGATGTCAGTCGCTGCATAAACAAAGTTGGTATCATTTTGGTTCAGTGTTCTCTCATTGCTCAGGTTCAGTATGTCTACCTCTACTCCCGATGCAATTTTCTGATTTTTATCTATCGTTAGGTTAAACAGCGACCTATAGCCCACCTTCGATTCACTATAGTTTTGCGACTGAATAGTACCAATGTAGGGTATCACTCCATTGTTCAGCTTGCCCAGCGTATCCGCATCTGGGTAAGCCTTGCCCACCGCCACGTCCGATGTGTAAGCCGTATAGTAGAGTATGTTTTTCCAGTAGCTCTTTTTACTGGTCAGTGTCCTCAGGTTCAAGCCTAGCACTATTTTATTCCGTTTGAAATTAGGCAGATACAGAAGGTTCAGTTTTTTATCCGCATATACGTTGTCTATATCTCTCACATAGCTTTCAGGGCTCACTATTGCCAGCAGCGATAGTTTATTGCTCGGGTTTAGTTGGGTGGTTGTTTTTAGTATCACATCACCATATATGGGCAGTCCTATGTCTTTCAAACCCACCAGATTTACCAGTCCGTAAAAGTTTTGATACCGTGCCGATAAGAAAACATTGGTATTTTTTACAACTTTTGTCGGTCCATCATAGTTCACATTTATCCCTAGCAGGTCTACCTGCCCGTCTACAATGGTATTTTCTTTATTGCCTTCCTTTATCCCTAGTACCAAATTTGAGGCACTTCGTCTGCCATATTCTGGCCCAAAACCACCTCCCTGAAATTGTGCATTGTCTATCACTCTCGGCGCAAAAATGCTAAACCTTCCACCATTGGGGTCATTAAAAAAACTATTACCTTCCAGATGCCCCACTTCAGTGAGCGGTATGTCATCTACCATATATACATTGTCTCTCACCCCCTGCCCGCGCACAGCTATTGCCGAGTAGATACCACCACTGCTCGACACGCCCGGCAGCATGCCTATAGCCCTAAATATATCGCCCTGCGATCCTGGGTTCAATGCTATCTCTTCTCTCGAAAAACTATAAGAAGATACAGGTGTTACTCGGTTGTTTTCATATTTAAATGTTTTCACCTCCACTCCCTTCAGCGTATTGATCGCTTCATGCAGGCCTATTTCTCTGAAGGTTGTTTTGTCTGGCAGTACATTCACATCCGTCACCAACCTCGTTTCATATCCCACCAAGCTTATTGCTAGCACATGCCCCCCCGATGTCACACCCCCCAGCTCAAAAAAGCCCAAACTATCACTCACAGCACTTGTTGCAGTCTGGTCCAATGATACCACTGCGCCCACTATAGGGCGTTTGTTGTCCATGTCTATTACCTTGCCCTTTATACTGCCCAGCCCCCATTGCTGACCGTACACAGTACCCGACCACAGACAAAGAAAAAAGAAGGTGAGCGTGCGCAAAAACAAAAACATTTTTGCTGCTAAGATAGGCAACGTGTTTGTTCTAATTATTGACTATTCTCAACAGTTTTCCTGCCTTGCTTCTGTCTACAATACGTTTCTTTCGATATACCCAAGTAAGAAGCAATTAATTTGTCAGAAACCTCCTGCAAGAACTCAGGTTTGTTTGTACGCAGCCACTCTATTCTGTCTATCGAGTTCAACCCATTTATTGCCTTGATTCGGCTTGCAGACTCTTTATACTTGCCCTCTATAATGGTCAGGTACACTTCTGCAAACTTTGGTACTTTTTGCATCAGTGCCCTAAAGGTCTCTCTATTCATTTTGTACACCACCGTCGATTTCACAGCCCTCGCACTTACTTGCGATGGAATACCTTTCTTGAAACTATCTATATCGCTAAACCAATTATTACCTGTTACTATGTCAGCTGTTTTCTCCACACCATCACTGCTCAGGTACAACACTTGCAGCAGTCCGCTTTGCACAAAATACACAGAGCGACATACCTGACCTGCTACAAACAGATATTCTCCCCTTTTAAATTTTTGTTCCACAAACTTCGAGAGCACATACTCCAAGTGCTCAGGATGCTCACCTGCCATTCTTATTATATCATCTTTCAAAGCTTGCATTAAAAAATAGCTGTTTTGGGTGCTGCTCAAACTCATGTCCAGAAGCAACAAAATACTCCATTTACCAAAATTAAGGGTAGCTATTTATACTTTTCTGACCCCGCCTTGCCCACACCCCATATTATATCCTTGGCTCCCAGCCTAATTACTACTAGCAGCGGGCATTGCATCGCGCTCTTGTACGGGCGGGGCATTGAAGGGCTTTCCCTGTCATACCCCTCCCCATAAATCACAAAAAAATCCCTTAATTTTAGCATACATACATTCCTCACCATTATGAAAAACCCCCTTTTCCTCCTCTTTTTTCTGCCTTTTTGCTCTCAGGCGCAGATCATTGTTACCGTGGCTGGTGGCGGCTCTGCTACTACCAATGGGGTACCTGCCACCTCAGCCAATATAGGCGTGCCTTATGCAATAGCAATGTACAACAATGGCGATTTGATAATTTCCGATAATTATGGCAGTAAAATTTATAAAGTTAGCCCTGCTTACAATGGCACTATCACTACCATAGCTGGTACAGGTTTAAGTGGGTACAGTGGCGATGGCGGACCAGCTATTAACGCAGAAATCGGTGGTCCACAATTCATTTGTACAGACAATAATGACAATATATACATAGCGCAAAGTCACCGACTAAGGAAAATTGCTACAACAGGCATCATCACCACCATAGCTGGCACGGGTGTAGCTGGGTACAATGGCGATGGTATTCCTGCTACTTCCGCGCAGGTAAATGTGGTGAATGGCATAGCTATAGACGATACAGGCAATGTATATTTTGTTGATAGGGTAAA
>JAIXSZ010000036.1 GCA_027484425.1 Sphingobacteriales bacterium
GTGCAGGGTAGTTGAGCGAGAGTTCAATTTCGTTGATGATGCTACTGTGCTCTATGCCATATAGAAGCGGTTTGGTGTTGAGGTAACTAACGGCACCTACTTTGATAATGGTACTCAAACGGGAAAATTTATGTACAAATATAAACGTGTAATAGCTACAAAACTGAAATAAACTATTTGAAATTCATGACTAGCCCAATGCCTCCACCTACTGGGGTGACAACAGGTCTCATTTGCATAGAAATATCACGCGATATATCGAAATTACGCAGGTGGGCTGCGGTGATGGCATCTAGTACCTGCACTAGATAACCGACACTGGCAAAAAGCACACTCATATTTAGTGACCGGTTATAATCGTCTTGTATCTGTTTGAGCTGTTCTGTATTGTAAACCCCTACAAATTCATCTGTTGGATAGGGATTGTTAATTCTACCTATATACGCTTTACGATAGATATTATATTCAGTGCTATTAAAGACTACTAGATATCCTGCTACAGCTAAGCCTCCGTACACAATAGGTAATTTCCAATATTGGCGATTGTACACTTGTCCAAGCCCTGGCAACAAAGCAGCATAAAGCCCCGCTTTTTTTGGGTTGGGTTGCCATTTGGTTTTTTTAGATATGGCAGTGTCTTGGGTATTAGTTACTCTTTTCTCAGCATTTAGGGTAGTTGTTTCTGCATTTTGGGCGCTAGCTGATAGGCTGCAAGAAGTTGCCAGTAGTAGCACAATAAGTATTTGCAACTTTATGAAATTCATGTTTGAGAAAAATGTAGTGCCAAAGTTATGGTGTCAACTTAACCTAAATACCATAAGTGCATAACAGACAACGAATATCTAACAATTTTAACAACTGCGCTTCAATAAATTGGCACTAAATTTGTCTTCAACACAGAAGCGTGGGTTTATTGCCTTGGTTCACCGCATCGTTCTCTCACTACCACTCATGAGCCAGGTGGAAAAACAATAAAAATAATGAAAAAACTAGTTTTGATGTTATTGGTAGCAGCTACTTTAGTAGCCACAGGTTGTACCAGAGTGGGTCCAGTAGGTCCGCAAGGACCACAAGGAAACGCTAATGTTATAGGATCTAATCCATTCACTGTATCGTCATGGTCTAGAAACAACAACACCTATTTTGCTGATTTCTCTAGTTCAGATATTACAGCGAGCATTGTAGATTTCGGTATCGTATCTATATTTAAAAGTTATGGGACAAATGAGTGGTCTCCATTGCCAGACATTAATGGAAAAACATCTACTGTCTACAATTTTTATGATGGTGGATTTTCTATTTATATACAAAATTCAGATGGAACCGAACCTCTATTTCCGGGAAGTGTAACATTCAGGATGGTTGTCATTTCCAGTTCGCTTCGAGAAGCAAATCCTAACACAAACTGGAAAAGCTATACTGAAGTAATGAAAGTACTGAATAATAAACAGGCTGCAGCCACAAACAATTTATAGAAGTAGTTGATGTGTTCAGTAAAAAAGGGCAAACGGTTTTACTGTCTGCCCCTTTTTATTGAAAAAAATGTCAAATCTATTGCGCTACGCCGCCTTCCATACCTATTTTAAGCGATAGTCCTTTAGCCCAATCTATGATGGTTTGTTTTTGTTCGGGGGTGAGTACAGCTTCTTTGTGTATCCATGTATAGCTGTTCAGCGGCATGTCGCCTTCTTCCAGTTCATGTACTATTTCTTTTAGTTTTTTCAGTTTACGCTTAGTAGAATAAGCGGCGTATTCAGAAAAATTTAGTTCATCTTTACCTTCATTGACATGATCGTCGAGCCATAGGCGCACAGGCTGAAAATTGCTGTACCATGGGTAGTTGGTGTTGTTGCTGTGGCAGTCGTAGCACGCCTGATGCAGCACATTGGCTACATTTTCTGGCACTTGATTTGCGGCTACAATATCATTAGGGCCTGTGGTGGTGCTTGTGTTTTTGGCTGGTCTGTATAGTTGTAGTAATATAAGTGCTGAAAGTGCACCAATTCCAATACCTTTTATTGCCTTGTTCATGATATGAATGTGTGTATGCTGCAAGTTACGATTGCTACACTTAAAGTTTTTACAATAAATGGAAAACTTTTTGGCATAACATGAATTATGTTTGGAACGAAGAGATAGCTTATTTTTATACAATTAAGATGATGGTATGAGATACTGGGTAAACGTTATATTGTTATTGATTACATTACTGTGTTCGGTTAATGTAGTGGCGCAGCGGTCTTACGACTCGCTATACAAGGCGGCCATAGGAGGTAGTATAGCGGCACAGGTTGACCTAGGAGATATACAACATAAAGGATTGGGAATACCCCAAAATGACTCTGAAGCACTGAGATGGTATAAGATGGCAGCCGAAAAGGGAGATGCTGACGCACAGTGCAATGTGGGCTATATGTATGAAAATGCACTTGCAGGGCTGGCTAAAGATAACAAAGAGGCGATGAAATGGTATCGAAAAAGTGCGGCTCAAGGCAATGCAAGGTGCGAATGCAGCATCGGTAACATGTATGAAAATGGCAAGGGGGTGAATGTGGACTATGAGGAAGCCATTAAATGGTATAGATTATCGGCAGATAAAAAATATAATTATGGCTACTTGAATGTGGGCAGGATGTATGAAAAAGGCCTTGCAGTGCCTCAAAGCGATACGGAGGCACTGAAGTGGTATAGACTGGCATCGGAGGGGGGGAATGCTGTAGCGCAGGGGATGCTGGGCTGGATGCTGGAGCGGGGTATTGCTACCCAACCCGATACAGTCGAAGCGCTAACATGGTACAGGAAGTCGGCATTTAGTGGAGATGCTACTAGCCAGAATAACTTGGGTCGTATGTACTATTTCGGTTTGGGTGGCTTAGCCAAAGATTATGTCATAGCTGCCGAGTGGTTTCATAAGGCTGCTAGATCGGGTAATGTGCTAGCACAATACATATTAGGTCAGATGCACGAAACAGGTATCGATGGAGCTGTAGAAAAGGATTTAAATGAAGCAGTAGAACTTTACCAAGCAGCAGCCAAACAGCAGCATAAAGGTGCACAATTTAGACTTGGTAGACTGTATTACTATGGACTAGGCGTAAGAAAGAATTACGAAATGGCTGCCAATTGGTATGAAAAAGCTGCTAGTCAGGGGGACTTGCTAGCAATGGGCAATCTTGGTGTGATGCTTTATGAAGGATCTGGTGTAAAAAAGAATGAAGAAAAGGGACTCACCTTGCTGCGAAAAGCGGCTGCAGGTGGGCTGAAAGAAGTACAAAACTATATGATAACTCATAACTTGAAATAGTACAAAACTTATTTTTACGATGTACTTTTGCTTAAACAATTATTTAGCAGCTGCATGACCTATATATACATATTGGCTCTACTACTACAAGTAGGAATTTTAGTATTTTTTTTTAAAAGAAGTACTGCTAAAAAAACATCAAAAAAGATAGTTTCAAAAACTGAAAGTAGCAGTAGCTATGAACAAACCCGTAACGCAGCTTTAAGTATTACTCCTGATCAGTTGGGATTGAATATACCCCAAGGCGCACTTAAGGTATATGGAGTAGTGATGGATTGGGACATGAACGGTACTATTCTTAGTTTAAGTGCCTACATAAATGGTGCTGCTAACGCGGTGCTAAGTAGTGGTGCTGCTGTAGTAGGTGGTGGTAAAAATCCTGCTGTTGCTGAAGAAGCTTCAGAGTTCGTTTTAGTTGCCCAAAACTATATCAACAAAACATTGCATGTTACTACTGCCGGATTGCCGGCACTCGGCACTGTTCGTTTTAATCTTTTAACTAATCAAGGTGTATATGCAGCGCAGGAGCTGTTGTCTGCTATTAACGACAATTCATCACCGTGGATAGGTTTGTTTTTTAGAGGTAGTATGTTGCTTGATGAAATAAAGAAAACAGCGGAATAGCTGTACTCCATTATTTGTATACAATAATGTACAAGCCTTTGCATTCGCTATAAGGTTCCTTCATGGTTACGCTTACAACTCCAGCACTATTGGCTGCCATTTTTATGTTTGTTGTTAATCTTGCTGTGGTTTTGTTAGTACTGTCAACCATCAGATTAGTAGTCACACCTTCATTTCTGCTATCAAAAACTATTGCGCTTACATTGTTTGCTGACGTTAATGCAAATAAATTAATGACGTAATTGCCTTCAGAGGCATCAAAACTAAAGAAGTAATCTCCACAATCTGAGCTTACCGCCTTAGCTATAATATGTCCTTTCCTTTTCAGCAATTTCACTTCTTGTTCACAAGCCAACACAAACGCTTCTTTAGGGTCGAATAGGGGGGCATTGTTATTTGTTTGGATAGTAGCTCTAGTAAGAGTGATTTCTTTTATTTTCTTTGCTTGTGGATTATCCGTAATTTCAAGTTTAACTGTAGTTCCTTCTGCACCCCGTATGTTGTTAACTACTTCTTCAAGGGATTTATTTTTACATGGCACACCATCTACAGATAAGATGTACCAACCAGCTTGAATATTTTGTGCAGCAGCTGGACTATTGGGAACTATATTCAATATTTTTGGTAAAGTCATTCCTTTTTGGGTAGTATCTAGCTTCAAAGAAGCACCTATTCCACCTACAGATTGTGCAAGGACATTTGTAGTTAGCAAACAAAACAACAATAGATAAGACTGAAATGAATACTTCATTTTGGTATATAAGTAACTGTAGTATAATTGTTATAAGAAAGCTTCCATTTCCTGTTGGTAACTGTGTGCAGCTCTATGTGCTTGATCCGCAAAATCCATTCCATTGCCAGCATAAATTATGCCTCGAGATACGTTTATTAGAACACCAGCATCTTTATTGAAAGCATTACTGCACACTGTAGCCACATCGCCACCTTGAGTTCCTACACCAGGCACCAAGAAAAAGTGTTCGGGGAGTAAATTTCTGACTTCTTGTAGCTGCTCCTTACGAGTGGCACCGATCACAAACATAATATTGCCAGAGTTTCCCCAAGATGCGACGGTACGCAAAACCTTTTGGTAAAGTAATTCAGAGCCGCATTGCTGTAGTTGGAAGTCAGCACTACCAGCATTAGAAGTCAGTCCTAATACAATTGACCATTTACCTTCAAATTGCAAGAACGGCTTTACGCTATCGGCACCCATGTATGGTGCTATAGTGACACTGTCATAAGGATATGTATGGAAAAAAGTGCGAGCATACTGCTCAGAAGTATTGCCAATATCACCTCGTTTAGCGTCTGCTATTGTAAAAATATCCTTGGGTATATAGTTGAGAGTACGTTCCATACTCATCCAACCTTTTATGCCCTGAGCTTCATAAAATGCTGTGTTTATTTTGTAGGCTACAGTAAAGTCTTTTGTAGCGTCTATTATAGCTTTATTGAAGGCAAAAGCAGGATCTTCTTCCTGTAAAAGGTGTGTAGGAATTTTAGATAAATCGGTATCTAGACCTACACAAAGAACTGACTTCTTTCTGAAAATATTGGCTACTAATTCTTCGCGATTCATGCTGTAAAGATAGACAATAGCATGTAACAGAATCAGCCATTACCTTATAAATGCTGTATAAAAACTTGTAATTGTTTACTATCAGAAAAGTGTAAAAAGGGGAGTGTTATTTGCTATCGTATTGTTTCAGCAGCTCTGATGCAGGAACATGTTTTATTTCTCCGTTTACGCATATCACTGCCGTTTCGTTGTTTGCAGCTTTTTGTTCGTAGAGTTTACGAATAGCTAATTTCAAACCTGCTTCTATTTTGTTAAGCAATTCTACGTTTTCCTGTTTACGGCTCATGATAACTTGCTTATTGATTCCCAAAGTTCGTTGTTTTCGATGATAATATCAAATTCAGATTCTTTACGGCCTATTGGCTGTAGAACTCCCAATGAGTTGTCTGCAACTATCCAAGTGTCGCAGATAGGCATAAACAACTTAAATAAATTGCTGATGCCTTTGTAATAGCGTCTTCTTATAACATTGACAGGTATATTATGACCTCCTTTTTTTACTCTTTCAGCCACACGTTGTAGTGCCAGATCTGGACTATTCAACCAAATGTATATTAAGGAAACATTGTATCCGAGAGTCTTAGCTCTGCGAATGAGTGATACATAACTACGTGTAGCAAGTGTGGTTTCTATTGCGAAGTCTACACCCAAATGTAGTAATTCTTCTATGCGATGAAGCATTATTCGGCCGGCTTCAATAGCCACACTTTCTACATTGAATGGTGAAATACCTGCTGCAATATTATCTGCATTTACAAACTCTCTACAGTCAAGAATGTCAGGCAATATAGTGAAGCTAGCGGTAGTTTTGCCAGCCCCGTTACAACCTGCAATGATGTAGAGATTAGGCATTTCGTATATTGTGTAGGGATTATTAACGTTTAGTCGGTAAAATATAAAGGTACTGTTTAGTGATTGTTGACTGTAAAGTTTTTAGGCATCGTGAATGGAAATTCTAATACTTTATCAAATTCTTCATTAACAATGTCCATTTCTATAGTATAATTGTTAACACCATTTTGTAAACGCACAGTTCTTTTTTTAGATAACATACGGTTGCTAGATTTTTCATAGTTATTATAGTCAATCATAGCTTGCGTATTATTAGATTTTCTTGTTTGTAAATGCCCCATTTGCATCAAGCTGTCTTTTTTTCGATAGGTAATTTGTTGAGTAAAACTGCTGTCTTCAGTTTGCAAAGACCAAACAGAATCTTTCTCATCAGCTGAAACAACATCTCCATTTATTATTGGGTCGCCAGAAAAAAGATTTTGAAGCTGACTAAAGCTTACTGGTACAGGTAAAATTCTACCCACCTCAGAAAGTGCCAAACTAGTAGTTTCTTTTTGTTGATAATTAACCATAAAAAAGCTGTCAGGAGTAACCAAAATACGAGCTACAGAATAGAGACCTCCAATAGCAGATATATGTATCCATACAAGACTATCCTTGGCAATTCGGAAATTTGCAGAAAAATCAACTGAATTATCAGGACTTTCGAAACTGACTTTAGCCTTTCCTGAAAACGTTTTGTAGTCCATACGTTTCATCCAAAGTGGTAAAAGTTCATTTATCAATTTTCTGCTTTCTGATGTGACTTCATTTATAGGTGCAGCTGTAATTGGGGAATCGGTAGTTTTTAAAGAATCAGCGATAGTTGTAATTGCTATATTATTGCGTTTTTTATTACTTTTTTTCAGCAAAGTACATGATGAGATGTAGAATGGTAATACTAGTACCATTAAACTTAATAGGCGTTTATTCATACAATTTGCTTTCACTAATTTTTTTGTCCAAATACTTTCCATCACTTCCTTTTTCCTTAGCTTTTTTCCAGCTTTCTATTGCTTTTTCTTTTTCATTTAATTTATACTGTATATCACCTAAATGTTCGTAGAGGGTACCATCATTTGAGTTGTTGGCAGCGTCAATAGCTTTGATAATAAATACTTTGGCGTCTTTATAATTGCTTTTTTTGTACAATATCCATGCATAAGTATCCAGAAATGTTGCCTCATTGGGTCTGATTTCTAACGATTTTTTTGACATGTTTTCGGCAGCATCTAGTTTAATACCTCTTTCAGAAAGGTAGTAACTATAATTGTTTAATACGCTTGCATCATTGGGGTCAAATGACAATGCTTTTTCAAATGCCTCATCAGATAAATTATATTCTTTATTAGAATAATAAACGTCGCCCAATGTGCTGTACATCTGTGCCAGACGTTCGGTTTCATTGTCTGGTTGTAGATCTATTGCTCTCATTATAGCCTTAGATGCTGAAGAGAAATTATTCTTATTCATGTGCCCTACTCCGTTATAAAAGTGAGTAACTGCCTGATTGGGGAAAAGGCGCATTGCTTTTTCGCTATATTTTATTAATGAATCCGCATAGGGTTTTTCTAGGTAGCTAATCATCAATCTACCCCAAACACTAAAATTACCGGGCTTTATTGCAAGTGATTTTTTGTACATCAAAGCGGCACTATCGGTGTAATTGCTTCCTTCTAATGCGTTACCAAAATATTCCAATATCATGGCATCATTTGGTTCTTGTTGCACAAGGTTTGCAATAAGAGGTAATGCTTCTTTAAGGGCAGAGACATCATCGGGCATACTTTGTATATATGACTTCAATAACTCCAATTGCGATTCGGATGATATGTTTTTGTTAGTGATTGCTTTCTTTACGTAGTCTTTGTATTTAAGCGTATCACCAGTTTTAATGTAGTGGCCTGCCAAGCCTAGTTGCACAGAAGCATCATTGGGCAGTTTTTTTTCTGCTTCTATATATAGTTCGGTCGCTTTCTCTGGCATTTTGTTGTTGTCGTAGATGTCGCCCAGCAATTTGTAGTATCTACCGCTTTTAGGGTAATCATCTATTAGTTTTTTTGCAGTCTCGGCAGCTTTTTCAACGTTGTTTAGTTTTAGTAGCAATTGTATTTTACGCATTAATAGCTCCTCATCATCTAGGTTTCTAGCGATGGCTGTATCAGTATACCGAAGCGCATCTGACAGTAGTGACGCTTTTTCGTAACACTCAGCAGCAGATATTGCATATTCATCATCTTTTCGGTCAGCATCAGAAAGTTGTGCAAATGCGACAGCAGCTTCTACATTCCTTCCAGCGGTAGCTAAAATGGTAGCGTAGGTTTCTTTATACCATTTATTCGTAGCGTCCAAATTCATGGCTTTCTTTATGCTAGCTAAAGAAAGTTCAATTTGTTTCTCTTCAGCATAGATCATTGACATTTCGAAGTGGGCAGCTGCTACTTCAGGTCTTACAGCAACAAACTGTTTGAAAAGCATTAGGGAATGTTTGTTGTCTTCTTGTTTGCGAGCTTTAAGCGCATCAAAAAATAATTCATCAGTTTTTGCCCTTCTGCCTTGTTCTGTTTCTACAGTATCGCTAGTTGTTATCTCCACACTTTGAGCGATAGCAGATGCACTAAAAAGTGAAACTACCAATACAAGTGAAGCTATTAATTTGAGTTTGCTCATAGATCAGTTGAAAAATCACCCAAACTTAATTCAGTAGGTTTTTTCATGTAAGTTACGTGTTTGCCCAACATAGAATTATCAATACAAGCATTTTTAACATTACTATCTGCCTGAATGATGCTGTTAGTAATTCTAGAATCTGCAACCGTAACATTTTTCTCAAGAGATACCAAAGGGCCAATAACAGAATTTGTAACTTTAACGCCCTCACCGATAAAGCATGGCGGAATAATTACAGAATTTGTAATAATCGCGGATGAGGCAATGAGCTGCTCAGAGTCTTTTTTAATATCTAATATGCGACTATTGGTGTAAATTGTGGCATCTTTGTTCCCACAGTCGAGCCATTCTTCTACCTGTCCGGTATAAAATTTTAAATTATTTTGCAACATATGCTCCATTGCATCGGTGAGTTGGTACTCGCCTTTCAGCATAATGTTGTTGTCAATTAGTCTTTGCAGTTCTTTTTTAAGATTAACACCATCTTTAAAGTAGTAAACACCAATGATTGCCAAGTCAGATACGAAATCTTTAGGTTTTTCAACAAATGCTTCAATTTCGTTAAATGCATTAAGTTTAACCACACCAAAAGCACTTGGGTCTGCCACTTTTTGCGTCCAAACTATTGCTTCTTTTTCGGTATCGATACTAAAAGTAGCTTTAAACAAAGTATCGGCAAATGCAATAAATACATTTCCATTCAGGGTATCACCAGCGCAGAGTATTGCATGAGCAGTGCCTAAAGGCTGCTCTTGGTAACATATTTTACCACTTGCCCCTAGTTGTTCTGCCACTGACACCAAGTGATTTTCTACTTCTTTACCGAAAGCAGGACTAATAACAAATGCAATTTCTTCTACTTTTTCGTTGCTGGTGGCTATTATATCTTCTACCAGACGTTGCACAATAGGTTTTCCTGCTACTGGCAAAAGTGGTTTTGCGGTAGTGAGAGTATGAGGTCTCATACGCTTGCCCATACCAGCCATCGGGATAATTATGTTCATATTGGGTAGTTATTTTAGTTAATTATTTTTATTGGTTGCCGTGCGATAGTTTTAAATATTATTTCGTGCCAGAATGACCAAAACCTCCAGCACCTCTTTCAGTGTTGGATAGGTTGTCTGCAACTTGCCAATTAATGGTTGCGTACTCAGCAACAACTAATTGTGCGATTCTTTCGCCATCTTCAATTAATTGATCTTCTGAAGACAGATTTATAATACCTACCATTATTTCACCTCGATAATCACTATCGATAGTGCCTGGTGAGTTAATTACAGTCAGTCCTCTTTTAATAGCCAAACCACTTCTAGGACGTACTTGTGCTTCGTAACCTACAGGTAAGGCTATGTAGAGACCCGTAGGTATTACCTTTCTCTCTAAAGGCGTAAGAACTATTGATTCTTGTAACCAAGCCCTAAGATCCATACCTGCACTACCAGATGTTTGGTAGGAAGGGAGCGCATGTGGCGATTTATTTATAATTTCTACTTGTGTCATAAATGAGGATAGCAAAGGTATATTATTCCTTTCACCAGTTGTATAAAAGTATAACAACTATTCTGCCGTAAAAATTGTCACTTTATTTATTCTGTTATAGAGTTTGTTGTCACTGTTTTGTTAAGGATTCTTTTCGTTTTTTAACTTATATTTTTCAGATACAGGTACGCATACCTGTTCAATTACCATCATTTCTGTTATCTTTGTTTGCTTTATTAGCGCTACAATAAATGAAAAAAATATTACTATCCTTAGCAGTTGCCTCGTCGCTTTTATTTACTGCTTGTTCAGAAGATTTTGATGTTGCCGCACCCTACAAAGACATTACAGTTGTTTATGGTTTTCTGGATATGGGCGATACTGCTCATTATATTAGAATACAGAAAGCATTTATAGATCAGGAAAAAAGCGCAGTGACTATGGCGCAAAACGCTGATTCTAATTTTTACTCTAACATCAATGTTCGTATTGACCGCTATCGTGTTTCGAAGGTGGGTGGCATAAATCCATATGTTGATTCTATTCACCTAAACAGGGTAGATTTGACCCAAGAGGGCTACCCTAAACAACCAGGTACGTTCTTTAATTCACCCAATTATGCCTATAAATTCAAAGACGTAATTGATCCTAAATTTGTATACCGATTAAAAATTACACATTTATCCACAGGAAAGACTGATTCTGCTGACGCAACTATTGTAAATAATACCATCACGTCGTTCAATGTACCAGTATTAGATGATAATAATACCAATCTTGAAGGAATGAGTTTCTATAGAACCACTAAGGGTAGCAATTTTACCGTTGATGCAACTTACAAACCAGAAGTAGGTTTTGATTTTAACGGACTTACCAGTCCTGCTAATATTGCTCAAACAATTGTGAGGTTTAATTGGGAAGATTCAAATATTATTACCAAAACAAAAACCTCAAGGTTTTACGACCACGATGCGGGTACACAATTGTTTGCAGGAACACAATTTGAGTTTAAAATGGAGAACACTTCATTGTACAACGCATTGAGCACCGGAATGGGTAAAGCCCCAGATAATGTTATAAGACTGATAGATCGCTGCGATATAACTGTCTATCTCAGTACACCAGATTATAACAACTACAGACAGGCTATGCTGGTGCAAGGAAATGGATTGACTGGAAGTGAAATTGCACCTGTTTATACAAACATAAGAGGAGAAAACGTTTTAGGATTGTTTACTTCTAGGGCTAAAAGAACAGGAAAAATTACTATTACAGACAGAACTGTAGATTCTCTTATCGTTAGCCCCTTGCTTACACATACTAATTTGAAAGGAACGAGATACTAGTTCTACATTAATTACTTGTTTTTTGACATCATTGTTGATGTTTTTTATAAAATTCCTTAATTAACTTTGGCACCATGAAAGGTGCCATTTTTTTTGTCTTGTTTGTAATTGGTTTTACGACAATATCTTGCAGTCAGAATATAGTGGTTCAAGAGGGTCTTGTATTGAAATATCTTGTAAGATTGCCTGCTAAATCTATCAAAAAACCACCATTGATTATTTTACTACATGGATATGGTAGTAACGAAAAAGACCTTTTTCAATTAAAGAATTATTTGCCTGAAGAATATATAATTGTTGCTGCTAGGGCAACCTATCCTTTAGGTGGAGATAGTTATCAGTGGTTCAGTAAAGAGATTGTGAATGGAAAGTATAGTGGGAATGTTGAACAATTGACTAATAGCAGAAATAACTTAGTGAAATTTATAGATCAATTGATTGCCAAATACCAAGCTGATCGGGGAAGGGTATACCTTGTTGGGTTTAGCCAAGGAGCAATGATGAGTTATGAAGTAGGTTTAACCAATCCCAACATAGTGAGGGGAATTGGTATTTTAAGTGGTGTAATGCCAACATCACTGAAGCCGCTCATAAGTAAAGAAAAGAATCTGGCAAAACTAAAAATATTTGTTGCACATGGCACTGGGGACAAAGTATTGCAGTATGAGGACGGGGCAGATGCAGTTAATTATCTGACAAAGTTAGGTTTGCGGCCTGAGTTTCATGTATACAAAGACATGGATCATACTATAAACAATGCTGTAATGTCAGATTTGCTAAATTGGATTAACAATTAATTATTGGAATTATATCCAATGAAAAAAGGCTTTCTGAAGTGTCAGGAAGCCTTTTTCATTGGATTCTTTGGAGCAATATTTATTAACTAGAAAATGCTTGTAGTACTAAATCAGACTGTTCCGCAGCATGTTTTTTCGAGAAACCGGTAGCAGTTGATGCACTGGCTGAGCGGCTAATAAAATTGGTGATCAGACCAGCTGAAAGAGTACTCAACTGAACCTGTAGATACCAAAGTGCACCCATATTTCGTGGCTCTTCTTGAACCCAAAACCAAGTTGCCTTTTTGTACTTTGTTTTTAACTCTTCTAGTTGTTTGAGAGGCAAAGGATATATCTGCTCTAATCTTACAATGGCGACATCCTCACGTTTTTCTTCCAGTTGTTTTTCACTAAGGTCAAAATACATTTTACCACTGCAAAGCAGAACTTTTTTCACCTTTTTAGCATCTGTGATATATGGGTCGTCGATAACTTCTTTAAAGCCACCATTTGTAAATTCATCCATTGCTGAATAAGAGCGTGCGTGTCTGAGATTAGCTTTTGGAGAGAAATTAACTAATGGTTTACGGAAATTCCAAGTTAGTTGACGGCGTAATGCATGAAAGAAATTAGCAGCAGTCGTAATATTGGTAATCACCATATTGTTTTCTGCGCAATTTTGTAAGAATCTTTCCATTCTTGCACTTGAATGTTCTGGTCCACCTCCCTCATAACCGTGAGGAAGTAGCATCACCAATCCATTCATATTAGTCCATTTTTGCTCAGCGCCAGCTATATATTGGTCTATAATTATTTGTGCACCATTTACAAAGTCGCCATATTGTGCTTCCCATAATACTAGACTATTAGGATTTGCCATAGCATATCCGTACTCAAAACCTAAAACGGCATATTCGCTAAGTAGAGAATTATAGATATAAGGCGAACCTTGATTCTCTTTTATTCTAGATAGTCTGTTATATGATAGGTTGGTATTTTGGTCGTATATAACTGCATGTCTGTGAGAGAATGTACCTCTTTTTACATCTTCTCCACTCAATCTTACATCTCTTCCCTCAGCTAAAATACTTGCATAAGCAAGTAGTTCTCCTGTGGCCCAATCTACTTTGCCATCTTTCTCAAATGCCTTAATTTTATCTTGAATTAGTTTTTCTACTTTGCGTAAAGGGCTAAAATCAGATGGCACTTGCATTAGTGATTCAAAGTAATGTTTGAATTGCTCTGTAGATATAGCAGTATTTGGAGAATTCTCAAAATCAGCATCATTAGCTTTTCGCAATTCTTTCCACCACAATTCTGGTTTCTGGTATTTATAGGGTAGTGGTTTCTGCTTCACTTCATCCAATCGTTGCTGAAGATCGTTCCAGAAAACTGTTTCCATATCTTTTGCTAGTTCTCTCGCATCTTCGTCAGTACGCTGACTCAGATATTGGGTATATACCTCGCGTGGATTTGGGTGTTTTTCTATTAAAGAATACAGTTGTGGTTGGGTGAACTTTGGTTCATCACTTTCATTGTGGCCGTGCTTTCTGTAACACACCATGTCTATGAAAATATCCTCATTGTATTTTTGTCTGTATGCCATTGCTAGCATACTACATTTTACTACGGCCTCGGCATCGTCCCCGTTTACATGCATTACCGGACATTGCACCATTGCAGCTATACTGGTACAGTAATCTGCAGAGCGAGCATCATCAAAATCTGTTGTAAAACCAATTTGATTGTTTATTACAAAATGAACAGTACCACCTGTATTGTAACCAGCGAGTTTAGACATTTGTAATAATTCATATATTATTCCTTGGCCAGCTACAGCTGCATCACCATGAATTAGTATTGGTAGAATTTTGTCGTATTCTTTGCCATATAAAGTGTCGGCCTTTGCTCTTGCAAAACCCTCAACAACTGGATTGACTGCCTCAAGGTGTGAAGGATTTGGTGCTAATTGTACATTTATTTTTTTACCAGTAGGAGTAACTATATCACTCTGAAAACCAAGGTGGTATTTCACATCTCCACTACCCATTGTCATGTCTTCGGGCATGTTACCTTCAAACTCTGAGAAAATTTGTTCGTAAGTTTTTTTGAGTGTGTTTGCAAGCACATTTAGTCTTCCACGATGTGCCATACCGATTACCACTTCTTGTACACCTGCATCTGCAGCGTCGTTAATTAATGTGTCGAGTGCGGCTATTGTTGCTTCGCCACCTTCCAAACCAAAACGCTTTTGACCTATAAACTTGGTGCTTAAGAATTTTTCGAATATTACACCTTCATTTAGCTTTTCCAGTATTCTTTTTCTCTGAGTAAGCGTAAGAGGTGTATTAATTAGTGTTTCAAAAGTGCTTTGCACCCAATGACATTTTTCAGTGTCATTAATGTAAGTATACTCAATACCGATATTACCTGCATAAATCGTATTCAGTTGGGCAATAATTTCTTTAAGTTTTGCACCCTCTTTTAAACCTATGAATTTTCCAGAAAAGAAGGGAGTTTCCAAATCAGCATCGGTAAGATTAAATAATTTATAATCCAAACGAGCATTTCTATCTTTTCTTTTTTTAATCGGGTTTGTGGTAGCTATAAGGTGGCCACGTTTTCTGTAAGAGCGGATAAGATCAAACACAGCTAGTTCTTTTTCAAGCTGTAGGTTTGATACTGCAGACTTACTAACAGCACTATTGGTAGAACTAACTAGGTTATTATTGATTGCGAAATCAAAACCCTCAAAGAATTTTCTCCATTCGGGGTCTACAGTTGATGCGTCGTTTGCGAATTCCTGATACAAAGATTCAATGTATGCAGGGGTTGGTCCAGTTACGTAAGAATAATCTTTCATCTGTGTGCGGTGCTAATGATTGTTGGCAAAAAACAATGCCTTTATTAAACGATGCAATTTAAATAATTCAAGGGTAAATTCTTAGAGTCTTGATATATTTATCTAGAAGTCTTGCTAAAATAAAGTAAAAGTTATTCGCTATTGTTTCTATCTCTTTTTTTCAAAGCCTGCTGGTATATTTTTTAATTCTTGTCTTTTTTTCGTGTTTTTCAAGTATCGCTATTGTTTCACACAAGTCTGATTCTGATGTGGTCTGTAAACTTACTATTCTTGTTATCGCAAAAGCCGAACTTCATCTAACTACTGTGCCAGAATGTTTGTTATTTAATAATATGTTCTCTACAGCTAAAGGTATAAGTCATAGGTGATTGGATATTGAATTCGCTACAACTTTTGTAGATTCCCATTTTTACTCTTGGCTAGTAGCTGATTTATTATCCAAACAAGTTGTTGTTCTGATAAAACAGATAGATTTGTTTGTAAACTTGTTCTATTGCTTCAATACAACTAGCTTTTATTGCATCTTTCTTACTTTATGCGTAAAACATAATAGCCTTTGTTTACTTCATTTTTTTTATCTAATTCAGCAAGTTTACCTATCTTTTCGTTTGGCTTTGATACACTACTGAAGATATTTTCGATTTTTTCATGCTTAGATTGTTCTTTGTTTTTTTAAAATTAAAAAGCGGGCATCAACTACGAAGCCCGCTTTTACAAGGAAATTTAAAAAATTAGTTTTTGAGTATATCTCTAGATATAACCAATTTTTGTATCTCTGAAGTTCCCTCACCAATGGTACAAAGTTTACTATCTCTGTAATATTTTTCTACTGGGAAGTCTTTAGTATATCCGTAACCACCAAAGATTTGAACAGCATCAGTTGATACTCTTACACAAACCTCTGAAGCATAATATTTAGCCATGGCAGATTCTTTTGTCATTTTTTCGCCACGATTTTTCATATCAGCTGCTTGGTATATTAGCATTTCAGATGCCTCTATTTGAGTAGCCATATCTGCAAGTTTGAATGCAATAGCCTGAAAATTAGCAATTGGTTGGTCAAATTGGTGACGCTCTTTGGCATACTTTAATGATGCCTCGTATGCACCTTTAGCAATTCCTAACGAAAGTGCTGCAATTGATATTCGTCCACCATCAAGAATTTTCATCGCCTGGTGAAATCCTGAACCTATTTCTCCCATTCTTTGATCATCTGAAATTCGGCAATTATCGAAAACGAGTTCAGCAGTTTCGCTAGCACGCATACCTAATTTGTTTTCCTTTTTGCCCGCAGCAAATCCAGGAGTGCCACGTTCTACTATAAAGGCAGTTACATTATTTTTCGCTCTTGGTTCGCCTGTACGAGCTAGTACCACAGCTACATTTCCACTAATGCCGTGAGTTATCCAGTTTTTTGTTCCATTCAGTATCCATCCATCTCCATCTCTAGTAGCTGTACATTGCATATTTCCCGCATCGCTACCGGTATTAGCTTCTGTGAGCCCCCATGCTCCTATCCATTCACCAGTTGCTAGTTTCGGCAAATACTTTTTCTTTTGTTCTTCGCTGCCAAAATACAAAATGTGACCAGTGCATAAAGAATTGTGTGCAGCAACGGAGAGGCCGATAGAACCACAAACTTTAGCTATTTCACTAATGATAGTAACATATTCAAAATAACCCATTCCAGATCCACCATATTCTGTAGGCACTAATACACCCATTAAGCCTAATTCACCCATTTGATGAAAAAGTTCTATTGGGAATTTTTGAGTTTCGTCCCACTCCATCATATCAGGACGAATGTATTTGTTGGCGAAATCGCGTATCATCAGTGCAATCGACTCCTGTGACTCAGTATAAGTAAAATCCATATTTAGCCCGAAACTGTATTTTTAGTAATAAACCGCAATTTTACAACTTTTTTCCGAACCCAACAACCTCCAATCATCAACGTTCTATAATATTTGGATTAAAAGCTTCGCCAATTTTACGCATTGAAATTCTTTGGCTTGGAAGTCATTGTAAACGCCGTCAAAAATAAAAAGTTCCGGAGGAATCCGGAACTTTTCTTAGAAGCTGATCTTAAACAATTAGTGTTATTTATACCCAATTTCTATTTGGTCAAATACACTATATGTTACATCATCTTCATTCACTCTACCAACAATTTTAGAAAAGTTACATCCATTTTTCTGCAAATTTGCGAAATGAATGTGTAAGTTCAATTATTATTTTTTCCTCAGTATCGTATTTCTCTCCCAGTGTAGTATGCTCACTAAGTAATTCGCCATCTATATATCCAGCACTAGATGCTTGTGCCTGAATACTCATGTTGCTTAAGTTTACATGTATGTCGTGTGATAATTTGTCTATGTTGTTAGATTGTATAGCAAATTGGTTTTCATAATGTTCAACCTCTTTCAATACATCATCAGCGCTATTTTTTCCTGCTATTTCGGTTAGCATGTTTTTTAGGATACTGATTTCAGTTTTATAAAAGTTCAATCCTCTAAGCCATCTATTGTGCTCATTATTTACATGCGAAATGTTTACTTTTTTCATTTGTTTTAAGTTTTGTCAAAAATACCTTGCTATTATAATGTTGAAGATGATGACGGTCATTTAATTTTATGATTTAAGGTGTAATACTTAAATAAAAATGTAATAATAATGTTATGTAAACATAAGTAATAGTGATTAGAAGCAGAATGTACACTGACATTTATCAACATTTACTGATTATTGTAAATTTATTTTTGACTTTAAAAACGCTAAATGAAGATTGTTTTTGAACAAGGCGATAAGGCTCGACTAGTTACTGGTGGGCCAGAAATGACAATAAGAGGGCAACATTATGATGTGATAATGAACGAATACAAGGCTGATATTGTTGATTGTATTTGGTTTGTAAAAAACAATTTAGGAAAAGAGGTAGTTTGTTACTCACCTTTTGGTGTAGACCAATTAGTCAAAATACATCATGCGTAGGTCGGTTTTGTCTGCTGATAAGGTAGTAATTATAAAATTGAAGAGTAACTAACTCTACACAACTACTGTATGTGTTTAATTATTTGTACAGTGAAAATACTGCCTAATCTTTTCCTGATCATTGTCATGTTTTTGTTTGAGTAAGGTCATAAATATGCGAACTACGCTTGGATAGTTTTGTTCCGTTAAATAAAAGTAAAAATATGAGTGCATTGTTTGTTTTGGTTACTGTAAGTATTGTGGTCGCTGGCTCGTTTTTGGGTGCTTTTATTTGGAGTGTAAAGAACGACCAATATGAAGACAGAGAAGGTGCAGCGATGAGAATGTTATATGATGATGATATTCAGAAAATAAAATAGAAATTAAACACCAATTAATATAGAATATGAACACAGGATTAGATGCGACACATGCCGGAGGTGCTATACAAACCGACAAGTTTTTTTACGACAATAAGATCGTAAAATGGTTTGCGTATGCAACCATAATTTGGGGAGTAGTAGGAATGCTAGCGGGTATATTAGCGGCATTTCAGTTGGTATATCCATCATTAAACATGGGATATGCACCCACTACTTTTGGTAGGGTAAGACCAGTTCACACAAATGCTGTAATATTTGCATTTGTAGGTAATGGAATATTTATGGGTGTTTACTATTCATTACAGCGTCTGTGTAAGGCTCGTATGTTCAGCGACAAGCTGAGTAAATTTCATTTTTGGGGGTGGCAGTCTATAATAGTGCTAGCAGCACTTACATTGCTACTAGGCTATACCAGTGGTAAAGAATATGCTGAGCTAGAATGGCCTATAGATATCCTTATAGCAATAGTATGGGTAGCATTTGGCTGGAACATGTTTGGTACAATATTGAAACGTAGAGAACGCCACTTGTATGTAGCTATATGGTTTTACATAGCCACATTTGTTACTGTAGCTTTGTTGCATATAGTTAATTCTATTGAGTTGCCCTACAGTATGTTGAAATCATACTCTTGGTATGCAGGTGTGCAAGATGCACTGGTGCAGTGGTGGTATGGCCATAATGCGGTTGCATTCTTCCTTACTACTCCTTATTTGGGTCTGATGTACTACTTCATGCCTAAGGCTGCAAACCGTCCTGTGTATTCGTATAGATTGTCAATCATCCACTTTTGGGCATTGATATTCATATATATATGGGCTGGACCTCACCACTTATTATACACTGCTTTGCCTGACTGGGCTCAGTCTTTGGGTACAGTTTTCTCTATTATGTTACTTGCTCCGTCTTGGGGAGGTATGCTCAATGGTTTGCTAACACTGCGTGGAGCTTGGGATAAAGTAAGAGAAGATCCGGTTCTTAAATTTATGGTTGTAGCGGTTACCGCATATGGTATGGCTACGTTTGAAGGCCCAATGCTGAGTTTGAAAAACGTAAATGCTATAAGTCACTTTACTGACTGGACAATTGCACACGTGCACGTTGGGGCACTTGGATGGAATGGTTTCTTGACTTTTGGTATACTTTATTACCTAATACCTAGAATATTTAGAACAAAACTATATTCTATCAAGTTGGCTAACCGCCACTTTTGGATAGGAACATTGGGTATCGTGCTTTATGTAGTACCAATGTATTGGGCGGGTTTTATGCAAAGTTTGGCTTGGAAAGAGTTTACGGCTGAGGGCACCCTTAAGTATCAGTTTATGGATACTGTTAAACAAATGATGCCTTTTTACGCTATGCGTGGTGTGGGTGGAGTATTGTTTCTGATAGGTGCGCTGATCATGTGCTATAACCTGTACAAAACAATAAAAACTGGTAACGTAATGAATGAAGAGGCTGCAGAGGCTGCTCCATTGAGTGAAGTGTATGTGCCACATGGCAAACAACACTGGCATAGCTGGATAGAGCGTCGTCCATTGCAGATGCTGGTATTAAGCCTAGTGCTGGTGGCAATAGGTGGTGCATTCGAGATGATACCAACCTTTATGGTGAAATCTAATATACCTACGATAGCAAGTGTAAAACCATATACTCCACTAGAATTGCAAGGACGTGATATATATGTACGTGAAGGTTGTTATCTATGTCACAGCCAAATGGTAAGACCATTCAGAAGTGAGGTGGTGAGATATGGTGAATATTCAAAAGCTGGAGAGTTTATATACGACCATCCATTTCAGTGGGGTAGTAAGCGTACAGGGCCGGATTTGGCAAGGATAGGAGGCAAATACCCAGACAGCTGGCACTTCAATCACATGTACGAGCCATCAAGCATCTCACCAGGTACTATAATGCCAAACTATCCATGGTTATTTGACAATGACCTGGATACAGCAGTTACTCCTGCCAAAATAAGAGCAATGATGACAATGGGTGTTCCATACCCTGCAGGGTTTGATAAAGTGGCCAACGCGGACTTACTAAAACAAGCGGATGTGATTGTAGGCAATCTGGCTAAAGATAAAATTGGTATCAAAAACAATAAAGAGATAATAGCGCTGATAGCTTATCTGCAACGTGTAGGTACTGATATAAAACTGGAGCAGAAAACAACTTCTAATTAATAAAACTAATTAAAATGAAATTCATACATTATCTCGAGACAATAACCGGAGTGGGTATATACCCACTCACGTCTCTCGCTATGTTCTTTCTGTTCTTTGCCGTTGTTAGTACCTGGGCATACAAGGCAGACAAGAAATACATTAATACAATGAAACAAATACCGTTTCCAGAAGGAGATAACGAGTAATATCTAACACAATATAAAAAGGCAATTATATGCTATTTAATAAAAAAAATTCCTTGATTACTGGTGCAGCACTAATGCTGACAGTATGTAAACTACAAGCAGCAGAAACCAGCAGTGCTGGCAATGATGGGTATAATACAACCCTTATTAGTCTGGTAAGTCTGATATTGATCCTCCTATTTGTGATAGGAGTGCTTGCAGGTACACTACGTCAATTGACATTTGTAACAAGAGAAAAAATGTACAAGGAGAAAAAAGACAAAAACAATACGGTGAAAACATTGTTGCTGTTTGTTATAACCACATTTTCAGCCTTGGCAGCTACAGCTGCAGACGCGGTAGAAGTAGCACCAGCACCTGCTATAACGTCGATAGACGGTATTCCAATAGAGGAGTTTTATGTTATTATTTCAGTTATTACTCTTGAGTTGTTAGTAATTGGTGCTTTGATGATTTTCATTAATGTGCTATTAAGAATAATAAGGAATACACCAGAAACTGAACTGAAAGCACAGCAAATGGCCAAGAAGAGCTGGTTCTGGGATAATTTCAACAAAGCGGCCTCGCTCGAAAAAGAACAGGAGGTTTTGTTAGATCATAATTATGATGGAATTCAGGAGTTGGACAATAGTTTGCCGCCATGGTGGAAATATGGTTTTTACCTTACCATAGTAGTAGGCGTAATTTACATCTATCGGTTCCACTTTTCACACGATGGATTGAGTCAACAAGAGGAATACCTCGCAGAAATGCAACAAGGTGAAGAAGATAAGGCTGCATATTTGGCTAAATCTGCAAATAACGTAGATGAAAATACGGTTGTTTACCTAACCGATGCAGCATCAATTGCTGCTGGCAAAGAAATGTACGGTAAGTCTTGCGTGGCTTGTCACCTAGCTGATGGTGGCGGTAGTGTAGGACCTAACCTTACAGATGAATATTGGTTACATGGAGGAGGTATTAAAGACATCTTCAAATCACTGAAATATGGTTGGCAAGAAAAAGGTATGAAATCTTGGAAAGATGATTATTCGCCAAAACAGATTCAAGAAATAGCAAGTTTTGTGAAATCTCTGAAAGGTTCCAAGCCATCTACTCCCAAAGAAGCGCAGGGCGATTTATATGTTGAAGCTGCCACAGTAATAGCGGTTGCAGATACAAGTGCTGCCA
This sequence comes from Sphingobacteriales bacterium, assembly GCA_027484425.1. Lineage (GTDB taxonomy): Bacteria > Bacteroidota > Bacteroidia > Chitinophagales > Chitinophagaceae > Nemorincola. The sequence goes on from JAIXSZ010000036.1 coordinate 22,376, forward strand.
ATGTGAAGAAGTAACAAATAAATACAATCAAGATCATGTCAGTGTTGAAAGATAAGAATGAGTCGTTTAGGGATAAAGTAGCTACTGTAGATCAGAAAGGCAAAAGGATATGGGTTTTTCCTCAGAAACCAGCAGGCAGGTTTTATAACAGGCGTACACTGGTGACAATATTCTACCTAATATTGTTTTTTGGATTACCATTTATAAAAGTAGACGGACATCCAGTTTTTCTAATCAATATTCTTGAACGGAAGTTTATATTGTTCGGTCAAATTTTTTGGCCACAAGATTTTTTCATCTTCGCATTAGGGATGGTAGTATTTATTGTCTTTATTGCTCTTTTCACTGTTGTTTTTGGAAGAGTTTTTTGTGGATGGGCATGTCCTCAGACAGTTTTTATGGAAATGATTTTCAGAAAAATTGAATATTGGATTGATGGGAATGCTGCTGAACAACGAATGCTTGAAAAAAGTGCATGGAATGGTAAAAAAATCAGAAAAAGGATAACCAAATGGTTTGCTTTTTGGGTTGTAAGCTTTTTAATCGCAAACACTTTTCTCGCATACATAATAGGAGTAGATGAACTTGAGAAAATGGTCAGAGAACCTCTTTCTCAACATATGGGTACTTTCACTGCATTAGCGTTGTTTACTACAGTATTTTTTTTCGTATATCTGTGGATGCGCGAGCAAATTTGTACTGTTATTTGTCCTTACGGACGTATGCAAGGTGTGTTGTTAGATAGAGATTCGATTATTGTAGCATATGATTATAAACGTGGTGAGGAACGTGGTAAATTTCATAAAAACGAAGAGCGTGCAATAGGCGATTGTGTTGATTGTGCTCAATGCGTAAAAGTTTGCCCTACGGGTATAGATATTAGAAATGGCACACAACTAGAGTGTATCAATTGCACGGCTTGTATAGATGCATGTGACCACATGATGGATGCAGTAGGTATGCCAAGGGGATTGATAAGATATGCATCAGAGAATAATATCTCGAAGAAGAGAGCTTGGCATTTTACATGGCGTATGAAAGCTTACTCTGTAGTAATGGTATTGCTACTAGGTATATTAGTTTGGTTGCTGGCTAGCAGAACAGATGTAGGTGTGACAATACTACGCACCCCTGGTCAGTTGTATCAGGAGCATCCGGGAGGGCAAATGAGTAATCTATACAGCTATAAATTGCTCAATAAAACCTTCTTTGATAAGGATGTTATGTTGGTACCTGAAAACTTTAAGGGTAGTATTAAATTGGTAGGTGAGAATAGTATAGTAATACCTAAAGATGGTACTGTGACTGGGACTATGTTTGTGTATGTTGATGCAAGCGACGTAACTGGTAGAAAAACACAGTTGAAAATAGGAGTATATGCTGGTAAGAAAAAGATAACTACCATTAGTACTTCTTTTCTTGGACCGTTTGGTACGGGTAAATAATTAATTAAACAAGCAAAGTATTATGAAAATAAGTTGGGGGTGGAAGGCAGGATTGCTATACGGTTCGTTTGTGGCTATGATGGTGACACTTGTAGTAGCAAGTAGTAGGCAAAAAATAGATTTGGTTTCAAAAGACTATTATAAAGACGAAATAGAATATCAGCGTGTTATAGATGCAGGTAAGAATCAATCAGAGCTATCTGTGCCGTTGGTGATTCGTGCAAATGAATCTATGGTTAGTGTTGAATTTCCAAGTGAGTTTAGGGACAAAATAGTGAGGGGTGAATTGTATTTTTATTCTCCTGTAAATGACAAATGGGATCGTAAAATGATATTAGTTGCAGACAACAACAAGATGGCTATAGACAGGAGTAAATTGCAAAAGACTAGATATATAATGAAGATAAACTGGGAAGTAGAGGGAAAAAAATATTATCAGGAAACTGCAATAAATCTCAACTAATATGGGCAACGCAGCATTTTTGATGGTATTTTTGATGGGGTTTACTGGAAGCCTTCATTGTGCAGGTATGTGTGGCCCTATAATATGGATCATGCCTTTTCAGGTTTTTTCAGGCTTTAAAAGGGTGTTGGCTATTGCAATGTATCATATCGGTCGTATTTCCGTTTATGCTTTAATGGCAATTGTTTTACATTCCTTCAAAGAGTTGTTTAATCCAAGGGTTCAGCAGTATGTCTCTGTTTTTTCAGGAGTTTTATTGCTGATTGCGGGTATAATTACTTTTATTCCAGGTCACAAGATAAAATTCAAGTTGCCTTGGAGCGAACAAGTAAAGACGATGCTGGGTAAAGTTATTGGTAATCCCGGCTTAGGTGCAATTACTTCTGCTGGTATATTAAACGGGTTACTTCCATGTGGACTTGTCTACATGGCACTTTCTGCTACTATGGTTATGCCAACTGCTAGAGAAGCAGCAATGTTAATGTATGTTTTTGGAATCGGTACTGTTCCGATGTTGGTTGGAATTACTCTACTAAAATCTAGAATCAAACTAATCAAATCAGGTAACATTAATAAATTCGCGCCTCTTATTGTTTTTTCTTTTGGCCTTTTATTCGTTTTGAGGGGTCTAAATTTGGGTATTCCGTATGTGAGTCCCAAAGTTGAGATGACGTCAAAAGAGGTTAAATCATCTTGTTGTCATAAAAAGTGATTTCAAGCATTTAGGTAGATGATTTACATCATTTTGTTGTTTTAATTAATAAAATATGTTTGTTCCCAACTTTGCAGAATGGGTAGGGTGGTTATAAAAAATGAAATTAGCGTATTGGATGGCAAATTATTTGGCTTAAATTTAGGCATGCCATTTACTACTCTCGACAATGCTACTTTTCAGGCTTTATTTAATTACGCAAGTATTGGGATACTTATAGCTGATTCACATGGCGTTATCCAGATGGCTAATAAATATGTAGAACAACAATTTGGCTATGAATCTGATGAGTTAACAGGTAAGAAAGTTGAGAGCCTAATTCCGTCAAGATATTCTCACAAACATGTTCAACATAGAGAAAAATTCAGTGCTGATCCACACAGTAGACCCATGGGGTTAGGAATGGAATTGGCGGGTTTGAAAAAAGACGGATCTGAATTTCCAGTAGAGGTTAGTTTGGGTCATTATAAGATAGATGGGGAAAGTTATGCACTAGCTTTCATTAATGATATCACACAGCGGAAAGAAACAGAACAAGCTATTATTCAGCTTAATGCCCATCTAGAAGAAAAAGTAAAAGAAGGGTCGCAGTCGTTAGCCATTACTGTAGCACAACTGGGTAGTCAAATAAAAGAAACAGAAAGAAAGGATGCAGAATTACAGCGCGTAAATAATTTTTTGAATAATATCTGGAATCATGCAGGCGCTATCATTTTTGTTTGTGATACTAATGGACTGATTCAATTTTTCAACCCTTCTGCCGAGAAGTGGTTGGGGTATAAATCTGATGAAGTTATCAATAAAATGTCAATAGCTTCTTTTCATTTGGAAGGTGAATTACAGAAAAAAGCTCTTGAACTGTCGTTATTAACCGATAGCGTTATTGATGCAAATTTTGAGGTATTCACTACTTCTTCCAAATTAAATTTGGGCAATAATCAGGAATGGCATTATAAGCGTAAAGACGGAAGTACATTTTATGTATCTCTAAATGTTACACCTCTTAAAGATAGTTACAATACTATTTCCAGTTATCTAGGTATTGCTATTGATGTTTCTGATAAGAAAAAAGCTGAAACAGAAATATTAGCTGCACTTGAAAAGGAGAAGGAACTAAATGAACTTAAATCGAGATTTGTTTCGATGGCGTCACACGAATTTAGAACGCCTCTGAGTGCTGTTTTATCTTCGGCTTATCTTTTATCGAAATATGTAAAAACTGAAGAACAACCAAACAGAGACAAACATATTCAGAGAATTGTATCATCTGTAACATCTTTAACTGAAATTCTCAATGATTTTTTATCTGTTGGGAAAATTGAAGAAGGGAATATTGTGGCAAAAAACGCTGAATATGATGTGGAAAAACAAATGGTTGAAATAGTTCAGGGAGTGCAGCACCTTTTTAAGAAAGGACAGCATATTGACTATAGACACAAGGGTGATATTTCGACAGTACAGCTCGATTCTTCAATGATGCGTCATATTGTATCAAATTTATTGTCAAACGCTATTAAGTTTTCTGCAGAAGACTCAGTAATCGAATTATTTACTTTCTGTGCAACGGATAGGTTAGTTTTGTCTGTAAAAGATAGTGGTATAGGTATACCTGATGAAGATTTGCAGCATTTGTATAGGCGATTCTTCCGTTCTTCAAATGCAACTAACATACAAGGTACTGGTTTAGGATTGCATATCGTAAGTAAATACACTGAATTATTGAATGGTGAAATAACTTGTGAAAGTAAACTAGGTGAGGGAACTAAGTTTACCATAACTTTCAAACAAAATAACTGACCGTTTTAATGAAAACAATACTCATTATTGAAGACAACGAAGATATCAGAGAAAATGTTGAGGAAATACTGACACTCTCTGACTATGCAGTACTCACAGCACGAAATGGAAAAGAGGGGATAGAAACTGCACAACAAAAACAACCAGATCTAATCATATGTGATATCATGATGCCAGGCATAGATGGTTATGGTGTACTGCATGTATTACACAAAGATCCAATAACACAATCAATACCATTCATTTTTCTTACATCCAAAAGCGAGCGAAGTGATTTTAGGGCTGCCATGGAACTAGGGGCAGATGATTATATCACAAAGCCATTCTCTGGGAATGAGTTATTAAATGCAATAGAGACTAGATTTAATAAGGTTGAATTACTCAAAAAGAACTTGCCTGCTGATATCAGTGGAGTCAATGAGCTTATGGGTGTTTTGGAGAATAAAAAATCTTTAAAAGAACTTACTGATCACAGTAACACCAATACTTACAAGAAAAAGCAGGTTATTTACAAGGAGGGAAATAACCCGCATTATTTATATTATATAATCAGCGGTAAAGTAAAAACATACAAGACGCATGACGATGGTAAAGATTTGGTTATGGATCTTTACAATACAGGCGATTTTCTCGGTTATTTGGCTTTGCTCGAAGGTGGATCTTACAAAGAGACTGCTGAAACTATGGATGAGACTGAACTGGCGCTCATACCACGGAAAGACTTTGAAGATTTGATTAATAATAGTCAAGAAATAGCCAGGAAGTTTATTGCAATGCTTGCCAAGAATTTAACTGAAAAAGAAGATCATTTATTAGGTATTGCTTATAACACGCTCAGAAAGAAAGTTGCTGAAGCACTTGTAAGTTTACAGAAAAAGTACCACATCAATAAAAAAGAACCATTCTTGATTGATATCAGTAGAGATGATTTGGCTACAATCGCTGGCACAGCTTCTGAATCATTAATTCGTACACTCAGTGATTTTAAGAGTGAACAACTAATAGATATAAAGTCAGGAAAAGTTATAATAACTGATGAAAAGAAATTGCATAATTTGATCAGGTAGTTCTTTGTTTTGTGTGTGTACAATTCATAAAATCATACCTTTGATTATTAATTATGGCAGTTTTTTTTGAGTTAGAGCAGTTGCCAGCGTTTCGCAAAGCTTCTATCACCATAGGTACGTTTGATGGTGTGCATAATGGTCACAAAGCAATATTGCAGGAAGTTGTAAATCATGCTAATGCGGTGGGTGGTGAGAGTATATTGTTAACTTTTGAACCTCATCCACGAAAGGTACTTTTCCCAGATCAACCTATTGGTATCATTACTCCGTTAGTGCAAAAAATCCAGTTAATACTGGACACAGGTATACAGCATATTATTGTTGTTCCATTCACTGTTGCTTTTGCCAATATGACTGCTGAAGATTATATTAAAAAATTTATAGTTCAAGTATTTAGCCCGCACTCTATAATAATAGGTTACGACCACCATTTTGGTCACGACCGTACTGGCAATATTAATTTGTTAAGGCAATTTGCAGAAAGATGTAACTATGAAATATCAGAAATACCTGCACAACTTATCGCAGCAGCAGCAGTAAGTTCTACCAAAATTCGTAATGCAATATTATCTGGAAATATATACGATGCAAATGCAATGTTAGGGCGTAACTATTCATTTGTAGGTAGGGTAGTGCATGGCAAAAAATTGGGTAGGACAATTGGTTATCCAACTGCTAATCTTCAACTCATCCACGATGATCAAGTTTTGCCAGCTAATGGTATATATTCGGTAAATGTATGTTATGATAATAGGTTTTATGCAGGAATGATGAGTATAGGCTACAATCCAACTGTAACAACGAGTAGAGATATAAAAATCGAAGTTAATATTTTCGATTTTGAACATGATATCTATGACCAGTTGATAGAAGTGTGTGTTGTTACTAAATTGAGAGATGAAAAGAAATTTGATTCTTTGGACGCGCTCAAACTACAATTACATAAAGATAAAGTAGATGCAATACGTCAGCTGAATTTATAAAATTACTTCATGTCATTCTCTAAATCTTTAATTACTTCTATTTTTCTCTATTAAATAACAACAAAAAGTGAAATGTCATAAGTTCTGATAGTAAGTGTTATTTGGGTTTTACGATATCAAAATTAAGCAGTAAATTGCGGCGCAATCGTTCAGGTCAGAACGATTTATACTGATATACAATATGAACTTTCAACTAACTGAAGAGCAGGTAGCCGTACAGATGGCGGCTAGGGATTTTGCAAGAAATGAATTATTGCCTGGCGTAATTGAACGCGACGAACACCAGAAGTTTCCGGCAGAACAAATTCAGAAACTTGGAGAACTGGGTTTTATGGGAATGATGGTTGACCCTAAGTATGGTGGATCAGGTATGGACACCATATCTTATGTATTGGCAATGGAAGAAATATCAAAAATTGATGCTTCTGTGTCGGTATGTATGAGTGTAAACAATTCACTCGTATGCTGGGGATTGGAGAAATATGGTAATGAAGATCAGAAGCAAAAATATCTGGTGGAGTTAGCTACTGGTAAGAAAATTGGGGCATTTTTGTTAAGTGAACCTGAAGCTGGTTCTGATGCTACGTCTCAGCGTACTACTGCTGAAGATATGGGCGACTATTACTTATTGAATGGTACAAAAAACTGGATCACAAACGGTAATTCTGCATCTTATTATTTGGTCATAGCACAAACTTATCCTGAAAAAGGTCATAAAGGCATTAACGCTCTTATTGTTGAAAAAAATAGTCCAGGTGTAACTGTTGGTGCTAAAGAAAATAAATTAGGTATTCGTGGCAGTGATACCCACAGTATTATGTTTCAAGATGTGAAGGTGCCAAAAGCTAACCGTATTGGTGATGATGGTTTTGGGTTCACTTTTGCAATGAAAGTACTTGCTGGTGGTAGAATTGGTATAGCAGCACAGGCATTAGGTATAGCAAGCGGTGCTTACGAATTAGCGTTAAAATATTCAAAGGAAAGGAAAGCATTCGGTACTGAAATATCTAATCACCAAGCTATTGCTTTCAAGTTAGCAGATATGGCTACTGAAGTCGAAGCTGCTCGTTTACTTTGCTTAAAATCTGCATGGACTAAAGATCAAGGATTAGACTATACTCTTTCTGCATCTATGGCAAAATTGTATGCATCAGATATAGCACAGCGTGTAACAAGTGAAGCCATACAAATTCACGGTGGATATGGTTATGTTAAGGAATTCCACGTAGAGCGTTTGATGCGCGATGCTAAAATCACTCAGATTTACGAGGGTACTAGCGAGGTGCAGAGAATAGTGATAAGCCGTACTGTACTGAAAGGATAATACAATAAATTAATGCAATAAACATTACAAAAGCCATCCTAATGGGTGGCTTTTGTAATAATATAGTTTCTTAATTACAGTAATTAATTTGCCCCAAAGCATGTTTTGATTGGTGCTGTATTTGTGCAGAGTCCAGTTCTGAAAATTGTAGCTCACACATAGTTCATTTTTCAGGTACAACGCATGATTACAGTACAAAATACGTACCTTTGTGACTCTAAATTTCATATGAAGAATATTCGCAATTTTTGTATAATAGCACACATCGACCACGGTAAAAGTACATTAGCCGATCGTTTACTGGAATTCACCAAAACCATATCACACAGAGATATGCAAGCGCAGGTGCTTGATGACATGGATTTGGAACGTGAAAAAGGAATTACCATTAAGAGCCACGCAATTCAGATGGACTATGAATGGAAAGGAACAAAATATACCCTTAACCTAATAGATACTCCTGGTCACGTAGATTTTTCCTACGAGGTTTCACGTGCGTTAGCAGCATGTGAAGGAGCATTGCTGTTGGTAGATGCCTCGCAAGGTATACAGGCACAAACCATTAGTAATTTGTACTTGGCATTAGATAATGACTTGGAAATCATACCTGTTATTAACAAAATAGATATGGACGGTGCCATGATTCCAGAGGTTACAGACCAGATAGTAGATCTGATCGGCTGTAAACCTGAGGATATATTACTGGCTAGTGGTAAATCAGGTATCGGTATTGAAGAGATACTAACGGCAATAATTGAGCGGATACCCGCCCCTAAAGGCGATCCCGAAGCACCATTGCAGGCCGTTATTTTTGATAGTGTTTTCAACTCTTTCAGAGGTATCATTGCTTATTTCAGAGTGTTTAACGGAACTATTCGTAAAAATGATAAAATCAAATTCATACATACAGATGCTGATTATATTGCTGATGAAGTCGGGATCATGAAGTTGTCTCTTACACCCAAACAAGAAGTAAGTGTAGGAAATGTAGGCTACATAATTACCGGAATTAAAAATGCAAGAGAAGTAAAGGTAGGCGATACTATTACCACTATTGCCAATCCAACTACGGACGTAGTAAGAGGTTTTCAGGAAGTAAAACCAATGGTTTTTGCTGGTATTTTTCCGGTTGAAACAGATGATTTTGAAGATTTGCGCGACTGTATGGAAAAACTACAGCTCAATGATGCTTCATTGACTTTTGAGCCCGAAACCTCTCAGGCATTAGGTTTTGGTTTCCGTTGTGGTTTCTTAGGTATGCTGCACATGGAAATTATTCAGGAGCGTCTAGAACGTGAGTTTAACCAAACTGTTATTACAACTGTTCCTAACGTGAGCTTTAGAGCATACAAAACACGTGACAAGGAAAAAATGATAATAGTTAATAACCCAAGTGAAATGCCTGAGCCTAGTAGTATAGATCGTATAGAAGAACCTTTTATACGTGCTCAGATAATTACTTTGCCCGATTATATAGGTAATATTATGAGTCTATGTCTGGGGAAAAGAGGCATTCTAATTAATCAACATTATCTCACTCCTACACGGGTAGAACTGATTTTTGAATTACCACTAACTGAGATTGTTTTCGATTTTTATGATAAGTTGAAATCTTGTACTCGTGGTTATGCCTCATTCGATTATAATCCGTTAGATTATAGAGAAAGTGATATTGCTAAAATGGATATATTGCTTAATGGCGATCAGGTAGATGCTTTGAGTGCATTGATTCATCGCAGTCGAGCGCAGGATTTCGGAAGGAAATTGTGCTCAAAACTAAAAGATTTGTTGCCTAAACAGCAATTTGTTATTGCAATACAAGCAGCAATAGGTGCAAAAATTATTGCTCGTGAGACGATCTCTGCCATGAGAAAAGATGTTACCGCTAAGTGCTACGGTGGTGATATATCACGAAAGCGTAAACTACTTGAAAAACAAAAAGAAGGTAAAAAACGTATGCGCCAGATAGGCAGTGTTGATGTTCCTCAAGAGGCTTTCTTAGCTGTGCTTAAGTTAGATTAGTGAATTAATCTTTGTTATGGTTGTAGTATTTGTTATGTTATTATAAATAGCTTTTTATTCACCATTTCGTCGTTTGTGTTCTCCTATGTCAAGGTAGTAACAGTGTGAGCAAAGCTTAATAAAAAAAGTGCTGTCAATTTTTAATGACAGCACTTTTTTTATTAACGATGGAATTAGTGTTGATAAATTTATAATGTGATTTACTGTTGATACACTATTCTTACCATTTTGCTGCTACCATCTATGCCGTTAAAGCGTAGCATGTACACACCGCTAGTAAGACCTACTGGCAATGAGATACATGTAGTACCCGCTTTCGCTTCATACTGCTGTAGCTGCTTGCCATCTATCGTGTAGATTACTACTTTACCTACTACATCCGTTGTTAGGTTAATAGCGCCAGTTGTTGGGTTAGGAGATACACTGAACACACTGTTGTCGCCATCTGTATCTTCTGACATTGCTGGACGAGCTCCGCATATTGTCACAGTAACCTGTGTTACACTGATACATCCTGCTGCTTTACTATACGTAATGTTGGCGGTACCAGTGTTTATACCAGTAACTAAACCACTGCTAAAGTTTACAGTTGCTTTCGTTGTGTTGCTACTTGTCCATGTACCTGCACCTGCAGCGTTGCTTAGAGTAGTAGTAGCAGTAGTTGGTAAACACAAACTAGCAGATCCGGTGTTTGCACCTGGCATTGCATTTACTGTTACCACTGATGTGTTAGCACAGCCCAATGAGTTAGAGTAGCTGATTGTAGCCAAACCTCCAGACACACCTGTCACTACGCCACCTGATGATATTGTGGCTATTGCAGGGCTAGCACTGCTCCATACACCACCTGTAGTACTGTTGGTGAGTGTAGTAGAACCTGCTACGCATATATTGCCATTGCCACCGATAGGAGATGGCAGTGGGTTTACCGATACCGTAGCTATACCACCAC
>JAIXSZ010000065.1 GCA_027484425.1 Sphingobacteriales bacterium
AGTAGCAGCGTTGCTCCAGCTATAGGTATATGGTGTAGTACCACCAGCTACGCTCAATGTACCTGTACCATTAGCACATCCAAAGCACAATGCGTTGGTAGATGTTGATGATGCAGTTAGTGTTGCTGGCTGTGTGATTGTTCTGCTTGCAGTTGCCGTACAGCCGTTTGCGTCTGTTACTGTTACACTGTATGTACCAGCAGCTAAGCCGCTCAGGTCTTGGGTAGTTGCACCATTGCTCCAGCTATAAGTGTAAGCAGTAGTACCACCAGTTACCGTAAGGTCTATTGTTCCGTTAGCACCACCGTTACAGTTAACATTTGTTGATGTTGCAGATGCAGCTAAAACTGTCGGCTGTGTTATTATTCTGGTATTTGAAGCACTACAACCATTTGCATCTGTTACAGATACAATATAAGTACCAGCTATTAAACCACTACGATCTTCTGTAGTAGCACCACCAAGCCATAGATAGGTATAAGGCGAGGTACCACCTACAACAGATACATTAATAGATCCATTGGAACCAGCGTTGCAACTTACATTATTAGAAGTAGATGAAACAGATAAAACTTCAGGTTGGGTAATAGTTCTATTTGTAGTAGTAATACAACCGTTAGCATCTGTTATTGTTACGCTATAACTGCCCGCTACAAGACCTGCACGATCCTGACTAGTTGATCCAGAGTTCCATAAATAGGTATATGGTGTAGTTCCACCAGAAACAGTAACATCGATTGTACCGTTATTGCCTCCATTACAACTCACATTCGTACTAGTTGCTGATGCAGCTAAAACAGATGGTTGCGTAACAGTTACCGATCTAGTTAATGTGTAACCATTAGCATCAGTGATCAATACACTGTAAGTTCCTGCTACCAGACCGCTCAGGTCTTGGGTAGTTGCAGCATTGCTCCAGCTGTAAGTATATGGTGTAGTACCACCACTTACCGTAAGATCTGTAGTACCGTTTGATCCACCATTACAACTTACGTTAGTACCAGTTACAGTTGCGGCAAATACTGAAGGTTGGGTGATTGTAATTGTTCTAACTACGTTACAGCCATTTGCATCTGTTATTGTAACACTATAAGTAGCGGCAACAAGACCAGTTACATTTTGTGTGGTAGCACCATTGCTCCAACTATATGTATAAGGTGTAGTACCACCTGCAACACTCAACGAACCAGTACCGTTAGCGCAACCAAAACACAATGCGTTAGTTGAACTTGCAGTTGCAGTCAACGTTGCTGGCTGTGTAATAGTTCTGGTAGTAGATGTCGTACAACCTTTGGCATCTGTAACAGTAACACTATAGGTGCCCGCTGTAAGTCCAGTACGATCTTGTGTTGTAGCTCCACCATTCCAAGAATAACTGTATGGAGTTGTTCCACCAGTAACTGTCAAATCAATAGTTCCATTAGCACCACCGTTGCAATTAACATTCGTTGATGTAGTAGAAGCACTTAGTGTAGTTGGTTGTGTTACTATTTGAGAAACTGTTGTAGTACAGCTATTGGCATCAGTTACGATAACGCTATATGTACCTGCTGTCAATCCACTGAGGTCTTGAGAAGTAGCACCATTACTCCAGCTATAAGTATAACCTGATGTGCCACCTGTAACCGTAAGGTCAATAGTACCGTTGGAACCACCATTACAATTTACATTAGTAGCAGTTGTAGCAGCCGAAAGTGCTGTGGGCTGTGTTATTGTTCTTGTAGTAGTGCCGCTACAACCATTAGCATCAGTAACTGTCACGGTGTAGGTACCCATACTCAGGCCAGTACGATCTTGAGTAGTTGCACCTCCATTCCATAAATACGTGTAGGGTGACGTACCTCCAGATACTGTAAGGTCAATTGAGCCATTTGAACCTCCAAAACAACTGACGTTATTTGATGTAGCAGATAACGATAATTGAGCAGGTTGAGAAATAGTCTGAGTTGTAGATCCTGAGCAACCTTTCGAATCAGTAACCGTAACCGTGTATGTTCCGGCCACAAGCCCAGAAATGTTCTGTGTATTTAGTCCATTACTCCATGAGTAAGTAAATGGCGCTGTACCTCCGCTCACTGTCAAATTTATAGATCCTGTATTACCTCCAAAACAAACAGCATTTGTACCTGTTGCAGATGCAGATAATGACGGATTTACAGTAAGTGTTCTGGTAACAAAACAACCTGTGGGTAATACATAAGATATTACTACAGTACCTGTTGATACTGAGGAAACTATACCCCCGCCCGATGTTACTGTGGCTACAGCAGTATTACTGCTGCTCCATGTGCCACCAGAAGTAGTGGAACTAAGTGTAATAGATGATCCATTACACAAGCCAGTTGGTCCGGTAATCAATGATGCGGAAGGATTAACACTCACCGTAACCGAAGCAGAATTGGTACAACCATTAGCGTTAGTACCAGTAACTGTATATGTTATAGTAGATGCTGGTGCAGCAATTGGGTTAGCACAATTTGCACAAGACAAGCCCGCTGTTGGAGTCCAAACATACGATACAGCTCCTGTAGCTGAGAGAGGTGTATTGCCACCAGTACATATAGTAGTATTACTACTTACACCAACTGTAGGCAAGCTGTTTACTGTTATTGTAACAGTAGATGTTTTTACACATCCCAACGCGCTGGTACCTGTTAGTGTGTAGGTAGTTGAACCAGATGGATTAGCAAATGGATTAGAGCAAGTAGTACAAGACAAACCAGTAGCCGGTGACCACACATAAGTAGCTGCACCTGTACCATTAAGTGTTGTACCTACCCCTGAACAGATAGCCCCGCCGGTACCTGCATTTACATCAGGTAGGGGGTTCACTGTAACAGTTACTGTAGCAGATGCAGAACATCCGTTTGCTGCTGTACCTGTAACTGTATATGTTCTAGTACCAGTTGTGGTAGATGTCGGGCTAGCACAGTTAGTACATGACAATCCAGTAGATGGTGACCATGTATAGCTTGCAGCACCAGTGGCATTAAGTACGGTGCTACCACCTGTGCATATTGCTACTCCCGAACCTGCACTTACAGATGGAAACGCATTAACAGAAACTGTAACAGTTGCTGTGTTTGTACATCCATTTGCACCTGTACCTGTGACAGTGTAAGTAGTTGTTACTGTAGGTGTTGCATTAGTGCTTGTACATGCAGTACAAGACAAAGTAGGATTAGCTGTCCAATTATAACTTACGCCACCAGTACCAGTAAGTACCGCTGGTACACCTGCACAACGGGTTACATTAGATCCTGCACTAATAGAAGGAAGTGAATTGACACTAACTGTTACTGTAGCATTACTAGTACAACCAAAAGAGTTTGTAGCAGTAACAGTATAAGTAGTGCTAGTTGTAGGAGTCGCTACCGGACTTGCACATGTAGTGCATGATAACCCAGTTGCAGGAATCCATGAATAAGAGACACCACCTGTTGCATTAAGGGTTGTTGAACTACCTAAACAAATACTGACGTTAGAACCAGCACTTACAGTAGGCAATGGATTAACAGAAACCGTAAGTGTTGCAGTATTAACACAACCTGTACCTGGATTAGTACCAGTTATAGTGTAAGTTCTGGTAGTAGATGCTGTAAAATTAGGATTTGAACAGTTATTGCATGAAAGGCTTGTACTAGGATTCCAAGAATATGTTGTTGCACCAGTTGCAGTTAGTGGTGTTATAGAACCGTTACATACGCTTATGTTTGGACCAGCACTAGTCACAGGCATTGTAGAAAATGGAATAGTACCATAGGCAGTATTTGAAAGCAGACCAAAGTTGTTGGTAGCTAAATATTCAAATACAGCATCTCCCATAAACCCGTCAGCTGGGTCAAACCTAAGAGAGGTAGACTGAGAAACAGTTAATACCTGACCAGTACTTACTGGAACGTAAGATGATCCATTGTGGTAATATAAAACACCTGATGAAACAGATGGTAAAGTCAAAATGGTATAGCTTGTAATCGTACCACCACTGTTAAGGTCTGTAGCACTTAACGAAGGAACTGTAACTTGTCCTGTACCGTTAATATTACATGTTACTGTTTTTGTTACGTCGTTTGCAAGTGGGGCGAGTGCATTTGATAATTGAAACACACCTGATACAGCAAGCATATCTAGTCCACCGGCACTAGGCTCAGTATTGGTAGGAAAGTAGGTTTCGTTTTGCCAGTCTACAATTTTAGAAGCAGAAGCACCAGAAGGAAAGTCTGATGGAAACACTGAGTAACCATAAATAACAGTACCATTCGGTAAACCAAGGTCAGAAAAACGGATAAACACACCACCTATACCTTGTGAAGCATCGGTAGTGGTTGATACTTCTAGCTTACTATCTGAGGGATCTTTACGCATTACCACCGATGACATAATAGCAATCGGGTTTACCGAACCATAATTGGTAGAATTAAGTCTTAGTGCAGAAGTGTAGGAAGAAGGATTTTGAGAACCGCTTAATGCTGTGATACCAGCCACACAAAAAGCATCATGCGCGTTTAATACTCCCCTATCCATTACTATAAATCCTTCTTGTGAGTTTGCTACTATTGTGTAGCCACCTGGAATTATATAGTCAAAACGCTCGATGTTGTTATTATTTCCATTACCATCTGCCGAGTTGTTGAATATATTATCGGTACCTGCATTTAGCCCTCTTGCACCGTTAAACATTATCTCCATACTCTCCTGATAAGATTGACGTAGATTGAGCGTTGAACTCAATCCATCGGAGGTAGCCTGATACCACAATAGCTGCCTAGTACCAGAGACTATATCGTTGTCATTCCTTCTGATTTTAACAAAAGCTGTTGGTATGTTACGATAGGCATACGTGTTAGAACCAATTCCAAACGAACTAAAGTTCAGGATGTTACTGGTTGTACCACTGTTCGTACCAAACCTATACGTATAGCTGTCGCTCGCCAAAGGGCTGCCTTGTGCGCCATTGGCAGTATACGTTGTACCATTACTGGCGGCAGTATACGTTGAGTTAAACGATTGTATAGCCAGCTGAGAATATCCGCTGATAGCACCCAACATAATGATAGGCAATAGCATTATTGCCCTAAAATTTGCTGACAGTTGCAATGTAGACTTTGGTCCCATAATTCAGTTTTTTACCCATTTTTTCATCATAACCACATTACAATATATTGCAATATATATGCATAACTCACACCAATGGGAGAGCAAATGTACTATAAAAAGGCTACAAATATTAAATTTAATGATTAATGAGTTGTTAATGACCTCTGGTTAACAAGTTCGCAATTTCGAAAAAAGATCAATTTTTAATCTCATAAACAGCAAGATACACTTAACAATTTAATAATTATTTCGTCACACCCAGTAAATTCCATACAGTATAAATCGAAATAGGTTAATATCTAAAAACACCGTTATGATTGTGCAATTTACATAAAACGAAAATTTTAACGTCTCTTGCCCCGTTAATAGATTGTAGCCCATACACATTATGTACATTTGCAGTTGATTCATGCAGCGGCAATATACCATAGCATTGGTGGGTAACCCCAACAGCGGAAAAAGTTCACTTTTTAATGCACTAACAGGGCTCAACCAGAAAGTAGGGAACTTTCCGGGTGTAACTGTTGATAAAAAAACAGGTGTATCCAAAATATCTGAGGTACTAACTGCAGACCTAATAGACCTACCAGGGACATACAGCCTCTACCCCAAAAGTGCAGACGAACAAGTAACCTATGAGGTGCTGCTGAATCATGAAAACGAAAATAGACCAGACTTAATAGTTGTAGTTGCAGATGCTGCTAACCTGAAACGTAACTTATTATTTTGCTCGCAGATAATGGACCTGAAAACCCCTGTAATTATTGCACTATCCATGATGGATATTGCTAATAGCAAGGGAATAACGATCGATACTGCAGGGCTGCAAAGAATGATGGGGGTGCCAGTTATACCAATAAATCCCAGAAAAAGTAAAGGATTATCGCAACTACGAAAGTCAATTGAGGACATTTATAATAATCCACCTGTAACTCAACCCGATTTTATAGGTCTTCCAGCATTGAGCCAAAACTACATGCAGGATATAAAAAATATTTGCCATCAAAACAGCACGTATGCTGCCTTGCATATCGCGTGCAACTATACCGGTTTACAATATATTAACGCCGCAAAAAGAATACAAATAGCCGCATTGATAGGCGAATCTGATTTTCAGAAGTCAAAAATACAGGCTGAAGAAATAATACTCAGATACAAAAAGATTGACACAGTCATTCAGAAATGTGTTGTTACTGACAGCCCGTTGAAGAAAATGATAATCAGCGACCGAATTGATAAAACGCTGTTACACCCCATTTGGGGAAATATTATATTACTGATTGTATTGTTTATAATTTTTCAATCCATTTTTTGGCTAGCGCAATACCCCATGGACTGGACAGAGCAAGTGTTTGCGACAGCTGGACAGTGGCTGGGTAGCATGCTGCCTGCGGGAATGCTGAATGATTTTCTGGTAAATGGGATATTGGCTGGGTTGGGGGGTGTAGCTATATTCGTACCTCAAATAATGATTCTATTCGGCCTTATAACTATTTTAGAAGATAGTGGATATATGGCCCGCATCAGTTTTCTTACAGACCGAATAATGCGCACAGCTGGGCTTAATGGCAGATCTGTAATGCCACTAATAAGCGGAATGGCTTGCGCTGTGCCTGCTATTATGGCAGCACGCACTATCCAGAACCGAAAAGAAAGACTAATTACCATTTTGGTAACCCCACTTATGAGCTGCTCAGCCAGATTGCCTGTGTATACAATGCTTATAGGACTAGTAATACCTGACCATAAATTATTGGGGATTTTCAACCTGCAAGGATTGGTATTGATGGGGCTGTATTTAGCAGGCTTTGCCATGGCATTGATAGTGGCATGGGCTATGGACATCCTTCTCAAAACCAAAGAGCGTACTTTTTTCCTAATGGAATTGCCCGTATACAGAGCACCCCGATGGAAAAACGTAGGCATTACAATGCTAGAAAAAGGCAAAATATTTATAAGAGATGTGGGCAAGGTGATTATAGTACTGTCTATAATATTATGGGCAATGGCCGCATATGGACCTCCCGGCAGAATGGATGCTGTGGAACAAAAATATGCTGCTCAGTTGCTATTGCAGCCTCACAATAAAGAAGCGATAAACAATGAAATGGCGACCGAAAAGCTGGAGAATTCTTTTGCTGGCATCATGGGACACGCCATTGAGCCTGCGATTCGCCCACTGGGTTACGATTGGAAGATAGGTATCGCACTCATTACATCATTTGCTGCCAGAGAAGTTTTTGTGGGCACTATGGCCACCCTCTATAGTGTAGGAGGCAGCAACGCAGACACAAAAACATTAACCGAAAAAATGCGCGATGCCAAACGAGACGATGGAACGCCTGTTTATACACTTGCCACCGGTTTATCTTTGTTAATATTTTATGCCTTTGCTATGCAGTGCATGAGCACAATGGCAATAGTGAAGCGTGAAACTAGAAGCTGGAAATATCCCATCATTCAATTTACCTACATGGGGGTACTAGCCTACCTAGGTGCATGGGTTATGTTTGTAGTTTTTAACTAGGCTCAATATACCTCATTTCAATATGGGTATTCGGCATGTCTGTATTTCTGGGTCTCTGGACAGTAATTCTATATTATCCAGTGCATCATCTACATTAGGGTATTTGTCTATGAGTTTTATCATAACACAGTCGCAATACGTTCGTGCTTTCGATGGGTCGTTTATCCATGTTTTAGCATCATCCATACAGGCTTCCTTAAAAGCATCTTTGTTGCTCTGATTCCATGTTCGTGTGCAGGAAGACATAAGGATAAGAAATAACAACCCACCTGACAATAACTGCTTCATATACATAAGTATGAGCAGTAAAAATAGGTTATAATACAATAGCACCATCTACAAAAAAGATACCACCTACTACTTACGCATACCTCAATGTCTATTTTGCATACCTTTGCTCCCCGATGAATCTTGAGGTGTTGCAGGGGTTGTACCAGAATGATATCCGCATAAAACAAATTGCGGCCGGAAGTTTATTGCCCGGGCATAAACTAAGAATTTACCTAGACAATCTGAGAGGGTCCTCCGTCAACTTTATTGCAGCTGCATTATGGCAAATTGCTGAAGCCAATCACGTTTTTATATTGAACGACAGAGAAGAAGCTGCCTACTTTCACAACGATATTGAGCACCTCACTAAAGGATTGGATATTTGCTTCTTTCCTGACTCGTTTAAGCGCAGTGGCAACTTTACAGAGCTACACAGTAGCCATGTGATGCTGCGCACAGAAGCATTGACGAAGTTTACAGGCAAAAAAACCAATAAAAAAGTATTGGTTACCTACCCTGAAGCATTATTCGAAAAAGTAGTCAATCCAATGTCGCTTGCCGACAACATGATAAGTATTAAAGTAGGCGAAAACTTGGATGTAGATGCGCTGCTAGATAGGTTTGTATCGCTGGGCTTTCGTAGGGAAGATTTTGTATATGAGCCTGGGCAGTTTGCTATGCGTGGCGGTATCCTAGACATATACTCGTTTGGCAATGAACACCCTTATCGTATAGAGCTATTTGATACCGAGGTAGACAGTATACGCATCTTCAACCCTGAAACCCAACTATCTGAACGCAAGCTGTTACAGGTGTCTATTTTACCCAACATAGAGACAAAATTTGAAGCAAAAGAAAAAATATCACTACTCGATTTTTTGCCCAACAATACCATTATTTGGGCAAAAGATTTCAACTTCACGATAGGCAAAATAGAAAAAATGGCTAGCGACCTGCCCGACAAAATGCATACTGGGCAAGTAGCTATAGACCATGAAGAGCAATGGCTCAAAGAACTATCTAGAGCCGACTTTGAAACTGATGGTACCTGGAAAGAAAAGATAAAAGACAGGCACTTACTGGAATGGTATAACCATTCGCTAGAAAAAATAACAGGTGATAAAATAGACACTACCTTTCTGTTTGCTACAGAAGAGCAGCCGGTTTTTAATCGCCAGTTCAACATGTTGATCAGCGACCTGCAAAAACATTCTGCCAACAAGTATGTACCCTACATTTTTGCGGAAAACCCTAAACAACTGGAACGGCTACGCAGCATATTCGATGACCTCAATGCTGGCATCAACTTTGTTCCGGTAGCTACGTCTATTAGCAAGGGGTTTATAGACCACGACAAAAAAGTGATCTGCTACACCGATCACCAGATTTTTCAGCGTTACCACAAATACAATGTAAAACAAGCTTACTCTAAGGGTAAGGCACTCACCCTGCGAGCACTACGCGACCTGGCCCCCGGCGACTATGTAACCCATATAGACCATGGAGTAGGCGTGTATAGTGGACTACAAAAAATAGAAGTGAATGGCAATATGCAAGAGGCCATTCGTATCATATATCGCGATAATGATGTGCTATATGTCAACATCAACTCGCTACACAAAATAACCAAGTTTACAGGCAAAGAAGGCACTGTACCCAGAGTGAATAAGTTGGGTAGCGATGCTTGGCAAAAGCTGAAAAACAAAACTAAAAAACAAGTTAAAGATATAGCTGCTGACCTCATAAAGCTATATGCCAAAAGGAAAGCATCGGAAGGATTTGCATTCAGCACAGATAGCTACATGCAAACAGAATTGGAGGCATCGTTTTTTTACGAAGACACACCTGACCAAGGTAAGGCTACTGCCGATGTGAAGCGAGATATGGAGTCGCCAGCGCCGATGGATAGACTGGTGTGTGGAGATGTGGGCTTTGGCAAAACAGAAATAGCTGTCAGAGCAGCATTCAAAGCAGTGGCCGATAGCAAACAAGCAGCTGTACTAGTGCCTACCACCATACTTGCCTATCAGCACTACAATACATTCAAAGAGCGATTAAAAGATTTTCCTTGCAACGTAGACTACATCAACCGTTTCAAATCGGCTAAGGAGAAAAAAGAGACTTTCAAGCGGCTAGAAGAAGGAAAAATAGACATAATAATAGGCACGCATGCCATACTGGGCAAAGATGCTAAGTTTAAAGACTTAGGCATACTTATAATAGATGAGGAGCAGAAATTCGGGGTGGGTGCAAAAGAAAAACTAAGGGAACTACGTGCCAATGTAGATACACTTACACTTACTGCCACTCCCATTCCTCGCACGTTGCAGTTTTCACTTATGAATGCCCGCGACCTCAGCATTATCAATACACCTCCACCCAACAGGCAGCCGGTACATACCGAGGTGCTGGTGTTTGATGAATATGCAATAAGAGACGCCATTTACTATGAAACCGAGCGCGGAGGACAAGTGTTTTTCATTCACAACAGGGTGCAAAGCCTACCAGAAATGGCTGGACTAATTCGCAACCTTTGCCCCGACCTTAGTGTAGGCATGGCACATGGCCAAATGGAAGGTCACTTGCTGGAAGAAGCACTCTATAACTTCATTCAGCGCAAGTATGATGTGCTATGCTGTACCAACATTGTAGAGAGCGGTGTGGACATTGCCAACGCTAATACTATCATCATCAACAATGCTCACCAGTTTGGTTTGAGCGACCTGCATCAGCTACGTGGTCGGGTAGGCAGGAGCAACAAAAAAGCATTCTGTTACCTCATAGCACCACCCATGAGCCTGCTGCCTGGTGATAGTCGCAAACGACTGCAAACATTAGAGCAGTTTAGCGAACTGGGTAGTGGTTTCCAGATATCTATGCGCGATTTGGACATTCGGGGTGCTGGCAACCTGCTAGGGGGCGAGCAAAGTGGCTTCATAGCCGATATAGGCTTTGAGATGTACCAAAAAATACTAGCCGAAGCCATGCGCGAATTGAAAACTAGCGACTTCAAAGAAGTATTCAAAGAAGAACTAGACCGTAAAAAAGACTTCGTTAGCGACTGCACCATAGATACCGATCTAGAGATACTAATTCCCGACAGCTATGTAGCCAACATCACCGAGAGGTTATCGTTGTATACACAACTCGATGACTTGGAAACTGAAGAGCAATTGAATAAATTTGCCGTAGAACTTCAAGATCGTTTTGGTCCTATACCTTCGTCGGTCGAAGACCTATTCACTACTCTTCGTTGCCGCACAGTGGCTTGCGAACTAGGATTTGAAAAGCTGATTATTAAGAACGAGCAGATGCGCTTGTACTTTGTCAGCAACCCCGACTCGCCCTACTTTGAGTCTGAAACATTTAACCACATACTACTTCACATCCAAACCCGCACCACTAATGCCCGCCTCAAACAAGTGGGCAAGAACTTCCTGCTAGTAGTAGACCGAATGAAGAAAATGAAAGATGTACTGCGGTTCCTAGAGGCTATGGTGATAAAAGAAACTGTTCAATAAAGATTTCACATCGTATCACAACAAACGAGCGGCTAACTCTTCAAAGAATTAGCCGCTCGTTTCGTTAGTATCATCAGCACTTACTGCGCCGTCTTTATCAACTTCTGATTTTTGAGCATTGTATTTTGCTGGTCATACACAGCTATCATATACACACCATCTGCTATTGTACTCAAGTCTAACATCTCTGCTGCAGGCACATCTAGCAGTACTCTACCGTCTATGCTGCTCACTATTGCTCTTACAGGTAGTGTACTGGTTATATACACCTTGCCACTTGCAGGGTTGGGATAGATGGCAATGTCTGTAGTATTGATGTCAGCCACATTTGTAGGGCCTGTCCAGCCACTGAGCACATAAGTAGCAGATACAGCCTGACAGCCATTGGTATCTGTCACAGCTACTTTGTAGTTGCCATTGCCCGTAGCAGGCGTTGTAGCTGCGGTAGCGCCGGGTATAGCTATCAGGTTTTTATACCACTGATAACTTACGTATACGCCACTGGTATACATAGCAGTACCATTAAATGCCACTGGTGGATTTGGTAAAGGCACCTCCGACACCGCAACCGCAGTAGTGAGAACAGTGCAGCTACCCGGCACATTGATATCGCAAGTATAATTGCCGCTTGCACCAGCACTGTAACTTGGAGCAGTAGCGCCCGGTATAGGTGTGCCATTAAACAACCATTGATACCCTAACACACTACCCAAACCAGATACACTGGTTGACAGCAATGCACTACCACCCCAGCAGAAACGAGCAGGAGTAAGTGCTATAGCATTTGGGGCAATGATTACTGTTACGATAGTATCGGCAAGCGTGGTAGCAGCGCAACCTGTGGCTGCATTTACCACTCGTACTCTGTACCCACCGCTAGACGTTGCAGCATAAGAAACACTATTAGCGCCAGCCAATGCTATTCCATTGCGATACCACTGATAACTGAAGCCTGGCACAGCATTCAGCGATACACCACTTCCATTACAAAATACTAAAGGTCCTCCTGGAGTAATAGTTACATCGGGCAATGGATTGACAACTACCGAGCTTATAGCAGATGCTATAGTGCACCCAGTTGCATTGGTAATCTCTACATAATAATCGCTAGTAGTTGTGGCAGCATACGTTACATTGGTAGCACCGGGTATTGCACCAGCTGTGTTGTACCACTGGTAAGTATTACCTACAGCAGGCACCGCGCTAATGGTAAGCGTATTGCCAGCACAAAAGGTAAGAGGCCCAGAAACAGTGATTACATTGGAGGGCGAAGTATTAACTACTATCGTTACAGGTGTAGATACTGCCCAGCATCCAGCTACATTGGTCACACGCACTGCATACGAGCCAGCAGTAAGCGCACTGTAGCTACTGCCTGTAGCGCCAGCTATCGGCACACCACCTAGCTCCCACTGATAAGTAAGACCACTTCCAGTATTGGCATTGAGCACTATGGGTGTACCAGCACATGTAGAGGTGGTGCCTCCTGGCACTGTTAGGGTAGCTGTAGCCGGAGCCACGGTGACAGACATGGGTGTAGATAATGTAGCGCAACCCGTTGCAATGCTTACGCGCACCTGATAGCTGCCAGATGTACTGGCAATATAGGTAGGTGTACTAGCACTTGCTATAGGAACACCACCCACAAACCACTGATAAGTAGCACCAGTTGTAGTAGCGCCAGTAAGCGTTACAAAATCGCCCGGGCAAAGCACTGTGTCTCCGATAGGTGTAATAGAAGAAACAGGTGCTGTTATTACAGTTACTACTCTAGTGGCAATACAGCCTGTAGCCAATGTGTAGGTAATAGTAGCAGTGCCACTAGCCACACCTGTTACAGCACCAGTAGCTGATACCACTGTAGCTATAGCAACGTTGCTGCTGGCCCATGTGCCACCACCTGAAGTGTTGGTGAGTGTAATAGTAGAAACCGGACACACAGAGGAAGGTCCGCCTATAGCTGCTGGCAGCGGGTTGACAGTAGTTGAACGGGTGCGGAAACATCCGTTACCTATTGTATAACTGATATTCACTACGCCAGTCACATTGCCAGTCACAACTCCGGTAGCACCTACCACAGATGCCACTGTAGCATTGCTACTACTCCATGTGCCTCCTGGTGTAGTATTAGTAAGTGTAGTAGTAAGTCCTACACATACTGCCGGTGTACCACCTATAGCATTGGGGGTGGCAAGAACAGTAACTGTTCGGGTATTGATACAGCCACTGACGGTGTAGGTGATAGTTGCTGTGCCTATCGTTACGCCTGTCACTACACCTGCAGCCACTGTCGCTATAGTATTGTCACTACTGCTCCATGCACCACCTGTAGGTGTAGAGATAAGAGTCGAAGTGCTACCTTGGCATACCGTAGCTGTACCTGATGGTACAGTAGGTATAGGATTAACTGTAACTATTGCAGTGCTGAAACAACCATTAGGTATGATGTAACTTATAGTGGCAGTGCCTGCCACATTTCCAGTCACTACACCCGATGCTACATCTACTGTTGCTACAGTAACATTGCTACTTGCCCAGGTACCTCCCGGTGTCACAGTACTTAGTGCTGTTGATTGTCCGACACATACCACAGCAACCCCTGTTACTGCAGCGGGCGAGGTATTCACAGTAATAATTCGCGTGGCTGTGCAACCTACACCCAATGAATAAGTGATAGTAGTCGTACCGGTAGCTACTCCAGTAGCCAATCCTGCTGCATTTATGGTAGCTACGGCAATATTACTACTGCTCCATGTCCCTCCGGTAGATGCACTGCTGAGAAGTGTAGTGCGCCCTTCGCATACGGTGGCAGTACCCGTAATGGCTGCTACTGCGCCTACGACCGTCACAACTACCGTGCTCCGACAACCAGATGCCACCGTATAAGATACTATAGCAGTACCAGCACTTAAACCCGTTACTACACCAAATGCATCTAATGAAATAATTCCAACCCCACTAAAAGACCATGTGCCCCCTGCTGGCGAGCAGCTGAGCGGGACCGTGTTACCCACACATACTGTAAAAGCTGCAGTGGTAGTGATGGCAGAAGGAGAAGTATTAACGGTCGCTATGGCTCTACTGAAGCAGCCCTCTGGCAAGGTATAAGAAATGGTAGACGTTCCCGCTGTTAGAGCACTTACTACCCCAGTACCACTAACAACACTAGCTACCAATGGTGTAGTCGATGCCCACACTCCACCAGAGATTGCATTAAGCAACGTAGTATTATTACCAGTACACAATGATAATGTACCTGTTATTGGCCCCGGTTGCGGATTGACTGTCACAATAGCTGTACTTCTGCAGCCTGGCAAATTCTGATAGGTAATGGTTGTAGTACCTGCTGTTATACCAGTTACAAGACCAGTTAGGGCTCCTATAGTGGCTACAGATGTGTTGCTGCTGCTCCACGAGCTAGCAGGGCTGGTAGTGGTAGAGTAAAGTGTGGTAGTATCCCCTTCGCAACGCGATAATATACCTGTTATCGGGCCTGGCCCTGCTATAGAAATCACATTTACCACACCCACGGCAGTACAGGTGCTACTAGTGTAAATGATGGTACAAGTATCTACCAGCAAACCTGTTATTTCACCTGTCACTGGATTAACTGTCACCACACTGGGGTTGAGGCTTGTCCACACACCACCCGGCACCGGATGTGTCAATAAGCCAGTCGATCCACGACAAATGTTGAGATCGCCTTCGATATCCGGACATTGTGTGGTTGCTGTATAGTTATCAAAATAGGCATTTTGTACATCTGGTCCTAGACCCACATATCTCACCGAATAATTGGCATAAAAACCAAAGTGCGACATAGCTACAGAGGTATAAGTAGCATCTGTAGAGGTACCTTCCAGCACAAATCCACCAGTAGCAGGATCTGAAAATGCTGTGGCTCCATCATCCCTCACATATAAACTCCAAAAATTGGTAAGTGGGTTATAGGTAACTTTCACACTGGCATAGTTGGTAGGAGCTGCCAATACCGGTGATGATGTAGCCAATGTAGTAACCGTGCCCCATAATCCACCTGTGTATCTTATCAGCCTCAAACTACCTGGCACACCGTTGTTGTAGGCTACAGCATATCCATTACCTGCATTATGTACATTTGGGTCGGTACAAGCCAGCACCACCACAGCGTTATTTGTACCACTACCTATGCCGGAAGGCAACGTAGATGTTCTCATGTTAAACGTCCACCTTACAGTAAACGGATTTAGCGATAATGTCGGATTGAACGGCGTGAGATAGCTAGCCAGTGGTGCTGTAGCATAGGAATAGCCGTTGTTCAATATGCCTACTGGAAATGATGCTGCAGACACCCATGCTGCTAGCTCGTTGGTTGTCAGCACTACCGACCCTACTGGACCGCCTACTTGCACTGAGGCATCACTACCTGGTGTAACATCAGTACTCCCCCCTACCACAGTAAAACCTGCAGGAGGAAACCCAGCTATTGCAGTAAAATCATTAGTGTACACTATTGTTTGTGCGGCAGCATACTTAACTAACGAAACAGACAACAAAGCCACCGATAAACAAAATCGTAACAATTTATTCATAGTACAAGTATTGCAATATTTTACGCCTAGCAAGGTAGGGAATTAATTAACAAAATGCAAAAACACCATATGGCATTATTCAACTGAGTAGCAACTACTCTATTGGCTGCTCTTATCCGTACTGTCATAGCAGTACCATAACAGAACAACTTAAAAACTAGTATGCGATAACAACACGAAAATAGCAATTTGAAGTCCTAATCAATACTTAAACCCTATTCGCATATAAAGTAATACACAAGAATAGATGAAATAGAATAGCATATCTTTACTTACATCATACCTCATAAAACAATAACATATGGAACAAAACAATCCTCATGGTTCATTTGCATCTAGCGATAGCGCAGCAAAATGCCCATTTTCGGGCGGAGCAATCAAACAAAGTGCCGGTAATGGCACTAGCAACCGTGATTGGTGGCCGAATCAGTTGAAACTAAACATTCTTCGTCAGAATTCGAACTTATCCAATCCGATGGATGCTTCCTTCAACTACGCTGAAGCATTTAAGAGTCTAGACTTAGCTGCACTGAAAAAAGACTTATTCGATCTAATGACCACCTCTCAAGACTGGTGGCCAGCCGACTATGGTCATTACGGCCCATTTTTCATTCGTATGGCGTGGCACAGTGCAGGCACCTACCGCATTTCTGATGGCAGAGGTGGTGGTGGCTCAGGCACACAGCGGTTTGCACCACTCAATAGCTGGCCCGACAATACCAATTTAGATAAAGCACGATTACTGCTATGGCCCATAAAAAAGAAATACGGTAAAAAAATATCCTGGGCAGATCTTATGATTCTGGCGGGCAACTGCGCACTAGAGTCTATGGGGCTCAAAACATTTGGTTTTGGTGGCGGACGTGAAGACGTGTGGGAACCAGAAGAAGATATATACTGGGGCGCTGAGAAAGTATGGCTAGACGATAAAAGATATACTGGAGACCGCGAACTGGAAAACCCGCTTGCAGCAGTGCAAATGGGCCTTATATATGTAAACCCCGAAGGGCCAAATGGTACACCAGACCCTATAGCATCTGCAAGAGACATACGCGAGACTTTTGGCAGAATGGCCATGAATGACGAAGAAACAGTAGCACTCATAGCCGGTGGCCACACCTTTGGCAAAACGCATGGCGCTGCTGACCCAGGCAAATATGTGGGCAAAGAACCTGCTGCTGCAGGTATAGAACAACAAAGCCAAGGTTGGCACAACACTTTTGGCTCGGGTAGTGGTGCAGATACCATAACCAGCGGACTAGAAGGTGCATGGACTACCACTCCTACCCAGTGGAGCAACAACTACTTCGAAAATCTCTTTGGGTTTGAGTGGGAACTCACTAAGAGCCCAGCTGGTGCACACCAGTGGAAACCTAAAGGCAATGCGGGCGAGGGAACAGTACCTGATGCACACGACACTAATAAAAAACATGCGCCTTTTATGCTCACGACAGACTTGGCACTGAGAGAAGATCCTGCTTATGAAAAAATATCACGCCGCTTCTTTGAGCACCCCGACGAGTTTGCTGATGCTTTTGCGCGGGCATGGTTTAAGCTCACTCACCGCGATATGGGTCCTCGTAATCGCTATCTTGGACCAGAAGTACCAGCCGAGGTACTGATTTGGCAAGACCCAATCCCTGCTGTTACCCACAAACTAATTGACGAAACAGACATTACTGCCCTAAAAGAAAAACTACTCAACGCAGGTCTCACAGGCTCACAACTCGTTTCCGCAGCATGGGCTTCAGCGTCTACATTCCGTGGCTCAGACAAGAGAGGTGGCGCCAATGGTGCTCGTATACGTTTATCTCCGCAAAAATACTGGGAGGTAAATAATCCTGCAGAACTGAGTGCTGTATTGGTTGTAATGGAATCTGTACAAGATGAGTTCAACAAAGCCCAAACTGATGGCAAACAAGTGTCTATCGCCGATCTAATCGTGCTGGGTGGTTGTGCAGCTATAGAGCAGGCTGCAAATAATGCTGGTCATCCAAATAAAGTACCTTTCACCCCCGGACGCACTGATGCTACCGCTGCCCAAACCGATATAGAGTCATTTGCTGTCCTAGAACCAAAAGCAGATGGATTCCGTAACTATATCAAACGCAATGTAAAATCATCAGCAGAAGAAATGTTGCTAGATAAAGCTCAACTTTTAACCCTTACAGCACCAGAAATGACAGTGTTATTAGGCGGCATGCGTGTACTGGGAGCCAACTACGATAAGTCTTCACATGGTGTATTCACTAATCGTCTGGGTACATTATCCAATGACTTTTTCCAGAATCTGCTGGATATGAACATCAAATGGAGGGCTACTTCAAATGATCAAAATGTATTCGAAGGTCGTGACCGCAGAACTGGCGAACTTAAATGGACCGGCACTCGTGTAGACCTTATTTTTGGTTCTAATTCAGAGCTGCGCGCATTGGCTGAAGTGTATGCTTGCGAAGACGCTCAGGAAAAATTCATACAGGATTTTATAGCTGCATGGTCCAAAGTCACCAACCTCGATAGGTTTGACCTAGTATCCTAGTTCAAATAGTAATATAAAAACAACAAAGAGGGCTGATACCATTAACGGTAACAGCCCTCTTTGCTTCATCATTAGAATCTATTCTCTATTACTTGCGTTTGGTATTTTTCAGAAAATCACGCATTACCTACTACCCTCCCATTTGCTCCTGCCATATTCCTAAACATAACACCCGCCAAGGCATAAAGTTGAATTCGCGCTTGCCCTCCATCATTTCTTGTACATGCGCAATAGTTGCCTTAGCATCTAGCAGTCTACCATCAAACTTTGCGGCTGTTTTCGCCACACCCTCCTCAAACCATTTCCTTCCATCGGTTTTCAACCATATTTCTTCAGGCGTCACAAAACCCATTTTATCTCTTCTGTCTGATATTGCCTGTGGTATCACATCCTTCATCGCGGTACGCAGTATCGCTTTACGGGTACCATTCCTATACACAAACCTTTCTGGTAGCCCGAGGCTAAACTCTAGCAAACGATAATCCATAAATGGCGTTCTCGACTCCACACTCCATGCCATTGAGTTGCGGTCTTCATAGCGTAGCAATGCAGGCAGTGGCGCATTATACACCTGCCGCAGCAAATTCTTTTGCAGGTCTGGTGCTGGCACAGCATGTAGCGATGCCACCTGAGCTGGTCTCAGCCAGTCTGCCACCTGCATAGGCACCTTCATACCTGTATTCAGTCGCAGAGCATTCAGTAGAAAGCCTATTGGTAATTGTCCGTTTTCTTTCTTGTAGGCGAGTGCTTCACTCAAGAGTCCAGCAAATTGCCATTTACGCATCAGACCCGAATAAAACGATATATCATTACCACCATATCCCGCCAGTTGCTCATCTGCGCCTTGCCCATCTACCATCACCTTCAGTCCAGCATCATGGCTAGCTTTAAACACACACCACTGGCTAAACTGCGAAGTACTGCCTGTAGGTTCATCTTGATGCCATATAAACTTAGCAGCCTCGTCTTGTAGGTTTCTGAAAGACGGAAAAGTACGATGCGAAGTAGACCCTGTTTTTTCTACTACCATTTTGGCATAGTTCCATTCGTCAAATCTTGCATCTTCGTAGCAGGCAGTTACCGTCTCTTGGCCGGCTGTTTCACCTTTTTGCTTCAGCAGGTCGGCCACTATACACACTATGCTCGATGAGTCTAGCCCACCAGACAGACAAGAACCTACCGGCACATCCGACCTCAAGCGCAGGTCTACTGCATCTGTAAGTATTGTTCTGAGTTTATCAGCAGCATCTTCATAGCCACCACTCCATACCTTGGGCTGCAGGGTGTACCATTGTTGGATGCTGAAGTTATGTGCATCTCCATCCAGACTCATTTGCAGGTAATGCCCCGGCTTAATGTATTGTATTTTTTTATCAAAAGTAGCCTCTGTGTAATCTACCGCGCCCGACCCCAGATACTGGCGAGCCACATCATCATCCAGCGTAAGGCTATAGCCTGGTGCAGTACGCAATTGTTTAATTTCAGATGCTAGGTACAACGACCCCGGCGCTTTATAATAGCACAGTGGCTTCACCCCAAAACGATCCCTTACAGCATAGAGTTGTTTCTTTTTGTAGTCCAATATCACAAAGGCAAACATCCCATTAAAGCGGTGCAGGCATTCTGCACCCCACTCTGCCCATGCATGCAATATTACTTCCGTGTCAGACTTTGTTACAAATGTGTGTCCTACCGCCTCTAGCTCTTTCCTTATTTCTTTGTAGTTATATACCTCTCCGTTAAAGGTAATGGCAAGCCCGGCTGGGTCGTAGCGCATAGGTTGGTGACCAGCTGGCGACAAGTCGAGAATAGACAACCTACGATGACCGAAACCCACCTTAAAACGCACACCCGGACGCAGTACCTCATACCCCCAATGCTGGTGAGTAGATGCAGCAGTATCTGCCCCAGCCCATATCATTGGCGCTTCGCCCGGCACCCACGTCAGTAATCCTTCATCATCAGGTCCACGGTGTTTTATGATACTGCAGGCAGCTATCAGGTTTTCAGATCCTGTTTCGGTACCTGTATTTACTATTGTAAGAATTCCACACATTTTGGTAGGCTAATTTCAGCGGTTGAATTTACTGCTTATTTTTTCATTTCTTCTTTATGGCTTTGTTTCTATGATTTTCACTACACAAGAACACTCTTCAAAGTCCTTTTTATCATTGACATTTAGACACTAAAAAACTAAAATATGAACCACATATAAATATAAAAGAAGCGGTAGACATAATTTATTTAAACGGATCAAGTTGAATAGTTGGGGGATGAAAAATATTAGGCATAGATATTAGCTACCCTTAATAGGAAGAAATTGATATCCCTTACCCCTCTTGACGTTGCTCTGAATGCTTTGATTTTGG
>JAIXSZ010000085.1 GCA_027484425.1 Sphingobacteriales bacterium
GCTTACTCCTGTTACGATGCCTGTGCTACCAACAGTAGCCACATCGATGTCGGACGAAGACCATGTGCCTCCTGCAGAAGTATTAGAAAAAGTAATAGAAGCACCCTCATTTACGGTAGATGCTCCTGTTATGGTGCCTCCAACCGGTAATGGATTTACGGTAGCAACCATAGTAGACGCAACTGTACCACAGCTATTTGTAACTGTATAAGAAATGGTAGTTGTACCCACCGAACTACCTGTAAACGCACCTGTTAGTGCTGCCACAGTTCCCACTGCGGTATTGGTACTACTCCAAGATCCTGTCATGGTACTAGTGGTGCTGAATGTAGTTTCGCCTCCTGGGCATACACTAGCTGTACCACTAATTGTACCAGCATCAGGTAAAGGATTCACCGTCACAACTGCAGTAACAGATGTGCCTGATAAAGTATAGCTTATTTCTGCAGTTCCAGCAGATACACCAGTCACTACTCCTGTAGTATTCACTGCTGCAACTAAAGTATTACTACTGCTCCAGCTACCACCACTGGTAGCATTGCTTAGCGTTGTAGTGCTTCCCATACACACACTTAGTGTGCCAGTGATAGGCGTTCCCAGCGCAGCATTTACGGTTACTGTTATTGTAGCAGATGCACTGCCACAACTGTTAGTTACTGTATAAGATATAGTTGTGGTACCCGCAGTAACACCCGTTACAACACCCGATGTTGATACTGTACCTACAGCAATATTCGTGCTACTCCATGTGCCGCCAGTTGCGCCACTTGTAGTAAGAGTTGTCGTAGCACTTGTAAAAATAGATGCTGTTCCGCTTATCGTACCAGAGTTGGGCGATGGGCTCACAGTAATAATAAATGGCTGTACAGGACCTATACAGCCATTAGCCGTAGGAGTAACAGTAAATACTCCATTAATTGCAGTTGCACCAGTATTCGTTACCGAAAAAGGTGCAATTGCCGATCCGCTGCCACTTGCGCCTATACCTATAGCAGTATTACTATTGGTCCAAGTATAGGTAGTACCCGTTACATTAGAAGTAAACACCTGTGTAGAAGCATTGCTACCATTACAAATCGTCTGTGTGGTAGGTGTCACCGACATAATTGGGGTAGGATTCACCGTAATAGTAAACGTTTCTACCGCTCCCACACAGCTTGCTGCAGTTGGGGTTACAGTAAACACTCCATTTGTTGGTGTAACACCTGTATTAGTTGCTGTAAATGATAGAATAGACGATCCGCTGCCACTTGCTCCTATGCCTATCGATGTGTTATCATTCTCCCATGTATAGGTAGTACCTGATACATTTGACGAAAACACCTGTGTCGAAGTAGTAGCATTGTTACAAACCGACTGCGATGTTGGTGTCACTGTAATCACAGGTATTGGGCTCACTGTAATCGCATGTGTAGCGATTGCAGACCCACAAGCACTAGAAACCGTATAACTAATCAAAGATGTGCCTGCACTCACACCAGTAACAACCCCACCCGATGAAACGGTAGCATTTGCGCTGCTGCTGCTCCAGGTGCCACCAGTACCTGTGGTGCTGAGAGCAATAGAGGAACCTGTACATACGCTGCCAGCACCGGATACGGTGGGCGCAGTGGCAGCAGGAGTGATAGTGATGGTATGTGTGCTAGAAGCAGACCCACAAGTATTAGAAACCGTATAACTGATAACCGCAGT
Source organism: Sphingobacteriales bacterium (assembly GCA_027484425.1). Taxonomy (GTDB): domain Bacteria; phylum Bacteroidota; class Bacteroidia; order Chitinophagales; family Chitinophagaceae; genus Nemorincola. The sequence goes on from JAIXSZ010000085.1 coordinate 1,693, forward strand.
ACCCGCACTGACACCAGTTACAACCCCGCCCGATGAGACAGTAGCATTTGCATTGCTGCTGCTCCACGTGCCACCACTGCCCGAGGTGCTGAGGGTGGTGGTAAAACCTGAGCAAACAGAGGAAGCACCTGATATGCTGCCCGCACTCGGTAGGGCTTCGATCGTCACCGTATTAGTAGTTACTGCCCCCAACTCGGTGGTTACCTGGGCAGCATAGCTGCCTGGCGTGGCAGCCGTGTAGGTAGTTACAATAGATGCCGCAAATCTCTGTATCCGGTTATTAAATTGATCAGCCACATAGATATTGCCGCCCGCATCTACATACACGCCTCTCGGGGTGTTAAGCTGGTTAGCGCCTGAGCCAGCGATACCAGTGCCGGCTACCGTAGTGCCGCTGGTAGCACCGGGCGCCCATTTCTGGATCCGGTGATTAAGTACATCAGCCACATAGATATTGCCGTCCGGATCCACATATACTCCCATCGGTTGATCAAGCTGGTTAGCGCCGGAGCCGGCTGTACCCGTGCCCGCAACTGTAATGCCACTGGTAGCACCGGGTGCCCATTTCTGAATCCGGTGATTACCTTGATCAGCTACATAAATATTGCCGCCCGCATCCATAAACAAGCCACTGGGGTTAGATAGCTGGTTGGCGCCTGAGCCAGATATACCTGTGCCGGCTACCGTAGTGCCGCTGGTAGCACCGGGCGCCCATTTCTGGATCCGGTAATTAAGTATATCCGATACATATATATTGCCACCCGCATCCACATACACGCCACCCGCTAGAAAAAGCTGGGTAGCGCCAGAGCCAGCGGTACCATTACCGGCTACCGTGATGCCGCTGGTAGCACCGGGCGTCCATTTCTGGATCCGGTGATTTTGATTATCCGCCACATACATATTACCGACCGCATCCACATATACGCCATACGGGTTATTAAGCTGGTTAGCGCCAGAACCGCCTGTAACAGCTCCTGCTACCCTAGTGCCGCTGGTAGCACCGGGCGCCCATTTCTGGATCCGGGAATTACCTCCATCTGCCACATAAAAACTGCCTCCCGCATCCACATAGACTGCAGCCGGGTAAGTAAACTGGTGAGCGCCGGGGCCAGCGATACCCGTGCCAGCCACCGTAGTTGCGCTTGATGCATAGGTTGGTGTTACCGTACTAATGCCTACGCCCACCTGCTGCCATACTATACGTGTAGGCTGAGGGGTGCTGGTAAGCGTAAGTTCACTTCCGATACAGGCGGTACTGCCCGCTAATGTAGGTACCGGTAAAACGTTTATCGTAACTAGGGCAGTATCGCTGCCACAAATGTTGGTGCCCGTTACCGTGTAGACGGTAGTAGTAGATGGATTTGCCGATATCGTTGCACCGGTGGTTGCTGACAACCCTGTGCTGGGAGACCACGTATAGCTTACCCCATCATTTGCGGTAAGCGACGTAGAAGAACCTGCATAAATACTGGTATTGCCTACTACACCTACGGTAGGTACTGCATTCACCGTCACCGCATTGGTAGTTACTGCCCCCACCTGGGTGGTTACAACAGCAACATAGCTGGATCCCCTGGAAGGCGTATAGGTATTTACAATAGATGCCGCAAATTGCTGGATTCGGTGATTATTTGCATCCCCCACATAGATACTGCCGCCCGCATCTACATAGACTCCATGCGGAAAATTAAGCTGGTTAGCGCTGGAGCCGAAGGTACCCGTCCCGGCTACAGTAGTGCCGCTAGTAGCACTGGGCGCCCATTTCTGGATCCGGTGATTATCAAAATCTGCCACATAGACATTGCGGCCCGCATCCACATACACGCCAAACGGGTTATTAAGCTGGTTAGCGCCGGAACCAGCGGTACCCGTGCCGGCTACACTAACGCTGCCGGCAGCACCGGGCGCCCATCTCTTGATTCGGTTATTAAAACGATCAGCCACATAGATAAAGCCGCCCGCATCCACATAGACGCCAGCCGGATAATTAAGCTGGGTAGAGCCAGAGCCAGCGGTACCTGTGCCGGCTACAGTAGTGCCAGTCGTAGCACCGGGCGCCCATTTCTGGATCCGGTGATTATTACGATCACACACAAATATATTGCCACCCGCATCCACATAGACGCCACCCGGGCCATTAAGCTGGTTAGCGCCGGAGCCAGCGGTACCCGTGCCAGCTACAGTAGTGCCACTGGTAGCGCCGGGCGCCCATCTCTGTATCCGGTGATTAAATTCATCCGCTACATAGATAGTGCCGCCCGCATCCACATAGACGCCATTCGGACCAGAAAGCTGGTTAGCGCCGGAGCCAGCGGTACCTGTGCCGGCTACCGTAGTGCCGCTAGTAGCACCAGGCGCCCATTTCTGGATCCGGTGATTATTACGATCCGCCACATACATTGTGCCGTCCGCGTCCACATACACGCCAGCCGGGCCACGAAGCTGGTTAGCTCCAGAGCCTTGTGCACCCGTCCCGGCTACAGTGGTTGCACTTGATGCATAGGTAGGTGTTACCGTACTAACGCCTAAGCCTGCCTGCTGCCATACTATATGTAGTGGCTGTGGGGTGCTGGTAAGCGTCAGCACACTGCCGACGCAGGCGGTGCTGCCCGCTAGGGTAGGTACTGGCAACACGCTCACCGTAACTCTGGCAGTATTGCTGCAGCCAGAACTGTTGGTACCAGTTACCGTGTAGTTCGTAGCAGTAGACGGATTTGCCGATATTGTTGCACCGGTGGTTGCCGACAACCCTATGCTGGGAGACCACGTATAGCTGACCCCGCCACTTGCAGTAAGCGCCGTAGAAGAACCCGTATAAATAGTTGTATTGCCCCCTACACCTATGGTAGGTGGTAGCGCTGATAAAATAGATACCGTAAAAGTGCCTGACGATGACCCACAAGTATTAGAAACAGTATAACTGATTCTTGAAGTACCCGCACTGACACCGGTAACAACCCCGCCCGAGGATACAGTAGCATTGGCATTACTCGTGCTCCATGTGCCGCCGCTGCCCGTGGTGCTGAGGATAGTTGTAGAACCCACGCATACAGTTCCAGACCCTGAAATCGTGCCCGCATTCGGTGACGCATTCACTGATACCGTATTGGTAGTTACTGCCCCCACCTGGGTGGTTACCTGAGCAGCATAGCTGCCTGCCGTAGCAGCCGTATTGGTAGTTACAATAGATGCTGCAAACCTCTGTATCCGGTGATTAAAATAATCCGAAACATAGATATTGCCGACACCATCTACATAGACTCCCTGAGGTGCGTTAAGCTGGTTAGCGCCAGAGCCGGCGGTACCGGTGCCAGCAACCCTAATGCCGCTCGTAGCACCGGGCGCCCATTTCTGGGTCCGGTGATTGTTTTCATCTGTTACATAGATATTGTCACCCGCATCCACGTACACGCCAACCGGTCGATTAAGTTGGTTAGCGGCTGAGCCGGATGTACCCGTGCCAGCCACTGTAGTGCCGCTGGAAGCACCGGGAGCCCATTTCTGGATCCGGTGATTGAGATAATCAGCCACATAGATATTGCCGCCCGCATCTACATATACTCCTGTCGGATCATTAAGCTGGTTAGCGCCGGAGCCAGATGTACCAGTGCCAGCTACCGTAGTGCCGCTCGTAGCACCGGGCGCCCATTGCTGGATCCGATGATTGTTACGATCAGCCACATAGATATTACCAACCGCATCCACATACACTCCAAATGGCCGATTAAGTTGGTTGGCGCCGGAGCCAGATGTACCAGTGCCGGCTACAGTAGTGCCGCTAGTAGCACCGGGTGCCCATTTCTGGATCCGGTGATTAAACCAATCCGCCACATAGATAGTGCCTCCCGCATCCA
>JAIXSZ010000026.1 GCA_027484425.1 Sphingobacteriales bacterium
AACCAAATATGATCACAGCGCACCAGCATATCAACCCAATTCATGTGAATCAAAAGAATCAGATAAATCAGTGGTTCAGACAAACAAATCAAACCGGCAATCGCATGCATACCGGAAAAATGAATAGTATTGAAAATCAACGACTTACATCAAAAAACACATGAAAACACCGGCAAAAAACCGGCAAAACAGAAAATGAATAATTAAATAATATAAAAAGGGGCCATCAAGACAATGACGACCCCTCTTCAGTAATGTATTTATTACCTACTTGTTATCGTATACTAACCTCATAAATGTAATTCTACCTTCCACATCTGTAAACTTACAAGTATAAAATCCTGCAGCTATCGTATTCGGCAATGTTACGCTACTTATACCCGACGACAATTGTTGGTGCAACACCTCCTTACCATCTATCGCATACACACTAATCACACCTCCATTTACAGTAGATATCGAGAATGTACCCGTAGTTGGATTAGGATATATCTTCACTTCCAATTCCTCAACTTCTGCTACCTGACCTTCTACTCCTCTTGCTGACACTACATTCATTGTACGAGTCGCAAAACAACCAGCAGGCATCATATAAGTAATATTCGTTGTACCTACACTCATACCAGTTACTACCCCACTTGCCGATCCTATCGTTGCTCTTGATGTGGCACTACTGCTCCATGTGCCACCACTTAACGTATTAGTCAATGCTGTAGTACTACCTACTATCACTGACGATGCGCCTGCAACTACCGCAGGTGTTTCATTCACCGTTATCACACGCTGAGCCGCACACCCTGCTGCGTTCGTATAACTAATTATTACATTACCAGCCGAAACACCAGTCACTACCCCTGTAGGTGACACTGTAGCTACAGAAGGCGTCGCACTCGACCACGTACATCCTGTAGTTCCCGACAACTGAGCAAGTGTACTTCCCGTACATACCCTACCGGTACCACCATATATGGCAGAGGGCTGCCTGTTTATGGTCACCAGAGTAGTACGGAGGCAACCTGTCGGTAGTGTATATCTTAGTGTACCCAATGAGTTGCTAGTTGTATTCACTACTACCGCTGTTAGTAATCCAGTAGTTGCGTCAACTGTAAACATTGAAGGATTAACGCTTAGCCATGTTCCACCTGACGGTGTACCTGTCATTGTAACCGTAGATCCAGCACACAACCCTGTAGGGCTAACCAACGGCGATGGCAGAGGGTTAACTGTCACCTCTTTGGTTGTGGTACAAGCATTAGCATTGCGGTATGTAATAATTGCAGTACCAGCTGAAACACCTGTTACTAAGCCCAAATTGGTTACGGTGGCAATAGCTGTATTGCTACTTGTCCATGTACCGCTTGCGTTAGTAAGAGTGGTTCCACCACCAGCGCATGCTATACCAGTTCCTGCGATTGGTGCAGGTAGTGGATTTACTGTTACAATAGTTGTTCTTGTGCAGCCGCCTGGTGCAGTGTACGTCATCGTTGCAGTACCATTTAATACACCACTCACTATGCCTGTTGATGAGCCTATTGTTGCTATCGATTCGTTGGAAGAACTCCATGCACCTGCTGTGGGGGTTGTGCCTAATAAAGTAGTAGATCCTATACAGACAGTACGGGTGCCACCTATTACTGCAGGTGTAGTATTTACTGTTATAGTACTGGTGACAAAACAGCCATTAGGAACTCTATATGATATGGTAGTTGTTCCAGCATTGGATGCAGTCACTACTCCTGTAGTCAGGTTTACAGTGGCTTTAGAGGCAATACTACTTGCCCATGTGCCACCAGGTGTGGAATTCGTGAACGTTGTAGTCGTTCCTGTACATATTGATGAACTGCCTACAATAGGAGCTAAAGCAGTATTTACTGTTACTGTTCTTGTATTAGCACATCCAAATCCATTGGTATAACTTATTGTGGCTACGCCCGCACCTTGTCCAGTAACTACACCTCCAGCACTCACCGTGGCTATGCCGGTGGCGTTGCTACTCCATGTAAAACCAACTGACCCCGACATGAAGGTGGTACTTGTTCCCATACATAAATTGGTTACTCCACCATAAATAGGCGATGGAATTGGGTTAACAGTAGGAGCAACTACTCGTGAGCAGCCATTTGCAATAGTATAGGTTATTCCTGCCACGGCTATACTTCCATATCCCACCATCACAGCTGTCACTACACCTGTAGTACTATTTACGGATATCACACTAGAGTTGCTTGATGTCCATGTCCCACCAGATGGAGTAGTGGAAAGCGTTGACGTACCACCTGGACATATTGCTGTTACTCCAGATATCACTCCTGGCGCCTGTATTATATTTACTATTGCTGTATCTGTACAACCTGTTGATAAGACATTGTAGGTAACTATTGTTGTTCCTATTGATACAGGAACCAATACTCCTGCAAATGTATCTATCAATGCTACTGATAAAGTACTACTACTCCATGTTCCAAAAGCAATATTGGAAGTCAGAACCAAATTCACATTTTCACAAGTTGTAAATTTTCCAGTGATACTACTTATTATTGGCAACGGATTTACTGTAACTACTACAGTTACGCGAGTCACACAACCAAATCCGTTAGTAACTGTATAGGATATTGTAGAAGTCCCAGTATTTACACCTGTTACGATACCCGTTACACCAACTGTCGCTACCGCTGGGTTACTGCTCGTCCATACACCACCACCTGTAGTATTGAACAGTGCTGTAGTAGCAGCCTTACACACACTTAGTGTACCCGATATTGTATCTACAACAGGCAAATCATTAACTGTAATGGTTTTTGAAGCAGAATTGATACAGCCATTAGCGCCTGTACCAGTTACAGTATAGGTAATAGTGCTGGTTGGATTGGCTGTAACTGTAGCACCTGTAGTGGCAGACAAGTTAGTAGCAGGACTCCAACTGTACGTTACTGCTCCTGTTGCTGTCAATCCTGTTGAGGAACCCGTACATATAGCGATATCTGATCCTGCAGATACCGCAGGTAATGAATTTACAGTAACAGTTTTTGAAGCCGTGTTGATACAGCCATTGGCGTCTGTACCAGCAACAGTATAGGTAATAGTGCTGGTTGGATTGGCTGTAACTGTGGCGCCTGTAGTAGCTGACAAGTTAGTTGCAGGACTCCAACTGTACGTTACTGCTCCTGTCGCTGTTAATCCTATAGGGGTACTAGCACATATAACAACACCCGATCCTGCAGATACCGCAGGCAATGAATTGACAGTTACAGTTTTTGAAGCTGTATTGATACAACCATTGGCGTCTGTACCAGTAACAGTATAGGTAATAGTGCTGGTTGGATTGGCTGTAAGTGTAGCACCTGTAGTAGCTGACAAATTAGTAGCAGGACTCCAGCTGTAGGTAACTGCTCCTGTTGCTGTTAATCCTGTTGAAGTACCTGTACATATAGCGACATCTGACCCTGCAGATACGGAAGGTAATGCATTTACTGAAACAGTTTTTGAAGCTGTGTTGATACAGCCATTAGCGTCTGTACCAGTAACGGTATAGGTAATAGTGCTGGTTGGGTTGGCCGTAACTGTAGCACCAGTTGTGGCTGACAAGTTAGTAGCAGGACTCCAACTGTACGTAACTGCTCCTGTTGCTGTTAATCCTGTTGAAGTACCTGTACATATAGCAACATCTGATCCTGCAGATACAGCAGGCAATGCATTTACAGTAACAGTTTTTGAAGCTGTATTGATACAACCATTGGCGTCTGTACCAGTCACAGTATAGGTAATAGTGCTGGTTGGATTGGCCGTAACTGTAGCACCTGTAGTGGCTGACAAGTTAGTAGCAGGACTCCAACTGTACGTAACTGCTCCTGTTGCTGTTAATC
>JAIXSZ010000047.1 GCA_027484425.1 Sphingobacteriales bacterium
CACCATTTGGTTGTAAAGCGAGCTACAGCCAGCAAGTGAAACCAGAGGAGTGTTGCACGGTAAGTTTCCCGAATGCGTTTACACCTAATGGAGATGACAAGAACGATTGTTTCCGTCCGGTATTTGCGGGCTACAAGAGGTTCCAGATGTTCAGGGTTACGAATCGTTGGGGCCAGACAGTGTTTGAGAGTACGAACTCTAATCCGAAGTGGGATGGAACCTACAATGGTGTGAATCAAGATTTGGGCGTGTACTACTACTACCTGAGATATGACTGTGGTGGTAAAACACAGGAAGTGAAAGGTGATGTGACACTGATAAGATAAGACAATATAATAAAGACAGTAAAAACAAGGGCTATCGTGATTGTGATAGCCCTTGTTTTTTTACTATGATGGGGTTAATAGATGGGTGATTTTATTTTTTTTTGGATATTTTTTTGTTGTTGGATTTATTGCCGAATCTGATGATGTTGATAGGTAAAAGATTACCCCATTTATATTAGTTGTTGATAATAAGCAGATTATGAAAAGTGTGAACTTCGGAAGATTTCAACTGTTTTTATGGTATTGTAAAACTGTTAATGAATTAGCTGTTTCATTAGCCTTTCGTTTTGGCAGATAGGTGTTTTTTGCTTAACTTGGTATTTTAGTAAATGTTTGTGTGGTATGGCATTAGTAGAACTTTGCCAGTCATGCGATTTTCTTAATAGTTTCATTTCATTATTTACATGAGGTCTATTTTATTAGTACTATTGTTTGTATCTGGATTTTATTCTGTAGCTATTGCAAGAACAGCAACAGTAAATACTACAAACAAACTGGTTTTCGTAGAGAATAAGGGTCAGATAAAGGATCAATTTGGGAATCCAAGAAATGATATTGATTTTGTGTTGCAAGGGGGTGGGGGTATGAATATATTTATAGGTGCTGGGGAAATACATTATCAGTTTACGAAAACTGAAGTGGAAAATAATAATCAACCAGGTACTTATATATCCCCACAACAAAGAATTAGTGCAGATGAAGACAGGTATGAAAAGCCATATTCGGCAACAATAACCACCTATAGGCTTGATGTAAACATGTTGGGTGCTAATAAGAACGCACCTGCGGTAACAGATGTGCAGGAGGCTTACTATGAAAATTATTACTTACCCGGCTGCCCATCAGATGGAGTAAGAGCTCATTCTTATAAAAAAATCACTTACAAAAATGTGTACCCAGATATAGATTGGGTAATTTATACTGATGGTGTAAAGTTGGAACATGAATTTGTGGTGGGTAATGTAGGCAATGCGGGTCTTGTAAAGATGGCGTATAGTGGATACACAAAACTAAATATTGACGAAGCGGGTAACATTATAGCTATAACGCCAATGGGGACGCTTACCGAAAAGGCCCCAGTGTGCTATGATGCTAATGGGCAAATGTTACCATCTAGGTATAAGCTGAAAGGCAATGAACTAAGCTATGACCTAGGAGGTGTAAATAAGTCTGTGCTAATAGATCCGGAGTTGATATGGGGAACATATTATGGTCCTGAGTCTAGTACAAGTCCGCTATATACGGTGGCAGCATATGACTCGGCAAGTTTGTATGCATGTGGGCTTACATGGTCTGGTACAACAGGTAGTGTGGCTACTACGGGTGCACACCAAGTGGTTTTTGGTGGGGAAACCGATGGTTTTTTGATAAAGTTTGATACAACTGGTATACGCCAATGGGCAACGTATTATGGAGGGTCTGCGTCTGACTGGTCGACAGGCGTAGCATGTGACAGAAACGGAATGATATATATGTGCGGTGTGTCGGGCAGTAGCGCAGGCATTGCTACAGCAGGAGCACAACAGGCAGTATTTGGTGGTGGCACTTACGATGGTTTTTTAGTGAAATTTTTGCCTGATGGCAGCAGGGTATGGTGCACCTATGCAGGAGGTGCTGGGGTAAACTACCCTTGGTCGGTATCCTGCGACAGGTCTGGCCATGTATATATGGCTGGGGATACAAATGAAGGTACTAATATCGCTACCACTACTGGGCATAGACCTGCAAAGTCGGGAGGATTTGATTGGTACTTGATTCAGTACGACACAACAGGTGCGCGGTTGTGGGGGACATACTATGGAGGACCGGGAAATGAGTTTGGCGGAACTGGGTGCACAGATGGCTTTGTAGCGTACCTGACAGGCTGGACGGTGAGCGTGACGGGAATTGCGTCGGGGTTTGCACATCAAACAGCATTTGGAGGCAATTCTGATGCAGCATTGGTGAAGTTTATTGATGATGGAACTTTTGCTTGGTGCACCTATTATGGAGGAACAGGTAGCGAGACAGTAGGTGGCGTGACCTGTGATGTATTGCGCAACATATACTTACTGGGGCACACAGACAGTGATAATGATATAAGTACAACTGATGGGCATAAGACCACCAGAAGTGGAAGTACAGATGCTTTTTTGGTGAAGTTTCATCCTGAGTTGGGATACAGAATGTGGGGTACCTATTTTGGTGGCACTCTTGAGGAACGAACTGACCTGAGCAGGATAAGTAGTGATGACTCTGCTAACATATATATAGTGGGAATAACTAGTAGTACTACTGGTATTGCAACAGATTCGGCTTGGCAGCCCACCTATGGTGGAGGTGAAAAAGATGGATTTTTGGCAAAGTTTAATAATATTGGACAAATAAAATGGGCTTCCTACTATGGTGGTAATGGAGCAGATGAGGTGCGTGGAAGTGGATTCTTTGGTGAGTCGGTGTATATATGCGGCCAAACTAATAGTGTCGATAACATAGCAACGCCTGGGTCATACTTGCCAACAGGTGGAGGTGGAGCATGGGTGTTTCAGGGTTTTTTGGCAAGATTTGCCGACCCGGACACAGCCAGTATTCCAGAAGATACAACTACGGTGCCACAATCTGTAAATGACAATGGGGTTGGGGTAAAGTCTCATATTGCTTTGTACCCTAATCCGAATAAAGGAAGCTTTAGCTTGTATGGTGAGCTAGCTAATATTACTGGTGTAGCTGAGATACTGATAACAGATGTGATGGGTAAAACAGTAGCTAAAGATAGAGCAGCCTTGCATTACGGCAAACTAAATGAACATTTGGTACTGAGTGATTCATTGCCACCGGGTATGTATTACCTGACCATTACTGCAGGGACAAAAAAGCATACTATCAGCTTCAAGAAGGAGTAAGTATTACTTGGCATCCTCTGCAAAATAGTAAGATTTGATGTATTGCATCTTCGTTGTTTGCTTGTCGAATGACACTTGATAGTAGTCGTAAAAAGTAGTGTCTTCTGGAAGCATGAAGCCAACAATGTAAGTGTATTTTTCGTTAGTCTTTTTTAGTTTCGGTGTGCCATTTGTCATCCCTTTTGGCAATGAAAATTTATTGATGGCTAGATTGGGTCCAAATTCAGTTTCTATTTCGTAGACACCAGTAGCAGAGTTGCTGTCTGCTACTATTTTGATAGTAGCTATAAAATTATTCAAAGTATCATCAGTAACTTGTTCGGAAAGTGAATCGATTATCGTGCCTGGCAATGGTGGTGTCCAAGAGCTTTCTCCATTGTTGTTTGAAGAGCTGCAAGCAAGGAAAAAACAGAAAGATGCAAGTATGGTAGAAGTAAGTATAAAGTTTTTCATAGGTTGCAAAAATAGGTTACTGTGGTTTTAAATTGTGAACAGAGTAGGCAAAATTATAGGTAAATCTAAGCGGTAGGTGGATATTAAAAATCGTAGTTTCGTAGTATGAATTATTTAGGACATGCCTATTTGTCGTTTGGTGATAGTGAAATACTAACCGGTAATATAATAGGTGACCATGTGAAAGGAAGGATTGCCCTGGATGGGTATGGTAAAGGTGTGAGAAGGGGAATAGAACTGCACAGGAAGATAGACGAGGCGGCTGACAGGCACCCTGCGACATTGAGAGCAAAATTATTGTTTAGAGAAGCGTATGGGTTGTATTCTGGAGCTATTATGGATACAATTTATGATCACTTTCTGGCAAATGACCCAAACTATTTTGCAACTCCTGTTGATTTGAAAGCCTTCACTGTAAGCGTATATGAACAATTGGATGAGCATGCCGAAGAATTTCCCTCCACTTTTGCAGCATATTATCCGCACATGAAGGAGCATAACTGGCTCTACAACTATCGAAGTATAAAAGGAATAGAAAAATCGCTTCATGGGTTATCAAGGAGGGCAAAATACATGCCTCCAATAGAGAAAGCTTATGATATTTTTGTAGCTGGATACTATCATCTGAATCAGTGTTACTATGAATTTATAGACGATATGATTAAATTTGCGAGAACAGAGTTGAGTAAGGGTTAATGCGATAGATTTATCTATAATGTTGTCTTCATCTGCTTTTGTTTATAGTAGATTTTGTTGCGTTAAAAAGGTGTTGGAATTATACAGAATAGGCTATCTCAAAGTCGGAAAGTAGCGGTATTGAATTGGATAAAATATTCGTAACAGTGGTTTACTTACTATTCGGAGGATATTAGTATTTTCGTTGGAATTCGGTATTTTATTGCACAGCGGTGTTCTTTTTATCTGAATTAACTAACTATCAGATTATTAACTTGATTTACAAGGAGTAAATTGGCATTTTGCAATACAGTATATGAACTTTAAACGATTCTACATAGTGGCGTTGGTATTATCGGTGGTGCTAATAGCTTGCAACTCGCCGTCGCAGCCAGCGTCAGCGCATACCAAAGGAGGGTTTCATGTTGACCCGGTGAAGGTGGCCCATGCTCCATTGATATATGATACAATGAGTGCATCAAGTAGTAAAATGATTGCGCAGCTGGATAATTTTTATAAAAATCAGGTAAGAGCGGGTTTTAATGGTGCGGTGCTGGTAGGTTACAAGGGTAAAGTTATTTATGAGCGTTACTTTGGGTATGGTAATAAAGAGCGAAAGATACCCACAGCATTTAATTCATCTTGCCAATTGGCATCTGTAAGCAAAACCTTCACTGGTATTGCTACTTTGTATTTGCATGAGCAAAAGAAGATAAATATAGATTACCCCATACAACACTATTTGAAGGACTTTCCTTATCCGAATATTTCTTTGAAGATGCTATTGAGTCATAGGTCTGGACTGCCTGATTATACCAAGTGGGTACCCGTGCATAACCACGATACACGCACACCAATAAGTAACGAAGAAATGGTAAAACTACTAGTGAAACACAAGCCAAGACTAGAGTTTAAGCCCAATACAAAATTTAGGTACAGCAATACAAACTATGCATTGCTAGCAAGGATTATAGAAGTGGAGACAGGTATGAGCTTCAGAGATTTTATGTCTAAGTACATCTTTGAGCCACTGGGAATGCATAATACGTTTGTGTATCAGCCACAGTTTGGGTTGCCGGGTAATGCCACAATAAGTTATAAGTATAACTGGATAAGGGAGCCAGACATGTTTGCAGATGGTGTAACCGGAGATAAAGGAATATACAGTACAGTTCAGGATATGTTTAGGTGGGATCAGTCGTTGTACAACAGTACTTTGCTGAGCCATGACATGATAGAGTACTCATATGGTCCTTGTTCGAACGAGAAACCTGGAATAAAAAACTATGGGCTTGGCTGGAGAATGCTATGCTATCCTAACGGTAATAAAGTGATATATCATAATGGCTGGTGGCATGGTAATAATACATCGTTTTACAGGCTGATAAAGGAGAATATGACGATTATTGTGCTAGGAAACAGGTTTAATAAAAGTATTTATAAGCATGCCCCTGCTATTTACAATATAGTAAAAGGATCTGAAGCGGCTAGTGGATTTGATGAGGAAGGGTAGTTTTAGTTAGTTCCTCCATTCATTTTAGGGTGTTAACGTCTTAGATTTTGGCGGTCTATTGAAGCCTATGTTCTTTTCCTATTTAACCTTCTATTGAACAGTAATACTAGCCAATTTGGCGTTCTGCTTAAGAGGTATGCAATACTGAGTAGAGGATCATTCGATGTGAGTTTGTATAGTGCATAAAAAAGTCCTGAACGGTGTGTCAGGACTTTTTTATATGTACTGTGAATTAAGTATTAGTTGCTGCCTTCTGCCGGTGAAGTAGGTGCTGCTGCAGCTGGTTCTTCATCGGTAGTGGAAGATTTGTCTTCAAACTTATCGAATTCGAAAATAAGAGAGAAACGAAGTGTGTTAGACAGTGGATTGCGGGTAATACCTGATCCTTGTGGAACAAGGTAAGAAGCATTTAGCTGGAACACATTGTACTTTACGCCAAGTCCGCAGGTGATATACTGACGGTCGCCGTTTGTTTTGTCTTCGTAATAATAGCCTGCACGGAAGGCGATTGTGTTCTGATACCAATACTCAGCACCTAATGAAGCATAGATTTGCTTCAACTGATCGCCAGTTTGGAAGGAGTTAATGATACCATTTATAACAGTAACTTGAGTGTCGGCACCCGAATACTGAAGCGCAGGTACCAACAGTTTATTGACATCTAGAGCGAAAGTAATTTTGTTGTAAGCATCTATTTGAGAAGTATAAGCGACACCTACACCCAGATTCATAGGGATGAAATCACGACGGTTGGAGTTGTAAGTGATTTTAGAACCGATGTTGCTCAGTACTGCACCGAAGTTGAAGGTATTAATGTGGTCTGCATCTTTTTCTTTGCTTTTGGTATAGTATACACCCAGATCAGCAGCGAACGCATTACCTGGTTTGTAGTCGCCACCCGTAGAGGCAAGATTAACACCTGAAGCTATAGCAGAGTGAATATACCTCATGCTAAGACCGGCAGATAAGAACTCAGACAACTTGCGAGAATAACCCAAATCGAGTGAGTACTCGCGAGGCATACCCGAACCAGTAGACTGAGCGTTGAAGTCGGTGTAATTGATGGTACCCAATGAGAAATAACGCAAAGACGCACTTATAGCTTGTTCATCATTTTCACCAAACTTGCCATAACCAGACAAATAAGCTAGAAAGATATCTGGAACGAGATCTTTAAGCCATGGTGTGTAGGTAGCAGATATTCCGTATTTTTTGTCTGAAAAGGGTATTTTACCTACGTTCCAATATTGAGCGTTGGCATCGGGAGATACTGCTATTCCTGCGTCGCCCATAGCTCCTGCCCTAGCATCGGGAGAAATGCGTAAAAAAGGTACTGCGGTAGTAACGAAGCTAGCTCCGTTAAGGTTGTTAGAGGTAGACTGCGCACTCACACGAGAGGCTGAAATTCCCGCCAGAAGCGTCAATCCCAATAAAGCAAAGCGTTTTGCCATTTTGTTATTATTAAAATTTAAGTTTGAGCAAAAATATTTCTTTTTGCCCATATAGTCAACAATAATTCTGAACATTCACCCTATTAACGTGCTATTACCAGTTTTTGGTATGCAGTTGATTTAAAACCTTTGTCGGTAGTTATCATAAGCCTGTACACATATACCCCTGAAGGCAGTCTATTGCCTTGATTATCGGTGCCTTCCCATACTATTTCGTTGGTTCGGCTACCGGAGGGAGTGAATATTTGTGCGATGTTTTTAACCAAAGCACCTGCGGTGTTGTAAATATTAATTTTTACGTCTAACTCTTCCTCTGGGTGATTGTGCTCGAACACAAAATGAGTTTCATTGGTGAAAGGATTGGGGTAATTGGTGAGGTTTTCGATGCTTATAATTTTTCCATCGAGCACTACGAAATCAACGCTACCGACACCGAAATTATTGTTCACATCCCATGCCTTTACGGTAATAGTGTGTTTCCCGTTTGCAAGTCCATTGATGGGGAAGTTGACGAATCCGCGCTGGTAGGTATTAGGTGCGGTTTCGTAATAATCGTTGAGGATGAATGGCTGTTCGATATTTCCATCAAGCACTGCTGTAAGGTCGTGCCCAAGTTTTGAGCCGGAGACATTGATACCGGTTTCGGAATAAAGTGACACAAACAAAGACGTGTTAGAGCCTGTGATGCCACCATTGAGAAATAAACTATCATTGATGTAGGGTTTTACTATCGGTGGGACATCACTGGTTACAGGATTGTCGGAATAGCCACCTATAGCTAAGCCAGTATCAACTCCTGCCGCATCTGTAATGCCATTATGAGCATAGTTGCTGATTTTGCCTGTGCCCAAAAAATAATTGATATCTTTTGGTGCAATGAAAGTGTAAGAATATCGACCATTTACTACACTTACTTTTCCCTTGTACACAAGGTTGTCTTGTAGTTGAAAAGACAGATTGGCCGAGGTAATGGTAGTAATAGTGCGTGGCTTGTCGAAGAATGAGACAGATAAAATGCCATTGAAATCATTAAGGATGTTTCCGTTATTGTCTTTGATAGATCCACTGACACGATATGCGCCTAGTGCCTTGACAGTAGATGATGGCTGCTGGGTGGCAACATCTGTAATACTATCAATGTGTACAAAATGTTCTGGAAAGTTGGGGGTAAGTGCTGGGTCGCCTAAAAGTGCGAATTTGCGGTAATTGGCTAGTTCGCCTGGGTTGTCTGATACACTGTATCTTTCGTTTTTGGCTAGTCGAGATGCATCGCCAAAGGTGTGCCACTTTCCATTACTTTTTTGTTTGAGTTGATTTCTAAGGTAAATAGAATTCAACGGTCTGTTGTAGCTGGCATAAACAGCAGCAGTAGTAGTGAGAATGGATATTACACCTGCCTCTTTAAGAATAACAAGTTGCTCAGCCGCAGAAACATACTGTGGGTGATCGAACTGGCCATAATCGCAGGTAGCAGTAACCATAAAAGGCAGCATGTTTTTATTGCTCCATTTATTGAAATCATCTCTGGTGAGTATACGCTCATCGGCCCATACCTGAGTATTGCCATGTCCGCTATAATTAATCAACATAGTTCCCTTGTATACTCTATCTGAGATTGCGGCGCTTGCATTAGGGCTGCGTTCACCAGCAGGTGTGGAAATGCGAGGTATGGCATCAACGTATATTTTGCTATGGTTGTAGAGGTTGTTGGTGGTAGCAGTGATGTCGTTGCCCATCACCTCAGCATCTATCATATGGTCGCCAGCGAGGTCGTTATTGTCTGCAACCAAAGTAGATGCAAGGCGCCAAGGACCTAGTGTAGCTGGCGACTTGTAGCTGATGATTTTGTTGACCATAGCTGTAGCATCAGCAACTGATCGAGCTGGCAATCTGCCAACACCTATGTCGAGCGTATTGAGTAATTTATTGGTTTCTATATTTTCATTGTCGTCAAGAAAACCATAGAAGTCGTCGGTAGAGAAACTGGCAAGAGTATAAGAAGACTCGAAAGACTCGAAAACAGGCACAAAGTTAGAATTGTTGGCAAGTCTGTTTTTATAGTCGTAAGAAGCACCGCCTAGCAATGTAAGGTAATGTGGCATTTTAGTAGAATCAGTGCCAGCACGCAAGTAGAACATTCTTACAAAGTCGCGAATGGCACTAATGTCTTGCGAACCAGAGGAGAACTCATTATAAATCTCTTCTGGAGTGGTTACAAGAACTCTCATGTTATCGTGCGTACGATGATACTCAGCTAATTGATTTGCCTGTGGCAAGAAGCTCTTGTGTGTTACAATTATGTTGTCTACTTGCGGGCTACCATGCAAGTTTTGATTTGCCACGGTTCCGGCAGGTAAAGGTGTAAATAAATTTAAGCTATTCATTACTGCAAACTCACGCAGCGTACTAGCGTCGCGGGAGAAAGATAATGTACTGCCACTTAATGTACCTGTTAGTTCAACAGGCGTTTGTGGATTTGTAATGTCCCAAATACGAGTGTTGGAGTTAGCACCTTGTACCTGATAGTTTGCTATTTTGCCTGAGCCAACGCTGTTGAGGTCTCTGAAACTGAGTTGGTCCGAATTGATACTAAGTTGTCGACGTGCGTTGATTTCAATATAGTTGAGATATCCTATTGCCGAAGTAGCTGACGGAGTGAATGTAAGGGTCACAGCCGCACTAGAACCAGAAAATGTAGTGGGCCAGTCTAGTGTGCGAAGTTGGATGGGAGTATTGTCCCCGGTGCCGGTGGAAAAAGGAATAGCACCTAGTGCATTGCCGTTGATAGCGACACCAAATGAGCTTCCGCCAATACCTGTGTTGCCGACAGATATTTTGCAGTAGATATTGGATGCGGGTGCACCAAAATCGAAATTAAATGTCTGGGTAAGATTATTGGCTAAAGGGTTGAACTGTTCGCCGTACCAAATTTTTCCAAGACCTGCAGGATTAACGAGATCTATATCATGCGCATCGTAGTAGTCGAAATCAGTAACGGTAACATTGCCAGGAGCAGATGCGTTCTCTGATGATACTCGTTTGCTTGAACCTTTGTCAAAAGTGATGAAATAGTATGCAGTATCGGAGTATAAGTTCTTGATGTGACTGTATCTTTTGTAGTTATTATCAGCAATCCATCCTGTAGAATTAAGACCATAAAACACTACATAATCACCACCATTAAATATATTATCGCCATTGTCTGAAACAAGCAGCGAGTTTTCTAACAGATCATCAGGTCTTGGTATGTAATTGGCTTCAGATAGCATTTGGCCTCCGTTACCAAATATGCGGAGGTTGGCTGGGTTAATAGTAGCTGGATTAAGTCCTAAAGAGGAAATAAATGCTGCATCTATTTTGTGAAAGCCAGTGCGGGTGATTCCAATTTTATACCAGTTGCCAGTAGCAAGGACTGACGAAGCTGCATTGGCAGTAGGTTTTGCAGCAATAGAGGGTTGGCTGCTAGCTGTTTTCTGAGTAACAGCAATATCACAGTTGGTTATTTGCTCAATGACGCCATTACTACTTTTAACATAGGCGGGTATTTTAACAATAGCGAATGGTTTTTTGCGCTCGATACCAATTTGCACTATGACCTCATCTGAGTTAATGACACTGGAAACCGTATCGGCTGCAGGCTCAAACTGTTTGTTAGTGACTATCACTTCTGGAGTGTGATAAGAGTTGAGCCATATTTTTTTTGTGATATATCTTCCGTCTAAATCGTTTTTGCCGAGTGTGATATTTTGTGATTGGGCGATTGCAGAAGTTACACCAGACAAGGTGGAAATAAAAAGTGCCGCACGGAATATTCCTCTCATTCTCATTATCATTTGTTATTTTTGGGTTGACCTGATAGTATTTAAGGTGCTATCAAAATTAGGTAATAAATTGTAGTGTGTTGATAGTACTAAAAAAAAGCACTGTTAAAACTAAACGTTGTTTTTTTTGAAATATTATTTGCGCAAAAAAGAATAATTCGGACTTTTTTTACAAAAAGGCATTGAAAAGTTGAAAATTTAAAAAGATTGAGGTATCATTGTAACTGCTTTTAACAAAATACCTGCTTAAAGGCATAACTCTTTTAGCGAAAATTATGAACAGAAAAATCATAGGTATCGGCTTGCTTTGCATTGGAGCTGCTTCTTTATTTTCTTCATGTGCCTCCAACTCTCGTAAAAAAGGAAGGGGTGATGGAGAATCGAGGGTTACCGGCTGGGAACTTAATAATAGTAGTTGGGGTGGCTATGAAGTGACCGAGCATTTAGGACAACCTACACCAATAGGTATGACTTTTGTACAGGGTGGACGTTTCACGATGGGGGCAGTTGATGATGAAATGCCTACATTGGAAAACAATAGCATGAGGCGCACAGTGTCTGTATCTTCGTTTTATATGGATGAGACAGAGGTTGAAAACCAAAGTTATCGCGAATATACGTACTGGATGAATCGTACCTATGCTACGGATTATCCTGAAATGGTTGAGGCTGCAATGCCTGATCAGGAAGTATGGAGATCTGCACTGGCTTATAATGAGCCCTACGTAAAAATGTACTTCAACTCAAATGCCTACAACCATTACCCCGTAGTAGGTGTAAGCTGGTATCAGGCTGTTGATTTCTGCGACTGGCGTACAGACAGATTTAATGAAGGCTTGTTGATAAAAAATCAATATCTAAATACAAACGTTAACCAGTCTGGCGAGGACGTGTTTACGACAAAGTCTTACATAGTAGGTCAGTATGGTGGTAGTGTAAGAAGAATTAAGAAAGATTTGGAGCCCAACGGTTCTCATGAGCGTCCAGTAAATTATGGTGATGGATTATTTCAACCAGATTTCCGTTTGCCTACAGAAGCTGAGTGGGAATATGCAGCACTGGGTTTGATAGGAAACAATCCTAGTCCTGAGAACAAACGTCGTCGTGGTGAGGAAGTATTTACAGATCGTAACACTTTACCTTGGGGACCAAAAAATACAACTCGTTACGGATTGCACAATCAATATCAAGGTGAGTTTGAAGGTAACTTTATGCGTGGGAAAGGTGACTATATGGGTGTAGCGGGTGGTCTTAATGACAATGCTGATGGACCAGCACCAGTTAATACTTATTTGCGTAACGCTTTTGGATTGTATAACATGGCAGGTAATGTAAATGAGTGGGTAATGGATACTTATCGTCCATCATCGCATGAAGACGTTAACGACCATCGTCCATTCCGTGGTAATGAATATAAAAGATACAAAAGGCAAGAAGATGGTACATTGGAAGAAAAAGACAGTATAGGTCATATACCAATGGAGATGATCAGCGATGCAAAAATGCGTAGCAACAATCGTTACGAAACTAGAACTGCTAATCTACACAGTTATAAGGACGGTGATACTCTTTCTTCTTCTACTTATGGTTACGGTACTTCATCGTTGGTGAACGACTCTACAAAGGTATATAAGGGTGGTTCTTGGGCAGACCGTGCTTACTGGCTTTCACCTGGTACACGTCGCTATATCCAAGGTCATTTGTCTAGCTCTACTATTGGTTTCCGTTGTGTAATGGACCGTTTGGGTAGCCCAACGGGAGATATGCAGCCAGGTGGTAATAACTTTGGTGCACAGCGTTACTACAAGAGATAATAATACTTAAGCAATAGTTTAAAAAGCCCCTTTCAAAACGAGAGGGGTTTTTTATTTTTACAATAAAATCTTACTGACGTGCAAATAGAACAACTGTATGAAAAATATTGTGCCCATCCTGAGGTCATAACTGATACAAGAAAAATGAAGGCTGGTGGGATGTACTTTGCATTGAAGGGTGGGAACTTTGATGGTAATACATTTGCAGCAAAAGCGATAGACGGCGGAGCCGCCTATGCAGTTATAGACGACGGTAAGTACGCAATAGATGATAGATACATAGTGGTGCAAGATGTGCTGGAGACCCTTCAGGAGTTAGCTAGATACCATAGGAGACAATGTGAGATACCGGTGATAGCAATAACGGGTTCGAATGGTAAAACAACTACAAAGGAATTGGTAGCGGCAGTATTGTCAGCTAAATATGTTACCTATGCTACCGAGGGCAACCTAAATAATCACATTGGGGTGCCTTTAACACTACTGCGGGTGAAAAAGGATGTAGAGATGGTAGTAGTGGAAATGGGTGCTAATCACCAAAAGGAGATAGCTAGTTACTGTAAGATAGCAGAGCCTAACCATGGACTAATTACCAACTGTGGAAAGGCTCATATTGAGGGTTTTGGTGGTGAAGAGGGTGTTAGGAAAGGAAAGGGTGAGCTGTATGATTACTTAAGAGCTAATGGTGCTGTGGTATTCAGGAATACTGATCTGGATTATCTGAGTACCATGGCCAATGGAATTGATAATCAGGTGACCTATGGTACAAAAGAAGGTAAATACATAGGAATACCTGAAATGGATGGCGTTTTTTTGAGTGTGCTGGTAAAAACGGATGGTGGTACAGAAAAAATCGCCACTCAACTGGTGGGCGTGTATAATGCTGCCAATGTAATGACCGCGGTAGCTGTGGGGTTGTATTTTGAGGTGCCTATGAGTGCTATAAAGAATGCCATAGAGGCGTATATACCAGACAATAGCAGATCGCAGTGGATGCAAAAAGGGAGCAATAAAATAATACTGGATGCCTATAATGCCAACCCTACAAGCATGAAGGCTGCCATTGAAAACTTTGCTGCAACAGACCTTAAAAACAAGGTGCTCTGGATAGGTGCCATGAAAGAAATGGGAGATGCCATGCAAGCAGAGCATCAGGCGCTGGTGGACCTTATAGACGGCTTTTCGTGGCAGCAGGTAATTCTAGTAGGAGAAGAATTTAAGAGTACAAAACATGGTTATGAGTGGTATGCAGATAGCAATGAAGCTGCTAGTAAAATAACAAGCCATATGCCTGAAAATAGTACGATACTCATAAAGGGTTCGAGAGGAAGTAAGATGGAACAGATGGCAGCGGCATTAAGGTAATTATAAATCTGGCTCTTCTGAATCAGGAGAGAGGGTGCGATCGATTCGAAGACTCAGTTTATTAAGTTCGTCCTGTAATAACGGATTGTTGAAGGTGTCGATAGCAGTATCTGCAGCATAAGACAATAGGCACATTGCCAAGAAATCTTGTTCATCTTTTTCGGGATAGTGTGTGCGTAGCTCTAAAAGCTTTTGGTCTGCAACTTTTATAGATTTGCGTACAGCAGATTCTTCATCGGGTTTGATGCGAATGCGGTAGCTACGGCCAGATAGCCATACTGTAATGGAGAGTGTTTCTTCTGAATGATCACCTTGCATAGCAGACAAAGAAATAAAATGAAAAAGTATTAAACAAAAAGAGGCAAGAAAGTGATTTAATCTTGACTAGTTGTATCTGGTATTGAACTGGCAACTGTTTTTGCGTTTTCGATGGCAGGGGTATGTAACATAGACTTCTGGAACAGAAGCAGAGTAATGATGCCAGTAGAAATGGCAGCATCAGCGATATTAAATACTGGCTCAAAAAATACGAATGCTTTGCCACCCAAGAATGGCACCCAAGTGGGTAGGACTGTTTCTATAACCGGAAAATAAAACATATCGACCACCTTGCCTTGTAAGAACTTGCCATAACCACTGCCGAAAGAAGTAAAGTGCGCCACAGCTTCTTTATTGTGGTTTTGTAACAGGCTAGTGATGCTATCATAGTTGCCAGAGAAACAAGAATATGGACTGTCGCTAAAAATGAGGCCATAGAACATACTGTCTAAGAGATTGCCTAGAGCACCAGCGAGTATGAGTGAACCGCAAATAAGCATGCCTCTAGAGTAGCCCTTGTTGATAAGTCGCTTAAGGAGAAAGAAACCAAAGACAACGGCTACTAGTCTAAAGGACGAAAGTAGGATTTTGCCAATAGGCGACTCGCTGAGCTTCATACCATAAGCCATGCCCTCATTTTCGATGAAATGAAAACGAAACCAGCTGCCTACAACCTGCACATCATCGCCAATAGCAAAGTGGGTTTTGATATAGATTTTCAGCGCCTGGTCTGCAACTATCACCAGCAGCACTATAAGTAAGGCGTTACGGTATTTCAATTTTCGGGGAGTTATGATTTAGTAATCGAGCAAATATACTATTCTGTCGAACGATGCAAAAATAAAGTCAATTATCTTATGTATTCTTTTCATTTTTTAACTTACCAATAGAATAATACGTTGAAAGCAAGCATGAACTTGGCGACAAAGTAGTGGAAATGAATAGAAGAAATATGGATCATTATGATTTTAGTTAACTTTGCCTGACATATAGTATTCTGCTATAAATAGCAGTGTAAAACCGTAATTGATTAACAATCATGATGAAAATATTGAGTATAGCAATATTGGTACTTTGCATTAACCCTAACGGGAATGCACAAACTGTAAAAAAAGATAGCGTAAGAGCTTACAAATATGAAGGTAGTGTAGTAGATGGTAAAAAGTCTGGTAGTGCGATATGCTACTACCCCAATGGAGATAGATATGAGGGCAACTTTGCCAATGACACGATGAATGGTAGCGGTACGATGTACTACTTTGATGGTAAGAGATATGAAGGAGAATGGAAAAATGGACTTAGACAGGGAAAGGGGAAATTATATTGGGGTAACGGAGACATGTATGACGGAGACTTTGCAAACAATGATATGCATGGCAAAGGCGAAATAAAGTGGAACAATGGAGAAAGATATGAAGGAGATTTTGTGCATAATGACCGCACAGGCGAAGGGACTTATAACTGGGCTAATGGCGATAAGTATGTAGGACACTTTGATAACAACACAAGGAATGGTAACGGTATATGCTACTATGAGAATGGTGCTAGGTATGAGGGCCCATGGAAAAACAATAAAAAAGAAGGAAATGGTGTGTTTTATTGGAACAATGGCGATAAGTATGACGGGCACTTTGAGAATGATATGAAAAATGGTTTTGGGAACTACTTTATAGTATCAACCAAACCGCGATATGCCATTAGATTTTGCCCGCGTAGTAAAAAGTATATAGGCACCTGGAAAGATGGGAAAAAAGATGGTTTTGGCAGTTGTTATAACAAAAAAGGGAAACTGATTTATGAGGGGGTGTTTAAAAACGATAAACCCAAACAAAAGTATCCTGGTATACACAAGCCTAAAACAGATAAAAAGTAGTGCTATCAGAATTTTAATTTATCCTGTACTGATAGATTCCCCTGCAGCCCACCCGTGTGCACACACAGTATTTTGTCAGAGCTATTGAAGTAGTTATCATTTAATAACTGCTGCATGTTGTACATCATTTTGGAAGTGTAAACAACATCTAATGGAATACTATTGTCGGCATAAAAATCGTTCATAAACGATATAAGTTCGACGTTTATTTTTCCGAAACCACCAAAGTGCGTTTCTGGAAACAATTGCCAATTAACGTTACGGTCTTGTTTAAGAAAAGGAATAATATGTCCTTGCTGTTCGTTGCATTGCTTCATAGGTACAAAGCCCAAAATAAACTGATGTGCAGGCAGTGCGTTGCGCAAGCCAGCCAATGTAGTGCCTGTGCCCACAGATAATGCTACGTGCGTATAATGAGACTTGATAAAACGGTTAATGAGTCCTGCACCCAATACACCTTTGGCATTGGCGCCTCCTTCTGGTATTATGTAGGTTTTGCTAAAGGGTAGTAGCTGTTTATTTACCCATTCAGTGTCATCTTTTTTATTGTAGTCTTCTCTACTTACAAACAATAGCTTCATGCCGTATTGCTGGCAATGCAGGAGTGTAGGTGTGAGTTCGTTTTGTAGGCCGCGAACAATACCTACAGATTGCAAACCAAAGTGCTTAGCTGCATAAGCAGCAGCCACCAGATGATTGGAGTAAGCACCACCAAAGGTGGCTATGGTAGTGTACTTATTATCCAGGGCATCATTGAGATTGAGACGGAGTTTGTACCACTTGTTGCCAGATACTATAGGGTGCAGTAGATCGAGCCGTAGCACATCCAGTGAGGTTACTTTGCCTTTGTGCCATACTTTATGTATAGGTTGTATTACTACATTGCTATCATGAATTGTAGCCATACTCGCGAAGGTAGTTTTCGTTATCGCGCCATTTGGGGCGTACTTTTACAAATAGCTCAAGGTGTACTTTTTTCTGTAGGAATTCTTCCATCACCTTTCTGGCGTTGATGCCGAGTTGTTTTATCATGGAGCCGCCCTTACCCAAAAGAATCATTTTCTGAGTTTCTCTGCTTACTATGATATCAGCCTTGATTACGTTGAGGGTGGTCTTTTCTTCGAATGACTGGATGAGAACGGCTGTATGGTAGGGAATCTCTTCGTCGTAGAGGGCAAAGATTTGTTCTCTTACCATTTCTGCAACAAAAAAGCGTTCGTTGCGGTCAGAAATACTGTCTTCGGGGTAGAAGGGCATACCTTCAGGTAGTGCCTTGAGTACCAAAGGCATTATTTTGTCGGTATTGGTTTGTTTGCGCGCAGATATGGCGAGGACTTCCCAGGTGGGGTATTTTTCTTTGAATTGTTTTATGATGCCCTCTATGGTGCTTTTGTCTTTGACTGTATCTGTTTTGTTGAGCAGCAATAGTGCAGGTACTTTTAGCTTAAGGGAGTTGGCTATAATTTCAAACTCTTCTATGGGCTGGGTGATGTCGTGCATTAGTATGGCTACATCAGCATCTTCTAGTGCGCTTTTCACTTGTAGCATCATTTTCTGATGCAATTTATACTTGGGTTCTATAATGCCTGGTGTGTCAGAGAATACTATTTGATAAGTAGGTTCGGACAGGATGCCCAAAATGCGGTGTCTGGTGGTTTGTACTTTTGGAGAAATAATAACCAGTCGCTCACCCAAAAGCAAATTGAGTAAAGTAGACTTACCTGCGTTTGGTGCCCCAAAAATGTTGACAAAACCTGATTTGTAACTACCTGTCATTGCGCAAAAATAGTGCAATAGTTGGTTAGGTAAGGAACAGATTTAGACAGTGGATTACAACTTCTTCAAAATGATGCCCATATTCCCTGCATTGATAGCTAGAATTTTGTTGGTAAGGCCCAATGCACCTATTACGCCTTTCCACATTCCTTTGAGCGGTAGCGGCGACATACGCAACCAGTAGGAGAATGGATAGCCATTCTTAACATCGAAAACAGACTCGACTGCAAAGCCAGCTTTTTTGCAAAGTTCGGGGAGGTTTTCTTTATTGAACAGGTAGATATGCTCTACATCAATGATAGGTGATTTTTCGCCAAAAATACGTGCCTGTAGGGCGCGAGTGTTGTGCATGATCATGTATACATGACCACCGGGCGCAGTGTTACGGTACATGTTTTGTAGCATGCCCAGTGGGTCGCTGAGATGATCTAAGGTTTGGAAACAGGTAATGAGGTCGAAGTGATTGTCGGGGTAAAGACCAGCACCATAAAACCCAGTGTATATGTTATCGCGAATGTCGGCACGGGCAATAGCTTTAGGTTCTTCGCCGGGTTCTACTCCATGTACTTCTTCATAGCCATTGTCTTTAAGTACCTCCAAGAAGAAACCATTGCTGCAACCAATATCTAATGCTCTTTTTTTGTTCCATTTGCTTACGTGGTTGGCAATAGGTTGCCAATAGTCGCGTTGAATGAATTGAGTTTGCTCGCCAAAGGTGACTACGCTGCCTTTGTATAACTCATTTAGAGCGTCGTCATTGAGGATGTGCCTAGAGAAAATAAGTCCGGTTTTGGCACACTTTACCATTTCGTAGTGGAAGTGGTCGGCAGTGCGACGAGCAGAGAATACGCCTGCATTTAGGTTTTCGTCTTTGAAGTTTTTGTGATACAGAACTGGGTGGTTAGCCTCGTCGGTACTATTACAAAACAAACATTCTTTGGTGATATACTGATAGTTTCCTGCCACTTGTGCTAGTATTAGTAATGAGGTAAGTTTATTTCTTTTTGCGGCACAAAATAACAATCTGTGCGCCAAAGTATTTTTTGAGCGGATAAATCATTTCGAGCATAGGCTGGAAAAAGAAAATTATACGTGTGAGGAAAGTGGGAAAGAAAAATGGCACAAACCCTATGAAACCCAAGTGTTCTACAGTGTATCCACTTTGCTCGCACCATTTTTTCAACAGACTGCTAGAGAAAGATCGTTCTTCGTGCTGGCGATGATAAGGAGATACTTTTTCTATCAGTTTCAGTATTGGGTTATTGCCATTAGGCTCAATGATTATGATGTTATCAGACAGCAGTCCAGCATTGCGAATAGCAGATTCTGGGTCGGTAAGGTGATGTAATACACCTCTTATAACGCCAACATCATACTTTTTGTCGGGAAAGGTAGCAGGTTCTAGAATATTGCCTACCGAAAACTGAATATGTGGATATTTTATAGCTGCGTTTTTTATAGCATTAGCAGCAGGGTCGAATCCGGTGATCTTAACGCCTGGTCTTCCATTATAAATATCGTTGGAGTAAGTGCCGTCTCCAGCACCAATATCGATTATGGTGACCGCATTTTTGTCAATTAGCTCCAACGTAGCATCCGTCATGCGTTTATTGGCAAGTACGGAAGATAAAGGCGCTTCGGTAGTGTATTTGTAACCTTGATTGCTAGCTACATCGTCATTGAAGACATCCACATTTTTTTTGAGAGTACTCATTGTGTTATTTTAAGTCTTTTTTGAAGTTTTCTATTTCTTGTGCACTGTGCAGGTGTTTCCCTCTATATATCACCGACCTGCGAATGAATTTGGGCCTTCCTTTACTTTCCTCGAAAACCTTGGAGAGGTATTCGCCTAATACAGATATAGCCAGTAACTGCACGCCTCCAAAAAACAATACCAAAACTATGATGGTAGTAGTACCGTGAGGTGTAGCGGGGTAATAGAGTTTGGCTATTACTTGTGCTATCATTGCTAGGAAAGAAAAGCCTGTAAGTATGAAACCTAGATAACTGAGCATCTCCAACGGTACGAAGCTGAAAGAGAAAATTGCTTTTCTTGCCCAGCCGATGTTGCGTCGCCAGTTGTTGGTGCTTTTTCCAAACATTCTTTCAGGGCGCACATAGTCGACCCCTACTTGCTTGAACCCCACCCAAGCTCTCAGCCCACGCAGAAATACTTCTTTTTCTGGCAGGTTGTTGAGTTCGCGTACCACCTTTTTGTCTATTAACGAGAAGTCGCCAGCATCAACTGGTATTTTTATATAAGATAGTTTACTGAACAGGCGGTAGAAGCCTTTGTAAACGAGGTTCATAAAAAACGACATTTCTCGTTTCACCCTTTTTCCATAAACCACATCATAACCTTCTATCCATTTTTTGTAGAATTGAGGTATGAGTTCGGGTGGGTCTTGCAGGTCTCCGTCCATTAGCACCACAGCATCGCCAGTGGCTACTTCCATGCCACTGAGGAAGGCAGATTGAGACCCGAAGTTGCGAGAGTGCGTAATGCCGATCACATTATTGTCTTTGGCGGCTATAGCGGCTATTACCTCTTCTGAGTTATCTGGCGAGCAGTCGTTGACAAAAATGATTTCGTATCTTATTTTAGCTTCATTGTGCATTTTTACTAAGCGCTCATACATTACAGGTATGGCTTGAGCATCTTTGTAGCAAGCAATGATAGATGTTATTTTTGCATTGAGTTTTGGATTGCTAAAGGCAGGCATTATAGTGCCTGAGTAGTCAATTTTCTCATGCCAATCTGCCGTTTTTCTGAGTCCGTCAGTGAGCGAAGTTTTGGCTTTCCAACCAATGTCATTAGCAGTTCTTTCGGGGTTGCCATACCAGTCTTTAAGATCCCAATTGCGGTTCTGCATATTGCCCCATTGTGGCTCTGCAGTGATCTTGAATTCGCTGCGTACCACATCAACCAGTTGTCCAAGTGTAGTTTTGGTGCCAGTGCAAATGTTGTAGGAGCCACCTTTAGTATCGGGAGAGATATTGAGAGCAGCATCTATAAATGCTTCTACGGCATCAGTAACAAACACAAAGTCGCGGCTTATTTCTTTCTCTACGAGTGATGGGTAAGTGCCCGCTCTGGCTTTTTCTATCATTACTGGTATTAGCCTGTCTGGTTCTTCCCAGTAACCGTAGATTGAGTATAGGCGTAGGTTAAGCGCTGGTATGTTTTTGTGGCGTGCGTAAAACTGAATAATGTATGCGGCAGAGACTTTTGATGCAGCATAATGACTGTTTGGTTCAAGTGTGTCATGCTCTGAAGGTGCGGCAGAGTTTGTGCCATATTCAGAGCTGCTACCGGCATGTATGTATGCTTTTACATTGGTGCAACTGTCTAGTATATTAACTGTGCCATTTACATTGGTTTCGTAAATGAGTTGTGTATTACTTTGCTTGCTATAGGCGCCATAGGCTGCCAAATTAAAAACTGTTTTTGGGTTATATCGGTCGAAAATTGTTCTGACAGAAGTAGCAGATGTAATGTCACAGTGTACAATGTTGGGGGATGGCACATCCAGTAATTTCAGTCGCCAGGCGCTATTAGCATCGTGCGTAATGGCGTAACAGTCTGTGCGAACTGAGAAAATATCGTGAATGATGTTGGCTCCAATGAAGCCGCTGGCACCAAATACGAATATGGGTCCTTCCAGCTTTTTTATTTTTTGCTGCAATTGCTCGTAGTTGATCATAACGGCTGGAAAAAAGAGTTAATGGTTTGCGAAATACTGTTTTCATCTAGTCGGCTCACTTGTTGATGAAAACTCTGACTACCATATAGCCCATCTGGGTACCCTGCGGCAAATAGATGAACGAAACGATGAACAGGTAAACTAGCAGTATGAATAAGTGTAGATAATGCTTGGCCCAGCCCTCCAGTGGCTATGTGCTCTTCAATTACCAATACGTTGCCAGAATTTTGAATGCTCTGTGCTAGTGTGTCAGGTAATGTGGTAAAAGGCATATGATCTACAATAAACAGGTCTACACAATGCTGGTTACTATCACCTGCTAATGCTGCAAATATATTATTAGCCACAGGGCTTTGGGCTACAATTGTTAGACCAGAACCAGCGCTGAGCTTTGACGCTGCACCAAATGGTGTAGGTAATAAAAATTCAGGTCTGTTTTTACCAAGCCCTAGTCTGAGGTAAGCAGGCTTTTTACGGTCAAACATGTCTGTGAGGCAAGCATCCAAATCTTCGACAAACGCAGGTACATAGCACTTCATGTTGGGCAAGCCACTGAAGCAGGCGATGTCTTCAATGCAGTGGTGAGATGAGCCCATAATGCCATATCCATATCCACCACCATTGCCTACTATGTAAACTGGCAGATTGTGAAAACAAACATCATTGCGAACTTGCTCCAGGCAGCGATATACAACAAAAGGTGCTATGCTGTAACATATAACCTTATAGCCCTTATATGCCATGCCTGCAGCGACGCCTATCATATTTTGCTCTGCGACACCGGCATTTATGAATCTATTGCCCATTGCATCAGCCAAATTTTCGAGGGCATTGTAACCCAGATCGCCTGTGATGAAGACAATATCTTTTTGCTGAGTGGCTATTTTTTCTATATATGTAGAAAATTCTTTTCTCATTTATGGTTTTTGAGTGTGCCAAAGCACAGTCGATCAGAGGTTATATTTTGTTTTTATGCCGTCTACTGCTTCGGTATACTGCGATCCATTCATTGGCAGATAATGCCACTCCATTTTGTTTTCCATATAACTCACTCCTTTACCTTTTATAGTGTTGGCTATAATTACTTTGGGTTTACCGTTGTGAGTTGCAAGTAAGCTATTTCTGACGTCAATTAGGTTATTTACATTATGTCCATCGGCTGTGGCTACATCAAAACCTATGGTTTGCCAGAGGGCTACTGCTGCTGTATCGCCTAAAATATCTATAGTATTGCCAAATCCTTGAAGACCGTTTTTGTCTATTATTACTAATAGGTTGTCTAGTTTATTGGCTACGGCAAAGTGGGCAGCTTCCCATGTAGTTCCCTCGTTTGTTTCGCCATCGCTCATAAGTACATAACTTATAGCCGCAGACCCAGAAAGTTTATTGGCGGTAGCTATGCCTGATGCAATAGGTAACCCATGGCCTAGCGAGCCAGTAGCAAAAGGAATAGCTGCATACTTGCCCGGAGCAGGGTGGGCAGGTAGGGTGGTGCTGTTTTTGTAAAATGTAGACATATCCTCATTGGGTATATCGCCCAGTTCATTCAGTATGCTGTAGAGCGCAGTCGCGGCATGACCCTTTGAGAGGATAAAGCTGTCTTGAGCATCCTTGTACCTGAGTATACTAATCATTATATCAATACAACTGAGCGAACAGCCTATATGACCAGAGCCAGCGCTATGATGCAACCTCAGAATTTTTAGTCTGAGATTGCCCTGAAGGTTTATATGTTCTTTTTCACTTAACACCATACACTATGACTGTAAACAGATTCAAGATATAATTTTTGCATAAAACTAACAATTGTAGGTAAAAGTAAAGCACTTAAGGTCTTACTTCACATAATGTTGTTAGATTAACGCCTTCTTTGTACTTTGGCAGGATATTAAATTATATATCTGTGTCTGCTAAAAAGAAACAAAACCTACCCAAGGCAACCCCTGAAGCAGTAGTGTCTGAGCCCAAAACAGTAAGTGTTGATTTTTTTGATACCATAGGTAACAAAGCGGTATTTGTCGCACTAGGTGTGCTAATGCTTACAGCTTTTTTTATTTTCAGACATTATCTGTTGCTAGAGAATGTATATTTTTTTAAAGATATTGGCAGCGATACCTACAATTACACTTTTCCTACATTGTACAATACCGCCGATCAAATATCTAAATATGGAATGCCAGGTTGGTCGTTCAATAGAGGCATGGGACAGAGTATGTTTCCTTTTTTTCTGAGAGACCCTTTTGAGATATTTGTATATGCAGGCGGTGCCAAAAATATTGTGTACACAACTGCTTTCAAGGAGTTTGCAAAGGTGGTGCTGAGTGGACTGGTATTCTATTACTATTTGAGAGCGTTAGGACTATCATCATTTACACGTATTGCAGGCAGTGTCTTTTTTTCGTTTAGTGGATTTATGATAATGGGAGGAAGCTGGTCGTTGTTTTCATTCGAGGCGTTCAACCTTGCACTGCTGTTATTGGCTTTCGAGCAGTTGTTTTCCTACAATAAATGGTATTTGTTCCCGATAGCTATATTTCTCCTAGGTATTTCACAACCCTTTAATTTGTATGTGTATGGACTGTTACTGGCTGGTTATGCCTTATTGCGTATGTATCATACTGGGAAGTATGATGTGAAGGGAGGTGGCTTGTTTTTTCTTAAAATGGTTGGACTTGGTGTCATAGGCGTACTGCTGAGCGGCCCACTAATGCTGGAAAATGTGGTGCAATTGCTGGAAAGTCCCAGAGGTAGTGGTAATACTTCTTATGCCAGTATATTGTCTTCTGTACCTATGTTTCAGTCGGTAGATAAGTTTCAGTTGGGCACATCAGTGATGCGTTTTTTTGCATCAGACATGTTGGGCGCTGCGGCCGAGTTCAAAGGTTGGCAAAACACACTGGAGGCTCCATTGTTTTATTGCGGATTGCCCTGCCTGTTATTGATGCCACAGATATTTCCAACACTTGGCAAAAAGCTAAAAATTTTCTTTGTTGTTTTCTTACTTATATGGTTGTTGCCAGTATTTTTCCC
>JAIXSZ010000081.1 GCA_027484425.1 Sphingobacteriales bacterium
ACTCGGACCGAACTCGTATCTCTACAGCCATGCACAGTTGTAACTACTACTTGATATAAACCTGTATCGCTAATAGAGAATCCAGGGATGGTAGGATTAGGCATACTCGACACAAATGGCGGCGGTGTTGCCGTCCAGCTGTAACCTATAACAGGTGAGTCTACGGTTGCTGTTAGCGATAAGGTATTAGCTGCGCCTATACACAAAGGAGCATTGCTCGATGCTGTTACAGTTGGTTTATGATTTACTGTTACAGTAGTGAATGATGTATCTGCTCCGCCAGGCACTGTTTTTATCACCGCATACACACCACTCATGGCAGTAGTAGCCGGATACAGGAACGTGCGCTGTGTAGTAGAGAATACTGTGGTGGATGGTGCAGGACCGTACCACTGGTAAGTGGCAAGCGACGAATCTCCAGGGGCATTTAACCATAAAGTATCTCCAGCACATGGGCTATTGCTCACCGCTCCGTTACAGGTAAGTATCGTCAGATAAAAAGTTTTATTGTGACAAGAAAACATACCTGTGGCACTATCGGTACCAGTTATCGTATAGGTAATCATTGGAGGCAGTGCAGCAATGTTGATGGTATTATTTACACCTGTAGTGCTTGACAGACCTATGCCAGGCGACCATGTCCAACGGCTCCAACTCCAGTTACGATCTGTCGCATTCAATATATTAACCGGCAATGTTGTCATGCCTGGGTACAAACATGCATCAAACGTATCGAAATTAGGAGTTGGTGGTGCGAATGATACTCTTGGCACGCCATTTACTACTATACGTGGATCAGGGAAAGCACTGTCTATACCCAGATTACCATCAAATATATAGGCATAGGAAAGTATAGTACTGTCCCCAGCTGCTATGCTACCTAAGTTATAGGTAAGTGCAATACCAATATCACCGTTGCTGGTTTGTCCTAAGCCATAGGTTGCAGTCATATATGTACCATTCCATACAGTTGCAAAGTCTACAGTAGCGGCTAGTGGCCAAGCATTATAGATACAGCATCTCGCACGACAATCTTTCGTACCTAATCCCATATAGGCTGCAGCAGGGTAACCGGCCCCTCTCGCCGACACTAATACTCTATGACGAGCATCTTCATTTTGATGCACTATAGTATTATTGGTGAAGAATCCTCCCCCTGGCCATGTTTGGTCATTATCAGGGTCGCATGAGCGCATGTAGTACATAGGTGCAGTAGCTGTAGCTGCTGTATTGCGTAACACTGTTGTTACAATTACAGCAGACGCCAGTGTGTCAACTCTTGTTTCTTGCCGTATTTGTACAGTACCACCAGATGCAGAGCCTATCCACATACCTCGCACACTTCCCCCACTGTTCGTGTAGGTTGTGTTAGCACCAACTAACCCAATACCAGCACCACCATTCTGGTAAACTCCAGCAGGACATTGCTGACGGGCATGTGTGCGGTTTGCACCTATTTGTAGTCCCCACCCTTCAAATGGGCTACCTGGATAGGTATAATCCCCCATAAACGGCGGAGTGCCTACTGCCCAGCCATCCTTGCCATAATCATACACCTCAGCCAATGGAGAACCTATAGTCGCACCAGGAGAGTGCGGATGGTAGCCTGCAATAGAGGTACATGCACCAAATGCTCCATTATTAAGTTGGCCTATCTCTAAATATCTACCTTGTAGAAAAAAATTTGTACCCACTAGCTGTGCATAACTCTTAGGTGCTCCACATACTAACAGTACCATCAAAATCAAAAGAAAGTTAATTTTCCTCATACATTTCCTTTTACATTATTATCTCAAAAATACAACTTGTTTATATTCTAATTATTAACTCTAAGCGTTTCAAAACAACAACAGAGAATATCTGTTTGTACAAAAACATTACTTTAAAACACCTAAATGATCTCTTACACCAAATCAGGACAAAACAAACTATCTTGAGTTAATAAGACAGTTCTTTGACAAAAACGGTTGGGAAATCTGTGCTAAATCATCAGATTTAATCATGACGCAAGCAGAAAAATACACAAATAAATATTTCTAAAAATATAGCTATTACTGTCACCAATAAAACAGCCCAGCAACTAGGTGTAGTTGCTGGGCCAAAACTTTAAAAGTGTATTATTTATCCTGCCTTCCTAGCTAATGCGCGTTCTGCCGCAGCAACTATACTAGCAGAAGTTAGGCCATATTTATCCAGCAGTTGCTTGGGGGTGCCACTTTCACCAAAAGTATCCATAACTGCTACATATTCATGAGGTGCAGGGCAATTCCTGGCTGCTACGTTGGCTATACTATCTCCTAGTCCGCCATTTATTTGGTGCTCTTCAGCAGTTACTATACAGCCAGTTTTCTTGACAGATGCTGTCACTGCAGCTTCGTCAAGGGGCTTTATGGTATGAATGTTGATAAGTTCTACCGATATTCCTTTTTCAGCCAATGTTTTAGCTGCCTCTACTGCCAGCCACACCATATGCCCACATGCAAAAATGCTCACATCTGTTCCTTCTGCAAGCAATTGTGCCTTGCCTATTTCAAAGTTTTGATCCTCAGCCGTAAAATTAGGCCACTTCGGACGCCCAAATCTAAGATACACAGGTCCCACATATTCTGCAACAGCTATTGTTGCTGCTTTGGTTTGGTTAAAGTCGCAAGGCACTATCACAGTCATTCCGGGTAGCATTTTCATCATGCCTATATCTTCCAGTACTTGGTGTGTAGCACCATCCTCACCCAATGTTAGACCAGCATGCGATGCACATATTTTCACATTCTTATCACTATATGCCACCGACTGGCGTATTTGGTCATATACTCTCGATGTAGAAAAGTTGGCAAACGTGGTAGTAAAAGGCACTTTCCCTCCTATGGTCATACCTGCAGCCACCCCTATCATATTTGCCTCCGCTATACCACACTGCACAAAACGTTCTGGAAACTCCTTCATAAATGCATTAAGTTTCAGCGAGCCTGCTAGGTCGGCTGTCAATGCCACAACATTCGGGTTGCGTCTGCCTGCCTCTAGTATCCCTTCCCCAAAACCACCGCGGGTTTCTTTTTCATTCAATATTTGTATGTCTTGCAGCATATGTATATGTTATTTTCGGCTATCACCTATTAGCAAACAGCCTTTAATGAGCGCAAAAATAAGCGTAAGTTCCCGTTATTGATAGAGACAACTAATTATATTTTCAATTGCAGTTGGTTAGAATAATCAGCTAAGCCTACCACCCTATCTGCTCTTCTGTTATATAATGATTACGGTCAGCAGCATTGCGCACGACTAATTCAGCTATAAAACCCGACAGAAAAAACAATGTGCCCATTATCATTGTGGTAAGCGCAATGTAAAATGCAGGCTTGTTAGTAATGCCCACATTATCTCCAAATCTCAATTTGTCTATTATAAGCGATGCAGTAAGTAGAAATCCAGTAAGAAATGTAATAGCACCCAACACACCAAAAAAATGCATAGGTCTTTTACCAAATCTACTCATAAACTGGATAGTCAGTAGATCTAGAAAACCATTTACAAACCGCTCCCACCCAAACTTAGAACTGCCATATTTACGAGCTCTATGCTGTACTACCTTCTCTCCTATTTTCTTAAAACCGGCATGTTTTGCAAGCACTGGTATAAAGCGGTGCATCTCGCCATATACTTCTATGCTCTTTATCACCTTGCGTTTGTAAGCCTTAAGACCACAATTCATATCATGCAGCTTAATACCGGTTATCCAGCGGTTTACACCATTGTATAGTTTCGATGGTAGATTCTTGGTTATAGCGTTATCATAACGCACTTTTTTCCAGCCACTTACCAAGTCATAGCCTTCATTCATTATCATGTTATACAACTCTGGTATTTCATCGGGGCTATCTTGCAGGTCAGCATCCATAGTTATCACTACATTGCCCTCAGCTGCCTTAAAGCCTACATAAAGCGCAGGGCTTTTGCCATAGTTTCGCTGAAAACGAATACCCCTCACGGTACTATACTTTGCTTGCAATCCCTTTACCACCTCCCAGCTACTGTCAGTGCTGCCATCATCCACCATTATTACTTCATGCGTATAGCCATTTGCTACACATACGCGTTCTATCCACTCTATTAGCTCGGGCAGAGATTCTTCCTCATTATAGAGAGGTATTACTATAGATATGTCGGGCTGCATTTGCGTGCTAAAATACATGATTTTATCATAACTACACCTGCACTACATACAATTAACGCTTTATACGCAACTCCATTATCTCAACCATTTACTACAAACAAAACATCATGCATTTTTCGCATCCATACTTTGTACTACCAATCGTTTTATTATTTTTAACCCTTAGTTATATTACTCTTTCTTCCACTTACAACAATAAATGAAAATGAAAACCAGAATCAAGATTTTGCAAATAGCTGCACTGCTCATCATCGTTGGGCACCTTGCCTCGTGCTCCAAAATCTTTAAAACCGACAACCAACGTCCCGACAAGCACAAATACCGCCGTGCTGGTCGTGCATGGTAGTACGCCAGAGTTTAATCCCTGTTTTCAAGTACACTTATCAACAAAGGCGTACTTGATTTGTATTTCCCATTACTCCACATGCAAGCCTTAGTAATAATAATTTGAAGGCACTAATTAGCACCAATCTCTATTGCTAACTACATAAAATAGCTAACTAAGCAAGCATAACTTAATGAAGCCTATAACCCCATTTCACCTAAAATGAAAAAAATATCCCTTCTCTTCTCCTACTTGTTGGTTGTGTTGTGTGGCTACTCTCAAATTAAAACTAATGATTGTAAAAAAATCTACAACAACCCTATGGCTTGCCAGTGGACTTACTTCGAAACAAAAGACACACTACATGCCACTGTCATCAGGTACGACCCTCCCATGGGTGCATGTGCTTGGGGCATTCATGCAGGTGTGGGTATTGTTAGGGTTGGCACAGACACGGTTCGGGTATTATTTCCATGTATCGATGTCAGGTATGTTATTCATCCAGGGTCTAGCATCACATTATTGCCATCTACGTCTTCCTACAGATACGTTTCGCTTCCATCGCACATCAAATACTTGGACGATGCAAAGAAGAAAACTTTATGGTATACCAATGAATACGACAGCAAAGTAAAACGCACCACTTGGGCATACCTGTCCGACACTCTAAGCCGAAAAATTCATTTCTATTCTAGGGATAATCAAATTCTTGTCGGGACCAATTCCTTCTCATTCCATTGGAAGATTATAGCCGATAGTGGCACTACTTCAGGCACAATAATCAAGTTCGACCCTGCCCACGGTAGATGTGGTAATGAATTAGTAACAGCCGTCGCTATCCTAAAAAGAAAAAACGATACCATTCGTATCATATTACCCTGCTTTCGCCACAACCTTGAGATTGGCGACCAAGTTACCATAGAAGTATTTGCCAACCCTAAGTCTTGTATTTTAATTCCTCAAGATGTAAATTATACTATCAACGAAGAAAAGAATGGACGAGAGCTATTCAGGGTAAACGAGTATGACGAATCTATTACAAGCACCGTTTTTGGTTCAGTTACAGCTATTAACTAACTCCTATGCTAAACATCACTATCTCGAAAGTAAGCCTTCTACAAATCGATGATTTGCAAAAAATCAGCCAACAAACATTTTTTGAGGCATTCTCAGATAGCAATACAGAAGAAGATATAAAACATTACCTAGAAACCAGCTTCTCCCCACAGCAGCTGTCTTCAGAATTATCTCAGACAAACTCAGAATTCTTTTTTGCGCTACATCATAATATCCCGATAGGATACCTGAAACTCAATTATGCAGATGCACAAACTGAGCTAAAAACAGAAAACGGGATAGAATTAGAACGTATATATATCATCAAAGAATACCATGGCAATAAAGTAGGTCAAACATTACTGAACAAAGCAAAGTCGATTGCTATCGCCCA
Organism: Sphingobacteriales bacterium; assembly: GCA_027484425.1. Taxonomy (GTDB): domain Bacteria; phylum Bacteroidota; class Bacteroidia; order Chitinophagales; family Chitinophagaceae; genus Nemorincola. Next base: position 5,947 of record JAIXSZ010000081.1, read on the forward strand.
AAATGCTTCTTTTATCTGGCTGGGAGTATGGGAGCATAATCACAAAGCCATCCGGTTTTATAAGAAAAATGGATTTATAGAGTTCGATAAACACATTTTTCGACTGGGTAGTGACAACCAAACCGACCTAATGATGAAACTAATCTTGTAAACGTTGTATTTAGAACCCGCTGAATTTATCGCGCGCCCTACCCTACTTCTAATAGTTTTTTAGGTAATTCTGTATATCGAAGCTAAAGTCCGCAGCCCTTAATTCACGCAATATAGCAACACCCTAAATTTTAGTCATCTCCAAAAACCCGAAACGAATTTGAATGAAAAAGCCTTATAATGCTTTTGCAGTAACCTCATTGAAATGTTGCAACTAGTAAAAATTACCATGTGTGTAAATGATAAACGAACGCAACCATCCCACCGAAAATGAAATAATTGTTTAATAACCGCTGTTTTTCACCATTCCTGCTTTTCGTCACAGTGTGTTTGTTTTTTTTACTTATTTTTATCCCAAAATCAATAACATGGAATTTCCAGGCACATTACGTTACACTAAGGATCACGAATGGATAAGTATTGACGGCAATACTGCTACTGTAGGCATAACAGATTTCGCTCAGAAAGAGCTGGGTGATATCGTGTTTGTAGACATATCTGCAGTAGGCAAGCCACTCGAAGCAAACGAAATATTTGGTACAGTAGAAGCTGTAAAAACAGTTTCTGACTTATTCCTGCCAGTAAGCGGCACAATCACAGAAGTGAATGCTGACCTAGAAGGCACTCCCGAAAACGTAAACAAAGACCCATACGGCGCAGGCTGGATGATAAAAATGACACTTGATAATCCAGCTGATGTAGAAGCACTTCTTGACGCTGCTGCATACTCACAGTTGGTGGGCGAGTAATGAAACTCATTTTCTTACTGCATTCCCCATATGCTACACAAGCAAGGTTCATAGCCATTTTATGGACCTTGCTTATTTTTATTGGCTGCCTTTTCCCTTCACGTCAGCTGCCGCATGTAGCAGTGCCTTTTATAGACAAATGGACGCACTTTGTTATGTTTGGCTTGTTTACCTTCCTTTGGCTATGTGCTAAGCCAACTTATACTATTGTTTATGTTGTAAGGGTGCTTGTGGGTGGCATTTTGCTGGGTTGTGCAATAGAGGTACTGCAAGGCACTCTCACCACATTAGGTCGCAGCATGGAGCTATTAGATGCCATTGCCGACGCAGTAGGAGCCCTTCTAGGCATAGCCGTATATATGAGCGGGCGTAAGTTATTTACGGCTCAACAGTAGGTGCTATATTACTTCACTACTATCTCGTCTACTACTCGTTCTTTAAAGTACTCATTTATACGCACTATCAGCTGTTCCTTGCCCATCTGCAGTTCCTGTTTCAGAGCAGCGACATCAGTGTATATGGTTAGTGTCTTATTGTACATGCTTACTGAGCGGGTATATTTGGCTATGGTTTTGCCAGTTATCTCTTCCCACTCTTCGCTCATGCGCAGGGCTATTATCTTGGGCTTCCAGTGCGACCTTTCCAGTAGCAGATTCAGTGCTTCTTCTAAGCTGTAACTGCTCATATTATTTTATGTTGGTAAGGTTAAAGTACATGTTAGGCTCTGGTATAAATAAACTTACGTTTTTGCCCAGCAACATCAGTTTATCGGCGCTTAATATATGCTGGTGCTCCTCCGGGAAACCACCTGACTTGGCTGTGTAACCCAATGACGTAAATGCAGCATTTACGTCAGTCATGAAGTCGCTACGGTCCAGTAGGTCGCCTGCAATACGGTAATTGTAAGCCACCTCCGATATCTGCGACCCATCGAAAAGTGTAGTGGAACGTTTCAGATTGGGGTTACTCTTGAGGTGTGCATTCCATTCAGGCGAATTTTCGAAGTAATTCACCAATTTCAATACAAGCTCGTTATAGGGTAAGATATTCATAGATATCTTCGAAAAATTGTGTGGCCTTATTTTATTTGCGGCCTCTATCATTTTTTTCAGGTGAGCTACCTCATCTGTAAAGTTCAATTTTAGCACATCGGGTTCAGTACCAAACTCAGCCGCTGTAGGCTGATAAATGCCTTGATGCCTGAAACCACTACCCGCCACTATAGACCGGTATATTGACAGTGTGCGCACCACCGCACCTGTTTTTTCGGTTATCACCATTGTAGTACGAGTAGTATCTATAGTTATCGCTTGGCCAAAACTGGCTACCGATGTTATGGCTATGAGTATTGCAGTTATGATCAGTTTCATCTACTGCAAATATCAGTCATTTCTGTTTGTTTCAATAGTATTTTGTTGCTAATGCAACAAAGGTCATGGATACAGCGCACACAAAACTTTATGTGCTATGATAGCAATACGGCAGGTGTAGCTATAGGCTGGCAATAGCTTCTGCAGTAGTTTTTCGGGAGGTAGCAGTGGCAGGTGCATGTTTTTTTATTATTTGTGCTATTATGCTTGCAGTTTGGTCTGGGTAGTTCACATGTATAGCTTTGCCATTTTGCAGCCAGTCTTGAATTACAGGGTAACTAGCTTCGGTAAGGGTGGGTATAACGGTAGCCCCCATAGCTGCAGCTCCAGCAGCATTGCACTGCTGCTCGTACTGGGTGAGCATGGGTATCACCAATACTTTCTTGCCTAAATACATGGCCTCTGCTGGGCCTTCAAAGCCAGCTCCGCATAGTACCCCTGCTCCAGATGCCATACTGGCCACGAAGGCCTCATTGTCTATTTTGTTTACACTTACATTGCCACTCACAAATGGTTGTTTGTTGTGCTTGGAAAACACTTGCCATTTTACCTCGCTAAAATGTGACAGATGCTTCACTATGGTTTCATCGCTATAGGCAGGCAGGTACACTGTGTAGTGACCGTTATTGGTAGGAGTGAGGTCTCTTATTTCTTTTCTGATAACAGGGGTGTATATCTGCTCACCAAATGCCTTGAAATGAAAGCCATAAGCATCAGTAACCGGTGCATACCTTTCTAGTACCAGTTTGCCCATAAGGTCGGCAGCAGGAGGTTTTGGAGCATTGGGATGCAGTACTGCACACTGGTGGCTAAGCGATATACAAGGTTTTCCCTTGCGCTTACATGCCCATGCACTTACTGGTTCGAAATCATTTATTATCAGGTCGTAATTATCTACTGGAAGTTCTTTTATATCCTTTATCAACTTCAGTAGTTTCAACTTTTTGGCAGTGTCCCATATGTCTACGCCACCTTTTTTGCCAAAGATGAAACTCATACCATACATTTTGTACTTGACCGGAAATGGCACAGCAACATCTGCCTGTATGCCACTTATCAGCACATCTACGTCGCCATATTTTGCGAGCTCGGGATATATATCTCTGGCTCTGCTCAGGTGCCCATTACCAGTACCTTGTATTGCAAAAAGTATCTTCATTTCAGCTTTAGTGTTGTATAACTTAATCGTGCTCAGTAACAAATACAGGCGATTCGGTGTCCGATTTTGACGGTTGTTTCATGTTAAGTTCCTGCATAAGGCTTGCCATCATTTCCTTAGCAGATTCTTTTTTCTGGCTTTTCTTATTGATATCTATTGCTTGAGCCACTGTGTCAGTAGCATAGTTATAAATACTCCATTTACCATCAGTATATTCCAGCGCAGTGAGGTTTTCTATCCAGTCGCCGGAATTCATGTAAGTAACTGTTTTACTTTTAGTTTTTACGTCTTTAATTTCGGGCTGGTGGATGTGGCCACATACTACATAGTCGTAGTCATTTTCGGCGGCTATGTCGCACACAGTAACTTCAAAATCGTTTATAAATTTGACGGCACTTTTTACAGTATTCTTCACCTTTTTTGAGAAAGACAATTTGCCTCTGCCTAGCTTTTGTGATATAAAGTTTACAAATCTATTGATGAGTATCAGTGTATCATACCCTACTGCCCCCAAACGTGCCAGCCACTTGCTGTTTTGCATTACTACATCAAACACATCTCCATGAAAAACCCATACTTTTTTGTCATCAATTTTCAGAGATAACTTGTTAACTATCTTCAGAGAGCCGAGGTTGAAACCCTTAAATCTGCGCAACATTTCGTCATGGTTGCCGGGAATGTAGTATACTGGTATCTCTTTGGCTATAAGGCCTATAATATGCTTAACTACCATCATATGGGTAGCTGGCCAGTATCGCTTGCTGAACTGCCAAATGTCTATAATGTCGCCATTAAGTATTACTGTGCGAGGCTTTATACTTTTCAGGTATTGTAGCAACTCTGAGGCGTGACAGCCATAAGTACCTAGGTGAACATCTGAAAGTATTACTATATCCACCTCTCTTTTTGCCATTTGTGTTGCTGGATCCAGCATTTAGTTGTACAAATTGACAACTGTAGTTTAAAGGCAATATGAAGGCGGGGTTAAGGATGCATTAAGTATTATTTTTCAACACAATATTTAGATTGGCAACGCACTATACATAAATACAAATAAATATGCGTTGCGTGTACAACAAGACTTACAGGAATCATTTACGCTGGCCACTACCACCGCTGTTACCGCCACCACCATTATTATCATTATCATCGCTACCCTTCAGGTTTTTAGCCCTGTCTTCGTCGGTGGGTTTTTCTGGTTTGTTTTTCCCTTTTTTGCCTGCAGATGGTCTTTCACCACCACCACCTTTGCCCATATCCGTTTTACCAAACCTATAGGTAAATGTTATATTACCTATACGTGTTTCCTTCAGTCTATCTGTAGTTTGAGTGTAGTTGGCAGTGACGTAGTTGTTGATAAACTGACGGGTTTTCATAACATCTGAGCAATTGACCACTAGGGAGGCTTTGTTTTTCCAGAGATTCTTTTTGAGGGCTATGTCTATCCAGTAACTTTCGCGCTGGCTGCCCTGCGTTATTATTTTGGGTGACTCGTAGTTGCCGCTAAATTGCAAGGAGAAATTGGCTGGCAACTTCAGGTTGCTATTGACCTTGCTAAACCAGCTGTAGCCGTTGTTATTGGTTATAAACGCGGTATAGGCAGGATCTACATTACCAACTGTCAACTGATTGTTGAAGAAGTTCATATTCAATGTGGCATCCCAAGCCTTTGTAATTTGTACACGCCCTGTACCCTCTATACCATATGTGACACCGGATGCAATGTTGAGCGGCATAGATAATAAGGCACCCGCCTGATCTGCCAGCCCTATAGCTGCATCATCTGTAGTGATGGGGCGAAGCACACGCTCGGTGAGGTTGTTGGTTTGGGCAAAGTAAGTGCTGAAAATATAATTATTACCTTTCTCAGTGGCTATGCTGTAGCTGAGCTCAATATTATCAATAAACTCGGGAATGAGATTGGGGTTGCCCATTGATACAGTGCCAGGGTTAGAGAAATCGCGGTATGGCATTAGCTGAAAAAAGCTAGGCCTATTGGTGCGGCGACTGTAGTTGATATAGACACTCTGCTCAGAGGTGAGCTGGTACGAGATAAAAGCAGAAGGGAAAAGATTGAGAAAACTGTTGCTGAACGTGGCAGGACGAGGCACACTACCAGAGCCATTATATACCGCATCCTCTACACGTAGACCTACCTGATAGGAGAACTTATCCAGTTGGTCGTTCCAGTTAATGTATGCAGCATGTATTTGTTGACTATAGTCGTAGGTAGCAAATAATGAGGAGTCGTCAGCCTTTACATAGTTGGGCGTATCTACCCAAATTTTGGGTTCATTGCTACTGAAAAAGTTAAAGAACTGCGACTTGAAACCGACACCCAACTTACCGTTGGTAGTAAATAGCGGTTTGGTATAGTCTGCCCATACGTTGAGACTGTTATTGCCGCCCCTGCCAGGTGCTGAGGATACGGTGTAGGGAGACCAACCGTTGCCGTAAAGTACGGTGCGGGTTTCGAAGTCTTGTGAGCGGCGCATATTATTGAATGCATATGTGGCATCGACGTTCAGCTCCTCTCCCTTGGTTTTGAATTTTCTGCGATAGTCGAAAGATGTGGAGGAAGAAACGGGTCCGCCAAGAGCAGAGGAGTTACGTTCTCTTTCAAGGAGTGTAGTACCTTTTTTGTCGGGCTGGCTGTATTCGTAATAATTGGAGTTATCTCTGTACCCCCACTGCATAGCATTCACATTCTGCGTAAGAGTGATGGAGTTATTTTTATCAAAATCGTAAGTGGCACCTATGGTATTAAATGTACCGTTGAATAGACGTGGCACATGCTCATAAGTGTAGTAAGACTGCATATTGCCAGCAGTAAGCACTGAGTCTTGACGGTGCGTACTGACATTATTGAAGGTATTGTTGATACGAAAACTACTGTTGAGGAAGGTACTCCACTTGCCTTTGCGGAGGCTGAGACTAAGATTGCCGTTATACTTGTCGCGTGTGCCGGCACCAAGTGTGGCACTACCATTAATACCGAGTCTACCATCTTTTTTGGTTACAATATTGATGATACCCGTGGTGCCCTGAGCGTCATATTTGGCAGAAGGATTTGTGATTACTTCAACGCTTTCTATGCTGCCTGCGGGTAGGCTTTGTAACGCCGAAGTGACATCGCTGCCCAGCATGGTAGCGGGTTTGCCATCGATGAGAACTGTAACATTACCCTTGCCTCTGAGGTTTACGTTCCCATCGGCATCTACCGAAACGGCCGGTACATTTTGCAGTACATCTGTGGCGCTACCACCTGCTGTGGTAGTGTTTTTCTCGACGTTAAATACCTTTTTGTCCACTTTCAATTCCATTACCCTTTTTTCGCCAGTGATGCTAACTTCCTTCATAGAAGTTTCACTTTGCGAGAGCTTGAGAGTGCCTAGTTTGGCGTCGGGTTTATCGGCGGTGATGGTTACGGGTGAGAACTTGGTTTTGAAACCTAGTGACTCTATGCGCAGGACAAAGCTACCGAGTGATGCGGGTGCTATAGTGAATGTACCGTTATCCTTAGAGAGGTCGCCATTGACTACAGACGAGTCTGAGCGGAGCAGCGTAACAGTGGCATACGACACCGGCTGATTGCTACCATCTGTGACCTTGCCACTGACACTGCCTGTGGGCTGTGCAAAAACAGGGGAACTAATAAGTAAGAAAAGTATATAAATAAGAGCAAAAGCCTTTGTGGTTAACCGCATAATAATATTATGTAAATAAAATTTTCGTGGAGATGAGCGTAGATATTAGCTACACAAATCATAGGTTTTGTTAAAAAGTTACAAAAATGATTGAAATATGCGATTAAATGGCAGGTGTACCAAATAAAGTATTGTTAATAACCCAGTATGGGTGATTACCATACCTGCACCTCGCGCTCGAGTTCAATTCCGAATTTCTGCAGAACAGCGTATACAATGTCGCTAGAAAGCTGCCACAATTCGTTGCCAGTGGCAGTGCCATAGTTTACCAGTACCAGTGCTTGCTTGCTGTGCACACCAGCATCGCCCTTCCGGTAGCCTTTCCAACCACACTGCTCGATGAGCCAGGCGGCTGGTATTTTTACTCTTCCATTGCCCACCGGATAATGCGGCATTGCAGCATGCTGTGCGAGTAGCTGGGAATACTGCGTGTGGCTGATGGTGGGATTTTTGAAAAAGCTACCTGCATTGCCTGTTATTTTGGGGTTGGGCAGCTTGCTGGTGCGAATGTTGATAACTGCCTCTGCTATAGACCGGACAGAGGGCTGTGCATTCATTTGTTGCAGTTCTTCTTCTATGGCTCCGTAGCTGGTATTGAATGTGGGATGTTTGGTGAGCTTGAATACTACTGAGGTAATGAGCACCTTTCCTTTCAGCTCTTGTTTAAAGACACTATCTCTGTACCCAAACTTGCAGTCTGGATTAGTGAGGGTAACAAAGTTCCTATCTGTAAGATGCCAATAAGTGACGCTTTCGACAGTGCTGCATACCTCCACACCATAAGCACCGATGTTTTGGATGGGGGCAGCACCCACAGTCCCGGGTATGAGTGCCAGGTTCTCTATACCACCCCACCCCTGACCGATGGCGTGAAGCACAAGGTCGTGCCAGAGTTCGCCAGCGCTTACAGAAAGCCAAACATAGTCTTGGTCCTGATGCAGGAGCTCTATGCCCATAAGTCTATTGAGCAAAACAACGTCGGGAACTGGAGCGGTGAGCAAAATATTGCTGCCGCCACCTAGTATGCGCACTGGTTGGGGCAGCTGGCTTATCTGGTGCAAGTCTTGCGCAGTGGTAATAATGGCAAACTGAGCAGCCGGCACATCTATGCCAAAGGTGTTGTATGGGAGTAGCGATATGTGGTGTTGTAGCTGCATAAGTATGTGAGTGCAAAGAAAAGAAATAGTAATTGATTATATGCCGCACAAGTATTGTTAGTTGGTTTTAGTGTGGTATTGAAATTGCCGGTTTGTTGCCGGTGTTTTCATGTGGTTTAGGGAATAAGTGGTTGATTATCAATACTATTCACTTTTCCGGTAGCCTTCGCTGAAAAAGCTATGGCTGCTGAAAGTTTTAGATGTAAAACACTCTTCGCTCGAGAATGGCGGGGCCTCCTTTTTTGATTGTAACAGCAGGGCGGCCGCCACCATAGTCGTAACGGATGCTGCCATCTGGGTACTTGGTGAGGAGCATTTTGCCATTGAAGTAAGTATAAGGTACGGTAGGGTCGGGGGGAGTGCTGGACCTGGGGTAACCTACAAACAATGGGTCGATGGGTGTTTCCTGTTCGTTGCCGGTTGTTTCATGTGTTTTGACACCTAAGTCGTTGATTATCAATGCCATTTCATTTTCCGGTAAGGGTGCATAATTTCCGGTTGTTTCTGTTTGGTTTACGGGGTAGGGAGTTGTGATATTTGATTTTGTGTTTATGGGTTGTAACGTGTGCATGAGGTTTTCCTGAATTGCCGCTTTGTTGCCGGTGTTTTCATGTGTTTTGGCACTTAAGTCGTTGATTATCAATGAGGTTCCATTTTCCGGTATAGATGGAGTTTTGCTAGTTGTTTTGGGTTTGTCATAGTCAGGTTGGACGGGGTGGTTTTGGAGGAATGCTTTTCTGATACGAGTCAGCATGGATTCAAGATTGTCTGTAGCCTTCGCTACAGAGCTATGGCTACTAAAAGGTTCGTTGCTGGTTGTTTCCAGTATTTTGGGGGTTGAGTCGTTGGTTTTTGGCAATCTGCTTTCCATAACTGGCTTCAGGATTTGTGACAATTCGGCATAGGTTTTTTGTTGTTCGGGTGGCATGTTTTTGATGGCTTCGTGGTTGCTGAGTTCTTCGTTGATGGCAATCAACATTTCGTCGGTCCAGATACTGGTATCGATAACGTGTGTTCTTTTGCTTGTTGGCGGTGTAGTGGTGTTTGGTGGTTCGTAAAATCTTGGGATTACAGGTTCGGTGGTTTCTTTGGCGATGGTATCGACGTATGGACTGTACAACGTATCGATGTGCTGTATTTTTTCTACTCCGAATTCTAGTTCGAATGGGGAGTAGCCGAAACGCGAGCGTGCCTCGATGAAGCCGTCGATAAGGTCGGCTACGCCTTGGGCATAAGGTTTTGAGCGGTTGTCGAAAACGAATGCGCGAAACATACGCATCATTTGTGTGACTTGGGGTAGGCTGACGGTTTTTTTGGTGTTGGCTATACATACGGTTAGCTTGCGCATTATCTCCATTTCCTGCATGGTAGGTATGCGTTTGCCGGGTTCTCGGGCGGCAATGTTGTTTTGTAGCTCTACGAGTTGGCTGCTGAAATTGTCGGCTATGAGTGCGGGGGCTTGGTGGGTAGCAAGACGCAGGCGATCCCAGGCGTGTTGCTTGACCCAGTTGCGCACGGTGCGGATACAAACGCCTATAGCGTCGGCTACTTGCTGCTGGGTGAAGGATTGGTTGACGTACAGCTCAAGGGCTTGTTTCTTTTGGTCTGTTAGGGTCATAGTTTGGGATTTTTAGCGCAATAAAGTTGAGATAGGTATTTGAGACTGACAAATGAGGTGAAATTTGTATTTGTTTACTTTAGTGGGCTGTATGTAGCTGTGGGCTTATGTTGTAGAGGATTTGTACTAGAGTTTTTGGGAATGGAAATTGTGGATAAGTGGTTTTATTTTCAGAAGTTTAATGTGTTATTCTGTCTGAACACGATTACAAGATTTTGGGAAGGACAGGCTGTGGGATGTGTGGGGATGATAGGCTTTTAAATTTCTTGTGATGGTAGTTTTCGGTGGGCTGCACCCACCGCTATTGTATTTCGACCCGGTGGGGCTGGTACATTTGGTAGGTCGGTTTTATGTAGCTGTAGATAATAAGCTGCTGGAAAGTGAATGCGTTCGGGAGAACGATTTTTATTAGTTGTTCCGGTTGAACCCTTGCGAATATCTGGAGCAATATAGGTGTCCAACAATAAAGTGTAAACTCAGCATTAATTCAAAGTTATTTCAGTTGAATAATAGTCATTATCCACCATATAACAACTATATTTGACAGTAATATTTTTATCATCTAAAAAAACAACTCTAAAAAAAGACCATGAAAAAGTTATTAACAAAATATTTTGCTTGCATTGTGCTTATAGCATTAACGGATTCTGAAATTGGGTCGGCACAGATACCCACAGTAACATCGGTGAGTCCTAATGCCGCCCATACTGGCACATCTGTTACCATTACTGGTACCAATTTCAACACAACTCCTGCCAATAACATTGTGTACTTTGGCGCTACACGTGCTACGGTGACAGCTTCTGGTGCTACTATTATGACGGCTACGGTGCCTACTGGCGCTACCTATGATCGAGTATCTGTTAACAATACCGCATCTGGCCGCACAGGTAATTCGCAGTATCCCTTTTTGCCTACATTCAACAATAGTGCTTTTGAACCAGGTACGGTGAACTTAGCCACCCAAGTAACTTATACTGCTGGTAGTAGACCTTTAGATATAAGTATTTGCGACATAGATGGTGATGGTAAGCCAGATATGGTAGCATTAAATTATTATTCCAATACTGTTTCTGTGTATCGCAATACCAGCAGCATCGGAAGTATTACATCTAGCTCTTTTGCGATACCTATCTCATTTTATCTTGGAGGTGACACAATAGGCTCCGGAGCTATAAAAAAAAGATTTGCCGTAGGTGATTTAGACGGCGACGGCAAGCCAGATTTGGCGGTGACGGGTGGAATTTCCGAAACTGTATCTGTGTTTCGTAATACCAGCAGTAGTGGTAGCATTACAGCTAGTTCCTTTGCCACACCTGTAACATTTGCAACCGGAAACTACCCACAGCATGTAGCCATAGGCGACTTAAATGGCGATGGCAGGCCTGAAATAGTAGTGGCGAATACTAATGACTATACTGTTTCAGTATTTCGCAATACCAGCAGCAGCGGCAGCATTACTTCTAGTTCTTTTGCTCCAAAAGTCACATATGCGTCAGGCTCGTGCAATCAAGGCTTAGCCATAGGCGATATAGATGGAGATGGCAAGCATGATATAGTGGTGACAAATGCTTGCTCTCTCGGAAATGCTGTTTCCGTACTTCGCAATATCCATGTTCCTGAAGCTTTTGCATATGTTGCGTTTGCCTCTCGGGTCACATTTGCAACCTTACCCCGTCCTTTTGATGTTGCCATAAGCGACATTGATGGTGATGGCAAGCAAGACATGGTAGTGACTAATTATGGTGACCAATCTGTTTCTGTATATCGCAACACCAGTAGCAGTGGCAGCATTACTTCTAGTTCTTTTGCCTCTCGGGTCACATTTGCAACCGGAACCCAACCTACTGATGTAGCCATAGGCGATATAAATGGCGATGGCAAGCCAGATTTGGCAGTGACGAATAGTGGCTCCAATACAGTTTCTGTACTCCTCAATACCAGCAGTAGTGGTAGCATTACATTAGGCTCATTTGCCCTCCATGTGCCATTCAATACCGGATCCTTACCACAAAAGACAGCCATAGGCGATATAGATGGCGATGGCAAGCCTGACCTTGCTGTAGCAAATTTTTGGTCCGATAATATTTCTGTATTAAGGAATAATCCACTGCGTCCGATAACAGGTCCTAAACAGGTATGTGTAGGAAGCACTACAACATTATTAAATGCTACAACAGGTGGTACATGGAGTAGTAGTAATACAGCAAGAGCTACGGTAGGTGCTTCGACAGGTATTGTTACTGGTGTATCTGCTGGAACAGTTATTGTTACTTATGCTGGTACTGCCGGTGCAAGCTTTGCTGGGAACAGGGTTACAAGAGCATATACTGTGAACGTACTACCAGAAGTAGCTGTTATTTCAGGTGCTTCTTCACTATTTGCAGGTACTACCCTTACCCTTACAGCTTCACCTTCGGGTGGTACATGGTCGTCGGCCAACAGTGCTATAGCATCTGTAAATGCTAGCACAGGTGTGGTAACTGGCGTAGCAGCAGGAATTACTACCGTGAGCTACACCAGAACCAATAGTTGTGGCAATAGAGTAACGACAAAAGCAGTAACAGTTACTGCTCCCCCTATTACAGGTACCCGAGTGGTATGCCGAGGTGCTACCACCAATCTTGCCAATGCGTCGGTAGGCGGTACATGGAGTACTGCTAATGGCACTATAGCCACTGTAGGTAGTACTACAGGTGTTGTAACAGGGGTAGGCGCTGGTACAACAACAGTAACGTACACCTACATCGGTGGTAGTAATGTGACAGCTACGGTAACAGTAAATGCAGCTCCGGCAGCATATACAGGCAGTGGCATATTATGTTCTAGTTCTCAGTTGAATCTGGGTAGCATTATACCCGGTTGCACATGGACCAGTAGTAACACCACCAGAGCTACAGTAGCATCTACTACAGGTATAGTAACAGGTGGCACTACACTGGGTACAGTGAACATATCATACACCAATGCTGCAAGTTGCCGCACCATTACTCAACTAACGGTTACTGCGGCTGTAGGGTTTACAACGGGGCTATCGAGCCCGTGTGTAGGTAGTACATCTACAGCACTCAACAGTACACCCGGTGGTACATGGAGTAGTAGCAACTTAGCACGCGCTACTATTGGTGAAACGAGCGGATTGTTGACTGCAATAAGTGGTGGTACAGCAACTATTAGCTACACATTAAGTGCAGGTTGTGTAAGAACCACAACCGTAACTGTAGGCACCCCACCAACTATTACGGGTAATCCTAATATATGTTTAGGTCAACAAACTCTATTTGTAAGTACCGGTGGCACCTGGAGCAGTAGCGCACCAACGATAGCGTCTGTGGCAGCCAGCGGTTTTGTAACAGGTGTAAGTTTGGGTAATGCAGTGATCACGTATCGCTCTACATCTGGTGCACTGTGTTTTGTAACACAGCCAGTAACGGTTAATCCGGTACCATCGACAATAGTGGCACCGCCAGCCATATGTCCTGGTCAAACAGTAACACTCACTAGCACACCTAGCGGTGGTACATGGACGAGTAGCTTCCCTGAGAAGGCATCAATAAACCCATCAACAGGCGTACTAACAGGAGTTATTTTCAATTACAGTACTATATCGGCAGTAAACATTTACTACACATTACCTACAGGTTGTGCTGGTTTAGCTACTGTATCAGTTAACCCATTGCCTTCTCCTATTGGAGGTGGTAGCAGGAATATATGTGTATTGGGTAGCACGACCTTGACCAACAGTACTAGCGGTGGTACATGGAGCAGTGCAAGCCCATCTTTAGCTGCAGTTTCATCTGGCGGTGTAGTGACTGGTGGTACATCAGCAGGATTGGCTACTATCAGCTACACCAATGCACTGGGCTGTGCTAACACAGCAGTGGTAACAGTAAATGCTATGCCAGGAGCCAATACAGGAGCGGCCACATTATGTTTACCAGGGGTAACCACACTGAGCAACCCAGCAGGAGCAGGTACATGGACCAGCGGCAATACTGCAAGAGCAACAGTAAACTTTAATTCTGGTCAGGTTACGGGAGTAAACACAGGTACAGCTAACATTACGTATACCAAAGCCGCAGGATGTATTAGTGTAACACAGGTAACTGTGAGTATGTGTGGCTCACGTCCGGGTATGTCAGAAGATACAAAAGGTGACAATAGTGTGTTCACTGTTTCTCCTAACCCTACTACTGGAGCTATCAACTTGACTACAGATGTAGCAGGTAAAGTAATGATCTACACAATAGATGGCAAAGAGTTAAAGCAGTATGATGCGAAAGTTGGTACCACCAATATGGCATTGCCCGCAGGTATTGCAACTGGTGTATATATGCTGCGCTTTAATGGAGCAGACGGTAGTAGCAAAATGGTGAGACTGGTGTACCAGCAGTAAGTTTACATTGTTTTTTAAACAGTAAGTGACTATAAAAGGGGCTGTCTCAATTTTTGAGATAGCCCCTTTTGTATTAGAGTAAAAGGAGATTGAAATGGCTATACGGTTAATGAGCAAAGCTCCTCAAAGCCCTGAACGTACAAGAGATGTGACACAAAGCCCGCTGATAGTAGTACAAAAGCTGGTAGCCTCCTGCATGAAAACGTAATGTGCGAAAAGATGGATGAAGACTGCGAAAGGTGAGCATAAGAAAAACGTTAGATAACAATACTCATGAGGCAGACGATAAGATTTGGTTTAAAAAAATCGTGCTCAACTAATGCTACCATATCATCTAAGAATGTGGGCTATACTGTACTTTTATACCCAATTGCTAGACGTTAATAAGTGAGCTAGAAAAACTGTGGTGTATGGGAGAGAAAAAAGTATTGAGGCTGGTGCTGGGTGACCAGCTGAATAGTGGGCATAGCTGGTATGAGCGGGTGGATGGTGATGTGACCTATGTGCTGATGGAGGTGCGGAGTGAAACAGACTATGCGCTGCACCATATACAAAAGGTGGCAGGATTTTTTGCGGCTATGCGGTCGTTTGCCAGTGAGCTGAGTGCACAACAGCATAGGGTACTGTACCTGAATATAGATGATGCGGATAACCAGCAAAGTATAACAGCAAACATACTGCACTTGGTAGCTGTGCATGGGTTTACAGCGTTTGAGTATCAGCTGCCTGATGAATATAGAGTGGATGTGGAGTTGCGGGCAATGGTGAAGGTGTTGCCTGTGCCAGCGGTGGTGTGTGATACAGAGCACTTTTATGGGGAACGGGGTGAGTTGGGGAAGTTTTTTGAGGGTAAAAAACTCTTTGTGATGGAGAACTTTTACCGCTACATGCGCAAAAAGCACAACGTGCTGATGGAAGATGGGCAACCTGTGACCGGCCAGTGGAACTATGATAGTGACAACCGGAAAAAACTACCGAAGGGGCATAAACCTACTGCACCCTATGTGCTGCACAATGATGTTAGCACTATAGTGGCTGCTATAAATAACAGTGCCGTAAAAACAATAGGCACCATAGACCCAACATCGTTTGTGTGGCCGGTAAACAGGGCACAATCGCTGGAGCTGCTGCGGTTTTTTGTGCGGGAGTGCCTGCCGCTGTTTGGCACTTATCAGGATGCGATGACTACCAACGAATGGTCGTTGTATCACTCGCGATTGTCGTTTTCGATGAATACTAAGATGTTATCGCCTAAGGAGGTGATAGACATGGCTACCGAGGAATGGCGCAAACGGAGTAATGAAATAGCGTATCATCAGCTAGAGGGTTTTGTGCGGCAAATAATAGGCTGGCGAGAGTATATGCGGGGTATCTACTGGCTGAAGATGCCGGAATATGCTGGACTGAACTATCTGGGGCATACTGCTAAGCTACCAGAGTGGTACTGGACGGGTAACACAAAGATGAACTGCCTGAAGCAGAGTATACAACAGTCGCTGCAGTATGCGTATGCCCACCATATACAACGGCTGATGGTGACGGGAAATTTTGCGCTGCTGGCTGGGGTAGCCCCTGATGCCGTGGATGCGTGGTACCTGGGCATATACATAGATGCGCTGGACTGGGTGGAGATAACCAATACGCGGGGCATGAGCCAGTATGCGGATGGGGGCATAGTGGGTACTAAGCCCTATGTGAGCAGCGCTGCCTATATAGATAAAATGAGTAACTACTGCGATACCTGCTACTATAAAAAGGCTGTAAAAACAGGTGACAGGGCATGCCCATTTAACAGCCTGTACTGGCACTTTTATGACCGACACGAACCACTACTGGGCAACAATGGCAGGATACAAATGATGTATAACGTATGGCGAAAAATGGACCCTGAACAAAAGGCTGCACTGCTGACACAGGCGGAGTATTATCTGGAACGGGTGGAGGAGTTGTAGAGGGGGGGGTGCTCGTTTTTACGTTTGGTTGTAGTAGGGATGCAGTCATCATTGGGTGACTTTTGCTGCCGCAAGCAAGCTGGACGCTGGCGGTGTAATAAGACGAGGCGAGACGCCTCGACTAGGGGGGCGCCTCGCCTAGGGAGGAGGAACAGGTATAGCGCTATTTACATCTTATTATAAATTACCCAGTCATAACTATTGCTATTTTTTGTTATAAGTTCACTCGTTGAGATTCTATGTATGCGTACAACAGGCTCTAGGTAAAAAATAGAATTGGTTGAAATCTCAACGATGCCTATGTCCTTGTTGTCATTGAGCATATGCCATCTAAATGGAATTACTCTGGTAACTATCTGACAGTCGGTATCCTCATATGTGTGAGATCGGCTGCCAGTAAAGTTAGGCTTGAATTCTAATACAGGGCCTAGCCATTCATGTATTTCATCAGCATCTAATTGCTTGTTATTATTCCTATCGTCAGCAATTGACACTTGTTGCCATGTGCCGATAAGCATATTTTTATCGACTTTTTTATCTTTTTTACATGACAAAGTTAGCAAGCCGAAAGCTATTGTAAAGCAGACAAAATGTTGGAGTGGTTTCATAGAATTGAATAGTTGGAAATAAGTGTATTTACATAGACGTAATAATTACTGCGATTCTTTGCTAGAACGCAAAATAAAAATACAACTATGGCAGTGTGGGGTGTAGTCGCTATTTTTAGGTTTATCAATCTTTAGCGGGGTAGTTAGCCGGAAAATGGGAGCAGAAAGTCGAGAGACAACAGTTCGACGGTCCTGTGAGGAGAAATAGTAAAACCTACGACTAGAGCAGGGAAAGCTGTAAGTCATAAAATAAGACCAACAGCGGCGGAATTTAAACACGAAAATATGCGCAAAGATGCTCTTTGCCCTGAATGTACAAGAGAGTGACACAACCGGCGATGCCAAAAGTGCTGTGGCTGGTAGCAAAAGGAATAATGTACTGTACCTAAAAGCGCATACCCACCTACAAACAGGTGGTAGGTATGCGGGAGTGGCTACTTGATGATAACGGTGCTGGTGCTGACAATGCTGAACATGCCTACACCATTCTGGACATTGCCATATACATTGACTGGCTCGGCAAAGGGGTTGCCGTTGGCATCGTAAGCAAGTTTGTAGGATTTGTAGTGTTTGAAGTAGTCTTCGGTGACGTGTAAGAGCTGAATAGTGGCGTAAACGTAATCTATGCCATTAAAATAGGGTTCCATGTTGAAGCTGGATGCATATATTTTGAGTTCTTTTTCTTTTCCATTGAATAGCTCGTCGCGGAGGAAAACGCCTGTGTTATCGAGGCAGGTGTTGGCATCTATGATTTCGCTGGACAGGGTTTCGATAGAGGCATCGACCGAGTAGATACAGAAACTATTGCTATAGAAGCCGTTGTTTTGGTCGCCGGGGCCAAAGAGTTTGAGGATATAATAATCGTTGGCGGATGGTGGATCTGTGAAACGGATGGTGACAGCATCTTGTGTGCCGCCACTGCCATCGATACGGGCTTGTGGTGTGTAAACAATGCTAGAAATGGGTACTGCTGCGGGTGCTACGGCACTGGCACTAACAGCGGTGTAAGAGGGAGCGCTGACCTGTACTGTGTATTTTTGACCAGCCTGAATGGTGGTGGTTCCTGAGTAGCCGATGCCGCTATCGAAGGTGAGGTTTTCGGTAAAGACATCGTTGACCAACAACCTAACAGTGGCATCTGTAACGAGTAACGTGGGCGAAAAGCGTTTATCCTGAATAGAGGCTGTGTGACCTACATAGACCTGAAACTGCTGATCGGGCTCGGCTAGGCTGCTGACGGTGAGTAATCGGCTATAGGGAGGTAGATTGACATCGATAGATTTTTCGCAAGAGGTGAAAAAAATGGATGCCACTAGTAGTGTGCATATGAGATGTGCAAGGCGATTCATATAAATAATGTGGGGATTAGAATTTGAACTGATAACTCACTGACGGGATGATGGGGAATAGGCTCACCTGCTTGAACTTGCCTCCGTCTTCATAAATGAAGAAAGGATTTTGGCGGTTGTAGACATTGTAGGCACCTATTATCCAAGATCTGTCGTGGCGTTTTTTCTCTTTGGTGAATCTTATGCTGACATCGCCGCGATGGTATGCGGGCATGCGGTAGCCGTTGCGGCTGCCATAGATGGTGATGTCTTCGCCGTTTTGGTCTTTGTAGAAACCAATGGGTAGTGTAATGGCGTTGCCGGTGCCATATAACCACTCTGCACTAAGCTCAATGCGGGGAGAGATTTTGTAAACTGCAGCTACCTTGAAATCGTGGCGGCGATCGTACTTGTAGGGGAATGTGCGACCATTGTTGAGGTTGGCGAATGTGCGGTTGCTCCAAGAAAGTGTGTAGCCCAGCATGCCTGTGAATTTGCCTTTCTTTTTCTGAATGAATAGTTCGCCACCATAGCTGGTGCCCTTGCCTACTTCTACCTTGTCTTCCCAGCCTGTGGTGCTGTTAAAGAAGCTAGCACCTTCTTTGTACTCGAGGATGTTTTCCATGGTTTTGTAGTAGCCCTCGAGGCTGAATTCGTAGCCGGCATCGTGGGTGTAAGCTAGGCCAGCTGCTGCCTGATGAGATAACTGTGGTGCTATACGGTTGGTGGAAGGCACCCAGAGATCTGTAGGAAGGCCAACGGAAGAGTTAGTGAGGAGGTTGATGTATTGGTTCATCTGAACGAAAGACGCTTTTGCACTCATTTTCTCGGATAAGAGATAGCGGACTGCGAGGCGTGGCTGAATAGAATTATAAAACTTAGAGCGGACACTGAAGCCAGTGAAATGCACTCCGATATTGGCCTTGAGTAAGGGGGTGATTTTCACGTCATCTTCGATGTAGGCGTCGATCTCTGTGCCGTAGATGCTGCTTTGGCCTATGGTAGTGTCTGATTTGGTGCCACCGGTGTTGATTTTGGTGGTTTGTGCGCCCGGTGTGTAGGTGTGCGCTATAACACTAGCGCCCGCCTTGATGTTGTGGCTAGAAGAAAGATAGTAATCGAAATCGTACTTGGCAGCCATATCGTGAATGCCTGAGGTGTAGCGGAGTAGAAATTCGTCGGTAGAGCCATTGGAGGTACTCTTGCTTTCGGCAGATACCTGAAACTTGTATTGACTGTAGTAGGTAGTGAGGTTGCCAAAAAGTTTGGGGTTGAACTCGTGGTTCCACCTACCTACGCCAGTGATATTGCCCCATTTGATGCCGCCAGCGAAGCGAGAAGAACTGGTGAGGTCATTGCTTTTTTCGGAGAAGTAAAACTTATCGTTGCCAAAATAGCCACTGATGTAGAGGTGATCTTTTTTGCCAAGTGTAAAGTTTGCTTTGCCGTTGAGGTCATAAAAGAAATAGCCGCCTTTGCTGTTGCCGGTCATGAGTGGCGCGGCCAATAAATCGATATAGGTACGTCTGCCAGAAACCATAAAGGAAGATTTACCTTTTTGGATGGGGCCTTCGAGTGTGAGCCTGGAGGCTACAATGCCTATGCCGCCCTCGCCATGTATTTTGTTTTTATTGCCCTCCTTCATATTGATATCAATGACAGAAGAAAGCCGGCCGCCATAGCGAGCGGGGAAACCACCCTTGATGACCTCGACACTGCGAATGGCATCGGCATTGAAGACGCTGAAGAAGCCAAAGAGGTGGCTGGCATTGTAAACGGGCACACCATCGAGCAGGATGAGATTTTGGTCGGGGCTACCACCACGTACGTATAAACCAGAGGTGCCTTCATTGCCCCCTTGTATGCCGGGTAGTAGCTGAATGGCTTTCATGATATCGGGTTCGCCTAGGAAGGCAGGAAGGGATTTGATGGTGTTTATGGGCAGGTCGATGGAGCTCATCTGAGTTTTCTGGTGCAGGGCAGCCTTTTGGGAGGTAATGACCACCTCGTCCAGTTCTTTGTTTTCTTCGAGCTCTACATTGAGTGTGAGATTTTGCGAGCGTGGAATTTTCCTCTGAAAAGAGGAATAGCCAATGTAGGAGCCCTTTATCTCTACACTATCGTTGCCAGCGGGAATAGTAATAGAATAAAAACCGAAGGTATTGCCGGCGGTGCCAACCTGGAGGTCGGGGAGGTAAACGACTGCACCTGTAAGTCGTTCGCCACTTTTTTTGTCGCTGATGTAGCCGCTGATAGTTATGTTTTGGGCTAGAGAACAGTGATAAAAAAGAGGCAAGAGGGATAACGTCAACAATGATTTTTGAAGCATAAATGGTAGTGTGTGCGTAATAACAGAAAAGCGCGGTAGTTTATTGTATGAATATGATTATTTATTGCTGAATGTGTAATGTGTTGTATAAGAGTACATGAGGTGGCGCCAGGATAGACATGCAAGTGAGGTTTGATTATGCTGTACTCTCTTTACAAATGCTGTGCCAAAAAACTAGAGGCGATGAGAAATCAGAAAATAGACTTAAAGCCTCAGCGGACAAACCTCACTTTTTCGACTTGTATATCCGCTATCCTATTTGTGCCCCTAATTGGCAAAACTTCGAACCAAGTATTGGAAAACTTTCGTGAAATTTATCTGTCCTGCGCGAGGCTGATGTTCCGAAAATAAGACCAACAGCGGCGGAAATGTGTGCTGCAAGATTTGCTGCCGCAAGCCAACGGGACGCTGGCGGTGTAATAAGACGAGGCGAGACGCCTCGACTAGGGGGTACAACGGCTGATGGTGACGGGGAATTTTGCGCTGCTGGCAGGGTAGACCCTGATGCGGTGGATGCGTGGTACCTAGGCATATACATAGATGCGCTGGACTGGGTGGAGATAACCAATACACGAGGGATGAGCCAATATGCAGATGGGGGCATAGTGGGTACTAAGCCGTATGTGAGCAGTGCTACCTACATAGACAAAATGAGCAACTACTGCGATACCTGCTACTACAAAAAGGCTGTAAAAACCGGAGACAGAGCATGCCCGTTCAACAGCCTGTACTGGCACTTTTATGACAGACATGAACCACTACTGGGCAACAATGCCCGGATACAAATGATGTATAACGTGTGGCGAAAAATGGACCCTGAACAAAGGGCTGCACTGCTGATACAGGTGGAGTATTATCTGGATAGGGTGGATGAGTTGTAGAGGGGGTTGTTTTGTTGCTCGTTTTTGCTTTTGGTTGTAGTGGGGATGCAGTGATTAATGGGTGACTTTTGCTGCCGCAAGCCAGCGGGACGCTGGCGGTGTGTGAAGACGAGGCGGAACGCCTCGACTAGGGGGAAAACCACCAACTCGGATTTTTACGCCAAGTTTTCCATGACTTAGCCGAATCTGGACTTTCACTCAGTTGTGAGCATCGCATTGCTATTGACTCAGCTTCAAAAATCCAACAGAGGTATGTTTTAGAGTTGCTATTCTTTGGTATATAATGATTGCCAATACTTCAACCTTTCATAATAGTAGTTTACGCAGTCTTCTATCATCTCTTTTGGCAATGTAGTATCTTTCCGGGCTATTATGTCTTTCATGCTATTTAATTTTGTTTTTTCTTTTATGTCATCTTTGTAATCACTGTACTGCGCGTCATTATAATATTTATCAACTAAATAACACGCTAAATCATTATAAGCTATTCCTGAAGGTACAGTAAGAAAGTCACTAGGCATTGGATAATAAAAATGTCCCGTAATTATTTTAGGAAATTCTTCGGATATTGTCATACCTTGAAATTTGCTTCCAGTAAGTTGTAGACCGTTTAATGTATAAAAAAGATAATAATTTCTATCTGTAAATGTGTATATAAGCTCTTTACAATGCATCATACCTAGCCATTTGTGATACTCAATTAACTTCTTACTATTAAATGACAGGTCAAGTACCATAGTGTCAGTTCGGTCACCATTTTTTACAGAAATAATTGGAGCAACGTGATAGCCCCAAGTTACTTTTTCGCCGTCAAAAAGTGGATTACTAGTGGATAATTTTTTATTTGACACGAGGGTGCTAATAGATGGTGCGAAAGCCCATATTTTCCCTACATCACATCCTGATTCTGTGTAAATTAGGGACATTTTCCGTGCGATAAACTCAGCACGGCTTTCGCAATATCCGTTGATGTGCCGACTTGGAATAGACAATTTAGCGATTACATTAAATAGTGAATCGGCTTTTTCTTTCACTATTGGACATAGAAAAGCACCAAATGGATGTGCATTGCTCATTAAATTGTTTTCAGCAAAGTCAACTCGAATTTGCCCTAGGCTGTTAATGGAAAACGCCAGTAATCCAACGAAAAGAATAAATCTCATTTTCATATTAAGATGTTCAATTGTGCTTATTATTTACTGATTTGGCACCTTGCTCTCTAGTGTTTTGTGCTTTGCAAGATTAGGAACAGACAAATTTATGATGTTTGTAACAAGTTGTGTAGGTGTTCCATTTTCAAGTGCTACAAAAAATTTTAACTTTATCGGCACGTTTTGTTCGCTTTCTATGACATAGTCAAAGGGCTTTTCATCCGTTTTGACATTCAAAGAGATAGAATTGCCGTTCACTTGACTATTTGTTGATGATAAAGATAAAACGGTTTGGTCTGAATTTATGTATTCTATTTGGAGACCAGAAATTTGAAATGGTCTTTTTAGCCTAACATCATTGTCATTTATAAAAAACTCCACGGGAAATTGATAGAACTTTTTATTGGTACTACTGCGAGTAATTTCTTCCCTTTTCGCATTAATTGTCTCATTATTAATTGGAAGTACTTTCGGGTCGTCTGTAACTTTAACCGGTTCCTTAACTTCGAAAGTAAGACTATTGTCATCTATTTTGATATTACTCGTCAACTTCATTGTCAGAGTCAAAACTCTATTATTATGATTAGCTCTGTCTATAGCTTCTTTTTTAATTAAACCAGTTATTTTACAGATGCAATCAGGGTAATTATCTTTTTCCTTATTGTAAAATGAAACTACGGTAGGCTTTGAAACCCAAATATTACTATCAAAATCGTGATCTTCAATTCCCCACGAAGATGAACCACATAAAAATTCTGGTATACCAGTCATTATCCGAGAAATTTCAGTGGGAATTAAATGAGTCACATAACCAGTAATGGATGGTTGACTTTTAAAGAAACTACTTTGAAGCTTTTGATTAATTTTCCCAGCTTTGGGCAAATCGGTTAAGGCATATGATAGCTTGTCGGACTGCAACTTGTGAATATATGTCTTGAAATCTTTTAAAGAAAAAGAAATCTTATTATCATGTCCCGTCTGAACATTACCTGCAACATTAAAAATCCCAGCCGAAATATTTGCAGATAACCTACCATTCATATTTATACTTTGCTCGCTGTTTATTGCACGATATAATAAGGTGCCATCAAACTCTGATATGTACTGTCCACTTTTGATAAGAGCATCATTTTTGTTAACTACTGTTGAGTAATCATTGTAATATATTTGCCATAAAAGTAAGTGTGCATAAACAGACTGAGGTGTTTGTTGGTCGAAAATTAAATATAGAGGGCTAAAGAATTTTCCAGTGATTGTCGTAATTGAACTTTCTTTTTTCGTTTCTGCTTCTAGACTGGACTTGAGTTCGGCGACAGGGGCGCTTATGCTTGCGGAGATGTTACCAGTAAAGTAACTTCCACATGATTTTTGATAGTACAAACTCGGGAAACCTCCAATCGGAGCTACACTGGATAAACCAAAGTCAACGAGGTTATCATTGATTCCAAGTATACGTTTCGCGTTTATGTACTCTGTTTCTGCGAAATTGCCCTTCGTTAATTTATCGATGTCAGCATTTTTAAGAGTTAAAAAAAGCAAATTAGTTGCCGACATTGGCAACTCATATACAATAGTCTTTCGCAATTTAGCTTCACCATATCCATTAATAACATCTTGCGGTATGTATAATCTGTTATCGCTCCGGTTAATCAGGCACGCTGTTAAAGCCTGCGATTTGTAAGCCTCTTGCAGTTTTTCCGCTAAGCTATTATTTACGAAGGGGCTGGTAAGGATGGGAGGAAAGTTCTTTCTAGCGACTTCATCTTGTTCTTTTAAGTATTTTTTTACAAATATGTTTTGCCCTAAAGCGAAAACTGGAGCAATAGTGACGAATGTTACTATCAGTGCTTTATACGCTGTTTTCATTATGTGATAATTATAAATATTTTATTGACAAATTTCACTTCAAAACTAAATTCTTTTTTTGAAACATACAAGTATCTAGACAATTAAATCCGTAATATTTTTATGTTTTATTATGTTAATAAAGCGAAAAGATTACTATCCATTCAATATTATTGCAACTAGATACACATTCGTTAAAAAATATTATGTTTTTTTGTTGCCTTACGTCCAGCAGTGGCTATATCAATTCATCGGTAATACAACACTGCGAACCGTCAATATGCTAGCTTATGTACCACCCTTTCTTCCGGATGTTCCGAAGTGCATCTAAAAAAAACGATAATACCCCGTCTCCGACGGTATTCATCTTGACAAAGCTAAAATTTAAGAACGAAAGAGAGAAACACAGGGGGAGCGGAGCCTCCTTTGCTGAAAAGCTACCGCGGCAGGAAAAGGGGAAAAATGAGAAAGGAAGGGCACCGCTCCATTTATCCTTTTTCGTGCCCCTAACACAAATCGAACCTACACTACCTTCCCAAAACCAGATATTGAAGATGATATGTACAACGATTCATCATTTGAAATTTATGTACAAGCCTCGCATAGCCCCGGACGTACAAGTGAGCGACGCAAAGCCCGCTGATATGAGTACAAAAGCTGGTAACAGAAAGAAAAACTATCTGCCTTTTAGCATGTTGTAATAGGCTGGGTCTATCTGGCGGAAGCCGAGCTGGATGGCGGTTTCTACGTCTTGGAGGGCGGCGGCTTTGTTGCCATTGAGGGTGTGACAGTAAGACCGCGAATAGAATATCTCGCCCATGGTGGGGTTGAGGGCAAGGGCGGTTTCGAAGTCGGCCATGGCTTCTTTGCAGCGTTTCATACGCTGGTAGAGCCTGCCCCTATTGAGGTAGGGGGCGTACATATCGGGGTTCTGAGCTATGGCTATGCCGTAGTGTACGAGTGCAGAATCGGGTTTGCCGGTCATATCGTAGAAGTTACCGAAGTTGCTGTGTACCTCTGGGAAGTAGGGCTTGCTGGCTATGGCACTGCGAAAACAAAAGGCGGAGGAATCTAGTTTTTGGGTGATGGCATACGTGATGGCAAGACCGAGGTAGGCGTTGGCATTGCCCTCTTTGTCGTTGAGGGTGAGGGCTTTGTAGTAATAGCCTTTTGCCTGAGGGAATAGATTGGCTGCACGGTGTAGCTCGCCCAAGGAGACCCAGGGATTGGCAAAGGTGGGTTCGAGTGTTACAGACCTATTGAGAAGGTAGAGTGAAGAATCGAAAAATAGTCGGCGCTCGGCATCGTTGACGCTTTCATTGAACTTGTTGAAGTAATAAAAGCCGAGGTTGTTGAATGCATTGGGGGCGAGGGGTTGTTTTTCTATCTCGTCGCGCCAAAGGCTGGCGGTATCGTACCATGCCTTGCAACGCTGTGTGGTGAGTGTGCCCAAGTATAACGACCAGGCACCTACCACAGCAAGGGCTATGTAGCCATATTGTCTGTTGGCACCGGGTGTGAAGAAGGAAGATATAAACCAGCCTGCCATAAAAAACAGCCCTAGATAGGGTATGTAAGAATAACGGTCGGCAAGGATGGCACCTCCTACAGGGAGGAACTGCAAGAGCAAGGCAATATTGACCAGGAAAAACAATGCACCAAACACTACTACCCTACTGCGGCGGTAGTACCACACTATGCCCAAAACGGCGAGTGTGGCTAGGGGATAGAGGTAATAAACAACTGGCAGGGAGCCTCCAAGATCCTTGGGAGGATAGGGATAAAAACAACTGAGCCCGAGGGGAAGAATGGACTTCCAGAGGTAAGTAATGAAGGCATAACCACCCAGCGCAAAACGCTCGACGAAGGTATAAGTGACATTGTGGGTGCCGAGGGAGCCGAAGGAGCGCTGATCAATAAG
The DNA here is from genome assembly GCA_027484425.1 of Sphingobacteriales bacterium. GTDB lineage: Bacteria > Bacteroidota > Bacteroidia > Chitinophagales > Chitinophagaceae > Nemorincola. The sequence goes on from JAIXSZ010000081.1 coordinate 32,268, forward strand.
GGAACGGATACCAAAGGCTATGGCTATGGCTAGCAGGGGGAGTTTTTCGAGGAGGAGGGTGCGGGTGAGTGGGCGCTGCTCGAAGTAGTCGATAAGCAATAGGGTGAGCGGGAGGGTAACGGCGACTGGCTTGCCTAGCAAGGAACAGAGGTAGAGCAAGGCGGTGACAGCATACCACTTAGTGCGAGCGGCACCGGAGGCGCGAATAAAGTAAAGCCAGGTGATGCATGCTGCCATATAGAACACACCATACACGACATCCTTGCGGCCAGCAAGCCATGCTACCGACTCTACGTGCATGGGGTGTAACCCGAACAGCAGGGCTGTGATGGCGGCGGCTATGGGGCGGCGAGTGAGCAGCTGCACAAAGACATACACAAGGACAGTGACGAGTATGTGTAGCAACACACTATCGAGGTGGTATAACCATGGCTCGAGGCGCACAAAACTATACTCTATGGCATAACTGAGTATGGTAAGCGGGTGATAGTTGCCCATGATGGGTGTGGTGAATATCTGGCGCAACCCTTGTGCAGTAATGTCTTTGATAAGTGCATTGTCGCGGATGTAGCCGGGGTCGTCCCAATTGGTGAGCTGATTTTGGAGGCTGACCTTGTAAAATAGCCATGTGAGCAGCGCAATAGCACCAGCTATAACTGCATGTAAACGAAAGCCAGATAAGCCAGCGCCCTTAGAAGGTGTAGCAGGTGCAGGTGATGCCTGCCTAGGCTTGGGTGCAGGAGGTATGTTGCTAGCGGTAGCTTGTGGTTTTTGTTTACTCTTTGCCATGAAGGATAAAAATAGAGTAAGTAGTTGGAATATAAAAGAACCCAATTAGCAGTAGCAGATACATAACTTAAACAACACAGGCTACCCGATGTGGATAGCCTGTAGCGATGTGGTATAAAAAATGAAAATTATTGCTTTTTGATCAATTTCTGCACTTTGAGTTGCTGACCATTGGCATCGAACAGCGTAATGATGTAGACACCATCTGCCAACGAAGTGAGGCTGATCTCTTTAGCATTGGGCTGAGTGATGAGTGCCTTGCCATCTATGCTGCTAATGATAGCAGTAACAGGCGCCTGAGCGGTAATGAATACAGTTCCAGAAGCAGGATTTGGGTAGATGCTAACGTCAGTTTGGTTGAGGTCTGTAACACTGTTGGTACCTGTCCAGCCGTTGACAACGTAAGTAGCTGATACTGCCTGACAACCATTGGTATCTGTAACGGCTACTTTGTAGTTGCCATTGCCAGTGATGGCAGTAGACGCTGCGGTAGCACCCGGTATGGCAATAAGATCTTTGTACCACTGATAAGTGATGTACATGCCACTGGTGTAAACAGCGGTGCCGCTAGAAGCTACTAAAGGATTGGGGAGGGGCACCTCTGTAACAGAAGCCGTAGAAGTAAGCACGGTGCAACTGCCTGTAACAACGATCTGGCAGGTATAATTGCCCTCTACGCCTGCACTATAGGTGGGTGATGTGGCACCGGGTATGGCACTACCATTGAGGAACCACTGATAAGATAAAGCACTGCCTAAACCAGACACGCTGGTAGACAATAGCGCACTACCACCCCAGCAGAAACGAGCAGGTGTGAGCGCTATAGCTGTGGGACTGCTGATAACAGTAACTACAGTGGCAACTGGAGTAGTGGCAGTGCAACCAGTAGCTGCATTGACAACAACTACCTTGTAACCACCACTAGCAGTAGCGGCATAGTTGGCAGTATTGGCACCGCTGATAGCAACGCCATCCTTGAGCCACTGATAGGTGAAGCCTGGAGTGGCACTGAGCAATACCCCGCTACCTACACAGAAAATGGTGGGACCAGCTGCTGTGATAGAAGCATCGGGCAATGGATTGACTGTGAATATAGTGAGGGCTGATACAACAGCGCAGCCAGCTGCGTTAGTTACCTGTACATAATAGTCGCCAGTTGTAAAGGCTGTATAAGCATCGGCAGTGGCACCCGCTATAGGACCAGCAGCATCGAACCACTGATAAGTATTGCCGGGAGCTGCTACCGCAGAGATAGTGACGCTACCCCCTGCACATACCGTAAGCGGACCTGATACAGACACCACAGAAGAAGGAGCAGCAGTAACAGACACAACTACAGGAGCAGAAAGTGCCCAGCACCCAGCAGCATTGGTAACCCGTACCTCATAACTACCCGAAGCAGTAGCAGTAAAGGTGCTGGTGGTGGCCCCTGCTATAGGCGTGCCAGCAAGCTCCCACTGATAAGTAAGTCCGACACCGGTATTGGCATTGAGCGCAACTGGAGTGCCTGCACAAACACTGGTGGTACCACCCGGCACTGTGATAGTAGCCGTAGCTGGCACAACAGTAACCGACATAGCAGTAGACAATGTGGTGCAACCTGCAGCTATACTCACCCTAACCTGGTAACTACCGGGAGTGCTGGTGGTATAAGTAGGTGTAGTAATACTAGGAATAGGAACACCCCCATTAAACCACTGGTAAGTGGCACCCACTGCAGCACTAGAAGTAAGTGTAACGAAATCGCCAGGGCAAAGAACTGTGTCGCCTATAGGCGTAATAGCAGCAACAGGAGCAGCAATAACAGTAACAACAGCAGTGGCTATGCAGCCAGTGGCTAAAGTATAGGTGATAGTAGATGTACCACCTGCAACACCCGTAACAACACCTGTACCCGCAGCAACAGTAGCTACAGCAGGCGTACTACTGCTCCATCCACCGCCCGGAGTAGTATTAGTTAGGTTTATGGTAGAAGCGGGGCAAACAGTAGCAGCACCACCAATAGCAGCAGGTAATGGATTGACAGTAAAGGTGCGTACGCGAGAACAACCGGTAGCTAGTGTATAACTAATATTGGATGTGCCAACAGCAACACCGGTGACTACACCAGTACCGGCAACTACTGTAGCTACCGTAGTATTGCTGCTGCTCCATGCACCACCTGCAGGGCCACTGGTAAGCGTAGCTGTAAGGCCCAAACAAACAGCGGTAGGACCACCTATAGCAGTAGGCAACGGATTGACAGTGACAACTCTAGTGCTAATGCAACCACTAACGTTGTAAGTAATTGTAGCAGTGCCAGCTGCAACGCCTGTAACAACGCCACCAGCAACAGTAGCAATAGCACCGTTTGAGCTGGTCCATGCACCACCAGCTGGAGTAGCAGATAGATTAGTAGTGCTGGCTACACAGACGGTGGCTGTACCAGTGATAGCACCAGGATTAGGATTGACAGTAACGACTGCTGTACGGAAACAAGTATTGGTACCTGTGCAGGTAATAATGCTAGTACCGGTAGCAACACCCGAAACAATACCAGTAGCAGCGCCAACAGTAGCAACAGGAAGATTGCTACTAGCCCATGAAACACCAGGGGTAGCTGAAGCAAGTGTAGTAGTAGCACCGATACACACTGACAATGCACCAGTAATAGGTGCAGGCAGTGGTAACACTGTAACAACAGTAGTAGTGATGCAACCAGAAGTAGGTAAAGTGTAAGTAATAGTAGCTGTGCCGCCAGTAGTGATAACCCCTGTAACAACGCCGGTAGCAGCGCCTACAGTAGCAATAGTAGCATCGCTACTAGACCATGTGCCACCAGAAACTGGATGTGTAACGGTAGCTGTAGCGGCCGGGCAAATAGGTGCAATACCTGTAATGGCAGCCGGAGCAACATCGACGGTGACTACAGCCGTAATAGCACAGCCTGTAGGTAATGTGTAAGAAACAGTAGCTGTGCCTGCAGTTAAAGCAGTAACTAGGCCTGTAGCAGCGTCGATAGAGATGACACCTGCTGAAGACTGAGACCATGCGCCACCAACAGAGGTGCTGGTGAGTGGTGTGGTATTACCCACACAGATAATGAAATCGCCAGTAATAGCATCGGGTAATGGATTGACAGTGAAAGTAAGTATACTGTTGCAACCCAAGGGAGTAGTATAGGTAATATTGGCAGTACCTGCGGCTACACCTGTAACTACACCAGTACCTGAAACTACCGAAGCTACGGCAGTATTGCTGCTAGACCATGTGCCCCCAGCAATAATATTAGATAAAGTAGATGTAGTGCCTACACACGCTGAAGCAGTACCTGTAATAGGCTCTAAAGCATTGACAGTAACAACGGTGGTAGAAAAACAACCAGAAACAAGGGAGTAACTAATAGTAGTAGTACCAACTGCAACACCTGTAACAACGCCCGTAGCAGCATCGACAGTGGCTACAGCGGGTGTGGTACTAGACCATGTGCCGCCAGCAGTAGCATTGGCAAGAGTAGTAGACTGAGTACGACATACTGAGGTAGTACCAGTAATAGGGTCGACAACAGTAGTGACATTGACAGTAACCGTGCGGAAACAACCACTGGCTAAAGTGTAGGATATAACAGATGTACCTGCTGAAACGCCAGTAACAAGACCAGTTGCATCGACTGTAGCAACTGCTGGTGTGGTGCTAGACCAAATGCCACCAGCTGTAGTGCTAGATAATAATGACGTACCAGAAATGCACAAAGAAGTGCCTCCGGCAATGACAGCTGGTAACGGATTGACGGTAAGCGAAATTATGCTAAAACAACCTGTGGGTAGTGTATAAGAAATGGTAGAAATACCCCCAGATAGCCCTGTGGCAATACCGGTAACTGCGTCAATACTGGCGACAGCACCTACACTACTGCTCCAGACGCCGCCAGGAGTAGCACACGTTAAAGCAGTTGTAGCACCCTGACATATGATTGTGGTGCCAAAAATCCCGGCAGGACTAGGATTGACGGTTACCACAGCAGTAGCAAAACAGCCTGAAGGTAGGGTGTAAGTGATAACAGATGTGCCCGGAGAAACACCAGTGACAACACCTGTAAGTGAGCCAACTGTAGCAGTACCCGTAGCACTGCTAGACCATGTGCCACCTGTAGTAGGATTGCCTAGGGTGGAAGTAAGTCCTCTGCATACGGACAGTACCCCTGTAATAGGCGTAACAGCAGTGACTGTAACTACAGCAGTAGTAAAACAAGTGGCCGAAGTACCATAAGTAATGGTAGCTGTGCCACCACTAACGCCAGACACAATACCGGTAGTGGCACCAACTGTAGCCACAGCAGGTGTGCTACTGCTCCATGTGCCACCAGTAGTAGGATTTGTAAGGGTAGTAGTAAGACCGGTACAGGTAGTAAGTGTACCAGATATGCCTGCTATCAAACATAGAGGAGGAGTCCAACGGAAAACCTGATCGAAAATTGGAGATGATGCGATGTCATTAACAAACAAAGGAGCAAACACTGGTGTAGCAGTAGATGTTTCATCTGAAAGTGTCTGCCAATCGGAGATTGCGTCATTAGAAATACCTATTGTAGCACTCATTAGAAAGTAGCTAGAAAAGTCATAGTGAAAGTCAATGATATCTGTTGATTCGTATAATTTTATCTGAAAAGTAGCTGTACCAAAACCAAAAATATCTGGTACATTGTTCCACTCAATAGTACAAACACGTGAAGGTGCTGTACCAGATGTTTCTACCACTAAATCACCACCGGCACCAAGATCCAAATCATCCCAATAAGGCATTATCCAACCCGCGCCATCGATGTCTGTTTCTATATTATTGGGGGAAGATGTTGGAGAATTGGTGAACGATATCCATCCATTAGAGCACGCTGAAAAAGACGTATAGTTAATACCGCAATATTTGAAAGTAAACCCGATGGGCACAGAAACCTCCGTTGCATCATCGGCATAGGCTCCAAATAATGGAATGACAGTAGGGGAGAAAATAATAGTAGAGAATGGATCAGAGAATTCTGAATAAGCATAACTGGCAGCAGTCTGAGCGTTGCCTGCCAAAGTGAGACAGAACAGGGAAAGGAGTAAAAAGATTTTTTTCATAAACTATCTATAGATTTTGCATCATTACTTGATAATACAGGCGCAAATAAGGTGTTATCAGTTAGTAACAGATAACAGAAAAAGCGATGAATTATCGAAAAATGAAGTTAAAGTTAACTCTTTTGAATTATCCGCAAAAAAAAGAAAGCCTGTTACAGTGTAACAGGCTTATAAAAATGACGGACTAAATCTTAGATATTATCCAAAAACTGATTGTTTTAGTTTCCAAACCAAGGACTTATTCTTAGAAAGCACTATATATAATGCTCTATCTCCGCCAAAGTTGCGGAAGAAACGCTCTACTCCTTCGTCCATACTACCTTCTAGGTCATAGATACTATTACCTCTTTCTTTGGCCAACCTCATGGTATGCCAAAGCAAGAGGGACATTGCCCTGTAACTATTAGTATCGGGGTTTTGACCACCCATAAAATAATAGCTGGTAGTATCGTCCCACATAGCCCATACTATGGCCTGAATTCGTTTATCCGGAGTTTTTGCCACCCAAAGTGCCGTGGAGTTATTGGCTTTAGCCGCATCCATGATACGTTGAAGGTCGCGAAGGGAGTATTTAAAGGACTTCCCTTTTTTCTCCAGAGTGCTTTTCTGGAATTTATAAAGATCTTTTAAATGCTCCGGGGAATTAGTAACCGTAACCTCGCTTTCAGCTATACGAATATTGCGACGCACTGCATCTTTCATATTGGTGAGCAGTGTTTGTTCGTCCTCATTGAGCTCTAGAAGGAACGTTTGCTGCACCTGGGCATGTAGTTTTTGTTGCTTAAATATACCAGCTTGCTTAACGCCAGGCTGTAAAGCCAAGTTCCATACAGGTGCCTTAGGTAGTTGTTTAATTAGGTCGGCTATGGTATCGTGTTCGTAACTATCGTTGTTGCTTTCTTTGAGGTCGTGTGGCAAAAAAACCAGCGGGCCCAGGTAGGGTGTCAACATGGGGGTGCGCAGGAGGGTAACACCGAGTTTGGTTTCTACGGGATACACCCATGCACCCGCTATATGTTCCCCTTTTTTGGCGATAGCTACATCCCAGGATTTACAAACTGTATCGAGCCACCAAGGCTGACAAAACATTGGAATCCCTTTTCTCTGACCGCACAATTTCTTATAAATGTCTTTATTGCTCATTGTTTAATGAAAATGTTGAAAATATTTTTACTTTTTCTTTTTGCAAATATACTAAGTCATCAAAATAAGGTTTTACTTAAATTGTAAGACTTTAGCAGGTTGTATGCGGCGAATATACAAAGTAGGCAACCACATACAAAATATACACAACACCAGCGTAACTAAATCGACTGCAGCAACCTGCCACCAAATGACCTTGACGGGCACGTAACGCATATAATAGGAGTCTTCGGGCAACTTGAGGAAACCATAATGTAACTGCAAGTAGCAGGTACCCAAGGCCAACAAATTGCCCAGTAAAATACCTGAGCCACCTACTATAGCTGCAATACTGAGAAAAATAGCCCTTGTAGATTCGAAGGGCATACCCAATGCCTTAAGCAAACCGATCATAGCGGCACGGTCTACAATAATGATTAGCAGAGCTGCCCCTAGATTGATAATGGCTACAATAGCCATAATGGCAATAAGGATAGCACTGTTGACGCCTTGTAGTTCTATCCAGTCGAAAATGAAGGTGTAAGTACCCACTGTGGTGTAGGATGCAAGGGGTGCATTGATAAGGTTGAAATGAATGAATGCCGCAACTGTATCGGCATAATCGGGGCTGGAAAGATCGAGCTGATAACCATTGATACTGTCGGCTGTCCAGTTGTTGATGCGTTGTAGCAGACGGATATCGCACACAGCATAATATTTGTCCATATCTTCCATACCGCTGTGATAGGTGCCACATACCCTTACCCGACGAATGCGTGGAACACCTTTGTCGATAAAATTGAGCTGTATGGTATCGCCGGGTTTTGTGTTGAGCTTATCGGCAGTGGTGCGAGAGAGGATAATTTCTTTAGCGTACTGGGTATCGGAGTAGTTGATAGCATTGCCAGCGGTAGTGATACCAGACTGGAAACGATATTGTTGGTTGACTCCCTTTAGCTGCACCCCTTCCAGTAAACCATTGGCTTGTAGAATGACGGGACGAACTGCATAAGGTGTTACAGCCACTACATGTGGGATACGCTGCATGCTACCAATAAGCGCCGCATCTGAGTAGATGGGCTGGGCAAAACCAACCGAAGCAGTGGCAGCATCATTGAACGGGCGCACCTGAACATGCCCCATGAAGCCAAATAGTTTTTCGGAAATAGCGTGTTTGAACCCCGTAACTACTGCCAATGAAAGTATCATGACCGCTACACTCAGCGCAGTAGCCACTATAGCTAGCCTAATGATAAAAGAAGAGAATGTTCCCTTCTGCTTTACCAGATAACGGCGTGCTATAAAAAAAGATACATTCATGAATGGAAAAAAGCTATGATTGGTACTAGTAAAAGAAAGTGAAAAGCGCTTAGAGAAAACTAATAAAAGAAATAAACATGGGGGCAAAAGTAAATCATTTAGTAGTTGAAACTCACTAACAGGATCAAGTGCAATGGATAGTATAATTTGCTGGTTACATATTTCAGATTAATTTCACAGCCGATTTACACTGAATTAACAATAGATTAAATTTGTGTTAGGGTGAAAAAGGGTGGCGCAATCGCATATATATAGTTGCACAGCTTAAAGCCAGACACCAAAGCAAAAAACTACTGATATGAAACACGTATACATGTTTCCCGGACAAGGAGCACAGTTTCCGGGAATGGGAAAAAACCTCTACGAACAAAACGCAGCAGCAAAAGAGCTTTTTGAGCAAGCGAATGAAATACTGGGATTCAGAATCACCGACATCATGTTTGGCGGTACCGAAACTGAGCTGAAACAAACGAATGTGACTCAGCCAGCTATATTTCTGCATTCAGTAATACGTTTCCTGACTACACCAGACTTGCACCCCGACATGGTAGCTGGTCACTCGCTGGGAGAATTTTCGGCACTGATAGCGAACAAAACACTAACATTTGAAAACGGACTGCGCCTGGTAGCCCAGCGTGCAGCAGCTATGCAGAGAGCTTGCGAAATAAATCCATCGACGATGGCAGCAGTGCTGGGCATGGAAGATGCCAGAGTAGAAGAAATATGTGCTGCTATAAAAGAAGAAGTAGTGGTAGCAGCTAACTATAACTGCCCCGGGCAACTGGTAATAAGCGGTAGTATAGAAGGCATAAGAATAGCGTGTGAGCAACTAAAAGAAGCTGGTGCCAAACGCGCCCTGGTGCTACAGGTGGGTGGAGCGTTTCACTCGCCACTCATGGAGCCAGCACGCCTAGAGCTAGAGGCCGCTATAGCAGCAACAACATTTGGCACTCCTACCTGCCCAGTGTACCAAAATGTAACCGCCCTACCCTACACCGACCCAGCAACTATACAACAAAATCTGATAAACCAACTAACGGCCCCTGTGCGCTGGACACAAACCATACAGGAAATGGTGGCCAATGGTGCTAGCCAGTTTACAGAGGTGGGACCGGGAAATGTGCTGCAAGGACTAGTGAAAAAGATACACCGAGATGCGGTTACAGATGGGCTGAACTAAGTGCAATTGATTAAGAATCAGCCAATTACACCTAAATCAATTGTTAGCAAACTACTAATGCTTTGTTAATGGGCATTGTGATTGTGGATAACTAGAGAACAAGTTGTAATATTGTACTAATATTTTGCCCTAATACTGTAATTTAAGTCTTACTAACTCATGGACAGGACCAATTCTTTTTTGTACAAAATGGAGGAACTAGTGAAGCAGGTGGTTGCGTATAACAACGTACCGTGCTACAGAATAGACTCTATTTGGGAAAATCAAACTACAAATACTGGTGGTAAAACATCGGTGCCAGTGGTGAGGGTAGTTGGTTTTTTTGATGATGCAATATCACAAATAGCTCACCTACTCAATAATGAGCTGGAATTAGCTACCATCAACGACAACACTGTAAGCGAAGATGGCTTTGTGACTAGTGCACAGATATTTGAAGCAGGTTTGAGAGCCAACAGGCTGGACCTGCCTGAGTACAGATATCTAGGACCACACAAGTTTGAGCTGAGGATATCATCGATACTGCAGGATGTGTATAACTCTATGCACAAAGACCTGAGCAATGGAGCTGCTACGATACCCAATAACATAAAAAGAGATTTTTACAGAGTAGGTGCGCTGCTGGAAATGGCAGACATGGAATTTGTGAAAATCAGAAATAAAGTAAATAATGGTGGTGCAGGTAGTGTTAGCTCACCCGCCTTTGCACCATTGACAAACCTACCTACTGCCAACAGAACTAGCTACACACCAACACCTGCGGTGTCTGGTACAGTAGCCACCGAACTACCCAAAGTGACGCCCAATGATAAAGGGCTGAATGTGATAGAGTCGATGGATATGAATGTAGACAGCTTCAACTCGCTGGCTGTAAGCATAGGCTCTATAGACAACAGACAAGGCGCGGCAGATGATACGATGCTGGATTTATTAACCACTTCGCATCATGCACCAGTAGTAACGCCTACCCCTGAACCAGTAGCTCCAGTAGCTCCTCCGGCACCAGTGGCCGCTGCACCTACACCAGAAGTAGTGCCCACACCTGCACCTGTAGCCGAAACACCTGCTACTACTACGGCCAACACGCCTCCGCCTGCTGAGGGTGTGGCTCTGAACATAGACAAGATAGAGACCTTTAATATGAATGTGAGTGGTATGATAGAACGTACCACCGAAATAATACGCGAGGCACCTGCCAGTGCCGACCTGAAAGCTGCCGAGGCTGCCGACAAAACAGAAGCAATTGTAGATGACAACACACAAATGAATGAGGCTACGCTGAAGGAATTTGTGCGCAATAGCCCTCTGGTGAAAGATGCTGACCTACAAATAGCTGAGCGTGCTGGTGCGAAAATAAACGAAGACATAGACATAGAAGGCGATGTAGACCGTCTGCGCTTCTTGAAGGTGTTTACGCTGAAACAACTGCAAGATAAACTGAGCGACAACAAAGACGAAGTAATAGCATTTGCAGAGAAGTGGATAGGCAAGGACAATGGCGGCTCGTTCGACTCGGGCATCTGCCTCTTCTACCTAGAGTATCTGCTGGTGGGTAAGAAAAACGACCCTGCTTTTGCGGTAGAGTATGTGCTGAAGTTTATATCTGACAACGACTACAGTGCGAGATACATCATACCTACTTACAACTCTGTGCGCCAGGCAAATGGTGAAGTAACCAGCAACTTTGCACACCTGACACTGAAATAGAGAGTAATAACTGAAAAATTATATAACACCTGATAGAGCGCTCTATTAGGTGTTATTTTGTTTGGGGGGGGAGATAGTTTTTCTGTCGTATTTTCGATATTGTGTTTAGTCAACTTGAAGCTTGATTATCGCTGTGAGTTGGGGAATACGCAAAGCTGGGATAGTTATGTTTTTACTAATTAAATACTTTCATGAAATATATTCTTAATATTTTCCTTTTCGTGTCTTTCTGTTCACTACAGTCATGTCTATTTGATTCCTATTCAAAAAGTATTAACTCAAAATACTTGTTATCAGCTATAGATGGCGATGAAAACATGAGCTTATGTTACATAACTAAAGACAATTATATGATTGCAGTTGTAGATAGAACAGTTTTTGCAGTCGGATATAATAATAATTTTATTATAGTAAAGCAACACCCAAAAGGCAATAAAGAATATACAAACTATTTTGTTATTCCATTGATAACAAATATATCTGAGTTTCCCTCTGATAACATTTATGGTCCAATGAACATTGATGAGTTTGAGAAATTAAAGATTAAATTAGACATTAAGAATTTGGACTTTACAATTGTGTATAAAAAATTAGAAGAAAATAGCTTTATTAGACAAAACTAATGTAGATTCATCATTGTATAAATTCATTCCAAAATGACAACCCTGTAGCTACCTCTCCCCTTAGCTACAACAAGCTACACATAGGTAGAATAGAAAGGAATGTATAAGAGAAATGCAAAACGAAAATGAATCGCGCAAGTATGATTTAAAGTGGCATATTAGATAAATCAACACAATATAAATCACTATATGACAAACGAGATATTATCTAATTACATTCTCGAAACTATGGCGGCAGAAAGTAAAAACTTCAATGATAATACAAGAATAGAGATGGATTTGGGTATTTATGGAGATGATGCTAATGAATTTATTATAGCATTTGGGAGAAATTTTAATGTTGATGTTTCAAATTTTTTGATTGATGATTATTTTCGTGGTGAAGGAATAATAATTTTTGAAGCAATTTTTAGGTATATTTTTCAAATAAAAGTTAAACGAAAAGTACTAAAAGCTAAACATTTGGTGAAAGCAATGCAATGTGGTGTGCTCGATGAAGAAGTAATAAACAGCGTAGGGCTTGACTATGAAGAAACTTGGTGGTAGGAGTTAAGTGTTAGAAACTATCCCAGCAAGTGACAGAAACCACGCAATGCAGATTATCATTAAAAAACAAATTGTATGTTAGAACGTGAAATGCCACCGGTACATCCGGGTGAAATATTAAAAACCTTGTTCATGGAGCCTTTGGGAATAGGTGTAAAGCAGATGGCTACTGATTTAGGCGTTACTCCAAAAACTGTTTCAGCAATCGTGAACGGGCATCAGGGTATTAGTGTAGAAATGGCTTTACGCTTATCCAAGGCATTTGGCACCAGTAGCGATGTCTGGATAAATTTGCAGAAAGATTATGAACTTTGGAAAGCCCGTGAACTTGTAAACCTTGACAATGTGCGCATAATAGTAGCACGTAAGAAAAACTTTTACTTTGTTTAATGGAGTGCACCGTCAAAAAAATTATAATTATCATCCCTATTCTAGAGTTACTGGTGATGAACACCAGTAACGGTAGAAATTTCCAAAAAAGTATATGATTCGAATTTATAATTATATTGTTCACACCTTATTATATTTATTTTTTCAGGCTCATAAAACATAGAAGACTCCCCCACTGCTGTTGCAGCATTTGAGGCTAGAAAGATGCTTGCTGGTGTGATTTCATTATTAATTGCCTATACTCCGAATTTTATTGTATTTACATTACATCGAAGGCTACAACATTACATTGCAGACACAGACAATATGCTGCTAAAAATCCTAGTTGTAGCAATATTTCCAGTTTCCATATTTATATGTACATATTTATTATTATTTAAGAAATATAATGAAGACTATATAATACTGCTGTATGAAAATAGAATACATAAAATGAGTACAGCTATTTCTATCCTCATTACTTTTCTAATAGTTATGTTTTCAGTCTGCATCTTTATGTACATATTTGCATTTTCTATAATTATTTTAGTTTAGGCAAGGAATGGTGGATTGTCAGAATACATAGGATATGTCTATACTCGGTAAGTCTCCTAACTTTTTTTGGGGGATCTAGCTGCCATTACGGCTAAGAAGAAGAATTTTCGTTTTACAACAATTATACTGTACTACTATTAATTAAGCTAAATCAATAGATATTCACAATATTACTTTGGGTAGAATCATTTTATACATCATATACACCACCTCTACTACCCACATTTACAATTTCTATAATAAGCATAGTGTCAAAAATATCGTATATGATGCGGTAAGTGCCTACCCTTATTCTATAACCAGTTCTGCCGGTCAATTTTTTACAACCATTAGGTCTAGGATTAGTAGTTAGAGCCTCTATAGCTTGAAGGATGGCTGAATAATACGGCTCATTAATTGTGGCAAGGGCTTTAATGGCTCGCTTCTTGTATTGGAGTTCGTACATTATTTGCCCAATTTTTTCCTTTCAGCCGCTATCAATTCCATTGCTTTGCTATGGGGTATAGCAGGTTCATTGTCGTTTTTTCCAGCATCATAAAGGCGAATATCTTCCAGCTCCTCCAGTTCTTCTATAAGCGCACTATACTCACTCATAGGCAAGATAGCAGATAGTTTTTTGCCTGCAGAATCTGTAATGTATTGTGGATGCAGTGTTAACATAATCTAGTTAGTTTACTGTTTGTAATTACTTTAGAATATAGGAAAGAAGGTGCCTACTAATCAGTCATATTAATGACCTAATGTAGTATAAATCCTATTTCCAAATAGCCTTTAATTCTTATGCGCTACACGAACTATTAGGAGTACAAAGATACTAGAAAAGGAAAGTTTGTGAGATAAAAATATGATAGAGGAAACTTATAGTTTACCCAGCAACAGTAGTTATAGGTTACGCAAATTGAGGATGACAAAAAATCGTTTACTTTGTTTAATAGAGTACACTGCAGAGTCTATCTGATTTACCTTACTGTGATAAAATGAAAATATGGATTATTTAAGTGACCTAATTCTATTCACCATAGATTTTTCTGGTACAGATGATATAGAATATAATGAAAATACGGACATTGAAAAAGATGTAGGAATAACAGGTGATGACGCTGTAGATTACCTAGTAGAATTTGGGAAAAGATATAATGTAGATCTATCAAAATTTAATTTTGACGATCATTTTGACCCAGAGGGATATGCTCAACCAGGTTCAATAATGAGTACATTTTTATTATTTGAATGCAAGAACAACAATGACAAAAAGCCTATTACAACAGGAGACTTATTAAATGCGATAGCTTGTGGCAAGCTACAATAGCGAAAGAATAATATAAAATTCAACCTATTTATTTGACAAATAGTAGTCTTTGAGGATATTTGTAGCCTGTAAATAACTATAATCCAGCCTAAGAATGACTACTACAATCTTCAAATACTTCATTTTAATTTTAGTTGCATTTCATTTATGCTCTTGCAACAATGCACGAACTAGATATAAAGCTGCAAACGAAAAAGTTGATAAGTTCTTTTCATGGTTGGAGCAAGGGAGTGTTGATTCAGTTTTCACATTATTCTCAAAAAACACATTCACACATACAGAATCAGATTCTATTAGATTCAGAGATGCTTTATTGCAACTTAATAAAAAAGGTAAAGTTGTATCAAAAAGAAATTACAGTACAATTCAAAAAAGAGAACATTGGAATGGAACTAAAATAACATACACGCATGTAAAATATATTGTATCATACAAGGATAGTAGTGTGTTTCATTTCAGTTTTGTGTTTGTAAAAGATAAAAACAACGAGGATAATATTATCAGCTATAACTCGACTAAAATATAGGCAATCATTGCAACGAGACGCAGTACAAAGAAAATACCAAGTATAGCGAATTTTACCACAATACCTTAGCGAAACCATAAATCACCTATACCTACGATGCCCAGTATTTCCACTAATGCGCCACCAAAAACAAAAATATGCATAAGACAATACTCTTAATTCTTGTTGCTATCACTTTAGTGGGCTGTGAACAATTTGATGATAAATTCAAAATACGCAACCATAGAAAGGAAACTATATTAATGTACGAGTCAAATGACCCTAATTTAAATAAATTAATTGATTATTTAAATAACTATGTTCCGCATAAGTCATTTACTCCAATTCGCTATGCAATGTATTACATAAGACCAAATGACACAATGACCATGTTTTCAACTTCTCCAACTTGGGAAGAAGAATTCAAAAGCGGCTTCAATAAACCGATGCCTTGGTTTCTTTTTGTAATTGATTCCTGTAACCAAACAATGGACACAACAATACTGCTAAAAAATAATTTGGTCACAACATACAGATTAGATGTAGACTATTTACAAAAGCGAAACTGGGTGCTTGATATTTGGTAGTGTAATCTTTATGGGAAACAATGAATTGTAACGACAAGCAGATACCTAGAAACCATGAACAAATACGTTAGATATATATCGTACGCAATACTTTCCTCAACGGTAGTGCTTTTTATTATACCTGCAATACTTATATTGTTGTTAGGTCTTGGTAATGCGATTTCGGGGTTTGCATACGAAAAGAAACTAAAGAATGGTTATCAATTAGTCGCAATGGACGGCAAAAGTGATATGAGTATATGGCTATCAGATAATACCGTTCTAGTGGAACCAACTGTATTTGCTGTAGGACAAAATGATAGTTTCATAATTGTAAAACAACACCCACGAGGTAACAAGGAACAAATTAACTATTTGGCAATCCCACTGATCAACAAAATATCAGAAGATCTCACAGATAACATTTATGGTCCTATGAATAGCGAGGAGTTCGATAAATTAAGGACAGAACTGAACATCAATAATTTACAGTTTACAATAGTATTTAAAGATTTGGAAGAGAATAATTTTCAGGGAATGATGTAAACAGACTCCTTAGTGATTAGTCAATAAACTACACCTATGTCGCCCTTAGAAAAGACCACTCTTACTGCCCCCTATTTCCGCTAATGCACCACCAACACTTTAGTTTTAGCAACTGTACCATCTGTAGCCCTCACAGTGAGTATATAACAGCCCGTAGGGATATCTACAACATTGACTATTGCCTGTGCTGACTGTGACTGACCATGTGCTACTACCCTACCCAGCCCATCTGTAAGCTGATAAGAGAAGCCTGCTATAGCCATGCGGATGGTGAACTGACTGGTGGCTGGCATGGGGTACACCTCGATGCCCGGCTGGGTGATGGTGGTGGGCTGAAGGGATACTGGATCGCACATCACTCTGTTGAGGTGCTGCCATATAGTATCGTTAAACAGTATAGGTACTTCGCCTACACCGGGAGCATCGCCCATACGAATCCACACCAGTTTTTTGCTTTCGGAGATATTGATGAGTTGTCCGTTTTTGCCCAGGGCGGCTATCATATCGGGCGGGGCTGAGGGATTGAGTGGACCGGGAAAAACTAATTGCAAACCGGGTACCATAAAGGAAGATTTGCCATTGAGCCACCATAGATAACCATAACTGCGATTGAGGGTTTGAGAGGTATTGACCATCTGGCTGAAAAAGGCAGTATCGGTCATGATGGTGGTGGTGTTCCATTGGCCCCTGCCCAACATCAGCAACCCAAAACGTGCCATGCTGCGGGCTGTGCTGTAATACACATTGTTGAACCCTGAGGGCAGAAAAATACCTGTGATACCCGTTAGGCTTTTGACACGAGAATTGAAGTATGCATTGAGCGTAGACCCTGTGGCCGACTCTATAACGGAGTCGAGCAGGGTGTAAGGGCCGTTGTGGTATGCCCAGCGGGTACCCGCATCGGCTTTGTATTGCAGGCAGGTATCTAGGGTGCAAAAGTGGTCGGGCACGCTGTCATTGAGCCCGGTGGTCATGGTGAGCTGGTGGCGAATGGTGATGAGGTTTTCTTTGGCGGTGGGGCAAACCGTCCAGCCAGAGCCGAGGTACTGAGCAGTAGTATCTGAAAGGGATAGATGCCCCTCTTGCTGGGCTATACCTGTTACAAATGCAGTGATGGTTTTGCCGGCTGATGCCCAATACCATGCGCTATCGCGGGTAAAGGTGCCATAATATCGCTCGGCTACTATCTTGCCGTCTTTGAGTAATATAAAGGCTTTGGAGTTTTTGCTGCCTACGTAGTCGAGCAGGGTATCGAGCTGGGGGCGGCACCAGCCCAGGCTATCTACAGAAGTAGTATCCCAGGCTGTGCCTGTGAGTGGTGGGTAATAGAGCGACTGTGACCGAGCAGTGGTGGTGACGAGCAATAATGCTAGTAGGTGTAGTAGCGGCTTCATAAGTAGAATTGTAATCGTTGTTAGACTTGTAAAATAAGTGAAGGTTTAATGGAGCAAAAATAAATCAAGTGAGGGTGTGGCAATTGATATTTTAGAGGCTTAAAAATGTATTATCCTTACATTTACGTTTTGAAATATAGATACAGAAAAGAGGTATGTTAGTAAAACTATTTGGAAGCGCAGTATATGGGGTAGATGCAATAACTATAACTGTAGAGGTAGATACACCCGGCGGACCGATAGGGGTATTTATAGTGGGGCTGCCAGATAGTGCGGTGAAGGAGAGTACAGACAGGGTAATATCGGCGATGCAAAACTCGGGGTTTGACAGACCCAGAGGGCGAATAGTAATCAACATGGCGCCTGCCGATATCAAAAAAGCTGGTGCTTCGTATGACCTGCCCATTGCTATAGGTATGCTGGCGGCTACCGCACAAATACCCAATGAAGAACTACAACACTATGTAATAATGGGTGAGCTGTCGCTAGATGGCAGCATACAACCCATAAAGGGTGCGCTACCCATAGCTATAAAAACAAGGGCTGAAAAGTTTAAGGGACTGATAGTGCCCAAGGATAATGCCCGCGAAGCGGCACTGGTAAACAACCTAGAGGTGTATGGCGTGGAGCATATCAATGATGTGATAGGCTTCTTTACAGGTACTACTGTGCTGACACCCGTAAAGGTGAATACGCGTGAAGAGTTTTATGATGCACAAACCCACTTTGAGCTGGACTTTAATGATGTAAAGGGTCAGGAAAATGTGAAACGTGCGCTGGAGATAGCAGCAGCAGGTGGGCACAATGCTATACTGATAGGTCCGCCCGGGGCGGGCAAAACTATGCTGGCTAAACGCCTACCTACCATACTACCACCACTGACGCTGCATGAGGCACTAGAGACCACCAAGATACACAGCGTGGCGGGTAAGCTGCCGGGCAATGCATCGCTGGTGGCACAGCGGCCATTCAGGAGTCCGCACCACACCATAAGCGATGTGGCTCTGGTGGGTGGTGGTGGCAATCCACAACCGGGCGAGATATCGCTGGCACACAATGGGGTGTTGTTTCTGGATGAGTTGCCAGAATTTAAGAGAACAGTGCTGGAGGTTATGCGCCAACCTATGGAGGAGCGGAGAGTGACGATAAGCAGGGCTAAGGTGAGTCTGGATTTTCCGGCTAGCTTTATGCTTATAGCCTCTATGAATCCCTGCCCCTGTGGGTACTTCAATCACCCAGAGAAAGAATGTACCTGCTCGCCCATAATGGTGCAGCGCTACCTCAACAAAATAAGTGGTCCGCTGCTAGACCGTATAGACCTGCATGTAGAGGTGACACCGGTGCCATTTAGCGAGCTATCGTCGCATAAAATGAGCGAGAACAGCAATGACGTGCGAGAGCGGGTGATAAAAGCTAGGGAAATACAGGAAAAACGCTACGAAGCACATGCTGGTACCTATGCCAATGCACAAATGAGTAGCAAACTGCTGAAAGAAATATGTGTGATAAACCAAGTGGGGCACAACCTACTGAAAACAGCCATGGACCGCCTAAACCTAAGCGCACGTGCCTATGACCGCATATTAAAAGTGAGCCGCACCATAGCCGACCTAGCCGCCAGCGATGACATAAGACCCGAACACCTGGCTGAGGCTATACAGTACCGGAGCCTGGATAGGGAAGGATGGGGAGGGTAAAGAGATTGTGGAATGCGGGGGATGGTGCGTAGGGGGTACGCAAAAGTGTATAAAAGAACTTATAACATGGCACTATTCACTAAACATATCATACTCCTTGTACTATTGAGCTTGTGGTCGAACTTATGCATGGCTCAAGTGCTTGAAACTAAGCAATATACCAATGTGCCTAAGGGGCTAGGTGTGGCATGGAATGAGTTTACAAGTGCGGTAATAGCTAATGACAAGGATAAACTAAAAACCTTATCGACAGCTTGCATACTATGCAGTGAATGCCTAGACAACACCGATACCGAAAACAAAACACTAGAAGCATATAGAAATGCCCACCCAAATACTTGGCACATTAAACTATACAAAAAAGATCGTTACATGCCAGTTGCTGTTTTTCTGTCGGAAGACCTATCATTGATATTCGACACTGCAACCCAAAGATGCATGATAGACACCAGCAATTTTCAGTTTTACATCGACTCAGTAAACAAGAAACTGTATGAGAAAAAATGCATCATGCCCAAGAATACCAGGCAAACTGCAAGTATGTATGAGGTATTTGTGAAGATGGTAACTCAGGATAAAAATAGACTAGAATACCAAAAAGCTTTTGCTTTTGTAAGAATAGGTGATAAGTATTTGTTTTGCGGATATAGTACTATGCCGTGATGTGGAGTGCTGGGAAATAGTCTAATAGTGAACGTAGACTGCTAGCTACCAACCTTGCAGGTATCAACAAAAGTAGCAAATGCTTACAGAGTCAACACAACATAGATGCCTGAATAGATTGGAATTTTGAATTGTGTGCGGTGGGGAATAAGTAAAAGGGCGTTATAAACTGATGTGAGGGATGTTTGCAAAAATCACAGTTACTCCTGATTTGTCATTCCAAATCAGGGTCTATCAAATAGCCTGTAATGGTGTCTGTGATGGGGAAGTATAGGGGATTGAGGGTACTGTAAGGGAATACATTCCAGTTGACGATAAGGGCTTTATTTTTTTGATTTGCCCATTCTCTTTCTTTAGGGTTGTCGTCGATAATGATAGATGCGAGTTTGTGGTTTTCGATGGCAGATAATAACCAAAACTCATAAGGCGTACCCCATAACATTTGTAGGGCAGATGCATCAATTTTGTGGCTGTATACTATCATCTTATTATCGCCATATTTTTTCAGAAATGCACGTTCCCAGTTGAGCCTTTGGGTGTATGTATCGTGGGCTGCATAGATACGTATGGCACCTGATGTGGCTATGAGCAAAACAAGTGCAAACACATATTGCCTGCTGATAAAGGGTAAAACATCGAATACCACTGGAACACCCAAAAACAAACCAAGAGGCAGGTAGTGTACTTCGATATAAAACTGCGGTGTAACTGACGTAGGATAACAGGTATTGACGAGCATCAGATACCCTGTTGTAACACATACAAAGAACAATAACTTCTTATACTGCATGCTGGTTACATACTTTACTAGTACTATACTAAAGGTGATAGGTATCCAATAGTATTTTGTGAGACAACTAGACAGGAAATTGCGAACAGCATAGGTATTGAAGTAATGAGGGAAAAGGGTTACAAAGTTTTTTATTCCGCTGAGAGAATGTCTTTCATATTCTGCCCTGAAGAAGATCATTTTGACGGCTAGTATACACACGTAGAGTACTGCTATCGTAAGTAGAACGTTCTTGTATGTACTGCCTTCTTTTTTACTCAGCATAAAGAAAGCAATAAGGTAACATAAGACAGCCAACATGAGCGGATGAAAAAACACAATGGTGGTGGTGAGTGCTATGATAAGCACCCATGTGGGGATTGATATGGAGCGTAATTCCTTTGCGTGTATGGCTGAAAAAAGAATCATGGTGAGCGCAATAGCCTGTGGCACCTGTGCAGTGGGCCAGTAGAACGAATCTGTAACGAAAAGGATATTGACCAAAAGTATCACTAAAGCATAACCGTACTGCCTGTAGTATAACCCACACAACAAATAACAAGCAAAATAGAACACTGTAAAACCTAGCGAATAGGCAATACTTATGACAGACAGCGGCAACCCTAACTTGACACACAACAACGGTAATATGCGTGAAAATGCATCGCCAAAACGGAATATCTGAATAGAAAAAGAACTGTCCTTAGCCATGTGAAAGACAGAAAAAGCACAATCTAGAAACACTATCCGCTCCATGTAAAACAGGACTGAGAAGAATGCAAATACCAGATATACCCCTATTCCAATAAAATAAGTACTTCTGCTAATATGCATGTGACTAAGATTGTGAATCATCAAAGCTAAGTAAGGATGACAATAAAAGTAGCTTACTGATAAAAGATTATATCGACTGAAAACAGCTACCAGCACCACTTCATACCAAAATTTTATATTCCTGATTGGTGAAATGATAATTCCTGTATGTAGAAATGAGGCTTGAGGGTTGGGGCTAGTTTTGCGCCCTCAACAAAAACAATCATTCTACAATGAAATTAATTTTTACAGTATTAGGGCTGGTAATAAGCGTTGCCAGCATGGCGCAGAGTGGCAACATAAGGGGCACAGTGAAAACATCGGACAACCAAGCTGCGGAGTTTGTAAACGTGCACCTGAAGGGCACTAGCAAGGGTACCTACACAGACAAATACGGTAGCTATCAGCTTAAAAACATCAATGCAGGCAGCTACCAGATAAGTGTGCAGGTGATGGGGCTAAAAACCGAAGATAAAAACATAGAGGTAAAGGCAGGAGAAACCATAACGGTGGATATGGTGCTGACCGAAAGTGCCGAAAAACTACAAGATGTAGTGGTAACAGCAAATGTGAACAAGTATAAAAACAACAACACATCATCAAGCCTTCGCCTGACTACCCCACTACTGGAGGTGCCACAAAACATACAGATAGTGACGGGCGATGTGCTTAAAGACCAACAGATAATAAGCATGAGCGATGGGCTGACACGCAATGTGAGCGGCCTGACCCGACTGGAACACTGGGGTGATATGTACACGAACATAACCGCCAGAGGATCGCAGATACAGGCATTTAGAAATGGGTTTAATGTAGTCAACTCTTACTGGGGGCCACTGACAGAGGATATGTGCTTTGTAGATAACATAGAGTTTGTGAAGGGGCCAGCGGGTTTTATGCTATCGAACGGTGAACCGAGTGGGCTGTATAATGTGGTGACCAAAAAACCTACGGGCAAAACTAAGGGCGAAGCGAGCTTTACGGTGGGTAGCTATGACCTGTATAGAAGCACCATAGACCTAGATGGCAAACTGAGCAAGGACGGCAAACTACTGTACAGACTGAATGCGGCAGCACAAAACAAAAAAACACACAGAGCTAATGAGTATAACGACCGCTATGCACTGGCACCTGTGCTAAGCTACCAGCTAGATGAACAAACTAAACTGACACTGGAGTATAACTACCAGCAAGCCAAGATGAGCAATGTGGGTTCTTATTATGTGTTTTCGCCCGATGGGTTTAAGACGCTGCCAGTAGATTTTGCATCGCTGCCATCTGGGTCGCCGGGTACGCAGATAGATGACCACAGCCTATACCTGAACCTGCAGCACAACATCAACAGAGGCTGGAAGGTGACTGGCCAAGTAGCCAGATTTGTGTATAACCAAGAAGGGTCGTCGATGTGGCCAAGTGTGGTGAATGCCGATGGCACCATGATACGCAGCATAAGTATATGGGATGCCAAAAGCACCATGACTATGGCACAGGCCTTTGTGAATGGCGAAATGGAAACGGGTAGCATAAGACACAGCATACTGGGTGGGCTAGATATGGCCAACAAAGCCTACATGGCCGACTGGAATCAGACACATGTGCTTGACTCTGCCAATGCTCCGTTTGACCCTAAAAACCCATCGCTGGGAACACCTGTAACAGGCTATCCGACGTTTGACCGTACAACCCCGCTCGAAGAGCGTGCTACCGGTGGAGTGATCAACCAAGCCTACACTAGCTTGTATCTGCAAGATGAACTAGGCTTTATGCAAGGCAAGGTGCGCCTGACACTGGCGGGTAGATACACCGATGTGAGACAGGCCAACTACGGTGGTAAGCCTAATGAAGCCAAACACTTTACACCTCGTGCGGGTGTGAGCGTATCCGTAGACAAAACAACGGCGGTATACGGGCTGTATGACCAAGCTTTTGTGCCACAGTCGGGTGTGCTAGCAGGTGGTGGCAAGGTGCAACCCATAACTGGCAACAACATGGAAGCTGGTGTGAAAAAGGAATGGTTTGGTGGCAGATGGAATACTTCACTAACAGTGTACTCGATACTGAAAAACAACGAACTGACTGCCGACCCTAATAGTGCGCCTACATCGGGACTGAGTATAGAACTGGGGCAAAAAAGAGCGCAGGGAGTGGAGTTTGACCTGAGGGGCAACATAGCCAGAGGGCTGAGCCTGATAGCCAACTATGCTTATACAGACTCTAGGGTAATAAAGGTTGCAGACGGAGTAACAACAATAAAAGTGGGCGATATAGTGCCGGGCTTTGCCAAACATACTGCTAATGTATGGCTGACTTACAAGGTGCAAAGAGGTGTGCTAAAGGGTGCTGGTGTGTCGCTGGGTGCTACCTGGCTGGGCGACAGGGCTACCTACTGGGACGCATCGCCAGACCCTAATAAAGAACTGGATGACTACCTGAAAGTAGACGGTGGTGTGTACTGGGAAAACAACAAGCTGAAGATAACGGCTAATGTGTTTAATCTGCTAGATGAGTACCTGTATAGCGGCTCGTACTACAAATGGCTAAGCGCCTATAACTGGCAAACGGAAGCACCTCGCAACCTAAGATTCTCAATAGCCTATAAATTCTAATGAACCTAAAAAAAGCAATCAGCATTATACACCTGTGGCTCGGACTAACGTCTGGGCTGCTGGTTTTTGTGATAGCCATCACTGGTAGCATGTATGCCTTTCAGGAGGAGATACAGAACCTGACACAGCCCTATCGCTTTGTGACAGATGGAGGTAAAAACTACCTGCCTCCCAGCGCCCTGAAACGAATAGCCGATAAAGAACTACCCGGTAAGGAAGTGCATGCTGTGCAGTATAGCGGGCGGAGAAAGGCTGCCAAGGCGATATTTTATGCCGAGGGTGCTGACTACTACTACTTTGTGTATATGAACCCCTACACGGGCGCTGTGCTGAAGGTGAAGAACGAGAACAATGACTTTTTTAGGTTTGTGCTGAATGGGCACTACTACCTATGGCTGCCGCCCAAGGTGGGGCATGTGGTGGTGGCTAGTGCTACGCTGGTGTTCTTTGTGATGTTAGTAACAGGGCTGGTGCTGTGGTGGCCCCGAAACAAAAAGGCTATACGCCAGCGACTGACCATAAAATGGGATGGCAGGTGGCGCCGAAAAAACTATGACCTGCATAGTGTGGGTGGCTTCTATGTGCTGGCGCTAGGGTTGGTGTTTGCTATAACGGGGCTGGTGTGGGGTTTTGAGTGGTTTGGGAAGTTGTATTATGGCACTATATCCGGTGGCAAAACTGTGATGGCCTATAGTGAGCCTAAATGCGCCCCTGTAGCCCTCGACAGCATCAGCCCTGCTATAGATAGAGTATGGACACTATTAGACCAAGAACTGACCGAAAAAGCTACTATAGAAGTGCATATACCTCACGACTCTGCGACTATAGCTGTGAACATCAACCCCGACCCTACTACCTACTGGAAAACAGACTACCGTTATTATAACCCTAGTACACTGGAAGAAATACCCGTGGAACACCTATGGGGCAGGTACAAAAATGCTAGCCGAGCAGATAAACTGATGCGTATGAACTATGACATACACGTAGGTGCTGTGCTGGGTTTGCCGGGAAAGGTGCTGGCATGTTTGGCTAGTTTGCTGATAGCCTCGCTGCCGGTAACGGGCACACTGATATGGTGGGGGCGACGCAACAAAAAGAAAAGTTGATGTGATATTGCACCTGTTTTCAATTACTGGTTTATTGCCTAGCCTTCGCCAAAAAGCTATGGCTACTAATAGGGGTTTTCCTATGGTTTTGGGGTTAGCTCGTTGATTGTCAATGCTAGTCAGTTTTGGTGGTTTACAGGTGTTTCCTTGTGGTTATAATGAAGTTGGCGCATAGTTGCCAATGGTGTAGGTCGCAAAGATTAAAATATCCACAATTTGCCATGTGGATTTGTAGCAGAGGTAGTGGCTGAGTGGGTAGATGATTTTCTAGCACCGATATCGGCAAGCAACACGCAGACCTTGCAGGGATGGCTTCACTACAATGGAAAAGGAAGCAAATAAAACTAGTTTTGTTAATTTTGGGAGGGATGAGCGGTACAGTAAATTTTTTATCAAGATACTATCTGGGTCTTATATAGTACAGACAACCATCTTTATAGTATTTTCAAACTACCGCAGGTCAAATTACATGAAAGTAGCGATAGCAAAAATAGTTCAAGATATACATTTGTTGCCTGTGGATGTGTTAGAAGATGTTTTAGAACACTTTCAACATATGGAATTGCCAAAAAACTATTTTCTACTCAAATCAGGTAAACCCTGCAAACACCTTTGGTTTATGACAAAGGGTGCAGCCAGATATTTCTATACTAATGACCAAGGAAAAGAAATGAATACTTGGTTTAGCTTAGACACACAGATTATAACTGACACCACCAGTTTTGTAAAACAGGAGCCAGCACAAGAAAGCATTCAACTAATGGAAGACAGTGAAGTGTATTGTATTGGATATACTTCACTACAAGCACTGTTGCAAAAGCACCATTCATTTGCTCTGTGGTACATCAAACTGGTGGAGGTGCATTATGTGTCACAAATTGAAGATAGAATTTCCGATTTACAATTTCTTGATGCAAAGCAACGTTACCTAAAAATATTAGACCAATACCCCGATATAACAAACCGAGTGAGCCTTGGGAATATAGCCTCTTACCTCAACATTACTCAAGAAACACTCAGCAGAATTAGGGCAGGCAAGCTCTAGTCATTTTTTGATGTATGTCAAATCACTTTTTGCTCTACATCAATGTTGGTCTGTAAACCGCATAGCACTTTTGCAGTATAAATTATTTATCCTTCAAAATTGCAACGCGATGGTTAACATGACGCTTTTCTTTGAGAACCTTATTGCTCGATACTCAGAGCAAATGATCTGGTATGCAGGATTTGCATTTCCATTCTTTTTCACCTTCTGGATAGTAGGAAAAAAGTATTTTAAAAAGATAAGGATACAAGAGACTGAAAGAGCAAACCTGCATCATTTTAAACACGACCTAGGGTTTTCTGCAAGTACTTTTTTGATCTTTGCCATTATGGATGTTGGCTTTCTATACTTGGAAAGCAAGGGCTATACGCAAATCTATTTTGACGTTGCAGAATACGGTTATTTATGGTTGGTGGTTAGTTTTTTTATTGCATTGTTTATTGACGATATGTTCTTCTATTGGAGCCATAGAGCTATGCACCTGCCTCGTTTCTACAAGTTTTTTCATAAGGTACATCACGAAAGTACAGACCCATCGCCACTAACAGCCTTTGCGTTCCATCCGTCGGAAGCAGTAATTGAACAACTGATGCCTCTTTTGGTTCCTTTTTTACTTCCGCTAAATTTTGGGGTAATACTGGCTTGGCAGGTATTCTCGATGCTCAATAATGTTGTAGGTCATTTGGGGTATGAAGTATATCCTAAGGGTTGGGTAAAACTTCCATTGCTTAAATTCAAAACTGCTTCTACACACCACAATATGCACCACCAGTTGTTTAATGGAAATTATGCCTTGTACTTTACCTGGTGGGACAAATGGATGGGGACAGAATTTAAAGATTATGAAACCCGACATGAACAAATCTTTGAACGAAAAAACATCAAGAAATCGCCAGAGGGTTTTTATTCGCTCACTGTTTCTGCCATTCGTGAAGAAGTAAATGATGCGTTTACCATTGAGTTTTCTAATGTTCCCAACATATTTCGAGATTTCTCGGCAGGGCAGCATGTAACCATTCAAGTAACTATTAGCGGCACAACGCTATACCGAACATTCTCTATTTCATCTATACCTAACGTAGACACCTCACTGACATTGACCATCAAAAAAATAAAAGGAGGCGTAGTTACCCACTACTTAGCAGCGCATTTAAAGGTGGGCGACAATGTAGAAGTGACAGCTCCATCGGGTCAATTCTACGTTAAACCCGAACCAGCCAATGAAAACCACTATGTAATGATAGCTGGCGGCAGCGGCATAACACCCATCTACAGTATGGTAGGTACGATCTTGAGGTTTGAACCAAAAAGCAAAATCACGCTACTATACGCCAACAGAAATACTGATAGCATTATTTTCAAAGAGAAAATAGCCCAATGGGAGAAAGAACACGCTTCACAATTGGAGGTTAAACATTACTTGAGTGAAGAGGAAAATGAGAAAAATGGCACCAAAAGTTATGTAACAAGAATTGCATTGGAGGAGTTAATAAACCAGTTGGGCAAAAACAAACTAGTATTTTATGTGTGTGGCCCTGAAATAATGACTAATAAGCTAATAGACGATTTGGTGTATTTAGGGATTGCAAAAGACGCTATTCACAAAGAGCTTTTTTTAATCTCTACCCCAACTGAAAAAAGTAAGTCACAAAGTGCCCATGTGAGGGCAAAACTATTTGGCACAACCTATGAATTTGAAAGTAAGGAGGGAAAAACCCTTTTGCAAAGTGGATTAGAGCAAAATATTCCCTTGCCATTCTCCTGCCAAAACGGACTTTGCGGAATGTGCAAAATGACGTGTACAGAAGGCAGGGTGATAATGAAAAGCAACCAAGCACTAAGCGAAAGCGAAATAAAAGCAGGCTATGTGTTGACTTGCCAATCTCTGCCTCAGTCGAATAAAATCTATATCAAGAACCCCTAACGTACTATGAGAACTATTCTGTTAATCGCCCTTTTATTAATGGGTGGCATAAGTATTCATGCCCAAATAGTACTTGAGGGACTTGCGGGTAATAAGCAAGCACATTACATCAACTACGTGGAAAAAGACTTAGACAGCTTGGCTAAATGGAATCTGTTTAATCTAAATCGGTTTACGGTAAACTACAAGGACAAAGCACTCAATACTGTATCGATTGAAGGACAACTCACCTATCAGTTCAAACCATGGATAGGATTATCGGCGGGGGGTGGCTTTTATGGCGAACTATTTGTTCCAACGATTGGTTTGAGTCTATCGCACACAAACAAAAGAGCAGACCTTTTTTTACAAATGTACCCTACTATAGGTATTACTAAAGCGCTAATAATTCCTAGTGTTTTAGGTATCATTGGGTACACGCCGAAAATAAGCAAGGGTTGGGGGCTTTCTTCACAAATAATATTTTCAGTAGACCCTTTAGAAGCATCTCAAATTGTGAGAATAGGTGCCGATTATAAAAACAAGATACAGTTTGGGATAGGGGTAGATCTGTTACAAAACTTTGAGAATGGGAATCTAAACATCAACTCAGGACCGTTTATGAGATTCAATTTTTGAAATTAACAGCTACATCACAATGATAACAAAGGGAAACCAAAAGATGGGAATGGATATAGCGATATATGTAATAACACTTTATGTATATAGCTGTGATAATAAAGAAAAAAGAATCACAGAAGCGAGTAGCTTCCATGATTCTTTTTAATACTCTCGATAATTATTACTGTTTTTGCAGCTAATTATTCTGGTAAGAGAACGCTGTTAATGACGTGGATCACACCATTGCTTGCTTCTAAGTCAGTAGCTGTTACAGTAGCTTTTCCGCCTTTTGCGTCAGTCAACACCACTTTACCATTTACTACAGAGGCTTTTAAATCACCACCACCAACTGTTTTTAGTGTTACAGAACCATTTCCTTTTTTAATGGCTGCTAGCACCGCCTTAGCATCCAATTTGCCGGCAACTACATGGTACGTAAGAATGCTAGCAAGTTTTGCTTTGTTTTCTGGTTTAAGCAAAGTTGCTACTGTGCCAGCAGGTAATTTGTCGAATGCAGCATTAGTAGGTGCAAATACTGTAAGCGGCCCTTTGGTTTTCAGCGTGGTAACGAGATCTGCCGCTTTCACAGCAGCAACCAGGGTTGTGTGATCTTTTGAAGACGATGCAACGTCAACGATGTCTTTTGATTGTGCCATAACATTGCTGGCAACAAAAGTGGCTGTTACAAACAGCGCGATTTTTTTAATTGTGTTCATTTTACTTGTTTTAATTGATTAAGAAAATTCTTGATTGTTTTTGTTATTAAAAAAATATTTGCTATTTACTTCACTGCCAGATTATTGATTCTTATTCGATTGTACATATCGTGCATGACTAACATGTGCGGCGTAGTAAGCACTGCCAGCCCCAAAAAAGGATAAATAACAGTAGAACTACCTGCAAAAAACAAGTAACCTACTACCCCAAATATTGCAATACCGCCGATAGCAATGGAGCTGTAAAAAAGCATTTTCTGTGCAATTAACATTGGTGAAATATCTTCGTTTTTGCGCAGGTACCCTACAATATTTTTTAAAGAAAATAGAGAATGCCAGGCGACAAAATAAAATGTAAAACCAAGCAGCAAAGGCAAATTGAATAGTATAAACACCATACTAGCGAAGCCAATGAGAAAGCGATCCTTGCCTAGAAAGACAGATGCTCCGTTTTTTAACAGGTACAAAAACAAACTACTGAAAAAGACCAAGACTAGAAACGACATTAGGTAATACCTTCTCTCACCAAGCCAGTCTATAACCCCACTATTTTTTAGGCCAATATCGAATGGCTGCAGCAGCAGTTGTACCTCATCAAAGTGACTCAATAGTATAATAGAAATAATGAGTATACCATAACTACTCACCAACAACTTCCCAAGGACTGAATTCACATTTATAAAGCTTAAATCAGTTTCTCCGAAATGATAAGCTGACAACAGAACAAACAAAATGCCACCCACTATAGGGAATAACCATAGTAATGCACCAAACGCTGAAAGCATACCTACGTAAACAACAAGGAATCGCAATTTCGAAAATGATTTTTTTTCTTCGCTAGCTGTTCTTCCTGCTACTAACAAGTCTGCCGCACCATGCGGTATGCCTAACACAAGAATACCGGAGAAGAACAAATAATATTGTATTTGCTCAGGTATTGGATAATAAAATAGCTGACAGACAACTGCGATGAATCCGACAATAAAAAATACAATACGTATCATACTAGTTATTTAGTTGAGATTATTGACCACCCATTCAGCTACCAATCGTTCTAGCTATTGTGTCAAGAGCTCATTAACTGAAAATTCGGTGCATCGTTGATAGAACGATGCACCGAACTCTGCCTACTCCGCTTTTTTGTCAGTCTGAGACAATGCGTATATAACAAGACCAAAACCAATCTTATTTACTGCATCGCCGATATTGTAGATGATATCCATGGATAAGCCTGAAAATATCTTCATGCCGAATAATCCGCCTTCAGTACCTGCTATGTAACCGATAGGGTAAATAGCCCAACCCACTAGTACGAACCAAGCAAGCGCTCTGTTTGCTTTTGCCACAGCGGGACCCGCACTTGCTGCAAGTTTTGCTACCTCACCAAACCATATCAGGTATACGATGTAGAAGTAACCCAGGGAACTAACGAAGCCCCAAACCCAACTCTGTTTTTCTGCTGGGTAAATAGCTTCTCCGATATAACCGGTCACCAACATAAACACAGATGCTGCAATCAGTCTCCATAGCAAACCGATCTTGGCTCCTGCTTTTTTAGTGATCAGATAAAACTCAACACACATCAACGGCACTGTCAGGATCCAGTCAACATAACGGAAAAAAGTGGGCGACTCGTTAGTTGCCAGATTATATTCCCTCATGTAGTAATAGTGAACAGCAGCAATAAAGGTGATTAGTCCCGATACCAAAACAGATGTTCGCCATTTTTTGTCGGTATTTGAAACTTCAAAAAAGAAAAACACAGATGCTGCCAGCATGGCCATGCAGCCTACAAAGAAAGTAAACGCAACGTAATTGTTATTGGCTATTGCGTGAATTTCTAGAAACAATGAATACATAATTTTTATGTTTAATTTTTATGAATAATAACTATTAGAAACAATTTTGATAAAAGACCAACTTCACTGAAACCATACCTCCTTCTTCCTTTAACCCAATTTCCCAAAAAGTAATTATTACATAATCAACTGGGATTTCGCAGTTTGGGCATCACAACTTGTCTGGAGCCCTAATCATTGAAAAAACTTTATCCTTCATTTTGTTTAATTTTTTTTCTTCTTTCTTAAACAAAATTAGGCTATCAATCTCTTGCAAAATCTTTTATATAGTATACCACTATCAATAGAACCTATAAAGTATTATCCTGAAATGAATTGACAGTTTTTAGTGGCAGTCTGCTGCCGATTTTAAAAGCTTGTGTGCGTGGTGTGGCTTTGTCGTCATATTGTGTTTATTACTAATTTCCGGTTTGTTTCCGGTGTTTTCATGTGTTTTTGGGGTTAACTCGTTGATTATCAATACTATTCACTTTTCCGGTTAGTGTGTGTTTTTGTCTGAATCTGGATATATTGGATTTTAGGGTTTACAGGGTATGGGCTGCTGTGTGATGTGGTTTTGTCGTCATATTGTATTTATTACTAATTTCCGGTTTGTTTCCGGTGTTTTCCTATGTTTTGGGGGTTAACTCATTGATTCTCAATGCTATTCACTTTTCCGGTTTGCAAGCATATTCTGTTTCGGTGTTTGTCTTTGAACACGATTACAGGATTTTAGGATTTACAGGATGTGGGTTGTAGGGGTGCAGTTGTTTTGTTGTCATATTTGTTTTTTTTAGAGTGAGGAAGAGAGCGAGAGCGGAGGGACAGCCGAAGTGGCTGTTTTCCGGTTTGTTTCCGGTGTTTTCCTATGTTTTTGGGGTTAACTCGTTGATTATCAATACTATTCACTTTTCCGGTTAGTGTGTGTTTTCGTCTGAATCTGAATGTATTGGATTTTAGGATTTACAGAATGTGGGTTGCTGGGTGGTGTGGTTTTGTTGTCATATTGTTTTTATTGCTAATTTCCGGTTTGTTTCCGGTGTTTTCATGTGTTTCTGGGGTTAACTCGTTGATTATCAATGCTATTCACTTTTCCGGTTTGCAAGTGTTTTCAGGTAATTTCCGAGGGGTGGTGCTACCCGCTTTGGGCTTGCGGGGGATTGTGAATGACGTAGTGTGCTGGTAGTTTAAAAAATGAGCTACTGGCATAATGATGATTGGTTTATGGGTTTATGAATAAATAGACTGCGCTATTCTGATGCCGCAAATAGTGCGCCAACTTATGCCAAAAAAGGTGTGGCAGTGATTAAGATATCCACATTTTGAGCTGTTGGATTTATTGCAAGTGAATTGCAAGCTTGTGCCTAGCGTTATATACCAATGTGGTGACCGATGGTGAAGAACACCAATAGAAGTAGAAGTTTTCTGGTGTGGATTTGTAGTTATTGGAAAACTATTAAGAAATAGGTTTTCTGTTGGAAAACTATTATTTTTGTCAAGTGTATAACATTATTGCTAGAGCAACGCTGCTATTTTATTGCAAACAATACCCTGAAGCGGCAACAGCTTTACAAGAATGGTATCATGAATTCGTTAGATGCTCCTTCAGGAATTTTAACGAACTGAAACAAACTTATGGCAACGCAAGCCTAGTAGGAGACGACCGTGTAGTATTTAACATCATGGGAAATAAATACAGGTTGGTTGTGCGTATTGTATTTGAGTTTAAGGCAGTACAGATAAAGTGGTTTGGAACGCACAAAGAATACGATAAGATTGATGTTTCAACAGTTCAACACAAAAAATAACTTTATGATACTTAAGGTAATAAAAACAAAAAAGGAATATCAGGATTATCTAAACTGGGTGGATACTCTATTTGACAAAAAAATAGCCCCCGAAAGTGAGGAAGGGGAAAAACTGCAGGTAGCTTTATTGCTGATAAAACAATATGAGGATGCTCATTACCCAATACCCTACCCCGATCCTATTGATGCTATAAAAGCTAAAATGGAGGAGCGGGGGTTAAGAAACAAGGATTTTGTGGGAATTATAGGTTCGAAAGGATATGTATCGGCATTGCTGAATAAAAGGAAACCTTTAAACTTAGAACTCGCGAAGATATTTCATCGCGAACTTGGCATTCCTGCTGAGATTTTATTGGCGTAAAGGAAATCTCTTTTGGGGTAGCAAGTGTTGGTTATAGTGGAAATAGTATTGTTTTATGCAAGGTGAGGAACTGGATGGTGCTATGACGCAGAGGTGCTAGGGGGAATAATGGGCTGGTTATAGGCGGGGACGCCAACAAAGGCGAAAACGATTTAGGTGCTAGATAGTGAAGGCGTTCGGGCGAAGGATTTTTATTGGAAGGTCTAGTTGAACTGAAGGAACGACTAGAACAAAGGGAAATACTTTGCAACCTTCTCGACACATCATACATTATTGTTATATTTTTCGTCTATTTTTTTACACCAATTAGGATGTAGACGTGCAGCGTAAAATGTCAATAATACAATGTATACAGGCACACTTAAAAGAGTAACTATTTTTATAGTAAACTCATCAATGTCGGACAATACCATAGCAAAAGAATAGATTAAAGGAACGATAGCCCAAAATGCTGCTGCTACATAACCCAGCTGCCGTTTAATTTTTTCACTTTTATTATTGTTATCCATTTGAGAAAGTTTACATATTTATTGATTTATTGTTCCAGTTGAACCTTCGGAACCTGGAACAACTGGGTACGAGTGGAACTAAAAATTATTCTTTAGTAAATTCTTGTAAATAGAATGATGATTTCGGTGGAATATTGCCTTCGCCAAAAATTTCATTTACTTGGAATTTGGAACTTTCAAATCCCATTTCATAAGATTTCAACAAATAGTATAAAGCGAAATTTTTTGTTTTTCTATCCATAATATTTAGAGCCTCTTTGGGTTCTTTAGGTGTTGAATAAGCAATAATGGTGTAAATATGATAGCATGCCTCTGCACTATTATTTTTATTTGCCATTATAAATGCAGAAAATAAAAACTCTTCACCCAAATTATGTAATAAATAATATGACGCAACTTCATTGTATGTAACAGTATCGTTTGAATCTATTGCACTTGTAACCATTTTATTCAACATGTACTTATCTTGAATTTCGATACCTTCCGAAATTTCCCTTGCTTTCTTGTTAGAATGATTGCATGAGCAGAAGATGACCAAACTAATATTTAAGCCTAATGTTAGCGTTTTTATAATGTCATTTCCGACTTTCAATGGTAGCATTATTCTAAAGATAAACGAAAAAATATTTAATAGTATGGTTTCCTTAAAAACCTTGGCACTCAATGCTTAGGCTGATTTCGATACAGAATACACTAAAAGAAACCAGAACAATATTCAGCACCGGAACACTGATGTCATTGAGTCCCCCGCATAAAAAGCGGGGAGACGCAATTAGGACTAATAAAGTTACAGTTTTACTAATGAGTATTGCTATAGGCGACGATACTGCTGAGCACTCCACGACACATGACCTCTAGCTTCTTCTCGTCAAGTATAGTGGCCAGATCTTCTGGATTATCTTGAAAACCACATTCTATTGCTATTGCTGGGCGGGCATTGGTTGCTAGTATTATCACATTCTTCTCGGTGTATATGGTCTGTGTATTGGCTACATGAAATCCGGCTATAAGCTGGCTGGCGAGCTCCTTGCTTTTAACATAAAAAGGTGTGTTATCGGCAACAATTATTTCATATCCACTTGATACGGGCTTTCCGGGTACAATCCTGTTGATATGAAATGACAGGAAAACGGCTGCTTCTGAAGCATCAGCAATGGCAATACGTTCATCTGTAGTCGTGTTTTTATCTGTGGTCCTTGTAGGCACAGCAGTAATGTTGTATTCTTTTGCCAATGATGCAAACTTGTTGCACAGCACTATCATCAGATCTTTCTCAAAATATCCTGCTTCACTTATTGTGCCAGTATCGCTACCGCCATGTGCTGCATCTACTACTATTACCAGTGATTTGTTTGCCTTGATAATGCCATGTGCCTCTTTGCTTTTGTTGCATGAGTATAAGCATACCAATAGCAGCAGTATTACATTGAAAATAGTTTTGTTGAACGATTGATGCTGCATATGTTTCAGTTATGAACGTAGATATAATAAAGTGTCATCATTCCTTAGCAAAACAACACATTGTACTAACTCAAATTAACTGTTTTTATTGTCGATTACCCAATCGTCACCGTTTGCAATGGGGTTTTCGTAAGCGTGACGTTTGAAGAAAAAAGGACCAAGGGAGACCCTTAGAATGGAGGGTGTTATTAATTCCCAATGAGTATAGCTTTTTGATGAATAATTTCTTTTTCACCCTTAGTAACAATGAGCTCTGCTGGTGGATCGTTGTCACCACCAATCACTGTTATGTAGCAGGTGTAGGTATACCCAGCATTCTTGAAACTGTAGTATCGATTACCACCGTTGCCATCGTATTCCAAATCACCTGTCATATTAAGTAAAGGCAGATCAATCATTTGACTTTTTAAAGGCCAAGAAGTATATCTATATTTACCGTTGTGTAACTCGTCAATCCTAATTTGGTATTCAGAGGTTTTAATCACACATATTGGCATCTTATACATCCTTAGTGAAGGGTGTACTATTTTTCTGTCAGCTTCGATAAGTTGGATTTGCCTTTTCTTTTCGGTATTTGACTGATGGTTGACAGCAATAAGATCGCCATCTTCGTTGAGCCACACCTGCCAACCCAAAAAAACAATACCCCTCCAACCTACAAGCCTCCAATCTTTTTCTGGATCGCTAAATGATATCGCCTTTATAATGCTATCATCGAATATTTCGTTGTAACGATTCAAAAAGTCCTGCTTTGAAATTATGTTTGGCACTGGATATTGGCGCATGAGCGGGTAATGAGTATGCTCAGCCAGAGTAGAGTACTGACTGTTATGTATGAGGTTTATAAAATTAGTTGTCACACCAATAATATATTGCTTCCGCTCAAGCTCAAAGGAGTCTATTTGTGCAGTAGCTATTATAGAATAAGTTAGTAAAAATGCAATAATGAGCCGAATTCTAGACAACAAGCACATTATTCGAAATTACTAGGTTTTAGGTATAAAGCTATATTTTTTATTGACTGTCGTAAATATCTAATCTGTACTGACGATATAGCATTACATTAAATTACATCCGTAAACAAGGGTAACTTCTAGAGAATATGACGCCTATAGGCTGCTTAACTGTCCAGAATCCACCACCCTATCCACAAAACTGGCTTCTCCACTATTTTTGTGGCGTCCCCTCCTTAAAAAAAGGAGGGGAGCTTACTTAAATCTTCCCAGTAATATTTATCGACCTTTTTGGCTTGTTTGGTGGGCATAGCCCCTCACTGCCCTGCACGCACAAGAGCGCGACGCAAAGCCCGCTGATGGGTGTGCTGTGGCTGGGAGCAAAAATAAAAAAATGTGAGTGTGGGTTTAGAGGATGTTGAGTATTTGTTCTTTGGCTTTTTCGAGTTCGTCCTTCATGTTGATGACGATTTGCTGAATTTCGGCATGGTTGGCTTTGGAGCCGAGGGTGTTTATTTCTCTGCCTATTTCTTGTAGTATGAAGTTGAGCTTGCGGCCTATGGCTACATCGTTGTCGGAGATGGTATCGGAGAAGTAGCGGCAATGCTGGCGGAGGCGAATTTTTTCTTCGGAGAAGTCCATGCGCTCGAGGTAGTAAATCATTTCCTGCTCGAAGCGGTTGCTGTCTATTTTTTCTTTGCCTACCATTTCTTCCAACCACTGATTGATGCGGGTGCGGATGCGCTCTATGCGCTCGGTTTCGAAGGGTATTACTTTGTTGTGCAGGTCGTCGATGTTGGCTATACGCAGAGATATGTCGCGGAGGAGTGCTTCGCCTTCCTGACGGCGGTGGAGCATGAGGTCTTCTGCAGCACGAATGATCACGTTTTTGACTTGCAGCCACTCTTCTTCGGGCAGTACGTCTTGGTCGGGGGCTACTACCTCGGGCATACGCATGATGGTGGATATGATATTATCGACCGGCACTCCGGCTTTTGCGGCTATCTGTTTCATGCCATCGTAATAGAACATAGCGAGGTCGGTGTTGACCACCATTGGTTTGGCGGCTCCTTCTTGTTTTACACTGATAGAAAGGTCGATAGTGCCGCGCATAAGCATATTGGCAAGTAGGGAGCGGATGTCTAACTCGTAAGAGCGGAGAATAGGGGGAAGTTTGGTGTTGACATCGAACTGCTTGCCGTTGAGCGCTTTCAATTCTACCACCACTTGTCTGTGATTGATGGTTTCTTCTGCCCTTCCAAATCCTGTCATTGAGTATAACATGGCGATATCTGTGTTTTGAAACAGGTTGCAAAGGTCGTAGAATTAGTAAGTACTGTAGCTGTTTTATAAAAAAAGATTGTAAAATCATCTTAAAACACGAAAAAAGGGAAAAATGGGGGGTATAATTGGTTATTTTTGTCGGCACGACACTCAACTATGCGTTTATTATTTAGTATCCTTTTAGTGTTGGCATCGGTAGTAGTGTATGCACAGCCGCAGCCACAGTACAGCATGTCGAAAGACACGCTGATAGCCCGTAGAAAGGCTATAATGGAGGCTATAAACGAAACTGAGAAACAACTGGCAGCGATAAAGAATGACAAACAAGCCACAATGGGGCAGCTGCGTGCGCTGCAAAACAAACTGGCAGACCGACAGAAACTGATAGGCAACATCAACTATGAGCTGAATAGCATAGATAAGGACATAAAAGTATCGGCAAGAGAGGTAATGACGCTGAAGCAGAAGCTGGAGCAACTGAAAATAAGGTATGCACAATCGGTAAGGTATGCGTACACCAGTAGGAGTTCTTATGACATGCTGGCGTTCTTGTTTTCGTCGAACGACTTTAATGATGCGATGCGGAGGATGAAGTACCTGAAAAAGTTCAGGGATTTCAGGAAGTATCAGGTGGAGCAAATACACCTGACGCAAAACCAACTGCAAACTAAGATAGGCACACTGAATGCAGTGAAAGAAGAGAAGGATAAACTGCTGAACACTCAGGTGCAGCAGAAACAAGTATTACTGGAAGAAACGAACCAGACCAACCAAGTGGTGCAAAACCTAAAAAGCAAGGAAAGCCAACTGATAGCTGATATAGAAAAGAACAGGAAAATAACTGCCCGTATCAACAAGGCTATCAATGACCTGATAGAACGCGAGATGGCTAAAGCGAGCAAGGCTGCTGCTGAGGCTGCAGCGAAAAAAACGGGTACCGCGGATGCGAAAACAGGTGGGAAAACGAACATAAAATCGTCTAGCACGGACAACAACATAGCTGTAAATGATGTACCACGTAGCAATACACCCAAAACACGCACTGATGTGGAGCTACAATTGACGCCAGAAGATGTGGTGCTGGCAGGCAACTTTGAGGGCAATAGGGGTAGGATGTACTGGCCGGTGGAAAAAGGCTACATAACAGAACACTTTGGGGTGCACCCACACCCACTGGCACCCAAGGTGGAGGTAGACTGCCCTGGGGTGGGTATACAAACGGATGAAAATGCTAAAATACGTTGCGTATTTAATGGTACGGTAACGAATGTATTTTCGGTGGCGGGTGGCAACAGCCAGATAGTGATGGTGAAACATGGTAACTACTTTACGGTGTATAACGGACTATCGACAGTGTCTGTGAAAAAAGGTGATGAGGTAAATGCCAAGCAACCACTGGGCACAGTATCTATCAACGATGAGGGCGTGCCGGTTATTTACTTTCAGATATGGAAATCGGACGGTAAGAAGGGTAATATAAAGATGAACCCTGAGCAGTGGATAGGTAGGGCGCACTAGTAGCATTTGTGAAGGGCAGGGAGTATGCGGGTTTCTTTTCGGGTTTTCTTCACACTTTAAAAAGTATATTTGAGTTAGGAACGACGACTAAATAATTTATTCCGCTATGATGCGGTAACATGAGAAAACTGTCTGGTATACTAATATGGATGATGTGGGCTGCAATAGCTGCGGCACAACAAAAACCAATATCTGCACCTGCCGATAGCACCAGAGTAATTACCGAGAAGGCTGTAGCCAAGAAAAAAGCCGAACCAATAAGCCCCTACCTTACTGATACACTGATACAAGCTATACCACTGGGCAGGGTGCTGTTTCATGACAAAACAGACAAGGAACAACTAAGGGCTGATGCTGCAGATGGCAACACAGATGGGCAAATAACGATGCCCG
The DNA here is from genome assembly GCA_027484425.1 of Sphingobacteriales bacterium. GTDB lineage: Bacteria > Bacteroidota > Bacteroidia > Chitinophagales > Chitinophagaceae > Nemorincola. Next base: position 71,965 of record JAIXSZ010000081.1, read on the forward strand.
GCAATACCCAACATACCAACACAATAACCCATGCGCTGATAGCTGGAATAGACAGACTGCAACTGCTGGTAGAGAACATGCCTGCCAATGGTAGAGATAGCATGGCTGCCAACCAGCAGAAGATACAAAGCCTGAGAGCACTGTGGGAACTGATGCGCCACTACAGCACTGACCCCAAACCTAATGCACAGTACTACAGCCAGCTAGTGGCCAGTATGCATGATATGATAGTAGCGGCCAACGAAAAAAAGTCGCTGGACTATGTGATGTGCAATCCGAATTTGTATACGCTGGACAATAGCCGTGTGCTGCTGGATAATGAGCCCGAGGCACGTGCCTACATATATACCTACATGGGCAAACAAGACCCTGTGATGCTGGTGAAAAGGCTGGAGGAATATGCAAGAGATACGTTTGCAGGGGAGATAATAGCTGCTGCTGCAAGGATAGCACCCAAAATAGTGTTTAACTACTGCCTATCGAGCAATGTGCTGCTGAAGAGTGCGGTGTATAAAACCAAAGACCCCTATGTGCAAGCAATAGTACAAATAACGGCTGAGAGCGAGGCTCCACTGAGGGCGCTGCCCTTTGTGGCTGATGTGTATAAAGGCACGCTCACGATAACAGAAATAGATAGCATAGCCGCGCTACCCGACGCCTGCTATAACAGGCTGGTGGAACTGCGCACCACCAGCGACGCCTATACCCGACCGCTGATAACCGAAGAGCTGGAATACCGAACGCTGAAAAACTATGTGCGACTGCTGAATGAGCTGCATGATACTACGGATGTAGTAAGGTTTGGGTGTGTGGATAGCCTGCCGGCAGCATCGCTGTACTACGTGATGGTGTATGGCAGAGAGGAGATATATACAAGTAGCTATCTGGGGACATTCAGGCGAATGATGGAGCGTATGGCACCCAAGAGAGGTAATGAACTGCTGCAACAACTGGGGTATGATAACTTCAGAACCTTTATAAGGCTTTGTGCAGGCTACAATACATTGTCTGAGTTTCTGACGACGATGGATGATACTGCAAGAAGTGGGCTGATGACGAAATTTGTAGGTGGGCTGCAATATGGTGGAGAAAATGAACTAGAAGATGCTGTGAACGTGGCAGATGCGATAGGTAGCATAAAAGACAGCGCCCTGTATGTATACCTGCAACAAGAGATAAAGAACAACTACAAACAATGCCTAAAAACAGAAAACAAAAAAGGTGTAGCTGTCTACAGCCTACTATCTATGCTGATGGACGGTAACCGTGTAGCGAGCAATGACGATGGTGCAGCAACAGTATCGGCAAGGCTAAAGCTGCCGCCTATCAACAAGGTGCCTTTTGGAAGACTGACTAATGATACTGGTACGGTGTATGAACGATTGTTCTTTTATGGTGATGATGATGGCCAAACGGCATATGAGGGATTTATAGAAGAATATAAGAAGAACAAAAAGAACTGGCGCATAGATACGGGTAAGTATTGGACGACAGTGACATCGCTGACGGGTAAAAAAATAGTAGTGTATGCCAACACACCACTAAAAGCACCCGAAGATGAAAAGGCGATAGACACACTAGATGCCTACCTATATGCGAACAACATACAACCCACAGTGCTGATACACCGAGGACATAGCTACCATGTAAAGACAACACTGGCAAGGGTGGACACACATGCACGCGTGGTGGTGCTGGGGTCGTGCGGAGGCTACCATAATGTGGCCGCAGTGCTGCAAAGCTCGCCCGATGCACACATCATATCATCGAAACAAACGGGTGTGGGCGCCATAAATGAACCCATAATAACGGCTATAAATGCCCAACTACTAGAGGGCAAAGACATCAACTGGATAACGACCTGGCAGGGACTTGACGACTATTTTACAAAGCGAAAAGAGCTGTATGAGCGGTTTGCAGATTATGTGCCGCCGCATAAAAATCTGGGGGTGATATTTATGAAAGCTTACCGTATGCTGCGCAATGAGCCGAACAAAAAGTGATGGGACTGAATTGTATAAAGGACCTGAATCATCAATAAAAAACACGCATAAAAGGTTGACGATAGACATAGAAAAAGCCCCCGCTATTGCGAGGGCTTTTGAGTGAGAGATAGATAGTGGGCCAATTAATCTGGCTTCTTACCGTCTAAAAAAGTATTGATGGTTTGTATAAAACCTTTTGGATTTTCGGTGTTAGCATTGACACCTACTGTGTAGCCACTGTAAAAAGTATCGGAAGAAGCAACACCGTTTTCGATGTTCATATTCTTGCGTTTGTAAGCAGGAACAGATTCTATGTCGTCATCATTGCTTTCGTTGCCTTCTCTGATGTTGATGCTAAGACTACGTAAACGAGCCGCACGATCTTCGAAAGCTTTCTTTTGCTCTTCAAATCTTCTTTTCTCTTCGATCTCATCTTCGCTAAGAATGCGTTCACCAATTTTCATCACTATTGGCTCACGCGCTGGCTCTTCTGTACGGGAAGTGAAACCATAAGACACTTCGGCCTGGCGTGTAGGTTCTGGCGTGTAACTAGCCACAACAGGTATCTCTTCGATCTGGGGAGTTTCCTCTATGTTGAGGAAGTAACGTTCTGTTTCAACAATAGGTTCTTCAATTTGCTGAATGGGTTCAAAAACTATAGGTTGCTCTTCAGGAATTTCTACTAACGTAGGAGTAAGGTTCTCTACATTGTAGCTATAATCAGGCGCTGGAACAAACGAATCAACTATAGGTTCTTCGGTAGTTTTGCGATCGCTAAGAGTCACCACTACTTTCTCTGACTCTGCATTGCGAGCAGGCATTTCGGTGTTTATTTCTTTGTAGTTGAAACCTGTAGCAATAACGGTAACAGAAATTCTGTCGCCCAGATTTGGGTCATGCCCCATACCAAGGATTACATCGCAATTGTCGCCCGCCTGCATCTGAACATACGCCTGAATAGCTTCTGCTTCGTCCATAGTATGTTCGAACTCGCCGGCAGCAGAAGTGATATTGAGGAGCAACCATTTTGCACCACGGATATCGCTATCGTTAAGCAATGGAGAATTGAGTGCTTCTTCTACGGCTTTCAGTGCTCTGTTTTCGCCAGAAACTGAAGCGCTACCCAGAATGGCTACACCACCATTTTTCATAACGGTGCAAACATCGGCGAAGTCGACATTGATTTGGCCAGTAGATGTGATGACATCTGTAATACATTTAGCGGCAGTAGCTAGGATATCATCAGCCTTGGCGAAAGCCTTAGTGAAGGGAAGGTTGCCAAACTGCTGACGTAATTTATCGTTAGAAATTACCAGTATAGTATCTACATGTTCGCGCATGCGCTCTATACCCTCATGTGCTTGTTTCAAACGCTTGCGACCTTCGTAAGTGAAAGGCGTAGTAACGATACCTACTGTAAGGATACCAAGCTCTCTACATATTTTTGATACTACTGGTGCACCACCGGTACCAGTACCACCGCCCATACCAGCAGTGATAAAAGCCATACGCGTGTTAACCTTTAGTATTTTGGAAATATCATCGAAACTTTCTTCACAAGATTGTTTGCCTATTTCTGGATTTGCACCTGCACCTAACCCCTGAGTAAGATGTGGCCCTAGTTGTACTTTGTTAGCGACAGGACTTAGAGCAAGTGCCTGTGAATCAGTATTACAAACCACAAAGTCAACACCCTCGATACCGAGGCTGTGCATGTAATTTACGGCATTACTTCCTCCACCGCCAACGCCAATCACTTTGATGATTGATGATTGATTTTTGGGAATTTCAAAATGTATCATATTCTGTTTTTTGGGGTTAGTAATAAAATAATAAGTTGTGTTGTTAACTAGAATAATGGTTGGTTACAAAATTACACTTTTAGCACTTATCTGTTGATTCTTTTAGTACTTAAATGTGAATAAAAGGACCTTCCATCATGATATTTTTATTGTCTTTTTGCGTATTGTGAATTGGATGTTAGTTACTTAGTGCAAAATGCTCTACAATTGGCTTTACTATTGATAAATTGATTACGAAGGATTTGTAAAACATGCATAAACACTAGCAAAAATTAATCAAATTCTTTGTCGTCAATGTCTTCAAACAATTCCATGATTCTGCCTCTCATTCTGTCTATAAGTCGCTTCATAATATCTTGTCTTTTTTTGAACTTATCCCATTTGTTGTTGATGACTAAATGCTCATCTGTTTGTTGAATTTCTTCATCAACTTCTTCTACTTCCTCTTCAGCTTCTACTTCATCAGCTGACACTCTAATAAAGTTACCTTTTGCGAAAGCAAAGTCTTTACCACCAGTTTCAAAATCGCGGTAGCCGTGAATTATTAACCCAATGCATGTGGAATACATGGGGCTCATGAGTACTTCGCTATGTCCTCCAGCTAAATGCTCGTTGGGGTAACCAATGCGTGCACCCAAACCTGTGACATACTCAGTGAGTTGTATAATGTGCTTCAATTTGGCACCACCACCTGTGAGAATAATACCACCATTGAGCTTATGCTCCAGGCCGATTTTGCGGATATTGAAAATCACATACTCCAATATTTCTTGGATACGTGCTTGAATGATATTAGCCAGGTTTTTAACAGAAACCTCTCTGGAAGGCAAACCACGCAAGCCAGGGATAGTGATATATGCATTGGCACTGGCCTCGCTGGCTAGAGCTGTACCGAACTGCACTTTCATCTGCTCTGCCTGCGATTTTAATATTCTTAGTCCTGCGGTGATATCGTTAGTGATATTTACCCCAGCATAAGGAATAACAGCAGTGTGTTTTAGAATGCCATCGCAAAAGACTGCCATATCGGTGGTACCACCACCAATATCTACGATGGCTACACCAGCTTCCATATCTTCGTCGTTGATAACGGCTGAAGCTGAGGCAAGCGGCTGCAGAACGAGATCGCAGGTTTTAAGATTTGACCTATCTACACATCTTTTTATGTTTCTGATAGCAGTGCTATCGCCGGTGATCACATGAAAATTAGCACCCACTTTTACCCCACTCATACCAACAGGATTGATGATGTTTGGGATGTTATCGATAGTATAGTCTTGGGCAATGATATCGATGATTTGATCGCCAGTGGGTAAGTATGTACGGTATTGATCGCGCAATAACTGGTCAATATCGTCTTTGCTGATCTCGTTATCTACATTCGCCCTGACTCTGCTGCCTTGAGTTTGCACACTGTTGATGTGCTTACCTGCAATCCCAACATACACTTCGTTGATATCCAAAAGCGGGTTGCTTTCTATGCAACGGCTAATGGCTAGCTCGACAGAGTGCACACACTGCTCGATGTTGATGACCACACCATGATTAACGCCTTCAGAATCGGCACGACCAAAGCCAAGCACTTCAATCTTACCAAATTCGTTTTTCCTTCCTGCAATGGCTACTACTTTAGTGGTTCCGATATCCAGGCCTACTATAATAGGTTGTTGATGTTTATTCATTTGCCCCGATGATTTAATATCTGTGAATACTGTCTTTGATTTTTATAAGAAGAATTACTGTGGATAAGTGTATTTGGCAGCTGCTGGTTTCTTATCTGTTGTTTTATCTTTCTTTGATTCTGTTTTCTTATCTTTTGTTTTCTTGGTGTCTTCTTTCTTATTTGATTTTGGTTTTTCTTTCGGTTTTTCTTTTGGGTTTGTCTTATTTTTTTCTTTTTTATCGTCTTTGTGTTTTACATCAGCTTTTTTGATTTCTGATTTTGATTTCACATCAGATTTTGATTGTTTCTTATCTTCTTTTGTAACCTTTTTTTCTTTTGCTGAGGGTTTGGCTGCAGGTGTTTTAACTGAGGGTTTTGCAGTGGTTTTCTGTATTTCTGCTTTTTTTACTTCTATGTTTTTTGTTTTTTTAGCATCAGTTTTTTGTTTGGCAGCTGGTACAGTTTGTTTGGGAACTGGTGTTGCAACAGGTATTACTTTATTTACCTTGCTGATCACTACTGCATTGGCTTTTTCTACTATTTGCTGTTGTTTTCGTAAAGAGTCTTCTTTCAGCTTTTGAGCTTCGGTCATCTCGATACTGCTTATCCAATTCATTTTTTTTACGGCCATATCCTTTGGCCCTGCATATGGAAGCGAAGGAGAGGCAACAACTTGGTTATTAAACCGTACATCCAGCACCTCGTATTTATCCCAACCGATTCTGTTTAGGACCTTTTTATAAAACACTAATAGGTTTGCCAATTTCTCGGCTGTATTGGTAGTATCTCCAAATATGATGCGTTGATTACCTAAAACCGGAATAAGCTCGAAAGTGCCATTAGAATCGATAATCACTTGCGAAACTTGTGCATTCCAAAATCTATCTACCTGCAAATTGCGTACTAACTTTACAATTTTCGCTTTCAAAACCATACCAGCACTATCACTATGCATATCGGGTGCGTTAGTAACAACAGTAGTGTAATAGGTGTAGTTATCTGATAGAGGCATGGCATGTAATGTACTATCGAGATAGTAACTGGAGCCATCTTGCTTGAACAAGCGCGCTACTGGCACTCTCTGTGTAACATACATGTGCATAACCCTATCTACATCTATGAATACCTGAGCATCCGCCACCCAAGGATCTGATTTTATAGCCTTTTCGATACCATGCACATCTAGCTTAGATACAGGTGTGTTGAGAATATCAATACCTCTATTGTAGACAGCGAGGTTCATAATTTCTTTTTGCTCTATGAACTGATATTTACGGTCGTTTTTGATATGCACAACGGGCAATGATTTGAGTGTCATATCACCTTCCAACTTTGAAGCACTTATCATGGCAACCAAGCAGCATACTGCCACTACTACTGTAAGTAGCAACTGTAGTACTTTTCGCACTGATATTTTACGCTTCTTTTCCATTATTTATTCAGCAATAGTTCTTTTATAGGTTCTGTTAATTTGTCAATATCGCCAGCACCTGCTGTAATGAACAAGCTTAGTGGTGCTGCTTTTACATATTCTATCAATCCTTCTTTAGAGAGAATAGTATGCGCGGGGTTTGCCATAAGGCTGGTAATAGTACGAGACGTAATACCTTCCATTGGCAATTCACGTGCAGGGTAAATATCCAGAAGAATAACCTCATCGGCCATGTCCAAACTACGAGCGAATCCTTCTGCTAAATCGCGGGTACGACTGAATAAGTGGGGCTGAAAAGCTACCACACATCGCATACCTGGAAAGAGTTTTTTCGCACTTTTTATAAGCGCAGCTAACTCCTCGGGGTGATGAGCGTAGTCATCTATGTATACCACTTTTTCTGTCTTGACCAAGTATTCGAATCTTCTTCTTATTCCTTTGAAACTAGCTAAAGCAGATTTCACTTTCTCAGCGTCAATGCCGAGTATTTGTGTAACAGCGATGGCAGCTACCGCATTTTCTACATTGTGCATACCTCCTATCGGTAGGGCTACATGCTCCACTACCCAACTTGCAGCAACAACATCGAAGGTATACCCACCGTTTATCATTACGATATTGCGGGCAAATATATCGGCAGCATCGTTTTGCAAGCTGTATGTGAGAGTGGTAGGGCCTTTCAGCTCGCTTTGCCTATGCAAACCATGTTTAACGAGCAAAGTTCCAGTAGGTTTTATGTTGTGAGTATACTGTATGAATGCATTCTCCATCTCTGCAGGAGTACCGTATATATCCAAATGATCAGGATCAATGGAAGTAAGCACCGCCAGATCGGGATGTAGTTTCAGAAAACTACGGTCATACTCATCAGCTTCTATCACCGCTGTATCGTTGTCGCTGCTCCAGTAATTGCGATTGTAATTGACCGAGATACCACCCAGAAATGCATTGCACCCATAACCTGTTTCGCGCAATAGGAATGCGATCATGGTAGATATAGTAGTTTTGCCGTGAGTACCAGCAACTGTAACCGCATACATTGCCTCGGTGATCCACTGCAATACATCGCTGCGCTTAAATACAGGATAATTATTATCTCTGTACCAGTTGAGCCCCAAATGTTGTGCAGGTATTGCGGGTGTATAAATCACTAGTTGAGCTTCTGCATCACAGTGGCTTACATCATCTGTATAATTGATGTTCATTCCCTCTGAGGCTAGCGTTTTTGTGAGGGTTGTTTCGGTTTTGTCGTAGCCCGACACCACAGCACCCCTACCAGCAAAAAACCTTGCCAGAGCACTCATGCCTATGCCACCTATGCCTACAAAATAAACCCGTTTTATATCCCTTACATCCATATACTATGATTTTCCCCTTTTTATTTCACTGTCATTGAATTCTCCTTTCCAGTAATTTCTATAACCTTTATTGCAATCCTTTCGTCTGCATCTCTTACAGCTAGAAGCTTGAGATTTTTCGACATCAACTGTTGCATAGTTGAGTCTTTTAAAAGCGATTTTAATTTCTTAACTAGTTCAATATGTACGTCACTGTCTCTGACCATAAGGGCAGCATTATGAGACACTAATGATAAAGCGTTTTCCTCCTGATGGTTTTCGGCAGCAAAAGGATAAGGAACAAAAATCACAGGTTTGGCAGCAATACAAAGTTCGGCAATAGCTAAAGCACCTGCCCTGGAAATTACTATATCTGCTGCTGCATAAGCGTACTCCATATCGGCGATAAACTCCAACACCTTTATTCTATCATTATACATAGCGGCTACTCTTGTAGCTTCTTCGAAATAAGTTTTTCCTGTTTGCCATATTAATTGTACACCCTCACTCACTATTGTACCCAGCTGCGCCGCGATAGCCTCATTAATTGACTTTGCACCTAAACTTCCTCCAATAATAAGCACAGTGGTCAACCCATCTTTCATACCATACCTTACCCTCCCCTCTATGGAAGTTCTGCCCATATCGGAAATGGTTTTTCTCACCGGATTACCTGTTAGTACAATTGTATCTTGTTTGAAAAAACGCTCCATGCCTTTGTAAGCAACACAAACGGCCTTGGCTCGTTTTCCCAGTATTTTATTGCTCTTGCCTGCATAAGCATTCTGCTCCTGAATGAGAGTGGGAATGCTCTGTGCCTGTGCAGCGCTAAGCATTGGAAAACTAGCATATCCACCTACCCCTATTACTGCATCTGGCTTAAAAGAACCGATTATGTTTCTAGCAGCTATTCTGCTCTTTAGTAGCTTGATAGGTAAAAGTAAATTTTTGAGCATGTTGCTCCTATTAAAACCAGCTATGTCTAACCCCACAATTTCGTAACCAGCAGCTGGAACTTTGTCCATCTCCATTTTGCCGATAGCGCCTACAAATAGCAAACGAGTGCCCGGTCTGAGCCTCTGCAAGGCCTGACCTATGGCTATGGCAGGGAATATATGCCCACCAGTACCTCCACCAGCTATTATAATTCGCAAATCAGTCATCTTCTTGTGCGTCTAATTTTATCTGAGAAACTTTTACCCTTGGTTTTTTACCTTCTTTTTTTTCTGCAACTGCCTCAGCTACCAACAACCTGCTGGCATTATTTAATCCTGCAGCTGCTGGACCTGTAATTGGCCCCTGATCGGTAGGAACAGGGATTGTATCTGGGTTCTCTTTAACCAGAGCTGCATTTTTAGCCGCATTCTTGCGCTCGCCCTCCATTTCGTCGACATATTTACTCACACTAAGCACAATACCAATGGCAATACTGGTAAACCAGATAGAAGAACCACCCATACTTATCATGGGTAGGGTGAGACCGGTTACAGGTACCAAATGAACATTAACTGCCATATTGAGCATAGCCTGAAAAACCAGCGTTATGCTGAGGCCCACTGCAAGAAAAGCTCCAAAAGCAAACGGACACCGTTTAAAAATCAGGACACTCCGCCACAAAAACAATAGGTACAAAAGCACCACTATGCTACCACCTACGAGTCCATATTCTTCAATGATGATGGAGAAAATGAAATCGGAATATGGGTGAGGTAAAAAGTTTTTCTGCAAACTCTGACCGGGACCACGACCAGTGATACCACCATTGGCAATTGCAATTTTAGCCTGCTCGACCTGATAAACATCCTGATGTTTTCCGTCTTTCTTTTTGCCACCTGCAAAGTCCTTGATACGTTGCTCCCAAGTAGAAGCTCTACCGAATCCGGTGAGTTTGGAGATCGTAAAAACAACGGACAAACAGATAAGCCCAGCAGCAGCCATAAGCATAAGGTGCTTGATATGTACCCGGCCTATGAAGAACAGAATACTACAAGTAAAACCCAGCATCAGAGCTGTAGACATGTTGGCCGGCGCAATAAGCAAACAGGTTATGAGCATTGGCAACAAAACAGGTACAAAACCTTTTCTGAAGTCTTTAATCACATTTTGCTTCATGCTGAGCACACGAGCCAGAAACATAAACAGTGCAAGCTTGGCAAGATCAGATGTTTGGAAGGTGAGGTGTATGACTGGTAACTTTATCCATCTGGAGCCTTCGTTGAGACTGGTACCAAAAAACAAAGTGTAGACCAATAACGGCAAACTCAATAAATAAAGAACAACTGCTATACGGGCGAAACGCGTATAATTAATTTTATGTACCTGATAAATAATGAGCAAACCTAAACCTAACACCATCACTTGCTTAGCAAGGTAATAGCCTGAATTTTTCTCCATTCTGTAAGCTAAAGAACCAGTGGAGCTATAAACTGCCAACAGACTTATAAAAGACAATAGCAGTACCACGCCCCAAATCACTTTGTCGCCCTTGGTTCTGGTAAGTATATTTTTCATGTGGTCTGCCATGTAGTTTATTATTTGTTTTGTCAAAAGATCTCTGTGAGTTATTTGACTAAAGATTTCGAACTGCAACCTTGAACTGCTCCCCTCTGTCCTCGAAATTATTAAAGCGGTCGAAGCTAGCGCAAGCTGGAGCCAGTAATACCACATCACCGCTTTCGGCACATGAATATGCTGCATAGACAGCCTCAGCTGCACTACTAGTATCTATAATAGTCTCTACTACCCCCTCGAAAGAGTCGTGTATGGGCTGATTGTTAATACCCAAACAAATGATAGCTTTAACCTTCTGCTTGACCAACTCCATTATCTCGGTGTAATCATTGCCTTTGTCTTGCCCGCCCATAATGAGTATGGTAGGTTTTTCCATGCTCTCTAAGGCAAACCACACTGAATTGATGTTGGTAGCCTTGCTATCATTGATAAAATCAACACCTCTGATGGTAGCAACAAATTCTAGCCTATGATCGAGCCCCTTGAAGCGAGTGAATGTTTCTCTCAGCTTCTCCCTCCTTATGCCTGCTATACGGGCCGATATCCCTGCTGCCATGCTGTTGTATTGATTGTGTTTTCCTTTTATTGCCATGTCATGTATAGACATGTCAAAGTGTTCCCCCCCATAGTCAACGTTAATACGTCCATCTTCAATAAATCCTCCGTCTGGGCCTGTTGTGTTGTCACTCATTGTAAAAAAAATAGTTGTTGTGTGAAGAGAATGGTTAGCCAGGTAGTCTTGTATAGCTTTATCATCCTGGTTTACGATAAAGTAATCGGTTGGTAATTGATTTTCTGCTATTCGGAATTTTGCTGCTACATAGTTTTCAAATTCATAGTTGTATCTATCGAGATGGTCTGGAGTGATGTTGAGCAGCACAGCGACATCGGGCCTGAAAGTGTGTATATCATCTAGCTGAAAACTGCTCACTTCCATCACATACCATTCACAGGGCTTCTCTGCTATCTGTGCAGCAAAACTGTAGCCGATGTTTCCTACTAACGCTACGTCATATCCAGCATCTTTGAGCACTGAATAAGTGAGCATAGTAGTAGTGCTTTTGCCATTACTTCCTGTAATGGCTATTATTTTACTATCTCCTTTGTATCTGTACCCAAATTCTATCTCGCTGCACACTTCAATTCCCGCTGCACGTACTGCCTTAACTACGGCTACCTTATCGCTGATACCTGGACTCTTGACCACACAATGCGCAGAAAGTATGCGATCCATAGTGTGGGTACCTTCTTCGAATGCAATGTTATTAGCCAGGAGTACTTCTCTGAACTTATCTTTTATCTTGCCGCCATCACTTACAAAGACATCCCATCCCTGCTGCTTGCCCAATAGAGCAGCACCCACACCGCTTTCGGCGGCACCCAGTATCACTAATTTTTGCGCAGGCGTGTTCATTTATTGTAGTTTAAGCGTTACTATACTAAAAATTGCAAGTAGTATACCCACTATCCAGAAACGTGTGACGATTTTAGATTCGTGGTATCCTAGTTTTTGATAATGATGGTGTAAAGGAGACATCAGAAATATCCTTCTTCCCTCACCGTACTTTTTCTTTGTGTACTTGAAATAGTAAACCTGCATAATAACAGAAAGGTTCTCTACCAGAAACACACCACAAATAATGGGTATCAATAACTCTTTGCGAACAATAATAGCTAGTGATGCAATGATGCCACCTAGTGCAAGACTACCTGTGTCGCCCATAAAGACCTGTGCAGGATATGCGTTGTACCACAAGAACCCAACACAAGCACCGACGAAGGCACCAATGAAAATGGATAACTCACCGAGATTAGGTATATCCATAATACCCAAGTAACCAGCAAATACATAGTTGCCCGACACATAAGCAAACACACCCAAACAAACACCAATAATGGCCGAAACCCCAGTAGCAAGGCCATCTATGCCATCGGTCATATTGGCTCCATTGGACACAGCTACTATTATAAAAATGACAAAGAGCACGTAGATAATTGGGGTAGTGACACCTACATTTTTCTCGCCGAATATGGCAGCTATCTTTTCATATCTGAACTCATGATTTTTCAGAAATGGGATAGTGGTGGTAGCTGTTCTTATATTTACATATTCTTTCACTTTTCCCTTATCGTCTTTTCGGGCAAATTTGCCAGGCTCAGCCTTTTCTGCCATACTCAATACTCCATTTTGCCCACGGGTTACCTCTCTACTAATGACTACATGATCATTGAAATACATTGTAAGACCAACGATGATACCAAGACCAATTTGACCCATAACTTTAAACCGACCAGCTAATCCTTCTTTATTTTTTTTGAAGACTTTGATATAGTCATCAAGGAAACCGACCATACCCAACCAAACAGTAGAAACCAGCATGAGCACTATATACACATTAGTAACCCTAGCGAACAATAATGTGGGTATGAGTATAGAAGCTATAATAATAAGCCCCCCCATGGTAGGTGTACCTTTTTTCTGCTTTTCGCCCTCCAAACCCAAATCACGAACAGTTTCGCCAATTTGTTTTTTCTTCAGGAAATTGATGAGGCGTTTACCGAAAATCATAGATATCACTAACGAGAGTATAATAGCCATCGCTACCCTGAAAGTGATATAATTGAACACTCCCGCCCCCACTAGGTGGAACGTATCGCGCAGGTATGTGAACAAATAGTACAGCATAGCAACTGATTATTTTTGTAGTGTTTTAAAAATCTCCATCAACACCTCTTTGTCGTCAAAGTGATGTTTTACTCCTTTTATTTCCTGATAGGTTTCATGTCCTTTACCTGCCACTAGTATTATATCTCCCGGACCAGCAAATGACACAGCAACTTTTATTGCTTCTTTTCTGTCAGTTATTCTTAGGCATTTTCTTTTCTGAGCTAGTGTGAGGTTTGCCTCCATTTCATTCAGTATCACTTCTGGGTCCTCGCTTCTAGGGTTGTCGGATGTAAGTATAGCTCTATCGCTGTGCTCGCAAGCAACCTCCCCCATTACTGCACGTTTAGACTTATCGCGGTCGCCACCACAACCTACAACTGTAATAAGTTGTTGTCCGTTTACCCTCAACTGGTTGATAGTAGCCAAGACATTGATCAAGGCATCGGGAGTATGCGCATAGTCGACAATACCCAATATCTTGTCGGCGGGAGACAATATGGTTTCGAACCTACCTGCTGCGCCGTGCAGCCCGCTGAGCGTAGCCAGTATCTGCATTTTATCTTCGCCCAGCAACTTGGCTGCTCCATATACAGCCAGCAAGTTGTACGCATTAAAAGTGCCTATCATCCTGAAATGCGCTTCTTGCCCATCTACATTCATGACCAGTCCAGAAAGGTTATTTTCCAGTACTTTGCCTTTAATGGTTGCTGGCACCTTAAGACTGTAAGTATTGCGCACTGCTACGGTGTTTTGCAGCATTACTGCACCTCTTTTATCATCTGCATTAGTGAGTGCAAAAGCTTCTTTTGACAAGCCATCGAAGAACATTTTCTTGACACGTATATATTCATCAAACGTATTGTGGTAATCGAGGTGGTCATGGGTTATGTTGGTGAATATGCCACCTGCAAATTTGACCCCTGCTATTCTATGCTGATGAATGGCATGCGAGCTTACTTCCATAAATGCATAAGTACACCCAGCTGCCACCATACGAGCCAATAGCTCATGCACAGACACAGCATCAGGTGTAGTATGTGTAGATGGTACAACCTGATCGTGAATGTGGTTTTGTACTGTAGACAGCAAGCCGCATTTGTATCCTAGGGCCTGGAACAACTGATATAGTAAAGTCGCTGTAGTGGTTTTACCATTGGTGCCAGTTACGCCTACAACTTTCAGTTGAACTGATGGATGCCCATAAAACGCATCGGCCATCAACCCTGCCACTGCACTACTATCTTTTACTACTAAGTAAGTAACACCTTCTTGAACATCGACGGGGATTTGCTGGCAAACAACTGCTACAGCACCCATACTTATGGCCTTGTGAATGAACAAATGCCCATCTGCCACAGATCCCGGAACAGCTATAAACACACTACCTGTGACCACCTTGCGAGAGTCGATACAAATGTTATGTATAGCTACATCTGTAGAACCCTGCATAGTCACAGCAGCCACATTGATTAATATGTCTTTTAGCGTAGGCATTAGCTTAGTTGTAGTATGATATTTTGTCCCTTTGTTAATCTCGTTCCTGCTGGCACTGATTGTGTTTGCACTTTACCTTTTCCCTTTATATGCACACGAGCACCGTAGTTTTCCAATACATAAATTGCATCTTTGAGCGTCATACCTGTTACGTCGGGCATCACGCCTCTGTAGACATGTTTGAGTTTTACTTCAGACCTTTTCGTGCCAGAGTCAGCCACATATTGCACCATGGTGCTTTTATAGTCATACACTACCGGCATTTTTTTATTCATAACCCCCAACAATACCTCATAAGTTCCTGCAGTGGCAGCCTTGGCAGGTATTGATGCTACACCAGATTTAGCAATACTATCGAGCGGAGCAGACCACGCACCCATGTTTTGCGAGAATATTTTATCAGCTACCATCCTGAAAACAGGTGCTGCTATCGTGCCACCATAATAGGCAGCCGAGTGCGCCTTGGTACGTATGACTACACAAATGGTATACTTAGGATTTTCGGCAGGCATATAGCCCACATAAGACCCTTGGTACACCCCATCGGTGTACTTGATACCTTTGTCGGCTACCTGTGCAGTACCTGTTTTGCCGGCCATAGTGTAGTATGGTGACTCAATACCTTTACCTGTACCATCGGTAACAACTGCACGTGTACACTTTCTCAGTTGTCTTACTGTTTCTGCATCGCCTATAGTAGCAACTACCTTAGGTTCAAATGTTTTGACGTCTTTACCATATTCCCTGATAGCGCTCACCAAGTAAGGGCGCATCATTTTTCCGTTATTGGCAACTGCATTGTACATCATACAGGTATGCAGCGGAGTGATCATTACACCATAACCAGTGGCCATCCATGGAAGCGTACTATTGCTCCAGATTTTACCACCAGGAGAAGTAACTACTGGTTTGCGCTCACCCAATAGGTCTATACCAGTGAGTTTATCTAATTGCAATTTTTTCAGGTTGTTTACATACTGGCTTGGATTGTCTCTGTAATATCTATCAGCCAGCTTAGCCATACCTACATTACTGGAAATTGCATAGGCTTTCCAAATAGGCATTTCGCGCAATGATCCATCGGGGTGCGAGTCGGACATGGTACGCTTGCCGAACTGCATTTTACCCCCTTGTATATCTATCGTTTGATCTACGTTGATCTTCTTGTCGGCGAGCAAGGATATAAGTGTAGCTAGCTTGAAGGTAGACCCTGGCTCAGTGGGAATAGCAGCATAATTAAAGTCTTCATCGTAACTACCATCTTTCTGCCTACCTAGGTTTACCAGTGTGCGTATCTTGCCAGTGGCCACTTCCATCACAATACAAGTACCATAGGCACATTCATATTCTTGTAGCTTACTGAGCAATGCATGGTATGCTATATTCTGCACATTGATGTCAAGTGTGGTAACGATGTCTTTACCGTTTTGTGGATCTACTTCGCTCCCTTCAATAGGTACCCATACACTACCAGTGGCCTTCTGTACTACTCTACGTCCGTTTTCCCCTTTCAGCTCTCTGTTGTACTTGGCTTCAAGACCCGTTATGTTACTATCTCTGAATACACCTATTGTGCGTCGTGCTAGTTTTTCGTAGGGCAATTTTCTTTTCTCCTTGGGTTCTGCAATAAACCCACCAAGTGCTTTGCCTTTTTTGAATATTGGAAAATTTCTAAGCGATTCGTATTCGTAGTATTTCAATTTTCTGCCTAGCAGGTAATACTTATTTCGGGCATCGTATGCTCTAACGAATTCTTCTTTGAATTGCTCGGCTGTTTTACCGCTGCTCATAAACAATGACGACAAGCATAAACTCAATGTATCTATCTTCTGCTCGAAAAGGGCAGAGTCGATAACTGAGAAATCGATATGCACATCAAACTCTGGAATAGAAGAACTCAGCAACACTCCATCTTCGTTGATGATGTTTCCTCTTTCGGCAAGTAAGGTATCGAAACGAGTATGCATTTCTTTAGCCATAGACCTGAGTCTTGGTCCTTCCTTGGCTTGTATCATCACGGCTTTTATCATGATGGCACAACCAAAAAGGAACATACACGTAAAAGCTACGTATACCCTAAATCGTATGTCTTGTCTAATCTTCACCTTGGTTATCTGTTGGGTATGTTATGTTTATTTACTTTTTACGTTGTAAGCTGGCAAAAGAGCAGGCTTCAGGCCTAGTTTTTCTGCGTTTTTCATTACCTGTGTTTCAGTCTTCACATACATTAGTTGCGATTTCACATCCATGTATTTCCACCTTAGTTCTTTCAGTTCTTTGTTTCTGGCATTCAATTCGCGTTGCATATCTATAGCACGCTGACTGTTACTGATGTACAACACACACAGCAGCACTAAAAAAGCCAAAAAGGGAATGTTATTCACAATAGCTCTGTAGGATACCTTTTCAGCAACCGATTTCCAATCACTACGCACTCGCTGTGCCGGCGACATAGGCTCCTGTACAATATTTTGTTGCTCGGTATTCATAAAAAAATGATTGCTTGTAAATCCCCACCAATCAGGAGTTGTGCACCCCCAATCAAAAAATTATTTTTTTTCTGCTATTCTAAGCATTGCGCTTCTGGATCTAGGATTCCTTTTCTGTTCTTCTTCGGTTGGTTCTATCGGTTTTGCATTCACTAGCTTCAGGGGCGCAACAGTAGCTTCTTCATATTCTCCTGGTTCATCCCACCGTCCTCTTTTCATATAGTGTTTCACTATCCTGTCTTCCAGGGAGTGAAACGAAATAATACTTAATCTTCCGCCAGGTTTCAGACTAATGGTAGCCTGCGTCATCAATTCTTTCAGTACACCCAGTTCGTCATTCACTTCTATCCTTAATGCCTGAAATACCTGAGCCAAGTATTTGTTAGGATTTCCCCTCATTACTGGCGCCAGCATTGCTTTGAGCCCGGTTATAGTTTGCAATTTTTGCATTCCACGCTGCGCTACTATGTGCTTGGCCAACTGCTTTGAGTTGCGTACCTCACCATATTGCTCAAACAACTGATGTAGTTGCGGCTCAGAGTAGGTGCGTAGTACATGAGCCGCTGTGAGCTCGCTACGCTTGTCCATCCTCATATCCAGTGGGCCGTCAAATCTTATTGAAAATCCACGCTCAGCTGTGTCGAACTGAAAAGAACTTACCCCCAAATCTGCTAATATTCCATCTACCTCATTAATACCATGCAGCCTCAAAAATCTGCGCATGTATTTAAAATTCTCCTCTACAGGTATCAGTCTTTTATCCTCGGGCTTGTTGCGCCATGCGTCAGCATCCTGATCAAAAGCTATTAATTTACCCTTAGCACCCAGTCTGCTCAATATCTCTCTGCTATGTCCACCACCTCCAAATGTTGCATCTACATACACTCCGTCTGGTTTTATGTCCAGTCCGTCAACTGCTTCTTGCAGCAGTACTGTGGTGTGATATGTATTTTGCTGCTCCAATATGTTTAGTTTTCAAAAATATTCCCAAAGTCGACTGATACATTTTGAGCCAGTTTACTATAGTTGATAGAATTTTGTTCGAGATATTTATAATACGTAACTTGGTCCCATAATTCCAGTTTGTTGCCTTGGGCGGTTAACACTGCATCCTTATCGATGCCTGCAAATTCCAGTAATGATTTTGTAATCAAAATCCTTCCTGCACTGTCGGGCTCTACAAAAGATGCGCCATTTAAGAACAAACGTTTAAACATTCTAACATCTTCTCTTAAATCGTTCAACCTGCTAACTTTATCATGAATCACATTCCATACATCCATTGTATAAATTGTAATACACTTTTCAAAACCACGGTTTATGACAAACTTCTCTCCCATCCCTTCGGGTATCTGTTTGGCAATCTTTGCCGGCAACAGGAAACGCCCTTTGGAATCTATAGCTACTTCACCTTCGCCGAGAAAACTGGTCATTTATGTGATTAATAGATAAATACAACACAAATCTACACTTTTTCCCACCCAAACGATGAAATTTTGAGGGGCGATATTTATCCACAATTTGGAGCACCCCTGTATTCCTTTACTGGTGCGGTTTTCGATGTAAAAAATGTGTGATTTTGGCCAAAATGATGTGGATAACTCACTTGAAAATGTGAATAAGTGTGCAGAACCTTTATTCTTTGGTTAATATCCTTGTTTTTGTTGCCTAAACATGCAAACCAGTAGCTATTTCCTGTTAGTAACACTGATAAGTATTGCTTTCTGACAATTCTGTATTAATATATTTGAAGCAAAATTGTACTTTTACAGCTATGATCGCCACACTCGAACAAGCAGTAAAACTGGGTCTTCGCGAAGAAGAATTTGAAAAAATGAAAGAAATACTGGGTCGAACACCCAATTTCACCGAAACAGCGATGTACTCCGTAATGTGGAGCGAACATTGCAGCTACAAAAACTCTATTACTTGGCTGAAAACCTTGCCCAGAGATGGAGCCAAGCTACTGGTGAAAGCAGGAGAGGAAAATGCTGGACTAGTAGATATAGGTGATGGCTGGGGTTGTGTATTTAAGATAGAGAGTCATAATCACCCATCTGCGATAGAGCCTTTTCAAGGAGCTGCTACTGGCGTAGGTGGTATACACAGAGATATATTTACGATGGGTGCTAGACCCATTGCCTCGCTCAATTCATTGCGTTTTGGTAAGGTGGACAACCCAAAAACACGCTGGCTGATAAAAGGTGTAGTAAAGGGCATAGGACACTATGGCAACTGCTTTGGTGTGCCTACAGTAGCAGGCGAAGTGTATTATGAAAGTTGCTATCAGACCAACCCTCTGGTAAATGCCATGAGTGTAGGTGTGGTACGCGTAGGGCAAACGGTTTCGGCAACATCGCATGGCGAAGGAAATCCGGTATTTATTGTAGGAGCATCTACAGGTAAGGATGGTATTGGTGGTGCATCATTTGCATCGGCAGATATATCTGAAAACAGTGCCGAACAACTGCCTGCAGTGCAAGTAGGTGACCCATTTGAAGAGAAAAAACTATTGGAAGCCTGTCTGGAAATGATACCTACTGGTGCGCTGATAGGCATGCAAGATATGGGTGCTGCTGGTATCACCTGTAGCACTAGCGAAATGAGTGCCAAGGGTGAACACGGTATGATTATTCATCTTGACAAAGTACCTACTCGCCAGGAAAATATGAAGCCTTGGGAAATGCTGCTGAGCGAGAGCCAAGAACGCATGCTGATAGTGGTAAAAAAAGGTAGAGAAGAAGAAGTGCAGCGAATATTTGATAAGTGGGATATTCACTGCGTACAAATAGGCGAGGTAACAAAAGATACTAACCTTAAATATTACATGAATGGCGAACTGGTAGCTGATGTACCTGCTGAAAGTTTAGTTTTGGGCGGTGGTGCACCTATTTACGAAAGAGCCTACAAAACACCAGCTTACTTCGAGGCAATCAATAAGTTTGATGCAGCATCAATACCTGTACCTGCGGACCTAAAAGGAGTAGCTTACGAACTGATACAACTGCCCAATATAGCCTCAAAACACTGGATATATGACCAGTATGACAGTATGGTGGGCACGGGCAATACACACACCAACGAGCCAAGTGATGCTGCCGTGGTGCGTGTGCACGGATCAGAAAAAGCACTAGCTATGACTACAGACTGTAACAGTAGGTATGTGTTTGCAGACCCTTACAAAGGCGCAATGATAGCCGTGGCAGAAGCTGCGCGTAATATTGTATGTAGTGGCGCTCAGCCAGTAGCTATTACTAATTGTTTGAACTTTGGTAATCCTTACAACCCTGAAGTGTATTATCAGTTTGTGTATGCAATAAAGGGTATGGGTGATGCATGTCGCAAATTTGATACGCCGGTAACTGGTGGTAATGTAAGTTTCTACAACCAAAGCGAGGATGGGCCTGTGTACCCTACCCCAACTATAGGCATGGTGGGTGTGATGGACAATCTGAGTCAGAAAATGTCAATTGGGTTCAAGCATGCTGGTGACACAATATATATGCTAGGTATAAATACAGGAGACATTAACTGCTCTGAATATCTGCACCATATTTGCGATGTAACGCATAGTCCTGCACCTCACTTCAATCTGGAAGAGGAGTATACTTTGCAGCAAACTGTCGCCAGGCTTATATCTTCAAAACTAGTGAAATCTGCACATGACATATCTGAAGGCGGTTTGTTTGCCTGCTTGTTAGAATCTTCTATGGTCAACAAATTGGGCTTTAGCATCAGCACACAAGCTGATATCCGCAAGGACGCTGCGTTATTTGGCGAAGGACAAAGCAGAGTAGTGGTAAGCGTAAATCCAGATTTGGCAGCGCTTTTTGAAGCGGAACTTAAAGGAATGCCTTTTACTAAACTTGGGGTAGTAAGTGCTAATGAGGAAATACATATAGATAACGATAGCTGGGGATATGTATCGGATTGGAAACAAGCATACGATACCTCCCTTGAGAAGAAACTATCTGGTGAATAATACTATTGAAATCAAATGGGCTCCAAGTAAAATACCTGGAGCCCATTTTTTTATAGTAAAATATTCTAAGCTAGTTCTTCCATTCTGACTTGAATTAAATCGAGTCGATGTCTGATACTTTTATACTGCAATCTGTTATCGTTTATGGATCCAGACAACACCAACACATCATACTCGCTAGTGGAGCTATCTGATGTTAACGCATCTTCTGCGTCATTGAGTACCAAATAAAGCATAATAAACCTGCTTTTGCTAACACTGTCATAGGGCGAAACTATCACAGCATCTATGATGGCTGTTGATCCATCCTCATATTGAGAACCTACAAGAGACTGATAGTTCTCACATATCTTTTTGGCAAGTGCGTAAGAAAAAGGAGGGCTAACCATGTTTCATAAATGAATAAGCTAAAGGTAAAATTTGTGTAGGAAACGAAGAACTAATATGAAGTTAATAACGCTCCTTTAACTACGCAATACAAATCAGTAACAAATCAGCAATTCAGCAACTATCCTGAAAATCTTAGCCCTTACTTGTAAAAATGCTATAGCTACTGGGCAGTGGATACCCTAACTCTTCCATAATATTTTCAAGGTCTTTTTCTTCTTTTGGATTATACCTTCTGTCGAGGTTTAGTCCGTTCAACCTGGCCCATGTTTGCCATTTTACAGCAGTTAATGGGTTTTTGAACTCTTGTAATATTTTGTATAAGTTTAGTTCCGTTTGCCTACAAATCAATTTAACAAGCAATGTGCCCTGAGTAACATTTAACTGTTTGATTTTGTCTTCGAATTTTGTTCTCATTTCGTCTTCTCGGCTATTCACATATTTCCTTCGTTCTTTTCTACCAACACCGGGTTCATTCACCTTAGCATTTACATCTTTAAATAATTGTGTAGAAGCATCTAGGTAGGGTAAGATAGTTGTTACATAAAACTTCATTTGGTTGTAACGATACCTGTCTGTGTCATTAAGCCATTGCGCTGTAACTCTTGCTTCGGGCAGCATATACACTGTATCATTCATATACTCGGGGGCTACCTGTGCACTTACGGCAAAAGGCAATAAAAAAAGGAGTGCTAACAATATTCTTTTCATAATGCTATAGGCATATCAATATGCGTACCAAAAGTAACTATGGAAGTGATAATTTTCATTTTGTAGCTTTTAAAGTTTTTTTTAACAATAATAGTTGTTCCAGATTCAAATAACTTATTACTTTTGTGGTGGGTATATTTTTCATAAGGTGGAAGTAAGGCTTCAGCAATTGCAGGAGCCTTACTTTTTTTTTGGCAATTAATTCCGAATTAACTCTTATTAATCAACACCTGGTTAGAACAATACTGTATTAAAGGGTAAGTGCAAATCAGGTAATTCCAACATCATATTTCCTAACTTTACGTTTTTATCGTAAACAGTAGTATTTTAGCAGCATACACAATATAATTAATGGACTACGAAATAAAACACTCTGGCAAATTTAAGTATGTTGAGGAAGGTGCAGGTACGCCCCTCGTTTTACTGCATGGTCTGTTTGGTGCCCTAAGCAATTTCAAAGATCTGGTGGACTATTATAAGAGAACACATCTTGTAATTATTCCTTTACTTCCATTATACGACTTGTCACTGATAGATACTAGTGTGTCAGGACTAGCAAAATATGTCTACAAATTCTTTGAACATAGGAAACTCAAGGATGTTCACTTGCTTGGAAATTCTCTGGGAGGACATGTGGGCTTAGTGTTTACACTTAAGCACCCCGAACTGGTTAAGACCATAACACTTACTGGAAGTTCTGGTTTGTTTGAGAACGGCATGGGTGAAACCTACCCAAAACGCGGCGACTACAACTACGTACAAAAGAAAACTGAACTTACATTTTATGACCCCAAGGTAGCCACAAAAGAGCTTGTTGATGAGGTTTTTAACATCATCAACAACAGGCTAAAGGCACTTAAAATCATCGCATTAGCACGGTCTGCTATTCGTCACAATTTAGGAGATGAACTACAGGAGATAAAACAACCAGTATGCCTAATATGGGGAAAGAATGACACTATCACTCCTCCTATGGTTGCCGATGAGTTTCACAGATTACTTCCCACATCAGAGTTGCATTGGATAGATAAATGTGGACATGCACCAATGATGGAAGTACCTGTTGAATTTAACGCTATCCTCTCTCAGTTTCTAGAAAAACATGAAGGATAACTTTTCATTATTGCAATTCAAAACCTCCAAGCACACTATTTCGTACATGCTTGAAAGCAAAAAATTGCTAATTTAACTATGAACTTAGAACTCTTAACTGATAAGAATATACCCGTTTTATCTCCGAATGACTTAATAGAAAAGTCATTGCGTATAATGGATGAATCGAGACTTACTGGACTACCCGTGCTGAGCGAAGAATACTATGTGGCATTTGTAATGGAAGATACTCTCCTTGAGTATTCTGATTCATCTCAGACGCTATCAGCTGCAGGTGTACTCACCTACAAACCTGCAATAGGATCCCAATCTCATCCATTCGATGCCATTACTATTATGCACCAAGCAGCACTACCTTTGCTGCCTGTAGTTGATGTTGAAAATAAGTATTCAGGTTGTATCACAAAGGATAACCTATTGGGTTACATCACCAACAACTCTGGCATTGCTAATCCCGGTGGTATATTGGTATTAGAAATTCTACCTCGCAACTACTCCATGTATGAAATAGCACGCATATGCGAGAATGAAGACGTAATATTACTAGCAATGCATGCCCATACAAATGAAAGAGGCATGTTGGAAATAACAATGAAGCTTAACCGTACTGTACTGGATAGTGTAGTTGCCTCATTTGAGCGACACAACTACCATGTGCAGGAAGTATATGGCAAAGACACCAACAACGAAGACATCATTGGTAAGTACAATTTGCTGATGAACTACATTAACATGTAACGATGATAGCTATAGACAATGTGCTCCTCAGCGACGAGCTTATACAAGAAGAGTTTGTGTGCGACCTAACAAAATGTAAAGGTGGCTGCTGTGTAGATGGGGACTGCGGTGCACCCCTTACAGAAGAGGAGACATTGATATTAAAAGATATATACACTGACATAAAATCATCGCTGGTACCTGAATATGTAGCTGAGATAGAAAAACAAGGCACCCACACTATAGACAATGAATATGGATTTGTGACACCTACTGTGAATGGAGGTATATGCGTGTATGGCTACACTGATGAAACAGGTACCGTAAAATGTGGTATAGAAAAAGCTTGGCTAGAAGGTAAAACACATTTTCGCAAACCTATATCGTGTCATTTATACCCTATACGAATAACGTCTCACCCAGGATACGAAGCTGTAAATTATGAGCCAAGGCCTAGTCTTTGCAAACCTGCGTGCAAACTAGGAAGAAAGCTAAAGGTACCGGTGTATAAATTTCTGAAAGATCCACTTATTCGTAAATATGGCGAGGACTTTTACAATGCTCTTGATACTATTGCTATCAAACACTTCCCTAATAATGGCAAATAACGCCATTTCTACCACGTAAATCTAAACTACTTTTAACCTAGCTACAAGTTGCCATAGTTAGTGCTTGTGTGTGCCCTAGACTATTGCTAGATCTGAAATAAAAGTAATTGCCTTAAACCGAAATGGTCCGGATAGCATCCGGACCATTTAATATTATTCTCAGTCAACAATACTATTTGCTGATCTGTATTTTCTTGTTAGTTACACTACCCTCTTTATCTCTAAAAGATAGGGTATAGTTTCCAGCAGGTAATGCAGACAGATCTAAGGTAGTTTTGGAACTATTCAGTACTTCTTTTTGTGCTACTGTTTGGCCTAATAGGTTGTATACGGAAATACTAGCCGATACATTACTACCATTCCAATCTAGGTTTAGCATACCAGTTGTAGGATTGGGGAAGATGTTAACCTCACCAATGGTTACATTTTTCACATCTAATAGTGCTACAAAAATGGTATTAGATGCCAGAGACTGACAGTTGCCAGTGTCGCGAATGGCATAATAGTACCCCATTGTAGTAGGATGGTATGTTTGTGCATTAGCACCAGGTATTATCGTACCATTGAAATACCAGATATAAACCCCAGCAGTATTAGCAACCAATATATTATCTATCAATGACACTAAAGGAGCTACAGGGGTACTATCACGAATCATTAAAACAGCAGCAGTTGTTACTGAATCATTTAAGTAACAACCCCCATCTGTTGTACGCACCCTGAATGTGAGTAGATCGCCATTTTCGTAAGCTTGAGTATGAATATTACTACCAGTGGCTACTACTGTATCATTAATCAACCATATTAGGTCAGGCGTAACACCGCCATCGGTAATGGTTGCTGTAAATGTAATGGCTGAATCTATACAACCTGGATTTGCACCATTGGTCAAAGCTATGCTAACACTAGGATTGAGATTAGGAATCACAGTCATTGTAATAGCAGTAGATATCGTGGTGTCATTGATAACACATGCATCAGTAGCCACTAGCATTCCGTAAACAATGTCACCGTTGTTAAGTGAATCAGTAATATATGCTGGACCTATCGCACCGGGAACACTTACACCATTTACATACCAGTAAATCACAGACCCTAAGCCTGCATCAGTAACTAAGGCGCTAAAAGTATTAGTATCGCGAGAGCAGATAGGATTGAACAAAGCAGATATGGACAATGTAGCTGTAAGTGAATCGTGTATTACCTCTATACCATTTGAGTATGCAGTATCTGTAGGTGACGCACAAACAGAATTAGAGACCATCATTACACTTACTGTATCTCCGTCGTTAAAAATATTGGTGAATGTGGCACTATCAGCACCTATTACTGGCACATTGTCGACGTACCACTGATATAGAGGAGCGGTACCGCCATTAACTGGATAAGCAGTGAATGTGAGTGGACTACCAGGGCAATCAGGGTTTGTGCCAGATGTAATCGAATTGAGTACACGAGGCATAATGGCACTACTACGATATACTATAATAGTATTTGACTTTGCGCTATCGAGCAATCCAAGACTATTTATAAAGTATATCCAGCAATACACGCTATCACCATCATTAAGAGCAGTAGTATGAAATGTGTCTATAGTTACACCAGTGAACACATCATTGGCAAACCACTTAAATGTAGACCCTATAGCAGTGTCGTTTGACTCGATAGCAACAAAATCGAGCTGTACACCCGGGCATGTAGTATCACTGCCATAAGGCAGATAAATGCGCACAGAATCTTCTGTTTGTGCAGACACTATTCCTCCCAAACCAATACACAACAAAAAAAGCAGTGTAATTTTACGTATCATAATTACAAAATTTAGACCCGTCATAGGGAGACAGGAATGTTAAGTTGCGTAAAAATAATGTATTCATTTTAAATTACCCTGAAAGATTTTGCCGTTTTCGTTGCTATTGTATATAATCTTTCGTTTTCAACCTCGTCAACTTACTATCAGAATATAGATATTAATTTATGCCGGTTCCTTACCTTTGCTTCACATAAAAACGAAAATGAGAGAAGTATATATAGTATCAGCAGTACGCACGCCAATGGGAAGTTGGGGTGGTGCATTAAAAGATTTTTCGGCTCCAAAACTAGGAGCAATAGCCATCAAGGGTGCACTAGAGCGTGCTGGTGTAGCAGCTTCAGAAGTAAATGAGGTGCTTATGGGTTGTGTGCTTCAGGCAAATCTGGGTCAGGCACCTGCTCGCCAGGCTGCTAGATTTGCTGGTGTGCCAGACAATGTACCCTGCACCACGATCAACAAAGTATGCGCTAGTGGCATGAAAGCCGTAATGCAAGGTGCACAAGCCATAATGCTAGGCGATGCCGATGTGGTAGTAGCCGGTGGTATGGAAAGCATGAGTAATGTCCCGTTCTACAACGAAAATCTTCGCTGGGGTAGTAAATATGGCAATGTTACACTTATTGATGGCTTGGCTAAAGATGGTCTTACTGATGTGTATCACAATTATGCCATGGGCAATGCTGCTGATATGTGTGCTAAAGAATGCAACATTAGCCGCGAAGCACAAGATGAGTTTGCAATAGAAAGCTATAAACGTAGCCAAGGCGCATGGGATGCTGGCAAATTTGATAATGAAATAGTACCAGTAGAGGTTCCGCAGAAAAAAGGCGACCCTATAAAAATAAGCAAAGACGAAGACCCATGGAATGTGAAATTTGATAAAATAGCTGGTCTTCGCCCAGCCTTCTCCAAAGAAGGAACAGTTACTGCCGCTAATGCAAGTACAATGAATGATGGTGCTGCAGCGTTAGTGCTGATGAGCAAAGAAAAAGCCGAACAATTGGGCATCAAACCTATTGCTCGTCTAGTAGGTTATGCTGATGCTGAGCAAGCACCTGAGTGGTTTACAACTTCTCCTTCTCTTGCGGTGCCAAAAGCAGTAGGAAAAGCAGGTCTTAAAATGGAAGATGTGTCTTATTTTGAGCTCAATGAAGCATTTAGTGTGGTAGGTATAGTAAATGCTCAAAAGATGAATCTAGATCCCTCTAAAGTTAATGTCAATGGTGGTGCAGTAGCACTTGGTCATCCATTGGGTTGTAGTGGAGCCCGTATTATTGCAACACTCATCAATGTGCTGAATCAGAATGATGCCAAATATGGCGCAGCAGGTATATGCAATGGCGGTGGTGGTGCCAGCGCCGTAGTAATAGAGCGCATGTAATTAAGTGCAATATTACTAGCCACATGACTAGCAATATTACCGAAAAGCAGTTTCAAATTAAAAGCCCCGCAACTACTAGGTTAGCGGGGCTTTTGAATATACGTACTTGTGCTTACTATTATCTGAAGTTATAGTTGTTTACATCTTCAAACCTTGGACAATACATAGGGTCACGTGGGTTTTTCCTATGCAGATAGTTGCCTCTTACATAAATTGAAATCTCTGTAGCTCCCGTACCTGGCACATTGGCTGCAAGTGCAGAGTTAGTGACATCCTGAGTAAATCCGATTGAAACATCTTTATAATCTACACGCACCATAGGTATGAATGCATCTTGATTACGGTAGAAGGCACCGAAATTCAAAGCAAAAATACTTGGTAAGCCTACTGGCACACTACGCCAAGTGAAAAAACCACCCAATATCAACTCAGTGCTAGGTTGCTGATAGCTATAATTGGCATGCACTGTAACACCGAACTGCTCACTAAATGAAGAGTGGAAACCCGCATTAAACTGCCACTTCATATTCAAGTTAACGGGATCGGCACCTGTAAATTCCTGCGTAGGAGTATTGATGTGATATGCACTCACGCCAAGGTAATAATTGAAAATACCTTGCTCATCAAGTGAACTGTTTAGACTTACACCTGCCCCAACATCATAGTTACTTCTGCTGCGATAGCTAGCGTTTTCGCCAGTTGAATTGGTAGAATTGTATTCACCGTTAATATATTGATTACTAGTTGTAATCTTGCTTTGATCTATTGAGCGAGAAATGTAACCACCAGACAACCCTACAGACAAGTACGAATTGTACCTGTCGCCCATTGCCTTGTTATAGGCTATGGCGGGGTAAATTTGGGTGGTATTCATATTGATAGATCCAGCTTTATCAAAATTGGCAGCCATACCAAAGCTTAGGTAATCACCTATCTCACGGTTTACGAGCACTCTAGTTTCACCAGAAAGCATAATGGTGCTGTAGGGAGCTGATACAGTAGCCCATTGACTACGATAATTGAACCCTACTTTATAATCTCCGGTGAAAATACCAGTAAGTGCAGGGTTGCGCATCAGCGCGTTTTCGTAAAACTGTGAATAGTGTACATCTTGTGCATAGCCATTGATACTGAGTCCTAAAAGGACAGCCACTGACAGTTTGCTTAAGTAACGCTTCATTTGCTTCTTTTTATAGAATTAAATCTAATTATCTTACTATACTAACGTCTCCTTTGTATTTGAATGTTTCACCCAAATTACATTCAGCCTCTACAAAGTAATAGAAAACATCCGGAGGCAACACAACACCTTTGTATTGGCCATCCCAACCAACCGATGGGTCATTGGCGCCTATGTTGTAACGTTCATACACCAATTCACCCCACCTATTATAAACAAGGAATTTAGTAATTCTACTTATTCCTTTACCGTTTATAAAGAATCTGTCATTCATGCCGTCACCATTAGGGGTAAATGTGTTAGGAATGAATATCTGCGACTCTTCACAACCCACAGTTATGGTAACTGTACGTGTAGAGGTACAACCGTAAATTGAAGTTGCAGTGAACGTATATGTAGTAGTAGCGGTAGGTGTAGCAATTGTAGTGTAACATACCTCGCAAGACAACGTAGAAGGATTAGACCAAGCATAAGCATTGATAATCATTTCATTATTTATCTCAGCTTTTAATGTGACCTGAGTACCCGAAGCTACAGTAGCAGAGGGTGGTGTAATGGTAATATCTGGGAAAGGAACTACAACTACAGTTGTGTATAATGTATCGGGCCAGCATACATTGGGGGTGATGATAACCGGATAAGTAGTAGTAACCACAGGCGATACTACAGGATTATAAATAAATCTGTTGCTCATCGCCGTAGCATTCAACCAATAGAAATCTGAACGAGAACCATCGGGGTTAACGCTCGTAGCATTCAACTGAGCACTGCCACCTATACATATTACTGTGTCTTTGTTAATTCCGTTAAATGCACTGTCAAGCACTGTGACAGGAACTTTGAGCGAATCGAAACAACCAAATGGTGTAATACCGGTTACTCTGTATACAAGATTTGTGGTATTAGAAACTATTGGGTTAGCGGTAGTATCATCATCTATAAATGCGTTAGGAAACCAAGCAAATTTTGTCACATAAGCTGCAGTAGCAAATGAATCAGTGACACGCAATTGAGCTGTACTACCGTTACATACTATAGCAGGATTAGGCAACACTTTCATTACTGGTAGCGGCATTACTGTAACAGTAAAGAATAAAGAATCACGACAACCCAATCTATCAATTGCTAAAGCGTAATAAGTAGTAGTATTGACAGGACAAGCGGTTACAGTATCGCATATGGTACAAGATAGCCCAGTAGAAGGTGTCCAATCGAAATATGTACTGTCTCTACCATTAGCAATAAGTAAAGTACAATCACCTTTACAGATACTATCTTGTCCGGTAATAGTGATATTATTAAGCAATGAATCTACAACCACTGTTACTATTGCCGTATCTGTGCAACCAAATACTGTTGTACCTGTTACCACATATGTAGTAGTAATGGTAGGGCTTGCTACAACGGTAGCACCAAATGTGCTAGACAAACCTGTAGGAGGAGCCCAATTGTAAGTTCCACCAGTACCAGCACCTGCAGCGGTGAGTGTAGTAGAAGAATATTTACAAATGATAGAAGGTATAGTTACAATGGTAACATTTGGTTTTGGATTACAGTTAATGCTTCTTACCACAAAACAACCTGTTGCCAATGTATAGGTGATACTTGCAGTACCAGCAGATACGCCAGTTATTACACCTGTTGTTGGGTTGATGGTTACTATTGCAGTGTCAAGCGTAGTCCATGTACCACCCGCAGCGCTATTGGAAGCGGTAACGGTAGAGCCAACACAAACACCGGGACTGCTGAAGGTAATATTACCAGGCAAGGGATTAACTGTTATTGTTCTAGTAGTTCTACATACAACAACAGTGTAAGTGATTGAATAGGTAACAGTATCTACGCCTGCACTCAAACCTGTGACTACACCAGTAGTAGCACCCAAACCTGCAATTGTAGGAGATGTGTGAGTCCATGTACCAGCAGTTGGTCCGCTAATGAGGGTTATAGAGTCATTTACACAAACTCTATCAGGCCCAGTTATAGGAGTTGGTAATGCTCTTACTGTCACTATAGTTCTTGTGCTACACCCTGTTGGCAACGTATATGTGATTGTATCTACACCAACATTCAACGCAGTAACTACTGCAGAATCAAATGCTGCTGAAAATGCTGTAACAGAGGTAACAAAACCACTACTGCTACCCCATCCACCACCGGTAGATGTTGTCCATAAAATTCCACTAGCACCATTACATAATTCGGTTACACCATTAATGGGGTTAGGATTAGGATTAACCGTCATAATAACATTCACCTGACATCCCGTACCTGTGATTACGTAACTTACAACAGTATTGCCAGGCACCAATCCTGTGAATACACCAGTAGTAGCATTAATAGTACCCACTGTAGGGTTGCTACTTGTCCAAGAGCCACCTGGGGTAGCATTGCTAAGTGTGGTTGTTGAACCAGCACACACTGAAGGAACACCAGTAATTGGGGCAGGCAATGGATTAACTGTAATTGTAAACGTAGTATCGCAACCTGTAGGCAAAGTATAAGTAATAGTGGTTGTACCAGCAGCAATACCAGTCAACACTCCGCCACCAGGACCAGGTCCGGTGCTTATAGTAGCTATTAATGGGTTCTGACTACTCCAAGTTCCTCCAGGGAATGTGGTGTTACCCAAGAATGATATCGAGCCCACACATACAGTACGCGAACCTGTCACACTGCTAGCAGTAGGTAACGGATTAATAACTGCTGTACTGGCTGTCAAACATCCGGTAGGCAACATATAGGTAATTATAGACGTTCCTGCCGCTATCCCTATCATTTGACCGGTGGGCATAAATATGAATGCTACCCCAGGGTTGCTACTGCTCCATGTACCACCAGCAGTAGCACTTGCCAGCACAGTGGTGTCGCCACGACAGATAGTAAGCGCACCCGTAATAGATGCAGGTAATGGATTGACAGTAAATACCACCAATCTAGGACAGCTAGATGGCAGTCTGTAAGTGATGATTGTAGTTCCAGGAGCAATACCGGTTACCACACCAGTAGCAGAACCAATCGTAGCTACAGATAGATTACTACTGCTCCAACTACCACCAGTGGTAACGTTAGCAAGTGTAACACTAGCACCCACACATGCCGTGAGCGGACCAGTAATTGGCTGTACAATTGGGTTGATAGTCATTACTGCAGTTGTGTAACACCCTGTAGGTAATGTGTAACTAACAGTAACTGTACCAGCAGAAACACTGGCGAGTAGACCAGTAGCTGGGTCGATAACTGCTATATAAATGTTCTCAGTACTCCATGAACCACCAGCTACAGTGTTGAAAAGTGTAACGCTGTCGTTCACACAAATATTCAGTAAGCCTGTAATTGGCGCTGGTAGTGGATTAACAGTTATAACAGCAGTAGTTAAACAACCTGTGGGTAATGTATAAGTAACGGTAGCTGTACCAGCTGAATGACCGGTTACTACACCACTAGTGTCTATGGTAGCAACTGTAGTGGGCGCTATTGACCATGTACCACCTGTTGTAGCACTACTAAGGGTAATGGTAAATCCATTACATACAACCAGTGCACCAGATATACCTGAGGGTAATGGATTTACTGTAACTGTATATAGAGTGAAACAACCCGTGGGTAATGTGTAAGTAATAATTTCTGTACCATCTGTTACGCCAGTTACTACGCCAGAAGCTGAGCCAATAGTAGCTACCGTACCACTGCTACTCCAAGTACCACCAGTACTACTTGTAGAGAGTGTAACAGTGGAGCCCACACAAAGAACAGATGGACCACCTATTGCACCTGGCAATGGGTTAACAGTAATGGTAGTAGTAATGATACAACCAGTAGTATTTGCAGTAAAAGTGATTGTAGTAGTTCCCCCACTTATACCAGTTACTACCCCACCAGCATCAATTGTGGCTACAGCAGTGTTACTGCTAGTCCATGTACCACCACCAGTAGTGAAGTTGATTAGGGTAATAGTAGACCCCTGACATACTGAAGTAGGACCAGTAATCAGCGCAGGTAATGGCTGCACAGTTACAATAGCAGTACTACGACATGTAGTAGCCAACGTGTATGTGATAGTTGTAGTTCCGGGGTTAACGCCCACCACACTACCAGAAAGCGACCCTATGGTTGCTATTGTAGTAGACGCACTCACCCACAAGCCACCAGCTGGTGAACCAGTAAGTGTAGAAGCTATACCTGGGCAAACTAGTACTGAACCTAGAATTGCAGGTAACGGATAAACAGTAACGGTTGTGACTGCAGCACAACCAGATGGCAATGTATAGCTGATTAATGATGTACCTGCACTCAAACCATTCACCAAACCTGTAGTAGATATTGTAGCTACAACCGTATTAGTACTAGTCCATGCACCACCGGGGAAAAGATTAGAAAGTGTAGTACTGTTCCCGGCACACATATATAATGTACCAGTAGTAGCAGGAGGTACTGGATTAACTGTAACGGTTGTAAAAGAAGTACAACCAGCGGCTGTAGTGTATGTGATATTAGCAGTACCTGCAGTAAAGCCTGTTACAAGTCCTGTACCTAAAAAGACCTTGGCTACTATTGTGTCGCTACTCTGCCATGTACCACCAGGTGTAACATGAGACAGTGTAGTAGTACCACCAACGCATATGCTCAATACACCGGTAGGAGGCGGAGGCACAGGATCAACAGTAGCTAAAACTAAGGTGAAACAACCAGTGCTCAGAGTGTAAGATATATATGCGGTACCAGCCGAAATACCACAAACCAAACCTGTAGACGGGTTGACCGTAGCTATAGTAGGATCAGAACTAGTCCATGTACCCCCAGCAGTAGCCGAAGATAAAGGTGTACAGAAGCCTATACATGTACTAGCAAATCCTGTTATAGGTGCCGGTAATGGATTTACAGTCACGGTTGTATCTACGCGACAACCTGTAGGCAGTGTAAATACTATAGTAGCTGTGCCAGCCGAGGTGCCAGTTATTACACCGGTAGATGTGTTGATAGGAGCTACAGCAGAATTGCTGCTACTCCATGTACCAGGCCCACCGGGCGAAGAATTGCTGAGAACAGTAGTAGAACCCACACACACTGTGAGTGTACCATCAATAGGGAATGGGTTTGGGTTAACGGTCATTACTCTACTTACCTGACAACCAGTGGCTGTGATAATATAAGTAACAACTGTAAAGCCCTGTATAGAACCTGTAAATAAACCGGATGTTGAACCGATGGAACCTATAGGAGGTATACTGCTGCTCCATGTACCACCAGTAGTTGTAGTGCTGAGTAAAACAGTATTACCCACACATACACTTCCTGCCCCAGTTATTGGAGCAGGCAAAGGATTGACAGTGACGAATGCTGTAGTGGCACAGCCTGTAGGTAATGAATAGGTTATCAATACAGCGCCAGGTGAAATACCATTTACACTACCAGTAAAGGTATCGATGGTTGCTACTCCGGCATTACTGCTAGTCCATGTACCACCAGGAGTAGTGGTGCTCATAGTTGTTATTTGTCCTTGACAGATAACAGCAGTTCCTGTAATAGGATTTGGCAATGGCGAAACTGTAACGGTTGTAGATATTACGCATGCGCCAGGAAGAGTATAAGTGAGAGATGTAGTACCTACAGCTAATGCTGCAAACGAACCCGTTGTGATACCAATTGTTCCTGTAGCAGCAGTGCTACTACTCCACGTGCCACCACCAGGGGCACTACCAAAGCTAGCTGACTGCCCCAAACAAACAAGCGAAGGGCCAAAAATCGCTGTAGGTGCTGCATTGACCGTTACTACTGCCCGTGTTGTACAACCTGAAGCCAAAGAATACACTATTGTAGCAGTATCTGCAGTAACACCTGTAACCACACCTGTAACAGGATCTATTGTAGCAGCAGAGGTATTCAAACTGACCCATACACCACCGGGTGTGGTAGTGCTGAGGGTAGTAGTTGCAAATTGGCAAATACTAAGAGAGCCAGTGATAGGAGCTGGAGTGAGGCTAACAGTAACAACAGCAGTAGCCCTACAACCTGTACCAGGCAAAGAATATGTGACATTGGTAGTACCAGCATTAACACCAGTAACCAAACCAGAGGAAATACCCACTGTAGCGACAAAAGGAATTTGGCTTATCCAGTTTCCGCCTGTAGGAGTAGAAGAAAGAGTAGTAGTAGTACCCACACAAGCAGTAAGCCCACCTGATATGGCTGAAGGTAATGGGTTAACCGATATTGTTCTTCTAGTAAAACAACCTCCTGGAGCTAATGTGTAAGAAATAGTAGTAGTACTTCCCCCAGCTACACCGGTAACAACACCAGTAGCGGCATCGACAGTAGCTATAGCTGTATTGTTACTGGACCATGTACCACCCAATGTAGCATTTGTAAATAGTGTGGAACTTCCCTGACACACAGAAGCAGCACCGCTAATTGCTGCTGGAGTAGGATACGCTGTAACGATAGTAGTAGTTGAACATCCGGCAACTGTATAACTGATTGTTGCTGTACCACCTGTAAGCGATGCTGGAGTGATTCTGCCAGTGATAGGATTAACAACAGCCATTGTACCTGGGGTACCACTGCTCCATAATCCACCAGGTGTTGCACTACACAGGGTTATACTATCACCAAAACAAACTGGAGTGTTGCAAGATATAGCTGCTGGAAGCGGACAAACATTGACACTAACATTGGTAGAGTTGAAGTTAACGTTACCTGGTATACAAGGCTGAACTATACCTGTTAATCTTACTCTATAGGTGAGAATATAACAAGCTGTTGAGGTAAGTACTGGTGTTGAATAAATTACTGTAGGAGATGCTGCTGTAACAGTTCCGGTAGCTACTGGTGTCCATGAAAAACCTCCATCATTAGATGAATCTACAACGTAGTTTGCACTCCAGTCAAGCACTCCAGGTAATGAGCAAGTAGTAGGATTCAGGGTAATAGTAGCTGTACCACCACTACACACTAATTGTGTAGCAGGGCTCAGAGTAGCACCCGAAAAACCGATAGCCCCCATTGACCTAGCTGGTAAAAGCAAGGCTAACAGTGCTACCAAACTACACAACAAACTAACACCTGATGGTACCAGTTTGCTGATAGCTTTATTTGAAAAATGCTTGAATTGCGCTCGTAAGAAACTATTCATACTACCGTGTTTAATAAAATTATTTTTCCATTTTACCACATGCATTCGCATGTGTTTACTGTTCTATTAGTTGTTCTTTGAGATCGTTTTTCACCTAAAAAACAACATACTAAACCCCACGATGAACCTTCTTTTTGTTAAAAAAAGTTCACAAAATGGAGAGTAAACATACTAAAAATAATATGCAGACCGAAAAGTACGTTATTTTTTTCAAAAAAACATAACGGACATGCAATTATCGTAATACATCTATTCTTTGTTTATGTCTAAAAACCAACGCATTATTTTACTCAAAATACATAACACCCTACAAATAATACAAACTATACTATGAAAGACATAATAAACGTTGTGTTGAAATACTTTTACTGTTTAAGTAATGACTCTTCAACAATAAAATAGGCGCAATACATGTATGCATTGTTAGCCAAACACACATAATATAAACCACAACCTATATTCTCTTCTAACGCAATTAAGAAATGGGAATTAACTTCAGATAGATAGCTACTGTAAATTCACTCTTCTAATGTCTGCACCTAACAAATTTAGTCGTTCATCAATTCTTTCATACCCTCTGTCTATTTGGTGTATATTCTGTATAGTGCTTTTGCCACTTGCCGAGAGCGCTGCGATGAGCAAAGCCACACCTGCTCGTATATCTGGAGAGACCATGTTTATTCCCCGTAATGCCACTTGTTTGTCCAGCCCTATCACTACTGCTCTATGGGGGTCACACAACACAATCTGTGCACCCATTTCTATAAGTCTGTCCACAAAAAACAACCTGCTCTCAAACATTTTCTGGTGTACCAATACTGTACCTTTAGCCTGAGTAGCTGTCACCAAAACGATACTAATGAGATCTGGAGTAAAACCAGGCCACGGATGATCGTATACAGTCAATATAGACCCATCTATAAATTTCTGTATACGATATTGCTCCTGAGATGGGACATAAATATCATCTCCTCTAATTTCTAGTTCAATTCCTAACCTCCTAAATATATCAGGTATTAACCCTAATTGGGGCAAGTCAACATTTTTTATTGTCAACTCACTTTTTGTCATTGCAGCTAAACCAATAAACGAACCTACCTCAATCATATCTGCCAATAATCTGTGTTCACAACCATATAGTCTTTCTACACCTTCTATTGTCAGCAGATTGGAGCTGATACCCGTTATCTTCGCCCCCATTCTATTGAGCATCAGGCATAATTGCTGCACATAGGGCTCGCAAGCGGCATTATAAATTGTTGTTACGCCTTCTGATAGTACTGCTGCCATCAGTATATTGGCAGTTCCAGTCACCGAGGGTTCTTCCAATAACATATTTGTTCCCACCAGCTTATCAGCTGTCATGGTAAATAACTGATTTTCTGCATCATATTCAAACTTTACTCCGAGTCGCTCAAATCCTCTGATGTGTGTATCAAGTCTGCGTCTTCCTATTTTATCGCCACCCGGTTGTGGTATATATGCCTTCTTAAACCGAGCCAGCATAGGTCCAGCCAGCATTACTGTTCCTCTCAGTTTTCCTGATTTTTTCCTAAATGCAGGTGTCGTGAAATAATCTGGATCTAGGTTATTAGCTTGAAGCACTATTGTATTAGGTGATGGACGCTCTATACGCACACCCATATCTTGCAACAGTTCTATCAGTGCATTAACGTCAGCTATGTCTGGTACATTATTCAGCTTTACTACCTCATCTGTTAGTAGTACTGCACACAATACTTGTAGTGCTTCGTTTTTAGCGCCCTGTGGCGTTATGGTGCCTTGCAGCTGTTTGCCTCCTCGTATTTCAAATGCATTCATGAGGCTTGCAATATACTAAATATGCTACTTTGCGTCACTACCATTCTGTCTTTTCAGAATCGTTCTTTTCGTTGTATTGTTCACATCATTTGCAGGTTGAATTTCACGTTGCCCGCATATTAGCTAATTGTTGTAATTTTATGGCTTACAACTTTTATTCCGAAATAGCATTTAAAATTTAATTCATGAGAAATTTGCGCTTTCTTTTTCTAATTGTTCTATTCCCTTTTACAGTTTCGGCACAAAACATAGAAATCAAAGAGGGCAATGCCAAAATGGCCAAAACTAAACTTTGGTGCTTTAGTACTACTTACAAATACGATAAAACACTAGCAATAGAAATAATAGAATCTAAAATAGCAAGTGCAAACCTAAAGCGTAGTGCTCGCAAAAAAGGATTTAGCATATATCGTGGGGTATCTTGGTCGACTATTATCCCAAACAATAAAGCAGACTATTATTATAAAGTAAAAGGAAAAAAAGGAAAAACCACTTTCTATTTCTGCGCGTCGAAAGGATATGACAACTATGTAACTACTGCTCAAGAACCAGAACTAGCCAAAAACATTATTAGTTTTCTCCAAACCTTAGATACAGACATGGCAACTGCTGCCTCTATTAGAGCAAAAGAACTAGAACTTAAAAGTATAACGGAGAAAAATGCAGAAATCAACAAACAACTAGAAGAAACTAAAAAACAGGAAAACCAGAAATCAAAAGAAATAGAAGCACTGAAGAAAAAACAAGTAGCACCAGACCCAGTAAAATAACACCAACCATCCCCTTTCCTCAGTAAAACCTAGCAAAACTAACAATGCAATAAATTGTAGCTAATGAGCACCACACGCATACTTACACTCTTTGGGGAAGAGATAGTAAATGAATCAGCAAAACCAGCTGCTAGAAGTCGTGTGCGCGTGAAAGAGACATCAACAATAGAGGTAGATGAAAACAATACATCTGGTGAAAATAAAAGTGATGACGAAAGCATAGCTACAAATGACACAACAACAAACGAAATCACCCTCTTTGATACCACTATCGATGACGACCGCTCAAATCAACTGCCAGATACAATACCAAATTCTCTACATGGCGATGAGTTAAATCACATTTCAGAATACAGCATACAGGCCAACAATGAAGCAAAAGAGATTTATTCAGATGTTCTGGAAGATGAGCCTAAACTATCAATTATCAACAATCTTTCAGAATTAAATTCTGTCTCTGAGTACGATACAACAATAACTCAGTACGAAAATGAGTATCTAGAATCCAATACTGAAATAATAAAAAATACATCAACCCTACTTTCAGAAGGCGAGCCAGAACAGATAGGCAAACCAACCAAAACAAAAAAACAATCAAACGCGGTAGAAGAAATAATAAGTGAAGACTGGAATGGCGAGAAAAAATATTATACCATCGGCGAAGTAGCTGACTTTTTCAAGGTAAAGACATCGCACATCCGCTTCTGGACCAATGAATTCAAACTTAAAGTGCGTACCACCCGCAAAGGAGATAGATTATACACACCTGAGCAGGTTAAAGAACTCAGAGCCATATACCACCTAACAAAAGAAAGAGGATTTACCATCAACGGAGCAAAAGCAAAACTAAAAACTAAAAACAATATGGATGTTACCACTGTTGATCTTAAATCATCGCTGGTGCTTCTCAAAACTAAACTCATAGCCCTACGGAAACAATTGGGATAATCTAGCCATCAAAGCCATGAAGTATTTATCGTATTGTGTCTCATTTATTGGTTTTATAATCACATCAACTTCAACCACTGCTCAACTACCACTAACGCAACTCAAACCAGTGCCAACCAATATAATGGATACGCTACAACAACCGATGGCGGCATCGGCTACTGCATATGAAATAAGCAAAGACGAAAAAACTGGACATAAGGTTTTTAAGGGCACATTCACATTTCAAAACATGTCCACAGAGCCCACCTTTGCATGGCTGGATAGTGGCATTGCTGCATACAAACCTGACACACTAACATTACCTTATTTACGCAGTACAATTCGCAATTACAGTATACTTGTGTTTATCGGCACTTGGTGTGAAGATTCGCAAAATCTGCTACCTAAATTTTATAAACTATTATCTGGCCTTGATATCAGCCATGAAAATATGGTGCTGATAGGAATGGATAGAGCTAAAACGACCACCACTGCTGCAGGCATAGCGCTCGTAAATAAATACAAAGTAACATTGCTACCTACAATACTATTTACAGATAAAACCGGTGAAGAAGTAGGGCGCATCACTGAAACTGTGAGCAAAAGTATAGAATGGGATCTTGTAGAAATTTTTAGCAAAATCAACAATAAATAAGAAACACATTGTAGGAAAGGTCAAGGAATTGATTAAACACCGATTATTTTCTCCATCATAAAATGTGGTATTCCTACCTCCACAAATTCATTCCCGAATTGCACATAACCCATTCCTCCATAAAAATCCACTGCTACCTTACGTGCATGTAATATCACCTTTGTGTAGCCTTTACTACAGGCAAAGTCCTCGGCAAACTTCACCAAATGCTTTCCAACACCTTTTCCTTGCCATTGATTGTAGACAGCCATTTGACGTAGTTGCACCTCGTTAGTATTTATGTGATGCAGCATCAAACAAGCTATTACATTATTGTTGTGTTTGGCAACCAATATAGCATCTGTGTAATCTCTACTTAAATCGTCATTATAGAGAGACTGCCCCAGCGGCTTGCGTAGCACCTCATCGCGCAGCGCAAACACTTCTTTGTACTCGGGGTCTGTTACTGCTACTATGCAGGTGGTGATACCTTCTACCATATTTAGTTGAGTATTACTTCAGTTTCTTCCGTTGGTTTCACTATGAAGACAACTACTTTTTCAGATGCTCTGGCACCACCTGGACCTTTGTGATAATGTGCCTGGTACTCACCAGGCTGAATGCGCAGGTGCTGTGCTTCGGGGTCTCTGAGGCTCATTGTATGAAAAGACAAAAATTTGTCGCCCAATCGTTGATACAGTGTCACACTAGTCATCTCAGGCTCAGATACAAACTTAGCAAAACCTGGTTGCAGAATCTTAATCACTTTCTCATCGAAATCGAGATCCAGATTTCGAACATCCTGCGGAAAAGTATTGATTATAACATGGTAGTTTCCTGGTTCATACTCTAGTCGTTCAGTACAAGGTTGATCTACAATTTTACCATTAGTTTTGTTACGTTCTATCACTTTAGCAGCAAACTCGGTCACAGGTCTAGGTATGTTATTGGCATACTGAAAGCTAAGACTAGCCTTATTCACAGTCACAATTATCTTATTTCGTTTATTTTCTACTACGCTTACATTATTTACAGTAAGGCTTTTGGTTTCAGAGAAAGCAAGCGTGTATTCACCGGGAGCAATATTAGTCTGAGGATCAGGATTACCATCTGCATCTACCATTCTGTAAAAACGCTTCAACAGCTTACCTGTACCAGGTTCTAATAGTAATACCTGAGGAGTGGTAGCATAAAACTTACCATTCCCATTTGTAAAGTATATCTCTACGGTAGTCTCTTTAGCATCTTCAACCTCTACCTTGTATTCAGCAGGTTTACCTATAGGTGCTTCTACTTTTCCTGTTACTGGTTTAGGTTTAGGTTTTGCAGCAACTGGCAATGGTTCTACATCTAGCTTTAATGGTGGCATTGCTGGCAATTTCCTAGGAGGCATATCATCGAGCACCGTCAACAACATTTTAGTTTTAGCAGATAGTAAGTTTAGTTTGTTTATTGATATTGGTGCAGGCCTAGGTGGTATTTCATCAACAATAACTGGTACATAGGCACTGACCCGAGTAAGTTTTTGACTCATGGCTACTGGTGGCTGTATACGAGCGGCACGTAATGAGGCAATTGTTATTTTATCAATATTCTGTGGGGCTGGTCGCTCAGGCACTTCATCTACCAACATAGGCACAAATGCTGGTGGCACTATTGCTTTGGGCTTTCTAGGGTTGGGTGCTGGTATCGCCATCGTAACCATGGCTCTTATAAAAGTTCTACTCACGTCAAGTGTCGGTAGTTTTACTGGCTCTTCTTCTGTAACATTAGGAGTGTATTCCGGCACTGAAACAAATTCTGCTTTTGGGCGTTTGGGTAGTTCAGCTTTAAAGGCCAAGAGTCCCTTCATCTCTACTCGAGATACAGACAACTCGTTACGAGTAAATCTAGGTGGCGGTGGCGGCGTCACAGTTACTACCTTTTCTACTGTTTTCACAGTATCCTTCAGTTTAATTTCTGGTATTTTCACGTTTAGAACCGTAGGCGTAGTTGCTGCTACTTCCTTTACCTTGGCATATTCTTTAGTCGAGATAGTTATCATGGGCCTAAAGGCATCCACAATTTTACTGACTGCCTTGGGTATGTCAATTTGTTTGGTCACCTCTAGATAGTCGCCCATACAATCGTAGGTAGACTTAAGCCCAGCAACCCCTTCCAAACTAACTATATAAGGCCTGAAGAATACCTTGCTGGCAGCCAGTTTACGCATCACTGCACATATATCTCCACCACAGCTCTCACCGCCATCTGTTATCAATATTATACTGTATGCATTGCGGTTTACATCCA
The DNA here is from genome assembly GCA_027484425.1 of Sphingobacteriales bacterium. Taxonomy (GTDB): domain Bacteria; phylum Bacteroidota; class Bacteroidia; order Chitinophagales; family Chitinophagaceae; genus Nemorincola. The sequence continues at coordinate 114,817 of JAIXSZ010000081.1, forward strand.
CTAAGTCGTTTTCAGCAGCCTCCTGCAGCGAGTAGGCTATAGAGGTAACGCCCAATGGCTGAATGTCATCCAGCCTGTACTCCATTTGCAATCTATTGTCCTTCCTGAAAGGGACTTCATTGCGGGTGTCTTTACAATTGTTCTCAGCTACTGTAAACTGATGCCCAAATACCCTCAACGAAAATTCAACATCCCTGTTTACAACGTAGATACTATCTATCAATCTCAGAATAAGCTCATTAGCTACCTTCGATTTCTGTCTACCACCATCCCATAAGTTTATCATGCTCGACGATTTATCGAGCAGAATCAACACCCTTGGTTGTGTATTATTTGTATTTCCCTGTGAAAATCCTTTTACTGTTGTCAGCAAAAGAAACAGGAATAACATTATTTTTTTTAATCGCATGTATATACAGTAGGTACAAACCTACACCATTTGCTCGAAAATGAAGTTCAAAAATAAAGCTATTTGTATTCAAAACAGCTTTGCCTTCGCATCGTCATTGTATAATATGTTATCAATGTTTTACAGAAAACACACATTCCTCTTCTTTTCGTATTAATTATTTTAGTCGGTATATATTTTGTCGAAAATATTACTACCTTAATCCCACTAAACTTCAAATTCGATGAAAATTCTGGATATAAAAGCAATGAACGGCCCTAACTACTGGTCGGCAAATAGGCACAAACTAATAGTAATGCTCCTAGACCTTGAGGAGATGGAGCAACAACCTACTGACAAGATACCGGGATTCCTAGAGCGTATTTCTACATTGATGCCTACACTATTCGAGCACAGATGCTCTGAGGGAGTGCCGGGTGGGTTCTTTCAGCGAATAGAAGAAGGCACTTGGATGGGTCACGTGATAGAGCACATAGCTCTGGAACTACAAACACTCGCGGGTATGGATACAGGGTTTGGTCGTACCCGAGAGACTAAAGAAGCTGGTATATACCACGTAGTTTTCTCTTATCACGAAGCTAAAGCAGGTATCTATACAGCCAAAGCAGCAGTAAAAATAGCTGAAGCACTAGTAGCTGGTGCTCCGTACAACTTAGAGGAAGACATACAAACGCTTCGGGAAATACGAGAAGATGAACGTTTGGGCCCTAGCACAGGCTCGATAGTAGAAGAAGCCATACGCAAGAAAATACCCTACATTCGTCTAAACCGTCACTCACTAGTACAGCTAGGTTATGGTGTGAATCAGCGCAGAGTTCAAGCTACGGTTGCCAGTACAACCAGTAGCATAGCTGTAGAGATTGCCTGCGACAAAGAGGAAACTAAAAACCTACTAGAAGCCTCGGAGATACCCGTACCAAGAGGAAGAATTATATATGATGAAGAAGATCTTCAAGCTGCTATCAATAAAATAGGCTACCCTATCGTGACAAAACCGGTAAACGGCAACCACGGCAAGGGCGCTACTACTAACATTCGCAATTGGGAAGATGCCGTAGCCGGGCTTAAAGCCGCGAAAGTGTATGGAAGAGCAGTAATCTGTGAAAAATTTATCACTGGACGAGATTTCAGGGTGCTAATTATTAACTACAAATTCGTTGCAGCGGCCCTCCGTACACCAGCAGCTGTAACAGGAGATGGGGTGCACAACATTCAAGAACTTATAGACATAGTAAATAGTGACCCTCGTCGTGGTTATGGGCACGAAAAAGTGCTCACTAATATCAAAGTAGACCAATTCACAAGAGACATACTGGACAAGAAAGGATATACTCTCGAAACAGTCATAGCAAAGGGCGAGGAACTGTGGCTAAAACCAACCGCGAACCTTAGCACTGGTGGTACTGCAACAGATGTAACAGACTATGTACACCCAACGAACATATTCATGTGCGAGCGCATAGCGCGTATCATAGGGCTGAATATCTGTGGAATAGACATAATGGCGCCTGATCTATCAGTGCCGATCACCGAAAACGGAGGTAGCGTTCTCGAGGTGAATGCAGCCCCAGGTTTCCGTATGCATTTAGACCCCACAGATGGCTTACCAAGAAACGTTGCTGAGCCTGTTATTGATATGCTTTACCCACCCGGAACATCTGCTCGCATTCCAATTATAGCAGTATCTGGCACCAACGGTAAAACTACAACTACCAGACTCATAGCACATATTGTAAAACAGATGGGCTATAAAGTAGGTTATACTACCACAGATGGGGTATACATACAAAACCAACTAATGATGAAGGGCGACTGTACAGGGCCGGTTTCGGCAGAATTTGTATTGCGTGACCCTACTGTAAACTATGCTGTTCTTGAGTGCGCCAGAGGGGGCATACTCCGTGCTGGTCTTGGCTTTCACAACTGCGATGTAGCTGTAGTGACTAACGTAGCCGAAGACCATATAGGTCTAAGTGGTATTGACACCATAGAAAAGCTAGCAAAAGTAAAAGCTGTAGCAGCACAAACGGTTTTCCCCGAGGGTTATGCCATCCTTAATGCGGATGACGACCTTGTATTTGACATGCACAAAGACCTGAAATGTAAAATAGCGTACTTTTCTCTCAATGAGCATAGCGGACGCATAAAGCGCCATTGCGCTAAAGGTGGACTGGCCGCCATATACGAAAATGGGTACATCACTTTACTCAAAGGCACATGGAAAATACGAGTTGAAAAAGTAACCAATGTTCCACTTACTTTTAGTGGTATGGCCGAGTTCAATATCGCCAATGTGCTTGCCGCTACTTTGGCTGCTTATGTGCAAGATTTCAAAACAGAGGATATTCGTCAAGCTCTACAGACCTTTACGCCATCACCTGCACTTACTCCCGGCCGAATGAATATGTTCCATTTCCGTAATTACTCGGTCATGATTGATTATGCGCATAACACTCACGGACTCAATGCAATTGGAAAGTTCCTAAAGTCGGTAGAGGCTACTGCTAAAGTAGGAATAATAGCTGGTGTAGGTGACCGTAGGGATGAAGACATTATATCTCTTGGTGTAGCAGCTGCAAATATTTTTGACGAGATAATTATACGTCAAGATAAACACCTAAGGGGCAGAACCGAGGAGGAAATTATATCTCTAATGAGCCAAGGCATTCATCAGGTAGATGCCAACAAAAAGATTACCGTCATCAAAAAAGAATCAGAAGCCATCGATTACGCCATCAACAACGCTATAAAAGACAGTTTTATAGTTATAACAAGCGATGTAGTACCCGATGCACTAGAGCAAATAAAACAATACAAAGCAGAAGAAGATGGTCTGCATCTATAGTCTGTTTGGTTAATAAATAAATCAGGGCTGTCAGAAATAACAGCCCTGATTTATTTATACCTTAACTTCTTTATTCACTCTACAACCAATTAACAGTAAAAATACATTTGAATAGGCAACAAACTAAAAAAAGCTTACTCTGTCGATCTATTTCTTTTGAAGCTTACCATTATAAATTGTTTGTCCATTTGCATCTATCAACTTTACAATATACAAACCAGATACTAAGCCTGAAGCGGGTCTTTTAAAATCGTTTTTGCCTGAGCTTAGCGCCATTACTTCTGTGCTTATAGTGCGTCCCATTATATCTGTAATCACTACGGACACGTTTTGTTTTCTGCTCACATCTACAACTAAGTGGTAATCATCATTTACTGGATTAGGAAAAATAGTAATTGCTTCTTTATTCAGAAAGGTGTTGTTAGTAGCGCTTGTACCTAGTATATAAGTGATGCTTTTCTGCAGAAAATCTACCCTATTCACAAAAGTGTCAATTAATGCAGGATCGAATAATGTGCTCATTACCGACACCCCACCTGCTTCATTATGAAACATACTTTTTCTGCCACTCAATGCATATGTTGACGGGCCCATTTTATAAATGTCTTTTGTTGTTGCCATAGGAGTGCAACCATCTGCATACCACAATGTGGAAAATTGCCATTTTAGTAATGCTGGGAATAGTGAAGATGCTGTCGTCGATCGCTCCATTTGCGGACAACCCATACTAGCATCGTCTGTGTAAGACTGAACATCATAAGATGTCAAACCCATGTAGTCCTTTGCAAACTCACCAGTAGTGAACACACTACCCGTAGTGTATTTCTGATACAACATGTCCTGACCTATTATCCACAAGTGCTTGCCTCCGCTTGCATAAGACTCTAACTCACTATTGCCAGATGTGGACGATGCGTCCCATATTTTCAGCCCTACACCATCTGTAGAACTGTACCAGATTACGAGATCAAATGTGTTCATAAACACTGCCGACGGCGTTGCCCCAGCTGAATCTGGTATACTCCAGTAGTGAAATCCGCTATAAGTAGTATGGTCCAAGTCATTAACAATAGTATCTGTGTTGTACGTGATATTGTCATTATCATTCACAAATAATATTTGCTGACCATAAGATACCGACCCGAATAACATTGCAAAAAGCATGATTATTACTGCTCTTTTACCAATTTTTTTTCGAAAATAATTCGCTTAAATAAAGTTTTCCCATCTGCTAGTATGTTTTTATAATTTTAATAATGAAAATTCGACTATAAAATTAGGAATAACACTACAACAATTTTACTTTTTTGAAATGAAAAAACAACAAACCATTTTTATATGGCAAAAATGTAGTTAGTAGACGCAAGCATAAAATATTAAACTTAATCACTAATTGAAGCCAAACGCTCAGAAAAATAAAAAATATATAGTCTGAATTTTGATGAAGAAACAAGTAAAATTTGAAATCTTGTTGTGCACAACCTAAAATCGCACGACAACTAAACCGAATATATAAACTTACCAACACAGTCATTAGTTATCCACCATTTGTTATTTCTTTTAGTTGCTTTATCTCAGTATACAGTTTATCTTTGTAAGGCTAAGCCATTGAATTATTCTTTTATTTATACAACAACTAAATAACGAACAATTACCACTTACTTTTTTCTTGCCATTACTTTGTCAAGACTCTTTATTCTCAACTGCAAAAAATAACCACAACATAAATGGAACAGGATCAGGAAAAGGAACAATTGCGGAATCCCGCCGATTATGATGCCGGGAGTATACAGGTATTAGAAGGGCTAGAAGCAGTTCGTAAGCGTCCAGCCATGTACATTGGCGATATAGGTGTAAAAGGTTTGCACCATCTTGTTTATGAAGTAGTAGATAACTCTATAGATGAGGCGCTAGCTGGTCATTGCAAAAATATTAATGTAACAATACACCCCAACAATTCTGTAAGTGTACAGGATGATGGTCGCGGTATACCCACAGGCATGCATGCCAAAGAAGGCCGTTCTGCCCTAGAAGTAGTAATGACAGTTTTGCATGCTGGGGGCAAGTTTGACAAAGACAGTTATAAGGTTTCTGGTGGTTTGCATGGTGTAGGTGTGAGTTGTGTAAACGCACTCAGTAGCCATTTGCATGTTACAGTAAAACGTGAAGGAAAAACTTTTGAGCAGGAATATTCAAAAGGCGCACCATTGTATCCTGTGCGTGAAACTGGAGTACCTTCTTCTGAAACCGGTACCAGAGTTCACTTCCAGCCCGATGATACAATTTTCAAAGACACAGTATACAATCGCGATATTCTAGCAGGTAGATTACGTGAGTTGAGCTACCTCAACAAGGGTATACGTATTATTCTCAATGATGAACGTGAATTAACGGAAGAAGGTCAGCTACTTACTGAAACTTTTTACAGTGAGGGCGGCATAGTAGAGTTTGTACAAATGCTAGATGCAAAAGGCAAACGCGACCCATTATTACCGTTCCCGATATTTGTAGAAGCACACGATAAAGAGTCGAATGTAGCTGTAGATGTGGCACTGTCTTACAACACCTCCTACAATGAGCACATCTTCTCTTATGTCAACAATATCAACACCATAGAAGGTGGCACTCACGTTGCAGGTTTCCGCAGAGCTATTACACGTGTTTTCAAGTCTTATGGCGACAAAAACAAATTGTTTGAGCGCGCAAAAGTGGATATTACTGGCGATGACTTCAGAGAGGGTTTAAGCGCAATTATATCAGTAAAAGTGCCGGAACCACAATTTGAAGGCCAAACCAAAACCAAACTTGGCAATAATGATGTAATGGGTGTGGTAGATGTATGTGTAAGCCGCACCTTAGAGGCATACCTTGAGGAGCACCCTAAAGAAGCTAAAATGATCATAGATAAGGTCATTATAGCAGCTCAGGCTCGTGCAGCTGCTCGCAAGGCTCGCGAAATGGTGCAACGTAAAAGTGTTTTGACTGGCGGTGGAATGCCTGGAAAACTGGCAGACTGTTCTGAACGTGATCCTGCCAAATGCGAACTATACCTGGTTGAGGGCGATTCAGCGGGTGGTACTGCCAAACAAGGTCGTGACCGTAGCTATCAGGCTATACTCCCACTGAGGGGTAAGATACTGAACGTAGAAAAAGCACAGGAGTACAAAATCTACGAAAACGAGGAAATTAAAAACATGTTTACTGCATTAGGAGTAAGCATTGGCACTCCTGAAGATCCTAAACAGCTGAACCTAACTAAGCTGCGCTACCACAAAATCATCATTATGACCGATGCCGATGTAGATGGTTCGCACATTGCTACACTTATTCTTACTTTCTTTTACAGATACATGAAAGAGCTAGTGCTGCAGGGCCACGTGTATCTGGCTCAGCCACCACTGTACCTTGTAAAAAAAGGAAAAGAACAGCAGTATGCATGGACGGAAGAAGACCGACTAGCGGCCATTCAGAAACTAGGACAGGGTAAAGAAGATTCTGTAAACATACAGCGATACAAAGGTTTGGGAGAGATGAATGCCGAGCAATTGTGGACAACAACCATGGACCCCGAAACTAGAAGTTTGAAACAAGTAGCCATAGAAAGTATGACGTATGCTGATGAAATATTCTCAATGCTTATGGGTGATGAGGTTCCACCGCGCCGTCATTTCATTGAGACCCATGCCAGATATGCTAAGATTGACATTTAAACATCTCTATTACTTTTTCAGAACAGGCTACCCCTAACATGAGTAGCCTGTTCTTTTTTATAAAACATCATATTACCGCCTAAGAAACTATATACACTTTGTCAGTAAAGTGATTTTTCATTTTCTCGAACTAATATTATAATTTCATGTTTCAATTTAACGTTCATTCCAAGATGAGAAAACTACTTACATGCATTACCCTGATGGCTTTGACAATGGGCACCACTGGCACTTATGCACAGCGTTCGCTCAACAAAAGCATCAGGAAATCAATACCTAGCTCTAACAATTCATCTATTGGTTCTCTTTGGACAAATACACCTTTGTCTAAAGCTCCCTCAACCTCTATGATGCGTTTTCACCCTTCGTCATACAAAGTTTTTCTGCTAAATGCCTCAGCGATGAGAGCTCAATTGTGGGCACTTACCGACAATCCAGGCAGCAGTACCAACATCAGTTTGCCAATGCCTGATGGTACGCTTCGAAGTTTCAGAGTATGGGAAAGTGCTGTACTCCCACAAGACATGTCAGCAAAATACCCAGGTATCAAAACATTTTCTGCGGAAGCAGTAAATGACAAACGAGTTACGGCAAAACTTGACTATACATTATTTGGCTTTCATTCAGTAGTTTTTGATGGCGAACAGACTGTAATGACGGACCCATATGATAACCTGAACGACAATTACTATGTGGTTCATTATAAACAAGATGAAAATCGTCCCTTTTCGCAGCGTATGAAATGTGAAATAGGTGGTGCTCATGAGCATAGCCCAATTGGTGAGCCAATGGATTTGGGTAATTCTAGCTTGCCCTATATAAACCTGCGCAAAATCAAGAATACTTTATCTCCATCATTATCCTCGTATGAGCCTGGCAAAACACCTGTATCTATCGAAGAGCCACAAGCCATTACTGTAAATGGTGCTACACTTCGTACTTACAGGTTGGCACTGTCTGCCAACAGTTTTTATTGCCAAGCAGCTACTGGTCTGGGCTCTCCTACCATAGGTCAGTGCCTAAGCGCTATGACCACTTCTATCAACAGGGTAAATGGTGTGTATAACAGAGAGATATCTGTCCAGCTTGTTTTTTGTAATAATGTAGACACTTTGATTTGGCCAACAGCTACTGGCAGTGTAAACGGTGCAGACCCATTTGCAGCCATCAATACTAATGCAGGTTCATGCATAACCCAAAACCAAACTACCGTAACAGCACGTATCGGCAGCGCTAATTATGATGTCGGTCACGTATTCACGACTGGTGCAGGTGGTCTAGCGGGCTTGGGTGTAGTGTGTAATAACACCCAGAAAGCAAGAGGTGTTACTGGCTCAGGCTCTCCGGTAGGCGATGCTTTTGACATAGACTACGTAGCGCACGAGCTAGGTCATCAGTTTGGATCTAGCCACACTTTTAATAATAATGTAGATGGTTCATGTAACGGTAATGCATCCTCTGCTAATGCCTACGAGCCTGCAAGTGGAGCTACAATAATGGACTATGCTGGCATCTGCAATCCTGACAATGTGCAAGCAAACAGCTCTCCGTATTTTAGTGCAAGTAGTCTTACTCAGATTCAAGCTCACATATCCGGATCTGGCGGCACATGCGCAGTTACAGCACCATCTGGTCATGCACCAGCAACAATGGCTCCCTTCACTGCTAGCTACTTTATACCTTACAAAACACCCTTTGAGTTAACAAGCCCTACAGCTACTCCATCTGTTGGCGATACCGCTGTTACTTATTGTTGGTTTCAGTGGAATCGTGGAGATTTTGGAAGCAGGCTAAATCAGACGTTTGTTCGTGGTCCTATATTCCGTAGTTATCAGCCAGTGTATAACGAAACCAGAGTTTTCCCACGTATCAATACCGTACTTACCGGCACCCTCACTAACACAGGTGAAAAAGCACCAGACACTACCCGGTACCTCACTATGAAAATGGCAGTGAGAAACATCATGAATGGCATGGGCTGCTTTAGTATTTATGACGACACAGTGCATATTGATGCCGTATCTACTGGTGCTGGCAATGGGTTTGCCGGATTCAGAGTTACCAGTCAAAACACCACTGGCATTGTATACACAGGAGGCTCTACACAAACCGTAACATGGAATGTTGTAGGTACCAACGCTGCACCTGTAAGCGCCGCCAATGTCACAATATTCATGTCTACTGATGGAGGCTTTACATGGCCCTATACCATTGGCACTTTCCCAAATACTGGTTCGGCTAGTGTGTCTCTGCCCAATCCCACTGTAGCAACAACAACAGCTCGAATTAAAGTGAAGGGTACAGGTAACATCTTCTTCAATATCAACTCAAATAATTTCACAGTAAATCCCGGTGGAACCACAGCCCCTATTACCGGCACACTCACTTTATGTACTGGTAGCACTACTACGCTCAGCAATGCAACAACTGGCGGCACGTGGACAAGTAGTACACCAGCAGTAGCGACTGTAGGCTCTCTTACTGGTATTGTTACTGGTCTTACAGCAGGCACTACTACTATTACTTACAACGCATCAACAGGCAACGTGACTGCAGTAGTAACTGTAAATACACTACCTACTCCAGCTGCTATCACAGGTAGTGGCTCTGTTTGTATTGGGCTGACAACTGCTCTAAGCAGCGGCACTCCTGGTGGTGTATGGAGTAGTAGCAATACTGCACGCGCCACTGTCAATACTTCGGGCGTAGTCTCTGGTATTTCTGCAGGCACCGTTACCATTACGTATTCTGTTACTAATACTTGTGGCACAGGCATTACTACTCGTATCTTGACAGTGAATGCACCTACCGCAGTAGCCCCCATAACTGGCACATTAAGTGCATGTAGCGGCAACACAACAGCATTAGCATCTGCTACACCGTCAGGTGTTTGGAGCAGCACTGATGCCACTATAGCTACAATAAACACTTCAGGCATCGTTACAGGTATTTCTGCAGGAACAGCCACAATTAGCTACACTGTTACAAATGCATTTGGTTGTGTTTCTGCAGCCACAGCTGTAGTATCTATCAACGCACTTCCGGTAGCTACAACATCTCCATCGGGCGCAGTAGTTATATGCCTGGGTGGTAGTCAGCTTATCTCTGCAGCGCCAACTGGTGCAGGCTTTACTTATCAATGGCAAAATGGCGGTATCAATATTGCAGGTGCTACTAGCAATACTTATCTGGCTACAACAGCAGGCACATTCAGAGTTATAGTTACCAATACCGCCAACACTTGTGCTGGCACTTCAGCTGTACTTACTATTACTACGAGTGCTACAAGTGCAGTAGTGCCGGCAGTAAGCGTTGCTGCTACACCAGGCACCACCATTTGTGCTACAGTAGGTGCGGTAAACTTTACAGCAACTCCAGTAAATGGTGGTACAACACCGGCTTACCAATGGTATGTCAACAACATAGCTACAACAGGTACAGGGGCAACCTACTCCTACACTCCAGCCAATGGTGATATTGTAAAATGTATGCTCACCAGCAGCTTGGCATGTGCCACTCCAGCTACTGTTGCAGATAGTGTTACAATGACGGTTACAACAGCCGTGACACCCGATGTAAGCATCGACGCAGTGCCTAATGACACCGTTTGTGTTGGACAACCTGCGACTTATAATGCTATACCTGTAAATGGTGGCACAGCACCTACTTATCAGTGGACCAAAAACGGGGTTAATGTAGCTACTGGACCATCATATACCCACACGCCAGCTAATGGAGATATTATCTTCTGCCAAATGGTAAGTAACGCATCTTGTCGTTCTACAACAGCAGTTACAAGTGATCCACTGGTGATGACAGTACAGGTGCCAGCAACAAACACGGTATCAATAAGCGCTAGCTCTCCTAGTGTAATAGCTGGTGAAAACATAACCTTTGCTGCGATAGCGCTCAATGCTGGACCATCACCCAACTATCAATGGTTTATCAATAGCGTGGCGGTACCAGGCGCTACTAATGCCACCTTCACTACCAACACATTAACTAACGGACAAGTAGTGCATTGTAAAGTAACCAGCAATTTACCTTGTATACTGCCTAAAACTGCACTTAGTCCGGGTTTCACAATCACTGTCACTTCTAGTGTTACTGATTTGTCAAGTTCAGCTAATTCCTTTGCGTTGAACCCAAATCCTAACAGAGGTACATTCACTGTCACTGGCAAACTAGCAGCTAACCTAACAGAAAGCATACAAATAAATGTAACCAATGTGCTAGGTCAGGTAATGTATACAACAGTATCAAACACCAAAACTGGATCTGTTAATCAGCAAATTTCATTGTCATCAGCTGTCCCTTCAGGTATCTATTTTGTCACTGTGTTCACAGGCACTGAACAAGTAGTATTGCGTATGGTTCTTGATAAATAACATCTAGTACAAAAACAAAGTTTAATGAGAAAGCCACTGAGTTTCAGTGGCTTTCTCATTAGATGATTTCTTGCTAAAATTGCCAAAATCCACTAATTATTAACCTACAAAAGACAGGGAGATAGTGTGCGATTAGTGCCCAAAAATGGCCTAAAAAAACCTCTGTTACTTTAACAGAAAATAGTTTTGTTTTTGTTGTTGTTTTATAAAAAAAATGTAGATTTGCCTATTATTAATTTTTTATTCTTTTCAAAATGCAAGAAGGTACAGTAAAATTTTTCAATGAAACTAAAGGATTTGGTTTCATTACGCCAACAAACGGCGGCCAGGACATCTTTGTTCACGTATCAGGACTGAAAGACCAGATTCGCGAAAACGATAGAGTGTCTTTCGAGGTGCAAAATGGTAAGAAAGGTTTAAATGCAGTAAACGTTAAAGTAATTTAATTTACAGCATCACTTAACTATATCATTCCAAGACGTGCCGCGCACGTCTTTTTTTATGCCCCTATTTACCACTACTATTTATTAGCCTCCTTTATACTTACCCAAGTTGTATATAGCGACTCTTGCGATGGCCTGTTGGCAGGCATTTCACTCAATGGCTCACATGGCACCAAGCTTTCTCTGCATTCCGCAGGCAGTGCTTGATAGAGCCCCGTTCCTTTAGTTTTCCAAGCTATCATTTCATCGCTCACCTGCTTCACTATTTTACCTGGGTTTCCCACCACCAGCGATCTGGGAGGAAGTATAGTTTTAGCAGGAACAAAGGTCATTGCGCCTATTATGCATTCATCACCTACCTCTACTTCATCCATCAGCACAGCATTCATACCTACCATCACATTCCTGCCCACATTGGCACCATGTACTATAGCACCGTGCCCTATGTGTGCCCCTTCCTTTAGGGTAACGGTGATGCCTGGAAACATATGTATAGTACAATTCTCCTGTACATTGCAGCCGTCTTCTATAACTATACCTCCCCAATCGCCACGTATTGCAGCACCAGGACCGATATATACATCCTTACCTATTATCACATTCCCCGTCACTGCAGCCTGTGGATGCACAAATGCAGTAGGATGAACAACAGGTATAAATCCCTTGAAAGAATAGAACATAATCTATAGTATTGAAAAATAAAAAAACAATATCGACAATACACCGTTATTTTCGATCTACCGCATATTGCCATAGATATACATAAACCCACACAAAGCTAAGGTTACTAACAATACTATATACGGAAACATTCTGGAACGTTGTTCGTCGCGCTGCCTGCTAGCTGCGTATGCTTCTATTTGTTGTTTAGTGTCTGCATTATTGCCTGCTATTATTATTAGTGGCTTCAGTATGGCATCTAGATATTTGAGCTCTAGTTTGGTTGTAGCTTTTAGCAATTCATCCACAATCACACTGTTGGTTTTCACATCATCTTCCTGTATCAATATACCCAAGTGTGCGTCTTCCAAAATGAGTAAAATGTATGCTTGCAATGCTTTTTGACTCATACGGTAGGTATCCATTTTAGCTAAACTGTTATTGAGCTCTACACATACATTCTTAAGCCACACAGGTGTCACTGCATCATTATAGGATGTTTTACTACCCATTCCCGCCATCCATCTGTCATCATCATACTTTGCTCGTTTAGCAGTATTCCCCAGCACATTATAGGCCTCATTTATTTCCTTAAACTGTGCCTCACTCCATACATTATCTGGATTTTTATCTGGGTGATATTTTACTGCAAGCGCGCGGTATGCCTTCTTAATATCGGGCATAGGCGCACTAGGTTTTACTCCTAGTGTTTTGTAGTAATCTTTAAGCTGCAAAGGTGGCACAGTTAGCAAAATTAGTTATAGGAAAGGAGAAACTATGATTGCTTTCTATTTTTCATTTACCATCCTTATACCGCCATAAGTAGAAACACGCATGGGTACGATAGGGAGACCATACCGATGCAATGTCCTCCATCTGTTGCCTAAGCACCCTTTTATCTGTTGCATCAAGTTTATACAGCTTTACCATTGATTGTTGTATACCCAAATCATCAGGCGCAAATATATCTTCATGCCCTAAGGAAAACATCTGTAACATCTGCACAGTCCATTTGCCCACACCCTTTATAGGCAGGAGGAACTCCATTACTTCGTCAGCGCTCATGTTGTAGAGCAGTTCATCGGTAATATTATGCGCTATGAAGTAGTTGGCTACATTCAGCACGTAGTTTGCCTTGGCATTAGATAAGCCTATACTGCGTAGGGTTTCGAAGGGTGTGGCAGCTATTTGAATAGCATCAGGTTCAGTATCGCCATATATCGCTTTGAAACGACCAAAAATGACATCAGCAACTCTGGTAGATAACTGCTGGCTCATAATGGAAGCACACAATCTTACACAAACATTAGTACGAAGAACCAGCTTATATGGCTCCACAGTAGCCAGTAATTGCTTTAAGTTTTCATCGGTAGATAAGTGAGTGATGTGTTGATTTACAGACATAAAATAAAGATACCAAAAATGAAGACACTTCAATTTTACAGCCTACTTGTGAAATAAAAAGTTTCAATTTGGGTACTGATACAACAATCGAAAGTAATTGTTTCCTTTGCTAGGAAATAACTTTGACATTATGAATCATAAAATAGCCATAGCCATACATGGTGGAGCAGGAACAATACTACGCAGCACTATGACTCCGGATTTACAAACGCAATATGAAGAAGGGCTTCGTGCGGCACTGGATGCGGGTTACAGCATACTGGAGGCAGGAGGAAGTAGCTTAGATGCTGTGGCGGCGGCGGTGGCTTCATTAGAAGATTTCCCGCTGTTTAATGCTGGGAAAGGTTCGGTTTTCAACAACGCGGGCAATCATGAAATGGATGCTTGTATCATGAATGGCAAAAACCTGGAAGCTGGTGCGGTGTGTGGTATCAGCAATGTAAAAAACCCAGTATTTGTGGCTAGGGTGGTAATGGAGCATAGCGGACACGTGTTGTTATCAGGTAAGGGTGCTGAAGATTATGCACGGTCTATGGGTATGGCTTTTGAGCAAGATGACTATTTCTACACCGAGCAACGATATAAGCAATGGCAGGATGCAGTAGCTGAAGATAGGGTGCAACTAGATCATAGCGACAAAAAATTTGGGACTGTGGGTGCGGTTGCATTGGATGTAGAGGGCAATCTGGCTGCTGCTACTAGTACGGGAGGTATGACCAATAAAAAGTATGGCAGAATAGGTGATAGCCCTATCCCTGGGGCAGGCACCTATGCCAATAATGACACCTGCGCTATATCTTGCACTGGTCATGGAGAGTTGTTTATAAGAGCAGTAGTTGCACACGATATTTCTTGCCTTATGTCCTACAAAAACTTATCGCTGACAGACGCATGTGACATAGTAGTGCACGACAAACTGGTGAAAATAGCCGGTGAAGGTGGGCTGGTGGCTATAGACAAAAAAGGCAACATATACATGCCCTTCAATAGTGAAGGGATGTATAGAGCATGCCGCAGCAATAGTGGGAAATATGAAGTAAGCATATACAAAGACTGATAATTATAATCAGTCTTCGTCTATGACTTCGATATGTCTGCCTGAAAAATTTCTGGTTTCTACATTATATTCATCGCCTTTGGACATAATGTGTACAATGATATTCTCTACAGATATCGGCTTGCCGAAGTCTATATCTGCTATGTTGTTATACTCTATTTTTTTGCCATCTATGATGATGACACTACCCGAGCCAATAGCAGTGAACACATGACCTTGGTTGACAATGATACCAGTATCTTCGCCAAGGCCTATACCTATAGCACCGGGCTGAGCAGACACTGCTTGTGCCAGCCTGTTGAATCTACCTCTTTTGTCGAAGTGGGTATCTATGATTACATTCTGCATAAAGCCTAAGCCAGTGGTAATTTTCACCTCGCCCTTTAGGTGGGCCAATGCAGCACTACCCTCATACACCATTGTATTGCTCATGGCCATAGCACCGGCACTGGTACCTGCTATCACAAACTCCTCCTCCATATATCGCTGCTTGAGTATATCTAAAAACTCAGTTCCACCAAAAATAGAGGAAAGCCTTAGCTGGTTGCCGCCAGAAAACATTACGCAATTACAAGCTTTTAAACGCTCTATATACTCGGGCGTGCCCACATTCTCCCTGCTGCGAATGCGCATATGCCCTACATTGTTGCACCCTAACTTTTGAAAACCTGAAATATAGTTCTCAGCAACCTCATCCGGTATAGAAGATGCAGTAGTTATTACTTCCACTCGTGGCTCAGTTCCGATAACGCTTATAATATTTTTCAGTATGCCTAACTCAAAAAAATTGAGGCGATTACGCTGTACTATACCCTTTTCAAGGTCTGTCCCCTTATCTTCTGCGCCGCCTATAGCTATTAAATGTCCTTTAGGATAAATCACTTAAAATTGTTGGTTTTGTAAAAAAATAAAGTTGCAAACTTACTCTTTTTTGCCTAACAGCTAGTATTAATGCCAAATTTTTACCGAAAGCAATGACTAATGCAGTTACAAAAGTTTGGCATTTAGTTGCATATTCAATACCTTTTCACCTAGAAACAGAAATTTATGATTACCGCAAAATACTTTGCCAGAAAGGCATTCTTGGCCATCGCTTTACTGACACACACTGCCATATGGGCTAAAGACGACAACTACAGCAAATACCAATGGAGCAGCAACAGAGCTGCTGGATATACCTACAAATACGTAACCAACGACCCTACCAAAACTAGATTTTACAAACTAGATAATGGACTGACAGTAATATTGAGCCCCAACAAGAAGGAGCCACGTATGCAAGTATTCATAGCCATAAAAGCCGGCAGCAAAACTGACCCTGCAACTCATACTGGTTTGGCACACTATCTGGAGCATATGATGTTTAAAGGTACTTCTACATATGGCTCGCTAGATTGGAAGAAAGAGCAACCCCTACTGAATAGAATAAACATGCTGTATGAAGAATACAACAAAACTAAAGATGAATCACAACGCACCGCCATATACAAACGAATTGACTCTGTATCAGGCGTGGCAGCAAAATATGCCATAGCCAATGAGTATGATAAAATGATGGGTGCTATGGGCGTAAAAGGCACTAATGCCTTTACATCCTTTGAGCAAACTGTTTACACCGAAGATGTACCTGCAAACTCGGTAGATAAATTCTTTAAGGTGCAGGCAGAGCGTTTTCGTGACCCAGTTTTTAGAATATTTCACACTGAATTGGAAGCTGTTTATGAGGAAAAAAATCGCGGCTTAGACAATGACAATCGCAAAGTATCAGAACTGATGCTGGAAGAACTATTCAAGAACCACAATTACGGTAAACAAACTACAATTGGCACAGTAGAACATCTCAAAAATCCGTCGCTTATGGAGATACGGAAATACTACAACACTTACTACGTACCCAACAACATGGGAATTATTATAGCTGGTGATTTTGAACCTGATGTAATGATAAAAAAAGTAGAAGACTACTTCTCTTTTATGAAAAAAGCGGAGGTGCCAAAATACACCTTCAAACCAGAAGAGCCCATAACTAAACCAGTAGAAAAAGAAGTGCTAGGTCCCGATGCCGAATATGTAAGCATAGGCTACCGGATGCCTGGAATACATGACGAAGATGCACTCCTTGCCGATCTTGTAAGTCAAGTACTTACCAATGGTCGCGCTGGACTCATTGACCTCAATCTGGTAAAGAAACAAAAATTGCTCCGCGCCAGTGCTGGTGTAGATGTTTTGATCGATTACGGTTACATGTTTTTGCAAGGCACACCTACCATGGGCCAAAGTCTTGATGATGTAAGAAAACTAATGCTGGGTGAAATAGACAATCTAAAAAAAGGAAACTTTGACGAAGCGCTCCTTACATCTATCATTAACAATGCTAAAAAGGCAGTGATGGAGCAGAATGAGAAGTATAGCTCATTGGCTTATGCACTTATGGGCACCTTCACCAGCGAAGATGATTGGCGCAACTACGCCGCTTATACAGACCGCTTGTCACGCCTCACAAAAAATGACATCATTACTTTTGCCAATAAGTACTTTGCTGATAACTATGTTGTAATAAACAAACGTAAAGGCGAAGATAAAAACATAACCAAGGTACCAAAACCACCTATCACCGCCGTAGAAACTAACAGAGATGCCCAATCACAATTTGTGAAAACAGTTAGCAGCATGCCTGTGCCTCCTATAGCTCCAGTGTGGATAGATTACAATAAAGATATAAAGAAGAGCAATGTAGGCCCAG
This sequence comes from Sphingobacteriales bacterium, assembly GCA_027484425.1. Lineage (GTDB taxonomy): Bacteria > Bacteroidota > Bacteroidia > Chitinophagales > Chitinophagaceae > Nemorincola. The sequence goes on from JAIXSZ010000081.1 coordinate 132,476, forward strand.
CTGAATTATTGTACGTAGCCAACACAGACAACGACCTTTTCCGTATGTCTTACCGATACAAAACAGGAACTTGGAACAACAAAAAAATAGCCATTGCTGCCCAATATTTACAGTTCTTAGGCACCAACAATATGAGTGCAGAAGAAATTTCGAAAGAGTTTTATAAACTAGCTTGTAGCTTTTCATTGAGCGCCGATAGAGAATATACGACATTGCGCATAGAAGGATTGCAAGAAAACTTTGATAAAGCGGTAAAACTTCTGGAAGATTTAGTTGCTAATTGCCAGCCAGACGAAACGGCACTAGCCTCTCTCAAAGCTCGAATCAGCAAAAGCAGAGCAGATGCTAAGAACAACAAAGGTGCAATCATGCAAGGATTGGTAAGCTATGCAAGATTTGGCGAAAAAAATCCTTTCAATAATACACTCAGCAATACAGAATTAGATGCTATTACCAGTTCAGAATTGGTAAGTATACTTCATAGCATGTCTGCCACCAGCCACAGGATACTATATTACGGTCCTGCTACTATGACTGCACTTACAGCATCACTTACAGAGCGCCATAAACTGCCATCTATGTTCACCCCAGCACCGGCTGCTACTGTGTTTAACTACACCACACAGACAGAAAATCAGGTGCTGTTCGCCGATTATGATATGGTGCAAAGCGAAATTCGCTGGGTGAGAAACATAAGTGGTTATGACCCCGCCAAACAACCTGTAATAGATATGTTCAACAACTATTTTGGGGGTAATATGGGAGCGCTAGTATTTCAAACCATACGCGAGAGCAAAGCACTTGCATACTCTACCAACTCGTACGTAGCTGCACCAGAAAAACGTGAAGATCCTTACTACATATCTGCCTATGTCGGTTGCCAGTCTGATAAACTAGGTGAATCTGTAACAGCTATGAATGAGTTGCTGAACGAACTACCATCAGTAGAAAACAACCTGCAAACTGCAAAATCGGGACTGAAAAAGGATATAGAAACAGAGCGCATAACGCAGGACGATATCATCTTTAACTATCTGGATGCGGAACGCAAAGGACTGAACGAAGACCTGCGTAAAGTGATATACACTGCTGCCGACAAACTGAGTTATGCCGACTTGAAAAAATTCCATGCCGACTATATGGCCAACAAGCCCTACACATACTGTGTAGTAGCTTCTGAAAAGAAGGTAAATATGGACGATGTGCGTAAATGTGGCCCAGTAAAAAAGCTAACGTTGACTGAGATTTTTGGGTATTGATAACCTAAAACCATTTTAGGTGAAAGGGATATTAGCAATCAAATAAGCTAGTATCCCTTTCTTAGCATATCGGCATACTTGTTGGGTAGCGGGCTGTTCTCTACTGCCATTGCTGCTTGTTCCACATCATAGTCAAAGTGCATAAATGAAACACTTATACTGTCCGTATTTAGTACGCTACTGTCTTCGTTGATTGTAAGCAATGCGTAGCATCCTCTTGGGTCACCATCTTTAGGCTTGCCCACAGACCCAATGTTTATAGCATGACGATACACGGTGCTTTCGCCCCTCGCATCCTCAATAACGCGGTGGTAGGGCTTGTGAGTGTGCCCAAAACACATAATATCTGCATCTGCCTGCTGCATTATGCGCAGCATACTTCCCTCCTCTCTATCTTCAAACAAGTATTCGTTTATCTTGCGCGGACTACCATGTACCATTAAGAGATTCAACTTGTCTTCATTAAGCTGAAACTCTACCTTGATATGTGCCGGTAAAGTGCGCAGATATTGCCGCTCACTAGAGTTCACTATACTATTAGTGTAAGAGATTGATACCTTACCCATTTCTTTATCTTCTTCAGTTTTGTAAGCGCAGCCGCATTCATCGCTTGCCCGCCCTATACCAAAATCATAATTACCAGCTATTGTTGGTATTCCTCGGTGGCGAATTGTATTTATTACCTCATTTGGCCATATATTGTAGCCCACCATGTCGCCTAGACAATAAATGGCATCAGGCCGCTGGTCATCTATATGCTTTAAGCAAGCTTCTAACGCTGGTAGATTGGCGTGTACATCTGAAAAAAGTGCTATTTTCATTTTTGAGTAATTTTTTTAGCGTGTTAGTTTTATTAGTCTCTTAGCTCTCCGCTGCTACTTCATTATTGTAGTATTTGTTGCGCAACCAAAAGGCAACATTAACCAGAGCTATAAGTGCTGGCACCTCTACCAACGGACCTATTACTCCCACAAAAGCCTGACCACTATTGATGCCAAATACCCCAATTGCCACAGCTATTGCCAATTCGAAATTATTACCTGCGGCAGTGAAGGCAATTGATGCATTTTGGGCATAATCTGCTCCCAGCCATTTACCAATAAAGAAGCTAGCTATGAACATAATGGCGAAGTAGACCAGTAGTGGCACAGCTATGCGCAATACATCCAACGGAATAGCCACTATCATTTCGCCTTTCAATGCAAACATGACTACAATCGTGAACAACAATGCTATTAGCGTAACGGGCGACACAGCGGGTATGAATCTGCGTTGAAACCACTCCTCCCCTTTCATTGCGATGAGCCCATATCGGCTGATAATACCTGCTGCAAATGGCAAGCCCAGATATATGCCCACACTCTTAGCTATTTCGCCAATGGTGACGTGTACCTGTAAGCCCTCTACACCAAACATTGGCGGTAGAATAGTAATAAACAACCATGCATATACACTGTAGAGTAGCACCTGAAAAACGCTGTTGATAGCTACTAGCCCTGCTGCGTATTCGCGGCTGCCATCTGCCAGTTCGTTCCATACGATTACCATTGCTATGCATCGAGCCAGCCCTATGAGTATAAGCCCCATCATGTATTCAGGATAACCATTAAGGAACAAAATGGCAAGCAGAAACATGAGTATAGGACCAATAACCCAGTTGAGAAGGAGTGACACTCCCAATATCTTTACATTTCTAAATACCTCCCCCATCTTTTCATAACGCACCTTAGCAAGCGGCGGATACATCATTAGTATCAGTCCCACAGCCAGCGGTATGTTAGTAGCGCCTTTAGAGAAGGAATTGATAAAAACAGAACTGGATGGAATAAAATATCCAATACCTACTCCCAGAACCATAGCGAGGAATATCCACAAAGTGAGAAAACGATCGAGGAAACTGAGTTTTTTTCGTTGGTGCACCGGTGCGCAGTTATTTGCAGCCATAAAGAAGTAAGTAAAATGTGTACAGACTAAAAAGTCAATATTGAAGTAAAAAATGGTCTGGGATGTATAGATATGCAAATCACCCAACCCAGACCATTTCGTTAGTTATGAGCAGCACCCAGGTGCGCAGCATGCGGCTGGTTTTTTACCAAAAACTGTCACACTAAATATGCCCATTTTGCTATCTCTGAATGCCTTTATTTCTTCAGGTGTCATGTAGCCAGATAGTATATCCCCGGGTAGTACTATTTCTTTTTGTTTTTGCACTACAACATCAGTAAATCTGTTTTTGTTTATCAGCGCAAGGTACTCCTCTTTTTGTATGGCACCTGATATGCAACCTGCATACATCTCAGCAGTACCTTTTAGTTTCTCAGGTAGCTCACCTACCAGTACCACATCTGATATACTGAAGTGTCCGCCCGGTTTCAATACTCTGAATATGTCTTTCAGCACATTATTTTTATTGGGTACCAGATTCAGTACACAGTTGCTTACCACTACATCTGCAGTGTTAGCTGTCACTGGCATTTTTTCTATATCTCCATATCTGAACTCTACATTGTTGAAACCCAGTTTTTCGGCATTTTCACGGGCTTTATTTATCATGGCCTCTGTGAAGTCTATACCTATTACCTTCCCTGTTTCGCCAGTTGCAGCTCTTGCCACAAAACAATCATTGCCGGCTCCGCTCCCTAGGTCTATTACCGTATTTCCAGGTTCTATTTGTGCAAACTGTGTTGGCAAGCCACAACCCAGGCCCAAATCGGCATCGGCATTATAGCCATCCAGGGTCGCGTAGTCATCACTCATTATGTTGTACACCTCTGTGCTGCAACCGCCAGCTCCACAACAAGAGCTCATATTAGTTCCTTTGTCTTGTAGTGCTATTTCAGCATATTTCTGTTTTACTATTTCTTTCAGTTCTTGTTCTGTTTGCATTTTTATTAAAGTTTTGAAGTATAAAAAATCAAAAATTTCCTATTTTATCTTGTTTGTTATTCACAACAATCTGTGCTACACGCTTTGTTATCGAGGTCAGGAAGCTGCACAAAAAAAGCCTCAAACAATCCTCTGTATTTTTTCCATGCTAAAGGATTGATGCAATAACAAATGCTAGTACCGTCTACTGAGCCTTTTATTATTCCAGCATTTTTAAGCTCTCTCAGGTGCTGTGATATTGTAGCTTGAGCCAACCCTAACTCCTGTACAAGATCATTGCAAATACAGGCATTTATACTGATAAGATGCTCTATAATGGCTATTCTTGCCGGATGCCCCAATGTCTTTGCGATGCTGGCTATCTCATTTTGTCTTTCCGTAAACAACTCTGTTTTGCTAACTCCCATATTATTCAATCGTTTCATTGCAATATTACGATGAATGATTGAATTCAAGTCACTTTTTAAAATAAGATTTAATGATGTACCCATTGGCACATAAAAAAATGGCGCAACTTAGAGTTACGCCAGATCTATAATTATAATAAAATTTAACTGTTTACATTACAGGGCCTACCATTGCATCAAATACAATTTTAGAAATATTACCAATGGTTTCGGAAAGCATATTCATGTCCTTACCTCGTGTCATGATCGTTATGATGTATGGATTATTCTCAATATATACTATACCACAGTCATGTAACTCCACTGTGTTGCCATCGCCCCATTCCCCCATTTTATGAGCCACAGGCACTGTACGTGGTATTTTCTTGAGTATACCATCTTTAAATGTAGCTTCTACCAATAGTTCAGAAGCGTATTCAGATGACTGCATAGATAGATAAGCAGCATTATACAGCGTTTCTAAAAACCTCGAATAATCTCGTGCTCCAATTGTATAGTTCTGATCCATTAAATCAGGTGGTGTAAGCTTTAGGTCTTTGAATGTTTTATTAAATACGTTCATATCCATTCTGGATACAATCTCTATATTGGCGAAATTATCTGAGTATACAATCATATAGTGAAACAACTCCTTGATAGAATACTTGTGTCCAGGTTGTAACGATTTTGCTGAATAATACTGCACTGGCATTTGACCTGCTGGCGGATTGAAAACAAACTTCTTTTCTAGTAAGCCTGGAGAATTCTCAGCCATTTTGAGGTAAGTTATAAGCTGAGGTACTTTGAGCAAAGATGCTGGATGGTAGGTGAATTCAGGATAAACATTAACCCACCCGTCATCTGATAATCTACGCATATATACAGATGCATTGATTACACGGCCTGCATTAACTTCGTTATCAATATAACTGGTTAAACTCATTTTCAAAGGCATTAGTGCCTCAGCCTCACAGTCTTGAGCAGCAGAAACAATTGGACCTATTCGCTTATACCCTTGTAAACGAGTGATGTCATAACGACAATCAGGTTTTGGAAGGTTTTTAATATTTGAACCTGAAACAGTATTATCTTCTGTATTTTCATTGCCGCTAAAGAGAATTTTAGCTGATACAAACGATACTGCTGCTGTAACTACTACTGTAGAAAGTATATATACTACTAACGTTTTTTTGGAAATCATCCCAACATATTTATTGCAATTTAGTTAATGTTTTGAACTGAAAATAAATAAATGATATTCGAATATTTAGTTGCTACATGAAATATTATTTCTAATATCCAATACTAAAAACAGAAGCACAAACAAAATACAGTAGCCCAATTAATAACTAATGGTCAATTTAATATGAGCTCTTCTTAAACACAAATACGCAAAGTATTCTACGGTATAACCCCTCTCCATTTTAACAAACTATGAAGTTAAAAATTAGATAAACAGTAAAGCTGTATTTACGTTTAATAGCTGGAATGTATTAAAATCCCGCTTACAATCGCCCAATTATTTAGCAGCTTTTCCTAATCTAGAGCCATTATTCTTTATAAAATACAGATAAAACCCGCTCTCAAAATATCTGAATTTATATTTGTTTAAATGTTACTTAGTTAATTATTTAACAACCAATCTATTTTTTACACTATCACTTTAATCAGATGTATTAGTAAGTAAAATATCTATTTTTTCCACTGTGAAGATGAAAACAGGAAACAATCTATATCCTATATTTGGCTTTAAAATAATAAACAAAAAAACAGAAAATGTCAACGCAAACGAACCAAACAAACAGTACATGCCCTGTAAATTCTTACAACGAGTGGGACCCGCTGGAGGAAGTAATAGTAGGTGGACTTGTGGATGCGATGTTCCCTGAATGGACATTGATAAACGAAGTTACAGTGCCACCAGGTGAGTGGAGAGAAGTTGAAAAAAGAATAGGCGGCAGGGGCATTCCCTACCCTAAAGAAATGGTAGAAAACGGCTTAAAGGCAAGGAAAGAATTCATAACCATATTGGAGGGCGAAGGTGTAAAAGTCCGTCATGTTAGCCCAACACCTTTCTCTAATCCGTTTGCTACTCCAGAATGGAAGGTCGACTGCGGCTTCTGCGCAGCTAACCCTCGCGATCCGTTTCTGGTAGTGGGCAATGAGATAATTGAAGCACCTATGGCAGACAGAGCTAGGTATTTCGAAAGCTGGGCATACAGGGAACTTTTTAAAGAATATTTTCATGCTGGTGCCAAATGGAGCGCAGCGCCTAAACCACAGTTGCTAGACGCACTTTACGACCACAACTATACCCTACCCAAGGAGGGTGAAAAAATGAGGTATATTGTTACCGAATTTGAGCCAGTGTTTGATGCAGCCGACTGCGTGCGTTGCGGTAAAGATATCTTTATGCAACTCAGCAATGTGACCAACATGGCGGGTATTACTTGGCTACAAAGACACCTAGGCGATGAGTATAAAGTGCATGTCATCAACAATCTATCACCAGAAGCCATTCATATCGACACAACCTTTATGCCACTAGGACCAGGCAAAATGCTAGTGAACCCAGAGTGGATAGATGTAAAGAAACTACCTGAGATACTAAAAAAATGGGACATGCTCATTGCACCAGATCCATTGCCTAACAAAGACCCATTGAAGGTGGTAAGCGACTGGATAAGTATCAATTTCTTACTGCTTGACGAGGAACGTATAATAGTAGATAAATATCAAGAACCCCTGATAAAAGCACTAAAAAGCTGGGGAATGAAACCTATATTGTGCGATTTCTCAGCTTATTTCCCGTTTCTAGGTGCTTTTCATTGTGCTACTTTGGATGTGAGACGCAGAGGGGAACTTCGTAGCTACTTTTAGGGTATGACAGGCATTAAACGCAAAGTAGTACACGCTACACTGTATGAGCTAATAGCAATTGGTTTAGTATCGTCAATACTCACTTACTTTTTTGATGAGCAGTTGGGGCATACAGTTGTATTGAGTACTATAGTTTCAGCTATTGCTGTGATATGGAACATTGTATTCAATTATGTGTTTGAGGCATTCGAACGTTGGATAGGCAATACAAGTAGACCAACTACAATTAGGGTAGCTCATACCATTTTCTTCGAGGTAGGGCTAATAGTATTTTTGGTGCCACTGTTTGCTTATTGGCTACATACATCGCTATTGACTGCTTTCCTTACAGACCTTGGGCTGATGTCGTTCTTCCTATTATATACCTTCCTTTTCAATATTGCATTCGACCGAATTTTCGGGCTGCCACAATGAGGGCTCAAGTCGAATAGTTGTGTATAAACAACAAGATCAGTCTTACCGATATGTTGGTAAACATCCCAAAACCAAAAGAGCTCGACATAAATGTCGAGCTCTTTCTTTAAGTCGGGATGACTGGACAACTTTCGAACCATTTCATCAAGGATTTGCTTGCTTTGAATGCACTTTTGGGGATGATTGGGGAAGTATAGGGAACAACTGATAAGAACTGGCAGAAACTTGCCGGTACTCGACTGGACAACTTTCGAACCCAGCAAAATGTGTTTCAATAATATCTTTCGCTGTCTGTCATTGCAAACATTAAAAAGCAGTCATATATTGTGATATGATTTATGCACTATCTACAAAAAGGGGTTTAGGTTTAGAACTGTGGGGAACCTATGACGATTTATATCTTTTATATGAGGTTGTCGGAAACTTTTGGAACGATGAGATTAAAACGAAAGTAAAAGGATTTGAAAATCGGGATGCATTGATTAGTAGCTTTTCGTACGAAATTAGACATACCTATCAGGGAGATAGGTTAAAAAGCAAAACGAACCATTTAACTTACCAAAGTGGCCAATATTTTGGTTGTAAATTATCCTGGGTACACATCTTTTTCTCTTTGGCTGCATTGAAATATAATATGCGATTCAAGGCGGTTTCAAAGCTTGATACAGCAATTTTCTTGCAACTTGAGTATTGGATTGAAAAATGTCTGTGTTCATTTGACAATTGTGGTGCTGAGTTACTACCATATATCGACAATGCCATTTATTCCGCGAACGAATATATTTACCAATATATGCGAACAATAAATGCGGAGTATTTCAAGTTGGGTGGTGGCAAAAATGCATTTAGAAAACTACCACAACTACTCAAGAAATCAGTTTATGGAACTACTGAGTATCTGGATTATTGGGAATTTCTTAAAAGTGAAGCCAAAAGGTTAGACTGTAAAGTAGATGACCTCGAGATTAATGACGATGATATCGACTATTCAAAAATTGTTTGGTAACTTTTCCTTTTGCAGTAAGCACACTCTTTTGTTGTATCATAGCAGGTTGCATCCTAATAAAAAGCTATAGGCCGTACTAACCAAATGTGCTAAGGGTCAGTGAGCAGAATAAAGCCTATAATATTAGCCGAAGATGGCTTGCATTAAAAAACCGCTTATTATATTTGTGCGCTAAGTACATTTAAGTGGATAAAATACTACATCTGGTTGCTAATGAAACGAATGGCAAATGTTACACTTCGTTCCGCTATTGTGCGGATGATGAAATACGTATACCTACCCTAGACTTTGATACCAAAGGACACGAAATTTCTCTTGTCGTTAAGGAATATGGAGAAACTGACACAACACTCACGTCTTCAAAAAGTCTTAAGCAATTAGCCGATAAAATACTGCATGATAGCCCACTCTTTCATTTTTTTTTGGATGGCTCTCGGCGAACTTATAAAGTTGACGACATAGAGTTAAATCGAAATGTTTATCCTGTAATAGCAGGGCAAATTGGAGTTGCTTGTTGCCACAGAAAGTCACCTAGCGAATTCAAATGTGCCGAGTTTGAACATAACCTTGTTATCTCTCTTCCCAAAATCGCAAACCCCAATGGTGGAGACGCTTCGCTCTTTTTTAATGCTCTTGCAGCAAAAATCAATAAAACTAAGCGAGTTGAGAAAGCTGAAGCGAAATTCTCAAAAGTACTTTCCTATGATTCTAAAAAACAAGATGAAGGAAAGAAATATGAACACTTGGGAATTGCGACTATTCAAGATGAAATGATTGAGACAGAGAAACGGATTGTTTCCTATCTGAGCACAAAGAATTTAATTAATCCTGATAGATATCTGATTAAAGACGGCTCGTTACAATACAAACCGATGAAAACGGGAGATTTTCGGGAGCTTACAAAAATTAAAAGTCATTACAAATGTGTAGTGGGAGTATCGAAAATGTTTAATCCTGAACTATGCAGAGATAGGAATGATAAGAGTAATGCCGATAAGATAGCTCAATTGCCTCTTTATCACAGAACGCCCGCATATAAATATAAAAGTGAGATTGTTGGAAGTGTTTTTTTTTCTATTTGGTATGTAAGAATAAGAAGTGCCGAACGTTCGTTTAGTCCATTTTCTGGTGTGCTAAAAATTGAAAAAATTTTGATTTCAGAAGAAGAACATGATAATGGACTTGATAGTCAGGAAATAGACTTAATTACGGCGAATATTATCAACGAACGAAATCCGGTTTGTTATGGGAATGATCCAAGATGGGCAAATCACTTGTACCCAATATATTTGACAGAAAGCTTTATTAAAAGTAAATATTTTAGTGACATAAATTTCTTGAACTTATTCTAATGAAGAAAATCGGCAAAATAATAGCGACAGAAAAGGTGCCAACAACGGTAGATGAATTTTACTTCTGGACAGATAAGTATTTAGTTATAAAACCATTCGACGTTGTAAAAGTGGAACATGTGAAAGGATCGGTAACTTTCGGAGTTGTCGAGGAAATTTCACATCTAACAGACGGGGCTAGTTTTCTTGCAGGTTATATTTCGAGTGACTTTGGCGAAGTGGAATCAAAGTCGAACTCTCATCGAATTGGGATGAACTATGTGAAGGCAAAAGTTATAGCCAATTCTGAGAACATATATACACCAGTGATCGATGGCTACACTGTGTCACTAGCCAATGAGGAGGACGTTAAGATGGCATTAGGATTACAAGGAATTAAGCATCCACTGCCCTGTGGCGTTATCGAAATGTACGAGGAGGAAGATCGAATAACTGTTCCGGTGCATTTCAACTCACACTTTCTGATTGGGCCAGAAGGTGCACATTTGAATATTTCCGGAATCTCCGGGTTGGCTTCAAAGACATCGTATGCGATGTTCTTACTAAAGGCAATCCAGGAACAATATCTAATGACAAAATCAGGTGAAAGCGTTGCATTTGTGTTACTTAATGTAAAGGGTCGCGATTTGTTGGCTATCGACGAGGCAAATGAGGATATCACTGATATAGACCTTAAAATTTATAAGGAGCTCAACATAGATACGAATCCGTTTAAAAATGTCAAATATTATTACCCTTTTTCTAAAGATATCAAATCTACGACCTACGCAGATGTCGATGATGTTCTTAGTCAGAAACATTTAAAAAAAGCATTTCAGTATAAGTATCTGTTCGAGAATGACAAGGATAGTCTAGATCTCCTTTTTTCTAATATTGATGACCCAACACAATCTATGGACTCGATTGTAAATTATATTGTTTCTGGTGAGGGTCACTTTAATGGGATAACGAATTGGGATGACTTAAAAGAGGAAATTAAACGACATCAAGAAAAAGGAGATACGGGCAAAGACAAAACAATTTCTGTGCTTAGCTGGCGAAAATTCTATCGGCTTTTTAAGAAGGCTTTAGACAGGAATTTGTTTTTTGCAAATTCTCTAAAAAAAGATGGATCTGAGGTTCGCCTTCAAGAGTCAATCAAGCAAATAAAAAAGAATGAAATTCATGTTATTGATATCGCTAAGCTTGATGAAGAAGCTCAAGGGTTTGTTTTTGGAGATGTCATGAGAGCTATATATGATTTAAAGCTGGGCCAGATTACAGACCGTGAAGAATCTGAAATACCTTCCAAGGTCATAATTTTCATTGACGAATTAAATAAGTATGGGAGTAAAGACGTTCCCAAAAGTTCACCTATCTTAAGACAATTACTAGACATAACTGAGCGTGGTCGCTCCTTAGGAATTATTCTGTTCGCGGCGGAACAGTTTAAAAGTGATATTCATGATAGAGTTAAAGGAAACTGCGCAACTCATGCATATGGTAGGACAAACGCCATTGAAGTTTCTAAACCGGATTATCAATTTGTACCGCCAGTATATAAGTCTATGTTAACTCGATTAAAGCAAGGAGAGTATATTTTACAAAATCCGATTTTTCGATCATTGTTAAATATTAAATTTCCACGCCCACTCTATAAACAATTTAAGAATGGATAATAGTGTAAAAACGATTATCGGTAAAGATGTTATTGAATCGCTTACAATTGGCATGTATGATGATTCAAGATTCATTTATCGTGAGTATATACAAAATGCGGCAGACCAGATTGATAAAGCTCGACAAGTTGGACTAGTTGATGAAGGCGAGATACACATCTTAATCGATTCTCAGAAAAGAACAATTTCAATCGAGGATGACGCAACCGGAATTGAAAGCAACAAGGTGGAGTCGATTCTAAAAAACATCGCACAATCAACCAAGCAGCGTGGAATAAACAAAGGCTTTAGAGGAATCGGCAGATTAGGGGGACTGGGATATTGTGCTAAGCTTAGATTTGAAACTTCAGCAAAAGGCGAACGAATAAAATCTACAATGGTTTGGGATGCAAATAAACTCAAAGCAATAATCAACGATAGAAATACTAAAGAAGAGGCATCTGCAGTAATAGACGCAGTAACATCGTATCAAACAGAAAGAGAAGAAAGCGACAAACATTACTTTAGAGTAACTCTGGAAGGTGTAACAAATAGTGACCTTCTTGATGTAAAAGAGATTAGGACGTACTTATCGATGGTTGCACCAGCACCTTATAGCAAATCTTTTGTTTACGCTAAGCGGATATACGATGAGATAAAAAACTCGGATTTGTCATTAGATGAGTACAAGATATTTATCAACACTGACCAATTGTTTAAGGGGTATAACTCTTACATATATGAAGGGAGCGATTCTTCCAATAAAAAGAAAATCGGGGAAATAATCGACATTCTCTTTTTCAAAGAGTATGATAAAAGCAAAAAATTACTTTACTGGGGTTGGTACGGTGTAACCGAGAAAAATCAATCGCTCAATCAGATAAATTTTGCTCGAGGATTTAGGTTACGTAAAGCGAATATCCAAATTGGCACGGAAGATACCCTGACTAAATTCCATCGAGATAGAAGGTTCCAATTTTATTTCTTTGGGGAAGTACATGCTTTTCATAATGATCTTATACCGAATGCTAGAAGAGACAATTTTTCGGAAAATGACACTTATTATGAATACGAAACGAAGCTAAAGTCATTTTTTCATACCACAATTCATAAACTTTGTTATACTGCTGCAGACGTTAACAGTGCTGTCAAGGCTATACACACGTACAATGAATCTGTGTCACAGTTCAAACAAAAAGAGGAAGAAGGTTTTGTCGATGGGAGTGAAAAAAAATCTCTTCTTGAAAATCTTGAAAAGAAGAAAGATGAAGCAATTAAAGCGCAGGCTAAATTAGAAAGTATCAGAAGTAAAACGGTTGAGTCCATAGCACCTACAATCACTAAGATCATCGAAAGAGCCACGTCTAATAGTACTTTGAATATAGATCAGGCTTTTGCACCTGCTAGTGATAATAAGCCTGTTTTCAGAACAGATAAACTTTCAAAGCTGACTAAAGAACAACGGAAATTTTTAGGGAATATATTCAGTGTTATCAAAAATGTATTGCCGAAAGAAACGGCAGAACTGTTGATTATTAAAATTGAAGAGCAGTATATATGAAAATATCAATTCAAAATTTCAAGTCAATAAATTCGTTGTCGGGATATGCCATTCAACCGCTGACGATTTTATCGGGAACAAATAGTTCCGGTAAATCTTCATTAATACAGTTTCTGCTATTACTTAAACAAACGATTGAACTAGATTCGGCAAAATACCCTCTCTACATGGATGGGGATTTTTTTCCAGTACGCAGGTTTCAAGATATCTTGTCTTCGAACGCCAAAGACAACTGCATCTCGGTAGAACTTGCATTTGATAGAGATGAGCTTCGGAAATATTCTAAGTACCCAGAAATTGGCATTTATGATGTACTGGATGATCTTGAATTAAGGATAAAGGTAGAGTTCGTTGAGATAAATAACAGAGTAGCGGTAAGAGTGTTTGAGGTGCGTTTTATTTCAAAAGACGGTAGTTTTAACCAATTCTTGAAAATATCGGATTATAACGGGAGCTTAAATATTAATACAAATGTCGCTACTCTAAGCAATTCTGATCTTCTCTCATTACAAGGAACATACAAGATCACAAACGTTAATTACTCTGGGTTTATTCCTTTTGGCTACGAGATTGACTTGCAAAACGGTAGTACGCCATCAAAGGAACTCCTGAAACTTGACGGCATAAAAGCTATCATAGTTGACTTTTTTCACAATTTAAATTATGTTGGTCCGTCAAGGGATGAACCTAGGGAGGAATATCGGTATAATGGGCAAAATTTATCTGTTGGCTCACATGGGGAGTTTGTTGCAGACACATTAGAAGCCCTTTCACTTACCTCCGTCGTTTTCTTCAAAATTCAGGAATCGGAGGGAACATACCAATTCATCAAGTGTGATGGTACATTTCTAGATGCAGTTAGATATTGGATGTGTGAGAAGTTCCAAATGTGCAAGGATATCTATGCAAAGAAGGTAGCAGACTCAGTTGTCATTTATGTTGTAAACTTTAATGATATAGAATCATCAATCAGGCATGTAGGATTTGGTATAAGCCAAATATTGCCGATTGTTGTTGAGGGGCTACGAATACAAGTAGGACAAACACTAATACTTGAACAACCTGAAATTCATTTGCACCCGAAAGTACAAAGTCAGTGTTTAGATTTCATGCTTTCACTAGTTTACTCAGGTAAGACAATTCTTGTCGAGACTCATAGTGACCATATCATTACTAGATTAAGAAGGCGCGTTGCAGAAAATACTGAAAACGATCTCAGTAACCTAATTGCGCTCACTTTTGTGGAGTCAACATCGTCGGATTTATTATATAGAAATATAGGCATCAATGATTTCGGGGGGCTGGACTATTTCCCAGACGAGTTCATTGAAAAGACAGATGTTGAGTTAAAGGCTATTTTGAAAGCACAAATGAAAAAACGTCTAAATCAGAAGTAAAATGTTCACTGCAGCCCTTGATATTTCGACATTTATATGGAATCCTCAAGATTTCGAAAGAAATAAACACCATTACTACGAATTAATTTCGTTATCGCCGACCGTTTTTAGCGAGGTGAAAAAAAATAAGATTCCAATTCTATTGCGAGGAGAACTATATGAGCTTCTATTAACAGAGTTTCCCTATGTGAGCATAAATGGAATCAATCCAGATTACGGGAGAACAACATTATCTTTCCTCGTGGATGTAAACTGGACCATCTATGCGGATGGCGACACCTCACATATGCTAACAAATCCGAATATAATTAAAGCTTATTTTAGTGAAGATATAAAAAGAGAGTCTGGGAGTCAAATCGTACATTTATTCCAAAATGTGCAACCTGAAATTAAATTTATAACTTATCATTGCTTTTATGAGGGGCAAGATGATTTACTTATCGAGAGGCGTGATGACAAGGTAAAGATAGAAACCTTAAACTATAGTTCTGAGAAAGAAATTACCACTTTTTTTGACAAACATAAAATAAAATTTAAACACAACCCTAAACACGACAAATATAAAGCAGGAGGAAAAATATCTCCTTTAAGTTGTTACAACGAGAGAACTGCAGATATTACTTATGCACAGAAATTGTTGGATACTTCATGTCAAGTTGGAAGTGACTTTTATAACTACGATTCAACAAATGAGGTCTATGTGGTGTTTGTGGACTCAAATGATGGAACATTTCATGGATTTGATTTATCGGACGAAGGCGATAATGTCCCTGAAGATGTAAAAAAAACATTTAATAAAAATGGCCGACAATTTTGATCCTAAAATAGGTAAAACCGTTTTAGAAACACTTACTGAGGGTATGTATGACGACGGAAGGTTTATTTTCCGCGAATACGTTCAAAATGCAGCCGATCAGATAGACCGAGCAGTTGAGTTGGGGCTTTTAGCTGATAAAAGTGAAGGGAAGATCAATATTTCCATTGATAAAAGTCTAAGAAAAATTGTTGTATACGATAATGCTACTGGTATAAGTCAGAAAGATGTGCTTCAGTTTTTAGGCGACGTTGCTAATTCGCAAAAAGATGGAGTAAAGCAAAGAGGATTTAGAGGTATAGGTCGTTTGGGAGGCTTGGGGTATTGCAACAAACTAATTTTTGAGACATCTTTTAAGGGTGAAGCGGTATGTAGCAAAATGAGCTTGGATGCTAGGCTCCTAAAAAAGATAATTGAGGACCGGAAGGATACTAGAGATGCAGCAGGGGCGTTAAGTGTGATAACTTCTATCGAGCGACTACAAGAAGATCCAGATCAGCACTATTTCCGTGTAATTTTGCAAGATGTAACTGTTGAAAAAGTACTTGACATCACAGGTGTCCGTGACTACCTCTCAATGGTAGCACCTGTGCCCTTTAATAATTCATTTTCCTTTTCAGAAGAAATTAAGTCATACTTAAAGAGTAGAAACTTAATTCTCGATGAATATAACGTAGCAATAAACGAGGAAACTCTATTTAAGCGTTACAAAAATACCTTCCAGGAAGATGATGAGACAACATCCAGTTTAATCGGTGTTGATTTTTTCGATATATACAATGAAGAGCAAGAGCTACTAGCGCTGTGTTGGTACGGCTACAGAGATAAGTCGAACTACCAAATTTCTGAAATTAATCTGGAACGCGGATTAAGAATAAGAACAAAGAATATTACGATAGGAGACGAATTTACATGTAATAGATTTTTTAGTCAGGCTCGGACAAATCATAGATTTATTGGCGAAATTCATACTCTCAGCGAGAGTTTTATACCTAATGCTCGACGAGACTATTTCAACGAAAATCATACTTGTCAACAGTTTGAAACAAGCGCACGTACAATAATCACGGAGCAGAATTTAGAAAATAGACTAGCTCAAACGGCTTCTAAGTTGTACAGCCGGTTAAAGGAAATCGAAACATATCAAAAATCATATAGCGATTTTGCAACTAAGAAGGGTAACTATGATAGTGCTGCCGGGGAAACTTACCATCTGAACCGACTCCGAGTTTTGGAAGAAAAGGCAGTAAGAGCAAAAGCTGATATTGAAAAAATTGCCGCAAAATCGACTAACTCCCCTAAAATGCAGACCCTTTATACTAGCATTATCGGAGCCAAAGATTTAGACTTGGTTCGTCTGACTAGCGACGATCTGCGAGTTAGCAAGTACACTCCTCCTGAGTTCTCGAAGTTGAATGACGAACAAAAAGACGTAGTTTTGGATATTTTCGATATTTTAGAAGACGAGCTGGACTTTGACACTTCTGAGCTAATAAAGAAAAGAATTGTAGAAAAGTTTAATTAGATGGCTGGAAAGCGTAGAATATTATTAGTCGAACCCAATTATAAAAACAAGTATCCTCCGATTGGTCTCATGAAAATTGCTACTTATCACCGGATGTTAGGTGATGATGTAAAATTCTTCAAAGGGGACATGAAGATGCTAGTAGTGGACGAGCTTTTCGTTAAGTGTAGCAGAAAGCTTTTCAAAATTGATAGCTCCATCAACTGGCTATTGAAGGCTGATACTATCAAGCAATATATAAGGACAGGTAAGAAAGAATTTATCCTCGCACTTTGTATTGATGATAATAGGTTTGCGCCCCTAATTTTGCAAGTTCTAAATGAATATACTCGACTTTATAAAAAAGCTGAATACGAGCCGTTTTGGGATCGAATTTACGTAACAACTTTATTTACTTTTTATTGGAAGATAACGGTTGAAACTATTCAATTTGCAAAACGCTTGGTGAAGGATCCGAGCCAAATTTTTGTGGGCGGGGTTCTCGCTTCTTTACTTCATAATGAACTTGAATTAGAGACAGGCATTAAACCACATCAAGGGTTATTGGACAAGCCTGGGCTATTAGATGAGGATAGTGATATTGTCATTGACAACCTACCTTTGGATTACTCCATTCTCGACGAAATTGACTATAAATACCCTACCCAAAGTGCCTATTTCACATTTATGACAAAAGGATGCACTAGAAAGTGTGCATTTTGTTCGGTTCCAATATTGGAACCTACATATAAACCGAAAATTGAGACAAAGGGAAAGTTTGATGAAATAAAAGAACTATATGGAGAACAGCAGCATTTATTGCTTATGGACAATAATGTCTTGGCGTCGCCAAACTTTCCGGATATTATCCAAGAGATAAAGGACATGGGGTTCGTCAAAGGAGCGACTTATATTGAACCTAATCAATTAGACATTGCTGTAAAAAATCTTAGACACCATAAAAATCAACGGGCTTATAAAAGAAAGACATTTGACTTGCTTCATGCTATGCTTAATAGGCTAAAAGGCGACAATAAGCAATATGCGTATGACGTGTTGGATAAGTATAATTTGCTAACCTATGAAACAACAAATAAAGACAATCTTTTGTCGGCCTACAAAGAGCTAAAAGATCTAAACGAAAAGTATCGGAATAAAGCTCCCAAAAATCGATATGTAGATTTCAATCAGGGAACAGACGCACGCTATGTTACTGATGAAATAATGAAATTGATGAGCGAAATAGCCATTAGACCACTTCGAATTGCATTTGATTACATTGGAATCAGAAAGCAATATGAAAATGCAGTTCGGCTAGCAGCTAAATATGGGATAAAAGAGCTATCAAACTACATATTGTATAACTTTAATGATAAACCTGAGGAGCTTTACCATCGTCTTGAAATAAACATTAACTTATGCAAAGAACTTGATATAGCCATATTCTCATTTCCAATGAAATATATACCATTGTTTGGGGAGGATGCAAAACACAGGGAATACACAGGTAAACATTGGAACAAAAAATTTATTAGAGCAATACAATCGGTACTGAATGTTACAAAGGGGATTGTTGCGCCTGCTACGCGAACAGACCGTAGCTCTTTTTTTCATAAGGCATTTGGCAACAATATTGAAGAATTTTTTGAAATACTTTACATGCCAGAAACCTATATTGTCTATCGAAGTATATTTGAAAATAATCTCGGCTATACCGCTATATGGCAAAAGGAATATTATGCAATAAAAAATAGTGGTAATTGGGACGAGGCACGAACTATCATTGAATCTAACAATTTTAATGAAATTGAAGAAAAAACAACAAATATCGCGGTTCGCCACTTTTTAAGACACTACCAAATTTTGCGTCACTTGATCCCAAAAGAGACTACAGAGTATCGCTCATTTAAACGACAATATGACAAAATGATAAAGTCAGACCAGTTTATTGATCTGACTCTAACATATGATTTTGAAGATGAAATCCCTAAAGAAACAATATCGAAAAAAGTAAAATTAGTCGGTAAAAGTTCTCGAACTTGATTCTAATTAATTGCTCTTTATTTGATTGCTTAAAAAATCCGCATTTCCCCACCGGCGTTAAATCGCCCGTATTGCACCGCTTTCCCCTTTTCCGGCAGCTCAACCACGCTATCTACGTCATGTTGGAATGTATTTGCTCCTCTGAACTTACCCTCTTTAGTGGTTTGGAAGATAAAAACAAAGGATTTGTCCGGGTACATAGCCTTTAGCTTGTTCAAATCTTCCGGTTTTAACCCCAAGCGGTTAACACT
This sequence comes from Sphingobacteriales bacterium, assembly GCA_027484425.1. Taxonomy (GTDB): domain Bacteria; phylum Bacteroidota; class Bacteroidia; order Chitinophagales; family Chitinophagaceae; genus Nemorincola. The sequence goes on from JAIXSZ010000081.1 coordinate 151,866, forward strand.
GTCCAGAAATATGAAATCATAAAAGGTCAGACTTGCTGGAATGTTAGCTGCAACATAGAGGTTCGGGTGCTTCACTTCTTTATCGTTCAGCTTATCTTGTAGTGTTTTATCCAGCCCTTCTTCCCTTGCAACATACAGAACTTTACCGTGGTTACGAGCCAGGTAGCCAGCGAAATCAACGCACAAGTAAGACTTACCCATTTTAGGCTTGCCATACACCATAAGCGAAAAGTTTGTGGACGGGTCACCGATCAGCTCCAGCCACTTCCCTTTAAACCCAAGCGTGTCAAAGTGCATATTGGCAAAGTCCATGCTATTCATAACGGCTGGTTGTTCGTAGCTGCCACTTTCTTCATCCCCATCAAATCCATTCAGATTTTGACAGGAGCAACCATTGACAATGCCATGCAAACCATTCAGGGTATTCTTTTCAATGGCAAGGGTCTTGATAGCCTTATCCAACAAAAATTGCTCAAGGTTCTTCTTGATCTCGTGCATTTCGACAACATAAGGGTCTCTGTCATTTACCTTGCCCTGCTGGTAAGCTCTATTGATCTGTCCGAGCAATAGTCTTGCCTTGTCCTTTGTGCCTACCTTTCCGTTTAGGTTGATATACCGCTTGATAAAACCGACCGAAGGCAATACCTTCTCATCATTGGCAGCCTTTCTTAACGCTTCAAGAGTGTCCGGCTGCAGGGCGATAGTTATCGTTTTACCCATTTCATTATACGCCTGAATAAGCGTGTCCTGAATGAACTTTATACGCTCCACATGCACGGAGGACTTGCGTATCTTCTTTTCCAAAATAGCTTTTTGCAGGCTGTTGATAAAACGTAGAATGTCGTCCTTGCTTTTTGCTTTACCGTTGAGGTTGACAAACCTCTTGATGAAGCGTAGTTCTTCAGGTATGCGTTCCACCAAAGATGGCTGGTATAGGTCAGGCTGCTTAGACCTTGTGGCTGACTTTCGCTGTTTCTTTGGTTCAGCATCCTCCCATTTGTTCGAAGCCTTATTAAAACGGTTTACTTTATGCGTTGGCTTACCGCTTTTCTTCAGATGGGCAGACAGCTTTTCAAAGTAAGTGTCAATTGTTTTCTTAATTGTTTCGCTGGCGTGGTAGTTATCCCAATGTGCGCCATTGCCGGTTACTTTCTTCACAAACTCATGCCCCTTGCGTATGGCCTCCGGCATGGTACTGAAATCAACCTGTGCTATTTTATCGTGATAATTCTGAACTGTGATCATAATTGTGTTTTAAGCTGCGAGTAATTCCAATTCCAATGCGAGGGCTTCCGCTTCCAGCTCCAATAAGGAGATGATATTGCTTTCCTCTGTTACAGGCATATCCGGCATGGCTTCCGGTATGTCAATCTTTCTCCGTGAGCTGTACCTATGAGTTTCAGTTCCGATCTGTCGAAGCTGCGCCGAATTGATAGTGACCGCACAACTGTGATTTGCTTGCAGTATCTCTACCAGCCTGCTGATATTCCCCTCAGTGACTATCGCATACATTTTGTCCGATGTCTTCTCAAAGTTGTTGTTCTCCACAACCTCCAGAATTTCCTTGTCCAGGTAGATGTCGCCACCCTTTGCCCTTGACGCGGCAACAATAACCTTGAAGTAACCGCCTTGCCGGAAAAATGAAATACCGTTGCTGGTGACGATGTGTCCGCCATTGACAAGCGACTTTATCAGGGGTAATGCTTTGATGATCGGTACAACAACCTTGTCCTGCACTTCATCCCCCGGATTCCAGTTTTCAGGCATCAGGATGCCTTTTACCGTCCTGCCGTCAATCGTGGTATAACTAACCAGCTTGCCTTTAAAGTCGCTGAACGCCTGTAGCAGGTTTCCGGTGATCGTGTGCCGTATCTTCCTGTCCACATGGTTTTGCCGGGTATAATCCTCCCATAGCGTTAGCAAACCTTCCTTATCCAGCTGTGACACATCTGAGCTTGCCCCTATGATTGCCATTATATCCTGCGAATACGAAGCAGGTATGGACAGGTACTTGCTGCTATTCGCTATCGCAAACCGGAGCTTTATCTGGGATGGAGCATACGGATTCTTCTTCTTCCGGTCTATACCATAGCCGATAAAAACGGACGGCACAAGCTCATTACCGGACGAGAAGGTTTCTATAGGGTATCGAAGGTTCCTGCCCACATAGAAGAACTTGAATATTTTCTCAAGGCTGTACGACCTGCTGTGCGCCTTATTTCTGATGATCTTTAGTTGTCCCTCCCTTGCTGCTGCCAATTCATTCTCCCTATCCCGTATTGCCTTTTCACGTTCTTGCTCCCCGGCAATCTTCCTGATCTTCTTTTCGCTTGGGACATTCTTTATCAGTTCCTCATACTTGGTAATAACGTCCTGCTCCTCTTCAAATAACTTACGCCTGCTTTCATTCTGGTATTCCTCTAACAGTTCCCTTTGCTGTGTATGCGCATCCTTGTCTTTAAGGCTTTCGTTGAGCAGGTTACTTAGTTCTGCCCGTGTAAACGGCTTTTTCAGCACGTTCGCCCTTATCGTTTCCAAAATGCTATCCTCACCGAATGCGCTATCTGAACCTTTTCCCATTTTTACGATGCGTGAGTTGATCGTTTCCGCATCAAGGTTCATGGCTTCCACTTCCAAGTCGTATTCGCCAACCTGCCGGAGATATGCCTCGTAATCGTTGTAACGTTCTGCAACTTCATTGTAAAAGTCCTGCTGCATTTTAGTGGATAGTACCGCCACACGTCCACTGACCTTATGTGCTGCATCTTCGATAGCTGTCGTATTGCTGTCGCTGTCTGCTTTACTGTCCTCTAACTTCAACGGGTCATCCAGTAATCGGTTAATATCCGGGTATTCTAACAGGTACTCCTTAACGATCTTGTCGCCGTACTTGTTCAGGAAGTCTGGCACGTCCAATATTTTGGTGGACTGCTTTTGGTTTGATGTAGTGTTAGCATCCAGCGACTTTAGTTTCTTCTGCAACATCATCATTAGTCGCTTCTCAGCGGGTATAGCAGATGTTACATAATCGTATATCGGCTTTAATATCTGCCCGGTACGATTGATACGTCCTCGCTTCTGCACCTCGGTATTGATGTCCAGCTCTGCCTGCAACACGATCATAACCCTTTGCCTCACTTCTGTAGCTGGTACTTTAGCCGTTGGTATGGCATGAGCCGAAGCCCCGGTACTGCCGGACTGGTTGATCATCAGCACATCTACCTCGTTATTGTTAAACTGGCGAAACGCATCATTCGTATTGAGCTTTTTACGGGAGGCTATCAGGGCTTTACTGCCCTTGCCGTTGAATTGCAGCTCATACTTGCGCCCTGTCACCTCTGCAACTGAATATCCAGCGTCTTTCAACCGCTTTACAATAACGTCTATTGGCGAAATGGTGATGCCAGTTGCTACAGACTTGATACGTTCGGCAATACGCAGGTATTCCACCTGTGCTTCTGGTGGCAAATCCGATAACTCGAACTTCTTATACACGGAATTTCCGTCAACGTCCTTTTCAGTGTAGCGCAGAATGCCATCCAGACCACGCTTTAAGACTTCCGAGAAGTCGGCGTTGATAACGTCACCGTCCGAGACGGGTAACCCCTGCTCATTCTCCAGTGTCTCAATGAAACTACCCATTGTTGAAGCAAAGGCGATAACAGGCTTTTTACCCTCCTGTAATCGCATAATTGCCCGTTCTGCCACCGCCTCTGCTTTCAGGCTGAACAACATCTGGTTGATAACCTGGAATACCTTGGAGAAATACGGCTGATTATCCACACCAGCCTGTGATGTCCCCTCCCGCAACTCAACTTCCTTTCCTTCCGCTACTGCCACTTTATCTAGCTCATCTACGGCCTCATTGATGAACCTGCCCTGAAACTCGATTATATCCCGCAGCACTTCGGTAATATTATCTGCGATAGCCCTGTGTTCCTCCGTTTTTTCGTCCAGCGATATGTAGTTTACCTCAACACCCTCAAAGCTGCGCTCACGCCGTAGCATTTGTCCTTCTGCTACCAGTTGTGAGGACAACACTTCCTGAAGGGCTACACCTCCTTTCGTAATAGCCTCCACAAGCTCATCCTTGCTCATGTTACAATCCGCTATGGCTGTTTTCATGCCGTAGATGGGCATGTTATCCGGTCTTTTAGCAAAAGTTGCGGACAAGAACACAACGCCCTTCGTATTGCGCACCACACCCTGTAAAAACTCCCCGGTATTGGAAGAACCGGAGCTATTGTGTGCTTCATCCATGATGAAGATGTTACCCTCCGCTATCGCTTGCAGGAACAATGGCTTTTCGGGCTTCTTTTCAGGGCTGTTGAACTGCGAATAAGTAGCTACAACAAAGTCGTATTTGTCCGGCACTTTCCTCGACTTGAAGATGGACTGCTGTTCCGTAACCGCTGGGGCTGTGTAGATCACATTGCCGTCCTCGTCTTTAATATCTGTTTTAGGCTCCCTGCCATTGACGATAAACGGCTTTAGCTTGCCGGAACCGATAGCGGAGAGATCTCGATAGATGTCCGAAAACAGGTTTGCTTTTTCCGTAAGGAATACCGGCTTCAATCCCTGACATACCGCATAACGTATCATAGAGGCAGCAATTCGCCCCTTGCCGATACCCGTCTGGTCGCCGATGATCATTCCCTGCCCACGAGCCTCGATATTGTAGATAGCCATTGCCACCGCATCTATCTGCTCCGCTGACAGTGCTTTGCATAGTGAAGCATGGGAAGGGAATTGCAGCCTGTGGCGCACAAAGTTGTCTATGTTGCCGCCAACTTCCTCTTTAATGCGTGCTACGGCTGATTGCGTTTCAAAAGCCATACTATCCGGCACTTGCGTATTCAGCACCACGCAACTGTCGGATGCAGGCATATAGGGAGCGCCTAATGTGCCAAACCCGAACATATCCTGTAATGCCAACGCTTCCTGTTCCAGTTGTTTTAACCTGTTCATGTCTTTTACTATCGGTATGTCCATTGCCCCGGTAACCCGGCTATATAATTCATCGAATGTCTTTATCACTTCATCCCTTTGCGGGTCATGCACCGGGGCTGCACCTTCCGGCTTTTCCTTCCTGCCATTGATTAGGATAAGGCGGGTATCAAAGGCTGTTCCCTGCCTTGAATAGAGCTTATGCCCGTCAATCTGCAATACATCCGCTACGTGATACCTGCTGTAGAGGTAATTGAAAAATATTCTGTTCCTTCCCCGTTCAATCCTGCCCTTGTCGTCATAACGGGTGTGACCGCCGATGATAATGGCAGCCCTGCCGTCATTTGTCATTGTCTCCAGCGCACGTAAAGCCATAAGGTGGTCGAGCGTGTCTATCCGGTAGGTATCGAACAGTACGGGCTTGTCCAGCCTGCCGAACGGAGGATTACTGATGACCGCAACGAAATTGCGCTGCACATCGAAAAAGGGCATACTTGCATCACGCTGCCAGACATTAGCGAACCCCTGTGTTCTGAGATTACTGTTCCTTAACCTGTCTATTTCGTTGACGTATATCTGCTCTGGCTTTCCGGCTACCGTCAGCAAGCCATTACCTGCTGACGGTTCAAAGCCGTACCCGCCCTTGATATGCAGTTTGTCCAACCCACAAAATATACCCGCAATAAAACCGATTGGTGCGGGTGTGGAATATTGTTGCAGCAAAATGGAGTGGCTGGTCCGGTGCGATAGGTTGACCTGGGAATGGTAGAGTTCCACAATGCGCTCATAGCGTTCCCTCAATGGCTCATCACCCTTTGCTATCTTCCTTGCCTGCTTGACGATTGCCAGCTCTGTCAGCTCCTTTACTTCCGTTTTGTCTGTAATGCCATAGGATGCCGCCAGTTTTTCAATGGACAGTTTGTTATGTTTCCTTTTGAGCATCAGCTCCGCTTCCACCGCAAATACAAATGCACTCATAATTATTGCTGTTTTAATGCCGCCTTTGCAGCTCTCCTGTGCTTCCTGTTCCTTCTGCTGCCATAAATGACCAGCCTGACTATCTGTGCCGCCTTTTTGGGGTCTTTAGCCACCCGTATCAGTACCCATCGGTACAGTGCGAACAGTTCCTTCAGGCTGGTGATGATTACTATTGTTTCCATTGCTTAGTCCTGTTCAAAGTAGAATGTGAAGTATAAATGGCTGGCTGAAGCATACGTTGGTGTTCCGTTACAGATGGCTACCGCATAGAGGTTGCCTCCAGCGGTGGAAAGCACACGCTTACAGAGGTTGCCAAGGCACACGCCAGAACTGGTAGATAATGTAGAGTAGTTGGCAGCGACAATATTGGTAATGCCGATGATGTTGCCATAGTCATTTGTCCAAGTCGGCGCAACGTGATCCGTGAAGTTGGCCGCTGTTGGGTTCTGCGTGAACAACACAATATCAATCGGTGCTTTTTGCGTACTCTTTTCCACTACCTGAACACCCATCCATGAACCGCTAAGTATTGCGGCACGTAATGCCCCCGTTAGGGTCATTACGCCGCCGATAACCTGACCTGCTGCATACGCTGTTGTGCCGATAACTGGCTGAACAGTTATAGTCTTTAGCTTACGGCTAACATTGCCCAAAAAACCATTGTTGCCGAACTTGTTATCAAGGCTGGCAAGGTATTGGTTGCCGTTCGTGCCATTACTAATGATACTGCCGTTACCCTGATTGAGTACGCTTAACTGGTCATTGCCTGCGCTTACGGTTGTCCTGACGTTCATTAGCTCCGTTTTCAGCCCTGCAAGCGTTTGCAGTGTGGCGGCATGATTGTCGGCAAGTACCTGGTTGGTCGCCAGAATGTTTGCCGAGGATGCTGCCGAGGACTGAGCGATAACGTCCAATTTATTGTTCCCTGCGGCGGTATTGGTAGATACCTTTACTGTCTCGTTCAGCACATTATTCAATCCCTGCGCATTTACGGCTGCATGGTCTGTCACGATCTGGTTCAGTGAAACGCCATTGTTATAAATGCCTGTTGTGGTCTGCGCATGAACATCCAGTTTGCCGTTACCCTCCAGCACTGCCGCCGTTACATTCTTCAGCTCTGCGTTGGTTGCTTCTATGAGCGGGGCGCAAGCACAATCCCCATCCCCGCCATTGCCTCCCGAAACTTTACCGAGCATTGCCCACAACAAATCCCGTAATTCCCCGGCATTGGCTACAACTGGTGCTGATATATCACTGTACTTCAGGAATATGGTACTGCTGGTATTCCCGCCCATTTCAACCCTGACCGTATCACCTTTGATGACCTCAACAATGCTTACCTGCGTTTTGTTCAGCAAGATGATGTTGTCATCGAACGCTATGGCTATGCAGTTCCCTGCATCCTGTATGCGAACATTCTTAAATGCTGAGGCATTCAACGCCTTTACAACCGTGTCCATTAGTTCTTTTCTTTTTTCTGTAACTGCTCAACAATCTGCTCCCCGATAAGTGACCCGACAAAACCACCTAACATGACCATCGGGCCTGTATCCTTTTCGGTGGTCTTGGCGTACCAATAGGCAAGGAGTGATGTAACCAGTGTGGCTGCTGAAATAATAGTTTTGTCTTTCATGTTTAATGCTGCTGATGTATGAATTGGTAGGCTGCTATGCCGGAGATGATGCATACCCCGGCGGAAAGCAGTTTGTTTTTGATCTTAAAGCCCTTGAGCTTGTGTTCCAGCCCAAGGTGCTGCGCTGTTAGCAAATCCTGCTGCGCAAGGCTTTGGTCGAATGATAGCCGGAGTACATTGTATCGCTCCTGCTGCGTGGATATGACAGAATCCTTATTGCTGACCTGCGCCTGTAAAGCCGTTGTCATATCCTCATACAAGCTGTCTTTCAGGTTAGTTGTTACAATAAGTTCCTGAACCGTTGCGCCCAAGCTGTCACATTGCGCCAGCTTTGCGGCTGTATCTGTCGTTTGCGCTGAGTGCGCCAGTAACGTGTCTACCAGCTCCAGCAAAACCTTGTTGTCATGCTTTGCCTTTTGCAGTTCGGTTTTGCTGCTGCTCACCTTACGGTTAAGGTTGTCAGCGGTTTGAGAAAGGGAATCCAGCCTTTCCTGAAACTTTGCCTCAACCAGTACGCTGGTGCTTTTCATATCAGCGGGCGTTTGTATTCCCGTTACTACTACCGGCTGCGCTGCCTTGTGGCTGCCGAACATCATGGTGCCGCCGATACCAATGATCAGCCCAAGCACTAAAAACATAATCCTGTTCATTTTTTGTTGCATTGTTGTTTGATTTTTATTAGAGATAGAAAATGATAGGGTTTACAGGCTGCGCTATTCCACGCTTTGCTGTGCGCCTTTACGCTCAAACGTGTACCCGAAACATCCGGCTGCTATCAGGCTGCCGAAAGTGTAGAACATGAACTCCGGCACATCCTTGTTGAAGAACTGTTTGGCTATCCAGCTTATGATGAGAGCTGTGAGCAGTACTGCTATTACGGCTTCCCTCATGCTGTAGCTGCCGAGCTTGTCTTTAAAAAGCTGTTGGAGGAATTGTTTCATTTGCTTCCTGTTCGTTTAGATGTTGAATGATCTGGTAAGTGGTCAGCCCGATAATGGCTGCTATCAGTATACCTATTGTCGCGTATATCCTTTCTTTTCAGGCTGCAAGGCTCATGGCAGGCGTTTCGTGCAGCAGGGTGTACGAAAAGGTATTTCCGTACAACGCCTGATGTTTGTCGCACAATGCCATGAACTTTTTAAAGTCGTCAGCATTGGCGATCACCTGGCAGCCCGCTGAGAATTTGTCAATGAACCTCGTGGTTCCCTGCTGCAATGCACGGTGGATATTGATGCCGAACATGCCTGTATCCTCCTTGCCGCTGAAATCAAGGGAGCCATCCCTCGTTATATCCCTGATGACCGTAACGGGTGCCCTTTGCACCAGTGCGAGATACTTGCTGCGGTGCAGCCCTACACTATAGGTGTTCAGGTATTGCCCTTCTTTCAGGATAGCCGTCCCCTGCGGGTTAAGCGGGTTTTTCAGCCAGAAAGTGCCGGGGTCTGTGGTTGCTGCAAAGCTGTGCAGTTGCCACGCCCCTGTATCGTCCTTGTACAGGATATTAAGCTGGTCGTTGAAAAGGTTCGGTACTGCGCTCTTACTTCTGATACCGATGATATTCAGTTCAAACGGGCGTGTAAATACCCTGTAGCCATGCCCCATGAGGGCAGCTATTAGCTTTTCTTTCATGCTTGTCTTTTTTTAATGACGGAGGTTAGAGATACTTTACCGCCTCCGTTTTGATTAAATAATACTTGCCGTTGTTCTCAAACAGGGTGTAATCCAGTTTGGTCGTTACTTCATTGCCGATGACCGTCTGTGCTGGCACCTGCACACTCTCCGTTGGCGACACCCATACTGTTGCCGCACTCTTAGTCACCAATGGTTTGCCGTCAAAGCCGGACAGGCTGAACTTATTGTTGCGGTATTGCAAACCCATGCGGATGAACTCCATCCGTATCTGCTGTTTCTGGCCTTCATCGTGAAAGCTGCTGAGCATACCGTTCACCAGTGTTTGACGGACACCGTTGAGGCGCATCTGCATAAAGCTGTTGCTTACCTGCTGGTACTGGTCTTTGTTGCCTATCTTCTTGAGCAGGCCGATTGCCGAACTGAAGCTTTTGCTTTCCGCTGCCTTGTGCAGTTGCTCTGCAAGGGGATAGTTGCCGGAGCTGCCATCGCTGCCTTGTGTGATGACATTGAATGCACTCTCCGTGACAATGGTCGGTAGCCCTTTCTTCTTGAGTGCCGCAACTGTCTCGCTGCCGAAGTCGCCATCCGCACCATACTTAGGCAAAATGGATGAACCGTACTTTTCTATGAGTGCCTGCTGCATCTGTCTTACCATCTCACCCTTGCTGCCTTTTTTCAGCGGGAAATCATCATTGCGGCTGCTGCTGCCACTGCTGCTTCCGGTATGTGTCGTGTCCGTTGGCGGTGTGTAAGGCTTCGGATTAACGGGCGGTATCGGCGGTAGCTTTGTTTCCTTTACGGGCGTAGGCTGTATCTTATCCAGCTCGTTGTCGAGATTGCCCGCTTTAGCCGCTTTATGCTTCTTCCAAAGCTGTAACCCTAAATAGCCTACAACTCCCGCCGCTCCTATGGTAAGGGTGGTCAGCACGATCTTGGATGCACTGCTTCCCTGTGCTGCTGCTGGTGTGAACCATTGTCCGGTGGGTTTTCTTGCCGAAGCCGTTTTGCGAGCTGGCGTTTTGCTCCTTACCGCTGGTACTTTCCCCAACCCCTTGCCCTTTTTTTTACCCTTTGTTTTTGCTTTGCCTTTCGGTTTGGCTGTCTTTCTCTTTTTTTTAGCTTCCATCGTTTAGTTTTTTGGCTTGCTGTAAATAATCTGCATCATCGGGTCGTATTCCCAGAGTTCCAGCTCGCTTTTCAGGTCTGCTGTCAGGTCGCTGCCGAACAGGGAACGGTAAACTGTTGCTACATGGCTGAACGCTTCCTGTGTGGGTATCTCGATGAACACGGCTTTAATGGCGGGTTCATCTGTTCCGGGGAACGGCCCATAGGAAATGTTGAAGGCTGTATTCAGGCGTTTTGCCCATGCTTCCAGTTGCGCTGCATTGACTTGTCCGGCGTTATCTGCATTATAGGTCTCCGGCTTTGCCGAAATGATGTATAGCATCTCGTTATACTCCGAACTCTTCAGCTCCTTTTGCATATCGCCCAGCAAGCTGCTGTTATAAAGCCGCTGATAGGACACCATCACCTTCCTGAAGTCGCTCTTGCTCGGTATGTCCCTTATTGCCAGCCTTAGCGCATCCTTGTCTGTACCGAACCAACCGTCATTCTCAAACGCCATTTTGATCTGTTTGGCAATGGTTGGTGCGCTGCCTTCCTCCAGCGTTTTGCGTTCTTCACCGTTCGCCCTTGCGTTCCTGACCCAGTTCCTGCCGATAATAACAGCGCCGCCCACCACGATGATACCAAGGAGGGAGAACTGCAGCTTATCCTTCAGGGTAAGCTCCTGCGGGTGTTCCGCATACATTTCTGCTCCGTTGCTGATTGCGTAATCCACTGTTGCTGTATTTTATCGTGCCTGAAATTGGTTATACGCCCAGGTATGCTTTTGCCATAGCCGTTTTGACGGGGTCGTGCTGCACGGTATGTGCCAGCTTCGTCAACTCTTTTCCCGTCAGCTTGGTCGCCAATACCGAAAGGGCTTTGATCTTGTCCGCTGCCTCTGCTTCTGTTTTAGCGGGTATGCTTATCGAATAGTTGTGCTTATCCATTTTCCTTGTCCAGATTTAAGAATTGCGCTACCGGGATCACCTGTTCAGGGCTGCCCATCAGCTTTTGAATAATGGCAATGACGATCTGCAACTGGTCTGTCGTGAAAGCCGCTTCCATCATCTCAATATTCTTGAGGTGGCGAAGCTGCTGCTCCGTGAACTGAGATGAGGCTTGCGCATCCTGTTTCTGGAATGTCGCCTCCATTTCCGGTTCGGATTGTGTTTGAGCCGCCGGTGCATCCGGTGTTCCCATCAGTCCGTTGAGCAAGCCGGAGATCTGCGGCATGTTCTTCTTGACAAGGTTGCCCACAAGTGCTGCGCCTATCTCGCCAAGTTGCAGGTTGATCGCATTCGGTTTAGGCTTTGCCGCCACCTCCGTTTCCAGCTCCTTTATCCTTTCCTGTAGCTGCCTGTGGTAATCTTCGGCTTCCGTTAGCTGCTGCTGTGTTTCCTCCAGTTCTTTTTCCAGTGCAGTGATCTTGTAGTCCCTGTCCTTTTCTTCCAGTTTCTGCTGGATGATTTCGTCTATCTCACCGAGGCCGCCGATACCGTTGATCGGTTTTGTAGGTATCGGGCTGGTGTTGTCCTGATTGAGGGAGAACGAATAGCGGGTGTTCCGGTTCGTGCCTGCACCGTCATAGATGAGAATGGCGATATTGCGGGTGTTGTCCTGTATCTCGTCCTCGTAGTCGTCAAACTCTTCTACGTCATTGGTGCGGGAGACTACCTTGAAGCCGTCCACGATGATTTCGTAGTCCCTCGTCCTGCCTTTTTCCGCTTCCCGCTTCAGGTAGCGTTTCAGGCTGTCTATCTTGTTCTGGTCGTACCGTTCTTCTATTACTGGCATTTGTTTACTTGTTTTTGAATATTACCTGTATCATTTTTACCTGCTGTGGCAGGACACTGTAATTGGTCAGCTCAATTGTCCCCTGATGCTCGTACTGCAATTCATTGGCTGTCGTTTCGGTCAGGTCGAATACGCCTATCTCGCTTTTTACCCTGATACTGCTATTGGGTTCTGTCAGGATGAATAGTTGCCTGTTCCCCGATATGCTCCGCAGTTCTTTGGGTCGGAGGAAGAAGTGGCGGAAACGGATATGGTACTTGCTATGACCTAATTCTTCCATTCTTCGCCTGATGTAGTCGTGCGCTAAGTCTGCTGTCATTGCGTTGTTTTTAATTCCAAACCGTATAGAGGTGTAATCCCAGGTTATAGGCTACGTCCTGATTCATCTGCCTGCCGATGTTGTCCTCAAAACACCCGAACACCACATAGCTGTTAGGTATCTTCACTGGCTGTACGCCACGGAAAGTGCTGCCTGAATACACCGATGGATAGAGATCCGTGATATTCCCTCCCGCATAAGTGAAGCCTGTTATAACATCCTCTATGGCGTTTTTTCCGGTGTACAACTGGCAACTGTAACAGATGCCTGCATTCTGCTCCGCTTGCAGCTTTAATGTGCCTGCAAGGGTTCGTGTGGACAGGTCGGGAGCGGCACTGAAGCCTCTTAGTTCCGCAACTATGCCCGTGATGCCTTTCACGTCATCTGGCAGGTTCACCTGAAAGAAGTTCAGCTCGCCCTTCCTGCTTATGGGTATGTTGACAGCTATGATATTGCCTTGCATCGTTAGTTATCTTTGAGTTCACAATCAAGAACGACCCGTATGCTGTAAGGCTCGAATGGAGCGGTTGCATCACTGGTGTCCTTGTATTCCACTTTCACGATACCGTTACCAACCGGTATCCGGTCACCACGCCTGTAGAACCGCTTGTGGGATTCCACGTCCGGCAGGTGATATACTTTTTTGGTCGGAAAACCTTCAGGAAATACCTCAAAACGGTTGACCTCCAGTTTGTGCGTCCCCCGCTGGTACATCAGCTTATCCCTGTTGGTAGTGAAGTCAATACCTGTGATATAGCCGATGGTCTTGTCCAGCTCGTAGGACACGGAATAGGTCTTGTCCGCTTCCGTCACATTGATGTCGAACCATTTGAAGATGAGACCCGTTATCGGTGTTCCTTTCTGATTGATGTTTTCCATTTGTTTTGTTTTTTATGCTGCCAACTGGCCGCCTGCGTACTGGTAAACCTGCGCAAGTGAGGCAAAGCTGCGCTCGTGTTGCCCGTAACCCGCCCCCGGCAGGGATGCCCATTCTTTACGGCACTTGTAGATGGCTTCGCCAAAACGCCCCGCCATAACATCCTCCAATGCACCCCGCCGCCTGATCAGTTCTACCGCCGCCCTGTCCTGGCTGGCAGGGCTGAAATCCTGCAAGCCTAATGCCTGCTGCACGCTCTGCCACGTCCTGAAGAGTATCTGGTAGGCTCCTGCCGCTGTACTGGTGATACCGCCCTTCGTGATGGCTACCCTCGGGTGCTGTGCATAGCTGTTGAAAAGCTGTCCTCCATAGAGGGTGCGGTAAGCGTTTGCCCCGTAAGTGCCTTCGGCATATTGTATCATCGTCAGGAATGCCCGCAGATTGAGGGAGGCAGTGTTTTTAGGTGCTGCCTGCGCCCTGAGCTTAGTGCTGATCGCCATAAGCAGGGCGGGTGCTGCGAGTGCGGCAAGTATGTACTTCCAGTTTTCTTTGAACAGGTCGCCCATATTGCTGCTTTTTTAAGGCTTGCAGCCGTAACGGCTGCAAACCGCTGTTACCATTATGGAGTGGTGATCGTACCGTGCATAGCTGCGAATATGTGGGTATTCGCTTGCAGGCCGTCTGTTGTACCTAACTCCACCGTCAGCTCTATCAGCACGTCATCGAGGATGAGGCGTGGGTTGGCGAGCTTGTAGTAGCCCAGCGGCTTCAGGTGATAGTTGGCGGTCTTGAAGATGCTGCAACTTGTTTCCGGCAATATCTGCTTCTTGTTCGCTTTCAGGTTGATCTCACCTGTTGCCAGTGCAGGGAACCCTTCAATGCCCTGGAAGTTGGTAGCCATGATCTTGTCCTTGGTCAGGTCGGCTGACACGCCAGCAAGCAGGGTAATGCCGCTTACGAGGAAGGCCTGATTTTTCGGCAGTTTGGCGTTCGATACGTTACAGATACCTACGGACTTGCTGTCCTGTGTTTCGAACATCTTCACCGTCTTGCTGCTTACCTGCTTGATCGAGTAGATCACGTTGTCCGCAAGGCGAAGCTCACCTTTCACGAGGGCTTCCTTGATATTGGGAGGCAGCTCCCCGAAATGCTTCTCCATTTCCGCCCTTGAACCCCTGCTTGATGCGCCGGGGTTGGCGAGCTTGTTGATGGTCTTTGCCCTTGCAATAGGGTTCATCCTGCGCAGTGCGCCCAGCAATTCATCGCCGTCCAGACCGTCAATACCGAGCAATGCGCCTGTGTTGTTGTACTCTTCTACTCCTTCAAATCCGTACATAATTGTTGTTTTTGGTTTTTAAAATTGATTGTTGTGTTTTCTGTTTTTTGTTTGCGTTAGAGGTTGCGGTCTTCTATGTCGGACAAGTCGCCCATTTCGCCAAGCTCTCCGAACTCGTTTGCTTCGCCAATTTCCCCAACGTCATCGTAGCCCTCCATGTCGCCCATACCGATGCCCGTCATTTCCATGTGTTCAAGGCCGCTCATCTCTATCTGGCGTTCTATCTGGTCAAGAGCTGCCAGTTCGTTGTTCAGCTCATTGTAGGCACGGGCATCATTGGGATGCTGGAAGAATTGCAGTGCGCCAATGCCGTTTGCGCTTTCTTCCTTGTTCTTGTTGAGGAACGGTACTTTGTCGAGGTAGAGCTTTTCCTTCAGGGTGCTGCCGTATGCGCTGACCCGTTCCTTTACTGCATCAATGCTCAACCCGTCCACGCCCGATACCGATTTGTTCTGGAAGCCATTGGCTGCCATTAGCCCGACACCGAACAGCGTGGCAAGGTGATTGCCCATGTAGTGACCGATGCCCGTTACGCCCAGCCCGACTAGGAAGGATGGCTTGCCGATAGCTGCCCCGGCAAGGCCGCCGCCTACAACGCCTATCGCCACGTCCTTTACGGTTTCTATCGCCGTGTTCTTGGGGTCGCCCTTAGTCTCTGTGCGGGTGGCGACACTTTGCAGGAAGCTGGCATTGTGCGCTTTTTTCGAATAGCGGTTACCCTTCGGTTTCCCCTTGGCACTTTTGTGTTTTCCTTTTGCCATATCTGTTATTTGGTTTTTACTGATCAATGAAACATCACCGCTTTCAGCTTGCCTCGGCTTACCGTTTTACCACCTTTTTTGTGATGCATGGTTTTCTTTTTTGCCGCTGGTTTGCTTCGTTTGTGGTTTTTCTTTTTCCTGTGGTTCGGTACGCCATGCATTGCCCTGGAACTGGTGCGTGACGGTGAGGGAGCTGGTGCGGCTGCGCTCATGGACTTGGCAATGAGTGCGCCCACTGTAAGGACACCTACGCCTATGCCTACGGGCATGATCCATTTCTTGTTCTTTTCAAAGAAACCCTCTTTAGGTTCGTCACCGCCGCCGCTATCATCCGCACTTTTCTTGGCGGCACCCTTTGTAGGTGCTTCTGCTACACCGCTTTCCTCATCTCCTCCGCCGGAAGGGGCTACTGCCGTGCTTCCACCGCCGCCGCCGCCGCCTGCGCTTGGAAGGCTAGAGGGGCTTTCAGCTTCTCCACCGCCACCACCTCCTGAACTGCTGCCGCCGCCGGAACTGCCTCCTGAACTACTACCGCCACCTGAAGAAGAACCGCTTTTGGATGAGCTGCTACCGCCAGAGCTTTCATCAGACGATGAACCACCATCTGTAAGGCTCTCTGCTGCTTTGGCATCTTCGCCATTCTTACCTTCTGGTATTTCCTTTTCCGCTTCTTTGTTGGCTTCTTCGTCAAAGTCCTCTGAGCCTTTCCCCTTACCGCCGAAGATGTCGCCGATCTTCTTGAGCGTGGATGCTATGGCGGCGATAACACCGGATGCTGCCGCTATAGTAGCTGCCGTGATCGGTTCGCCGAGTTCGCCGAGTTCACCTACAGGGTTTTCCGATTCAAACATCTCATTGCCGATAACATTCCTTACAGGCATATTCCTGTGCAGCCTGTTTACAGGGTGGTGCGGGTGCATCGGGCTTAGATGCTTCATCCGGCTATTCATTGCCATTGGCCTGTGAAATCTGCCTGTCCTGTGGTTATACAAAGCCCCGAAGCCGTCCAGCCCATGCACTTCATGGTTCTTGTTGCCCTTGCCGTTGAGAATGGCTTTTTTCAGGTTCTCCGGTTTGCCGCCTGCACCATAAAAGATCTTCTCCAGCTTCTTACGGGTTTCCACCAGCTTGTTCCACTTGCCCATGTCCATCTTCTTGGCTTTCGCCTGTTCCGGTGTGATATAGCTCCAGCGTAAACGCTTGCCTACATTCCCGATGTTCAGCTTCATGGAGGCGAGAACCCCATTGCGTAGGGCTACCGTAGCAGGGTTGAACTTGTTGACCACGTTCAGCACCTTTTTCAGGTTAACCTTCTTGACCGCTTTCTTTACGCCCTGTCCGGCTTTCTTGATGCCTTGCCCTATCTTTTTGAACAAGCCGCCTTTCTTCTTGCCGCCACCGGATGAGCCGCCGCTTTTCGCTTTCTTTTTGAAGAGCTTGCCGAGTTCGTCCATGCCCCCGGTGCCTTCCATATAGCCATCGCTATATCCGTCTAAACCGTTTAAATACTGTAGATCCATTTTGTAATCCTTTTTTTCGCTGTATGGTACTTCGTAGTCGAACTTGTCTGTCACGCAGTCAATGGCTACCTGTTTTCCGGGCAGTTCCGCTATCGGGTAGATGTGCTGGAAATAATCCCTGTGATACTTCGTAATGCGCAGCTTATGCCTGATGCCCAGGTTGGTCAATATGCTGCTGATAAACGTTGTGTAGCAATCACAATCCACACCCGCTTTCCGGTCATGCCAGCTACGTGCAGGGCTTCTTATCTGCTCATAACCGTCCCTGTCCTTGCAGTAGGCGATATGCCCGTACACGAATTGCCAGATATTGCGGCAGGTCTCGTAGTCATTCCTTCCTTTCAGGACACCCGCTATCCCTTTTGTGTGCTGGAGTGTCTTATATACCACTTTCGGTATGAATGATACGGTATCACCCACGCCTGCATTTTTCATGACGGTATGCGTGTCCACGTTCGCCTTGGGAAACAGGTGGTCATACTCAGTCCCGCTTTTAATCGTCCTCGCTTTTCTTGCTTCCATTCTTTTCGTGTTTTAACGTCAGGTCTTGTTTATGTTCGAAGGGTATCTGCGACCAGCCGAGGTCTATGGTCGTGATGACACCTACGTTGAAAACAATTGACTTGTTATTGAGCAATGACTTGACCACATCATACATCACCGAGAAAAAGCTGAGGACGGGTATCTTGACCATCATGTCCTTTATCAGCACTTGTCCGTAGGCAGGTATCTTAATGTCTTTGTTGACGACCTGTGAGCTTCCGGCAAGCACATCTTTATGGGTGATCTCTATGAACGGGTACTTGATCTTGAAACTCGCCCCGGTTGGGTTCTTCAGCAGTGCATCTACCCGTATCGTCAGCCCGTCAAGGCTTAACTGGTGGATGTTTGCATTGGGTATCACCTGCAATTGAACTCCTGCTCTGCGTATTCGTGCGAAGTAGATGGCTCCTGCGATCATTCCTGCTCCGATGGCTGTTCCTGCGATAACTTTTGTTGCGCTCATTGTTCCCTTTGTTTTCTCTTTCTCTCGATATATTCAGCCGTTAGCTTGTAGCCGAGCCAGACTGCACCGCCCAAAAAGGCTTTGAGGCCATAATCCAGCAGGCCATTTACGTCCACATTGGCGAGGAGTATCGTACCTGTAAGCAATACATTGCTGAAATGCGTTGTCGCACTATCTGTCTTTACCATAAATTCTTAGTTGATTTTATGAAAGGTATCACCGGCGGGAAGGGGTGATGTCCGTGTTTGGGCCAAAGAGGACAGTTGTTCCACCACAATCCCCATAAATCCACCACAATCCCTGAACTTCCATTATCCGGTAATGGTCTCGGACGGCATTCCCAGCTTTTGCAGGATGATCTTTACCTGCGCATTGGTGTAGTATCTCCCACGCTTATCGCCTATGTCGGCTTTGAATGGTGTTACCCATCTATAGAAGGTCTTCAGGCTGATACCGTATAACTCCGCAAGCTGCAAACTGGTCAGCGGCTTGAGGGTAAACGTAATATCTCCGTTAGCCTCGTTGACGTGTTTGTCCATAATTATTGGTTGATGTAGTTAAAGTGATAGATCGTAGTATAGAATGACTGTAGCAGGCTCTTGGCGTTCATATCTACGAGCTTGTCGTGGCACTGCTGGAGTATGCCCTTTGACGGATGCAGGCAATACAGGTAGTAGTGGTTAGCCAACACCGTATAGTGT
This sequence comes from Sphingobacteriales bacterium, assembly GCA_027484425.1. Lineage (GTDB taxonomy): Bacteria > Bacteroidota > Bacteroidia > Chitinophagales > Chitinophagaceae > Nemorincola. Next base: position 170,477 of record JAIXSZ010000081.1, read on the forward strand.
TTAAGGTGTCCGGGTACGTTCTTACGTGTTTCTTCCACCGCATGAAGCCAGCCCTTTGTTTCGGGGAAGCCTTGGTGATACTTCGGGTTCAGCCAGATAGAGGGTGACGGCAGCACGCTCTGCTCTTTTGAGGCGAGGTAGTTCTTGGTCAGGATGATGCGCTCACAAAAAGCAATAAGGGCTTTCTTGCGGTGGGTAGCTTCTTTGAAATAAGTGATCAGGTGTTCTTTCGCCTGCCTTATTTCATCGTCAGTAAATTTCTGCTCGCTCCATAACAGGGCGTGGGCGAAGTTCCATGCTACCTTGCCCAGGTAGAACACGTTCATTTTCCTTTGTGCGAACTTCTTTTTCGGCGGCATGAGGTCTTTCATCTTTGTATTCATAATCGTCTGTTTTTGACTTTTTTCGACACAAAGATGCTATTGCCGCAAAGGGCTACTTTCCAGTTAGCGCAGGTAACGAAGGGTAACGCAAACAAATAGCAGGAAATAGCAGGTAACTGCATGAAACGTAACGAAACGTATCAAAACGTAAGGTTTCGGCACGTTTGTGACAGTTGTTGAGAGTTTATGCCAGTTTCCACCAATTTCTACGAGGATAAAGTAAAGTTCAATGGCGGATAAACAATTGTTCAGTTTGAGTTAATTGCGATTTGCCCGGAAATCGGCGGAGGTTTAAAATAAGTTGAAAATACTTGACCAAACATTGCCGAAAGTCGAAAATTAATAGGCAACTTATCGTCCGCAATCAAAAATACCGTGTTTTTACGGTCTAAAATGTTGAAAAAATCACGTTTATTGGGACGAAAAATGATTAGATGGTAGGAAAATACCTTTACAGCCAATAAAATTAAAGTAGTTTATAAAGATTATGAGCAATCTGCTATATACAGTATACGATATTTTCAACGATAGTAAAGAGGGTTATCTGACCAAAGAGGGCAAGGAGTATTTTAATATACCGGTCTATCAACGGGGGTACAAATGGAGACCACTTCAAGTAAGGAAGTTGCTGGCTGACATAAATAATTTTCAACCTGAAGGAGACAAGTTTTATTGTCTACAAAATATCACTATTGTACCAGATAAGGACTTGCCTGCCTTTAGTGTTGTTGATGGACAGCAAAGATTGACGACCCTTGTTGTTCTACTTTCCTATCTAAACAAAAAGGAATTGATAAGAAGCAAAGTCCGCTTTCCGCACCAATCAATTCGAGAAGAAACAAACAATTTTATCAACAACATCATTATAGATGATGAAGGGTTTATTGAAGATCAGCAGTGGGATACATTCATCAAGCATAACCCCAATTTCGACCATCAGGACATATTTTATTTGTTTTCCGCCTATCAGGCAATTGACGGTTGGTTTAAGGAAACCAAAATTGATAAGAGTGGTTTCGCAAATAAGCTTTTAGCGAACGTTCGACTTATCGTGAATAATATTTCAGATGACAGCAAGGAAGAAAAGATATTCGGCAATTTGAATTCAAAGCGAATCCCTTTGGACGGTGCAGATCTCGTTCGTGCCATATTAATTACACGTGTTGCATACGAAGAAGGGAAAAGAGATTTAGGTACGGACATAAAAAACATAGTGCGGGTAAATGAAAGACGGGTGCGTATCGGTTGGGAACTTGATGAGATAAATAATTGGTGGAGTAGAAGAGAAGTCAAAAGCTACTACCGAAGATTTATTTCAGTCAAATCAGATGAAATTAATGACGGGAACAAGCTATTTAAGGACGATAAATTTCCGATAAATAACTTGCTTCTATTGTTTGCAGAAAAAAGCGGTAAAGACAAACTAACATTGGAATTTATCGAAGAAAGAAATAATAATGCCTTAGAGCTTTACAAGGAAATTATTAAGCTTCATACAACACTAAAGGATTGGTTTCAGGATAAGGAGATATATCATTACTTGGGATTTTTATTTGCACAAAGTCGTATTAAGTTCAAAGATGTGTGGGAAACATGGGACACATCGGCAGGAACCAGGAAACAATTTATTGCCTACCTGAAAAGTAAAATGAAGGATGTAATCCAAAAGGCTGACGAAATATTAGACCTTCAAGACGAGGATATAAATTGGTATGATGACCAACAAGATAAGCTTATAAAAATACTTGTCCTCCTCGATGTGATTTGGAGTGTAAAGGAAAACAACCCTCTATTACCTAGTTCCGCGTTTGAAAGATACGGTCATGATATAGAGCATATCTTCCCTCAAAATCCCAAAGAAATAAAAGACAAAAAGGGGTATATCCAGTTCTTAAACACTTATGTATTGAAAACTCCAAACAAAAAGATTTTAGAGGAGTTTGATAGTAAGTATGATGATCTTGAATTTCAAAAAAAGGTTGAGGAGTTTATTTCCCGACATACGTCGGAAATAAAAATCCATTCAATTGGAAATTTGGTACTCCTGAACTCCATAAAGAACAGGAGCATAGGGAATAACCCTTACGCAAAAAAAAGGGCTTCTCTAGTTGACGATGTTAATAACGGCATTTTTATGCGACCACACACCCTGAAAGTTTTTGTTCGCTATTTTGACAATGGGAAGATGGAACATCCTGATACGGCGCACTGGACTAATATAGACGTTGAAGCAAATGCTGGCGCAATTCAACGAACTCTTACTTCATTTTTAAACTAGTCGACAATGGCCATAAATAAATTCCTTGAAGAGCTTTCGGTAGAGGATTTGCTAAATAAGTATAACTTCATTATTCCTGAAATTCAACGAGAGTATGTTTGGGGGAGTAATGAGCAAAATATTCTTGATAAGTTCTTCTTAGACATTAAAGAGGGAATAAACGAAACATCCTTGAGCGAGGAGGACACCGTACAAATTGAAGCCTTTCAAAAGATGCTTCAGAAAGTGGATAGTAAGGACAAGGAAAACGTCCGAAAACTAATGGATACATACCTTGCAAAAAAGGACATGAACATTGGCTTTTTATATTCCTATAAGCCCGGCTACTATATCTATAATGATCTTGATGAAGACGTTTATCTGATAGATGGGCAGCAACGTCTTACAACTCTTTTTTTATCGTTGTTTTATTTTGCCTTAAAGGAGAAAGAGAACTACGAAGATTTTTTGAACTTATTTAGGTTCGATCAGTCTTTGGAGCGCATTGCATTTGATTATAGGGTCAGGACTCTCACGCACAATTTTTTAATTGAATTACTTGCTCGATGCCAATCAATAGAAGACCTTGTTAACATTAAAGAGAAAACTTGGTTTTTGACTGACTTCGCATTAGATGTAACTGTGAATTCAATGGTCAATACGTTAAGAAAACTACATGAGTTTTTCGGTAAGGACGACAAAAAGTACTATCAGTTTATCAAGAAACAAATCAGGTTTTGGCATTTTAAAACTGAAGAGACCTCGCAAGGTGAAGAGCTATATATCACAATGAATTCAAGAGGCCAACAATTGGCAGACAATGAGACATTACGAGCAAGTCTTTTTGAAAATGAAAAAGTAAAAAAGCAGCAGATTGCTTGGGGTGCTAAATGGGAAAGATGGCAAGACTTCTTTTGGCAAAACAAACAGGCTGGAGGAAATGCCGATTTAGGGCTTAACCAATTTCTAAAATGGGTTAATATTATAGAGTGCTTCACAACAAAACAATTTAAGACGAAGGATGAAGGTGAGAAGATGTATAAAAGTTTAATCTCCGAAAATCGGCTGCTTGACTATGTTACGCTATTCGAAATTGAACCGTACTTTGAATCACTATATAAACTAGCTGAACTTCATAAACAGGGTTATTTTAATGATAGTTATTTCAAAGCCAACTTTTCCAGTGATTGGCTGAAAGCAGAAATGTCTCAGCTCAACTTAATGAAGCTTTTACCTGCTATTCTTTATTTAAAATATAATCAGGATGCTGACCAGCATCTAAATAGGTTTATCAGGTTTTTTGCCAATCTGACAAACGAAGTTGACATTGCTAAGAACCCCGACACCTATATAATAGACGCAATCGCTATCACAAATCTATTCGTTAAAAAGGGATATTCAGATGTGGCAAGCATTACAGAATTCAAAGATCAATTTCCTAAATTTCTCACAAGTGAAGAAGTCTTTAAATTGAATCAATTCAGCAACGAAACAGATGAAGTAAAGAGAACTGAAACAGAAATCGCATTTTGGAACGCGGAGGATTTTCAAATTCCCAAGGGAAGAATTGGCCACCTGATACAAATGACAGTGTTTCAAGGTCAACCGGGGCAATTTATATTCAATCGCCAATATAACTACCAAAACATCAATGATTTTAATTTAACCATTTTCAAAGAGATTTTTGCACTCTATAAAGAGGCTAATAATAACATTGGCATTGTTTGGGGTAATCTCATCAATTCAGATTTATATATACAAGCTGGCGACAGAGTTTACTATCAGGGATCGTGGAAAACCAACAATTCCCTTTTGCGGCTGATATTAGAACGGTACACAAGGAAATCGGAGAGTTTGACAGAATATCTTATTTCTAAAGAAAGAGACTTTATAAAGCTGTACACGGAGGACGGGATGCGAGCTGAAAGCGACCCCAAAAAGCAACTCTATCTGTACTATATACTGCATAAACGGGTGCTTAACAAATGGGAATGGAAGAAGTGGAATTTCGGAATGTACGATGAAGATGACTATCCTGACCACGACAGTCTGTTTAATAGGGGATTTATATACCAATTCTACAATTCACAATGGCGTTATAACGTAGGTTACGAGGCAGGTTCAGGGTTGTGGGTGCAAGACAATTATGATCCAAAGCGAAAATACTTTACTGAGTTACTTACCTGGGCAAACCTAAATTAGACAATCAGGCTCTATTTCAATGTTCAAAAAACTTGCTGAATTTTTCAAAAAAATAGCCACACCAATAGCGGACACGAGAATGCAGGACTATATCGCAAAGAATAGTCCATCGCAAACTCGTGCTAAAAACTTAGTCTCTTTTAAATACAATGGTGAATATCGAGTTCCAAATTTAATGGTGGCATTTGATGTAGCTCAATCAGTGAAAAGCGAATCAAATCCCAAAGTGCATTATGAGGTAAATCTATCTCGCTTGACATGTACATGTAAATCATACGAACATCTGAAAGGAACTTACCCGGATCGACATCCAGGTAACCTTTGCAAACACTTGATTAACTCATTAATCGAAAATGCAAAGCCAATAGGTTTTAAGCCGTGTGAAGTTTCTTGTCTGCAATTGACAAAAAATAGGAAGGGGCAAGAAAAATATTTAATACTATCTGATCACACTGGCGATTTTATTGCTGCATACACAAAGGGTAGAAGTTGGGTAAACATCTGCAAAGAAGATTATTGGGGTTATTCACCTGATGAAAAGAGATGGGCTGGAGATGGGAAACCAAAACAGGCGGGGTGTTATCAGGCTGTGGCAAGATACATATCAAATATCAGCGTTATTCCAGCGTCATTTAGCTTAGAACCAGAGATAGAGCAAGCAAGCACTCAAGAGCTGGCTAAAATTGCAGTAGCAAAACGTCCGGTATGGATTAGAACTTATGAGGCATCTAATGGAAATGCGGAAATACATTTTACGATAGGCGAAAGTTTGACGCTTTCTAATTGTCCATCCAACGGCATTTCCGAAATGGTTGAGCAGACAAGGTACACGAAGGATGATTCAACTATCGGCTTAGTCCTTTCGTCTTTTCTTTTTAAATACAATGTAAGGGTCAAAGAGATTGAAGACTACTATGACAGGTATCGCCTTAAATATCAAGAAAGACAAAAAGAAGTGAAGGAGCCAATGGAAGCCGCCAAGTTCCTTAATATACGACCATTCCGATGTTGTAACCGTGAGATGCAGATTTTATCCGGTTATGACAAACAACATCTCATTGAAGTCTTTACATTTCACAATATCGTGAGTGTCGACAAAATCAAGCTGGTCGAATTATTTGGTGGAAATGAGCAGTTCAAGTTCAACTTCTCCTTCTATATGGCACGGGGTGCAAACACAATTCACAAGAGCACTGCCACCGACTATTACCGAGCAAGATTTGAAACTCTTGTTCGTACTGGTATGGCAATTCAGGGAAAAGCTCTAAAAATAGAAGATCTGTTGACTTCGCTTGCAATGAAGGATATACGGATAATTTTGACTGGTACAGGCTTGAAATGTAGTAAGAAAGAAGAAGGTATTGCCCATATACTCTCTTTACCAAACTATGAAAGTATTGTAGCTCCATACCTGTCGGAGGTTGGCGATTACTTTAAGTTGCTCCCACTTCCATTTGTTGTGAACGAGAACTTCCGCAAAGAAGTTGAAGAAGAACTAAAATATTATAGTTCGATTGCATCTGTTGTCGTGAATCTGACAAGTACGGCTTTTATTATGTAATATTCCGATTGTTTTATTGATACTTTTTTTTTGTTTTTACAAACGATGGTCATATTTTTGTGCCAACATTCCAAAGAAAATGGCAGAAAAGGTATCAAAAGGACTAATTGTTTTGGCAAGGGAATCAAGAGGCTATACGCAGCTTGAGTTGTCAAACCGGATAGGCATGTCCCAACAGAACATGGGAAAAATCGAAAGTGGAGATATTGGCGTAAAGGATGAGACACTTGATCTTATCGCCGAAGCCACAAATTATCCCGTTTCATTTTTCAGGCAGGATAACGAAGTTTATCCTGAACATTTGATTTACCGCCGTAGGGATAAAGTTTCTGCTGGCCTTCTTACGCCAATCAATGCTAAAGTGAACGTAATAAGGTTTCACGTAGAGCATTTACTGAAGACAATTAATGCAAGTAATCCCGATTTACCACTCTTTGAAGTATCGGAAAAGAATACCCCTCAGGTCATTGCTCAAAAAGTAAGGAAGGCTTGGAAAATAAATACGCCTCTTATACCTAACGTGGTCAAGTTGTTGGAAGATAATGGCGTGGCGGTAGCTTGTTTTGATTTTGGTACAGAGCGAGTAGATAGCCGTTGCATACTTACGAATTCTAAATACCCGGTAATTATATTCAACAAGACCTTGTTAGGGGATCGCCAAAGGTTTTCAATAGCCTACCAACTTGGGCATCTGCTAATGCACACGGGCTTTCAAGTCAATTGGGAAAGGGATATTGCTCACGAGGCGAACCTATTTGCAGCAGAGTTTTTAATGCCGGAGGCTGAAATAAGGAAAGACTTTGAGAACGGTATAACGTTACCGTTACTTGCCCATTTAAAGACAAAATGGAAAGCCTCGATGATCTCTTTACTTTATCGGGCTGATGATTTGGGATTTCTTACGCCTAATCAAAAAAGATATTTGATACAACAATTTAACGAACAAAAGCTGCGTAGGCGGGAGCCGGTAGAACTTGATATTGAAGTAGAAAACCCTGCGCTAATACGAAGATGGATAAGTGAGGTCAAGGCAAAACAAAAGCTTGATACAAATGGCATGGCATCCCTGCTCCATCTTAATACCGATGAGTTCATTGAAATATATGGATAGAATTGCTGCCTCTATAGTTCACAACCCATCAAGTAGTAAATTCTAAAACGATATATTATGGTAGGAAATGAAAATGTTACCTCGATCAATGTCAGGCCGTATAACTACAAGGAGCTAACTACCCTCTACGGCGTTAGCCAGCGCACCTTTAAAACTTGGCTTGAGCCTTTTATGGGAGAGATTGGCGAAAAACGTGGCCGATATTTCACCGTGAAACAAATGGAAGTAATTTTTAAGAAACTTGGGTTTCCTAAAAACATGCAAGAAGTGTAATCTATGGGGATTGTGGTGGATATACTGGCAAAAACTGTCCTTTATGGCCCAAATGCGGACATGTCCCGCTTTCAGCCGGATAGCTTTAAAATTTTCAACCTGAAAATTTTAAAGACTATGACGATTGAAGAACTGAGGACATTCCCTAACTGCGCCCACTACACAGATGAACAGGCAGATAACATAGTGCGAACGCTTGATAAACTCGCCACAATCATCTTTGATTACACATGCCAGCAATATGGCATAAAAGTTGACAATATTAAAGTACAAGACGAAAACAACACTTTAAACGAAGCCGCATGAGTAACATTGAGCTTTTCCAAAAGTTTGCCAAAGCAACAAATAAACCCATAACGACTGACCTCAAACAAGCCGTAGTATATACGCGTGTGTCCTCAAAAGAACAAGCGGACAAAAATTTAAGCCTGGACTTTCAAAAGAAGACAATCGTTGAGTATGCTAAAAGAAGCGGTACTGAAGTACTGGCTTACTTTGGTGGCACATACGAAAGTGCTAAGACCGATGGTCGTAAGGAGTTTCAGCGTATGTTGGAATTCATAAGAAAGAACAAAGGCCGTGTAAGTCACATTCTTGTCTATACATTAGATAGGTTTAGTCGTACTGGCGGCGGAGCCATTAAGTTGGCACAAGACCTCAGAGATAAATATGGCGTAACGGTATTTGCTGTTACTCAACCAACAGATACTACCAATGTAAGCGGAGTATTTCAGCAGAACATACAGTTCCTTTTCAGCGAATTTGACAATCAGCTCCGTAAACAAAGGGCGGTTGCAGGTATGAAGGAAAAGTTTGAAAAGGGAATTTGGTGCTTGAAACCGCCAATGGGCTATGATGTAGTAAAAGTCAACGGTGAACGCAAGATCACGGTTAACAAGACTGGTCAACATTTGAAAAAGGCATTTCAATGGAAGTTGCACGGAGTAAAAAACGATGAGATAGTTGAGAGGCTTCAGGCATTGGGCGTCACAATGTATAAGCAGAAGTTGTCGCAAATTCTTTCCAATCCATTCTACTGCGGCATTATAGTCAACAAGATGCTAAACGGCAAACTTGTGAAAGGAACGCATCCGAGAATTGTATCTGAGGATGAGTTCTTGGCCGTAAACAACATCAGAAAAAGCGCAAATAAATATGGCGTACCTCACAGGGATGAAATCGAAGAGCTGCCCTTGAAGGTCTTCATGCGTTGCGAATATTGTAATAGTGGCTATACAGGATATATCGTTAAGAAGAAGAATATTTATTACTATAAGTGCAGGACTAAGGGATGTGGTTGTAACAAGAATGCTAAAGCTCTTAACAACATTTTTATAGACTTTCTCAACGAGTATTCAATTCACCCGGACTTGATCGAGCCGCTGTATAAGGAAATGGGTAAGAAGTTTGAGGGATTGAATGAAGTCAATAATACACAGTCCAAACAACTCAAAGAACAACTCGCATCACTACAGGAGAAAATAGACAACTTGGAGGAAGGTTACTTCATCCTGAAGCAAGTAAGCGAGGAAACTTACAAAAAATTCATGGGGAGGTACGGTGCGGAAAAGGCAAAAATCCTAGAAGCGTTGGAAGATTGTGGCAAGGATTGTTCGAACCTGTCAGAATACTATATCAGTGCCTTACGATTTTCGATGAAACTCCCTACAGTATGGGCTTCCAGCCCTGTATCAGTCAAAGAAAAGATACAAGAAACGTTATTCCCTAACGGAGTGAGCTATAATCACGAAAAAGAGGCATTTCGAACCGAGAAAGTAAATGAGGTTTTTATAGATGTTGCCCGATTGACGGGGCTTTCAAGAGATAAAAAAACTGGACAACTCATGGTTACACCAGAGTTGTCCAGTCAAGTCGGGGAGACAGGATTCGAACCTGCGACCCCCTGGTCCCAAACCAGGTGCGCTACCGGCCTGCGCTACTCCCCGATTACTTGTTTATTCACTGATTAAACTTCCGGTATGATGTAAAATCAGCGGTGAGGGCGGGATTCGAACCCGCGGTACACTTTTACAGCGCACGCCAGTTTAGCAAACTAGTGGATTCGGCCTCTCTCCCACCTCACCTGTAACGGCCTTTTTGTTACCCCCTTATTCCTAAGGGACTGCAAAGATAATGTAAAAGTGCAAATAGGCAAGCAGTTTTATAAATGATTTATTTTCACAAGTGTACACATTTCTTAGATACTAGCCATCTGCACCTTCTGCTGTATCTCCATCAGATTCTCCTTATACTCTGGGTCGGTCTCCATCAGGTTCTCTACAGTTTGGCAGGAGTGTATCACAGTGGTATGATCAAACCCACCAAAGTGGTCACCTATGGTCTTAAGCGATTGTTTGGTGAATTTTTTGGCAAAGTACATCGTTATCTGTCGTGCCAGCACTACCTCACGTTTGCGGGTTTTGGTCAGCAGTCTTTCGTAGGCTACATGATAATAGTCGCACACCATTTTCTGTATGTTTTCTATGGTCATTTCGCGTGCAGCTGTCTTCACAAAATTTTTCATCACACGTTTTGCCAGATCTAGGTCTATCTCTTTTTTATTGAGAGTAGCCTGTGCAAACAGTGCTATAAGTGCACCTTCTAGCTCGCGTACGTTGCTTTGTATGTTGTATGCCACATAACGCACCACCTCGTCGGGTATTTCCAACCCTTCTTGTCTCATCTTCACACGTAGTATCGCCTGACGTGTTTCGAAGTCTGGTGCTTGTATGTCAGCATTGAGCCCCCAGCGGAAGCGGCTAAGCAGCCGCTCTTGCATACCTTCTAGGTCGCGTGGTGCGGTATCGCTGGTCAGTATTATCTGTTTACCATTCTGGTGCAGGTGATTGAAGATGGCAAAAAACACATCTTGCGACTTCACCGCAGATACAAACAGGTGTATATCATCCATAATGAGCACATCTATCAACTGGTAGAAGTGAATGAAATCATTTACTTCATTGTTTTTAGAGTGATCAATAAACTGATTGATGAATTTTTCGGCACTTACATACAGCACAGACTTATTGGGGTGCATACGGCGCACCTCATTGCCTATGGCCTGCACCAGATGGGTTTTACCCCAGCCTACCCCACCATATACTACCAGCGGATTGAAAGAGGTAGTACCAGGCTTTTGTGCCACGTGCATACCTGCCGAGCGGGCTACACGGTTGCAGTCACCCTCCACATAGTTGTCAAATATATAATTACTATTCAGCTGTGGGTCTATCTGCATTCGCTTCAGACCCGGTATAGCATAGGGTGTCTTTATACTATGCGGATCATCCCATTTCAAGGGCATATCTACATAATTACTATCCTTACCAGGCTTACCATTAGTACTACCTGGCATGTTCACCGATGCTGGTTTGCGAGAGTTACTCTCCATCATGATGCGGTACTCAAGCCTTCCTTCCTTCCCTAATACACGTTTTATGGTTTTACCCAATAGTTCTACATAATGTTCCTCAAGCCACTCATAAAAAAACTGACTTGGCACCTGTAGCGTAAGAACACTATCCACTAAGCTCACAGCTTTCACAGGCTCAAACCATGTCTGGTATGACCTAAAACTGAGATTGTCTTTGATAATCACAAGACATTTCTCCCAAAGCTGTTCTGCTTCGGTAAGAAGGTTATTATTGATAGAATTGTAAAATTGATTATCCATATTGTGCTGAAACAACATTCCTTTTTGAAACTTGTTATTTTTTGTGCGGAAGAATAGAGGACAAAAAATCAACGAAACATAAAATTTCGCAAAATATACTTTGAAATCGATCCTTACCTAAAGTTATTGCTTTTTTCGTGATTCCTCAACCCCTTTCTGCTTATTAGTGATGCTTATAGTACTACTGACTCTTTTATAAATCAGGAGGACGAAATTGCTAACAAATTGTTGAAAAAAAAAATCAGAATCCACTTGTTTGTTTAAGAAAACTTACAGAATGGGGATTGAGGTTATTGTTGGATTTTCCGCATTTTTTAACAACTTTTTTTCTTCCTGCCACACCCATTATTTACATTCCCAAAAAACAAACTACTGAGCACACCCAACAACCTCGAAACACAATACTGTAGCGGATTTCAATCGATATAACTATTTTTCAATTCCACTCTTCGTATCACTAATTTACTACAAATCCTAATAATTTTTCAAAGAAAAAAACACCTACTATCATTAGGGGTAAAAAGCTAAAAATCAAGCCAAAACACCGCAAAGACCAACTAGTTATACACACAGCTACTTACAAGTGAGTATTGTGGATAAAATAGCCTATGCAGACCTTTAGAAACAGGATAATATGAGGTAAAATGTACGTATTGTTGCAGTAGAATATGCGCTACCTGTGGATACACATAAAAACCTTAATAAGTACCTGCGATGGCAGTGTACCACTGGCCCACTTTATCAAAAACCACTGCAAACACCACCCAAAACTAGGCAGCCGCGACCGCAAAATGCTAAGTACTATACTGTATAGCTGGTATAGGTGCGAAAAAGGTATCTACTACACCTACAATCAGGACAATGACTATTTGCTGGAAAACAAAGTGAAATACTGCCTGATACTGTGCGATGCCCTTACACCTCAGTACGACAAACTATTTGCAGAAATACGTGTACTTCCTTATGAACTGAAATTTGAGATAAATAACCTGGCCGACAATGAACCAGTGCTTTCTACCGGTATTACACGTACCGAATGGCTGGGCACAATGCTGCTTCAGCCAAAACTATTTATTAGGGTAAGAAAAAACAAAAAACAACTAGAGGCACTTCTTACCCACCATAACCTACCTTACGAAACCATTGCCGACAACTGCCTAGCATTACCCAATGGTGCAGCTATAGATTCGATCCTACCAGCAGACTGGTATGTGGTGCAAGATGCATCTTCACAGGCTACAGGCGCGTACTTCCAGCCCAAAGATGGCGAGCACTGGTACGATTGCTGTGCCGGCGCAGGTGGTAAATCGCTATTGCTTACAGATAACGGCGCCAAGATTCAACTTACGGTCAGCGACAGGCGGGCGAGTATACTCAGCAACCTCAAAGAACGGTTCAAAACATACGGACTTACCCCACCCACAGCCATGATTACAGATGTGGCTGATGCCACTGCTGTAGCTGCTCGAATCGGCAAAGAATTGTATAACAATATCATATGCGATGCCCCCTGTAGTGGTAGTGGCACCTGGGCTCGCACACCCGAGCAAATGTATTTTTGGGAGCCCGATAAGATTCATGAATTTTCTGCTTTGCAACTAGCAATAGCAACCAATGCAAGTAAGCTACTACGCCCAAGCGGTAGGCTCATTTATATTACCTGTTCTGTATACCAAGCAGAAAATGAAGGTGTAATAAGTGCACTGGTAGCAGCCACTGGCATGCATGTACTCACACAGACCATCATCAATGGCACTGCTCACAAAGCTGATAGTATGTATGTAGCTGTGCTGCAAAAATCATAAACAATTGATGGGTGCTTGAATGTACACAGACCACAAAAAGAACTGTACTTTTGAGTAACACAAATAAACCATACCTGATGCAACTGACCATGCACAATGTTTTACCCAATTATTTGCAGCCAACCCCAAAAGAGCGAGTGTCTGCAATATGGGGTAATACTGTGAGCATACAACAGGGCGATCTGGTAAGCGTACAAGCACCGTCAGGCGCAGGCAAAACTACTTTTGTACAGCTACTATATGGCCTGCGAAAAGACTACACTGGCACCGCACTTTGGGACAACCTCGCCCCAAATACCACCGATGAAGAAGCACTGGCAGCACTGAGAACCAACAATGTAAGTATCGTATTTCAAGACCTGCGTTTGTTTGGCGAACTAACAGCTATGGAAAACATAGAAATTAAACGCTGCCAAACTAACACTACAAGCACCGCCACTGCCCACGAATACCTGCAAAGACTGGGCATGAGCCATAAAATTGACGCAAAAGCAGACACCCTATCTTATGGCGAAAGGCAGCGAATAGCTATCATTAGAGCACTGATGCAGCCATTCAACTGGCTGCTTATGGATGAGCCATTCAGCCACCTAGATAATAGTAATCGTCAAAAAGCTATAGAATTGATAGGGGAAATAGTACATGCCCGCAAGGCAGGCATGATACTTGCCGACCTCAATGCCAACAACTACTTTGCTTACACCCAAACACTGATAATGTGAGCAACCCAACCCAACATAAGCTACTGCGAAAGTTACTCCTACAATCTGGGGGCAAGCTGCGCCTTACCGTAGCCATAGGTACACTGGTAGCTGGCACTACCCTACTATTATTGAGTGTACTTGTGTGGTGGAACTTTGGGATGCTGCTAAGTGGCGATGCACAAAAGGGCAATGCCACCAAAAACTATGTAATAATAGCCAAGCAGGTGACCGACTATAACATGGCTAATACCGCCGGCAACACCTTCACTCCACAAGAAGTAAAAGACCTACTCCAAGCACCACAGGTGCAAGATGTGGGAGAGGTAATACCGGCAAGGTTTGCAGTATATGCAGTAATAGGGGGCAGGCTGGCTATGGCCACTGACCTACCACTAGAGAGTGTACCAGACCGCTTTCTGGATGAAGTACCAGAAGATTGGACTTGGGAGCCCGGCAAGCGACAACTACCCGTCATACTATCATCACAGTTCTTAGATGTGTACAATTACGTGTTTGCGCCCAGCCAAGGGCTACCACAGCTATCACGCACATCAGTTAAGGCTGTGGGGCTAAAACTACAAGTGGGCGGCGAGCAAGGCAATACACTATCGGCGCATGTGGCGGGCTTTTCAGAGTATCTGGGTTCTGTGCTGGCACCACCAGCTTTTATAGCCTACGGCAACAAGACCTACGGACAAGACGCAGCCAGCGAGCAACCCTCAAGACTCGTACTGAAAGTAGCCGACCCATCTGATACCCGCTTTGCTGCCTATCTGGAGCAGCATGGCTACACTGCCAATCCTCAAAACCTGCGCTGGAGCAAGATGCGAGCCATAGTAGAGGTAGTCACCACCGCTACAGGCGTACTGGCATTACTACTCATGGGTATGAGCACACTGGTGTTTGTGCTGTTTATACAACTTAGTATCACCCGCGCGCAACAGTCACTAGTGTTACTGGGCCAGCTAGGCTATAGCCCTCGGCACATATACAGGTTTGTAGCCGGCCGATACATCCCCCTTATAGTTGGCGCTATGTTGTGCGCTATGCTACTGTGTTGTAGCATGCAACTCATAGCAGCTCAGGTAGCCTCACGCAGCCAATTGATACTGCCCTCATTGCCCGGAATACCTGTGTGGGGGGCTTTAATCATCAGCACTTCACTGTTACTTATACTGGTGAGTAAGTCCATAAAAAAAGCCATCAGGCGCTAAAACTATCTTAAAACAACAATGCTACCTCCGGACAGGTAGCATTGAGCAGTATAGTGTTGTAGTATTTTTTTACCTACTTGCTGATCGCAGTGATGATCTCAGGATTCATCGGATTCATACTAGGCTCAAAAACTGCTACCAATTCTCCTTTTTCGTTAATCAGATATTTCTGAAAATTCCACCTTACATCGCTGTCTTTGTAGCCGTTGTGTTTTTTCTCTGTTAGCCAGTGGTATATAGGTGCCATATCGCCACCTTTCACAGATATTTTGGCTGCCATCGGGAAGGTAACACTGTATTGTTTCTGGCAGAAAGCTGCTATTTCAGAGTTGCTACCAGGCTCTTGTGCGCCAAAGTTGTTGGCAGGAAAACCTATGATCACCAATTTTCCTTGATACTTCAGATGCAATTTCTGTAGGTCGGCATACTGTGGCGTATTACCGCACTGCGATGCAGTGTTCACTATCAGTATCTTTTTACCCTTGTACTTTGCGAAGTCGATTGTTTTTCCGTCTACCGCCTCTACCTTGAAATCATAAATACTCTTCGGCACTTCGCTTTTCGGTGCACTAAAGAAAAACAGAAGATTCAACATCATCATCAGTTGCATTGTCATATACATTAGTTTTAGTAGTGCGAATTTACGGGGTTTTAAACCCATGAAATAAAGATTTTTCTATAGGGGTATATACAACACCAAGTGGGCGCCACTAGCCCAGCCATCTAAAACCAATAGGGTTTGGCAATAAGTGAATTAATGATTATTTTGCCCATATATATAAGGAATTCAAACACAAACAAAACGACCACACTCCCCCTCCAAACATTAGTTGCCAAAGGGAAGAAATTGTGGGCACTACGTTTTACTTTTGAGCATTACATACTATATGGCAAAGCAAAAACAACCTAGCAAAACACCACAACCCAAGCCGCAACCAGCCGCTGCCCCCAAGCAAGCTACTGCTACCAGCGTACCATCACCAGCTACCTCTGATGCTCCATCACTCAAGTGGCTCATGATAATACTAGCCGCAGTGGTGCTGCTCGTCAATGTGCGCACTATAGGTTACGACTACACACTCGACGATCCTTTTTTCACCAAAGACAACCCAAACGTAAGCAAAGGCCTATCGGCAGTGAAGGAGTTCTTCACCCATGCTGCTTACTATGGCGTATTCAAAAACCATGATGCTTCTTATCGCCCGCTGATGCTCACCAGCTTTGCTGCTGAGAAAGACCTCTTTGGCTTCAACCCACATACTGGCCACCTTATCAATCTGTTGTTGTTTGCGCTAGAAGTTGTGCTGCTGTTTCAGTTGCTACGGCGGCTATTTAACAGCATGTCGGTATATGTACCGTTTTTTATGACCATGCTTTTTGCCTTGCACCCCATACACACAGAGGTGATAGCCAGCATCAAAAGCCGAGATGAGATAATGGGTTTGCTATTCTCTATCCTCACACTCACCCAAACCCTCAAATATGCCGACACTGGCAAGATGAAACACATGCTACTTACAGGGCTGTTTTTCTTCTGTGCACTCATGTCCAAGGAAACACCCATAGCACTGGTGCTCATTGCCCCCATGACGTTATATTTTTTCAGAGAGCAGCCATTATCTGCCATCATCAGGGCCACTGTGCCCTATGTGGCTGTGGCAGCGGTCTACATGGTAATGCGTGCTCTATTTATAGAGAGCGATGGCGAAAAAGTAGTGATACTAGTAAACAACAATGCACTGATGGCTGCCACCAACTATGGCGAAAAACTAGCCACCATTCTGTTCATCCAACTAAAATACCTGATACTGCTGGTTTTGCCTCACCCGCTGTCTTACGACTATTCTTACAGCCAAATACCCATCATCAGTTTTGCCAACCCCAAGGCGTTGGCAGCACTGGCAGCTATAGTAGCCATGTTTGTGTACGCCCTTCGAGGCTTCAGCAAAAAAAATGTGTTTGCCTATTGCATACTGTTTTATGGCATGTCGGTTATTATCACCTCCAATCTGCTGGTAGATATAGGTGCTACGATGGCCGAGCGATTTATTTTCACTGGCTCTCTGGGTTTCTGTATGGCGGCGGTGTTGTTAATAGCTCGTGCCATGAAGGCCGATACTAAAAGCATCAGCATGGCAACGGCAAAGCCCTTTCTGGGAGTAATGACAGTGGTATGCGCCCTCTATGCTGGCAAAACATTTGCTCGCAACGAGGCTTGGCGCGATAATTTATCCCTATACCTTACCGGCATGGAAACAGCACCAGATAGCTGGCGGGCACAGTACCTGCTAGGCGTGGAGTACACCAAAATGATCAGCACCGAAACCGATCTAGCTACCAAAAAAGAACTGTACACCAAGGCTATAACATGCTTCAACAGAAGCCTGCAAATACTGCCCAATAACAGCGATGTGTACCTGCTAAAAGGTTATGCAGAGGAGTTTGCAGGTAATAATGATTCTGCTATGGTATCATACACCAATACCATAACCCTCGATAGCAGCAACACTCAGGCTCAGGTAAACTTGGGCGGATTACTACTGCGCAGTGGCAAGTTAGACGACGCCATAAAATTGCTGAGCAAGGTACTGGCAAGAGATCCCAACAATGTGGGCGCACTCGCCAATATCGGAGCTGCCTACGGCAACAAAGGCATGTTTAAAGAGTCGATAACCTTCTACGAAAAAGCCATACAACTGCAGCCCCAGCAGCAACCCAATGTGTACATGAGTATGTGCAATGTGTATCGCTACCTGGGCGACTCCACCAACACTCAAAAGTACAGAGCGTTGCTAAATAAGGCTTCCAGCGGACAGTAAGGATGATAATTAGCCAAACTTATCGATCCGTTCTTTTGCAACATGCTATTATCTAAAACTCAGTAACTTTATAAAATGTCTCATCAACAACAATATCCGCAATTCGATAGACGAATATTTTGGGATGTGAATTTCGATAAGCTTGACTATGACGGCAAAGCAAGTTTCATCATAGAGCGAGTATTTGAGCGGGGCGATGTACCAGATATACGTATGTGCAGAAGGTATTACGGTGATGAAAAAATAAGACAAGTACTAACCTCTGCAAAATGGCTGTCCTTACAAACCATTTACCTTGCCTGTGCGGTATTAAATAACGAACTAACAGACTATAAATGCTACAATACAGCACTGTCGAACCCCGAAAACTGGAGGTACTAAAAAAAGGACTGACCCACATAAATGGATCAGTCCTTTTTTCAACTTAATAATCTAAAATCTAGTTAGTCACAGGCAGGAAGGCGTAGTTTTTGCCATACTCCATCATCTGGCTGTAGAAGTTATCGGGGTATTCTATTTTCACATCTGTTATTTCGTCGTCGTTCATTACAGGCACTAGTTTAGGCTGTATAAACCCTCTGTAAGGTTTCATACCTAGCTTCACAAAACGCTCTAGTATCTCCTTATGCAGCACAGGGTCTACCTTCACACCATAGGTTTCCACCAGGTTTTTACCTGCCTTATAGTCCCCCTCCGATTTTATGCGTTGTATCTCTTTCAGCAGCTCACCAAACAACACTCTCAACTTTTGGTAGTCGTTCACCTGTACATAGGTTTTGTTGTCTTTTTTCACCAGTGTCACCACGCTATCTTTTTTACCCTTTTCATACGCCCAGCGAGCCACCAGTGCCCTGTTGCGCATGTGCGCCTCCTCCAGTTGTTCTCCGGGTTTCAGGCGTGTCAGTTGGGTTATTATGCCATTCATCATATAGTTGTCGTAACCCGCCTTTCCCACTTCCAGGCTAGGCATTACACCCAATTCCACCAGCTTCTGGTCGTATATATAGTACAGCCCCACCAGGTCGGCACGGGCTTCTTCCAGGCAGCTAGCGTAGTTTTTCAGTGTCTTATCGGTTGTTTCTACACCGGGGTTCAGCTTGCCACTGGCATGCCCTATACACTCATGCATATCTGTGTGCAAGTCAGAAGCCAGCGAACCATGTTTTTTCATGCGTTGCAGCACCTCATCATTTACCGCAAACTCTGCCGCCATACCACCCTTGGCACTAGCTACATTGTAGGAGTGAATAATGTTGCTCAGCGATACCGACTTAGAGCCATGCTCCTTACGTATCCACTCAGCATTGGGCAGATTAATGCCTATAGGCGTGCTGGGCGCAGCATCACCACTCTCCACTATTACCGTTATTGCCTTGGCAGATATCCCTTTTACGGTATCCTTCTTATGCTCCTTCATTATAGGCGAGTTATCCTCAAACCACTGCGCCTCTTTGGCTATAGCTTCCAGACGTTTGGTTTCTTCCATATCCTTCAGCGACACTGTACTTTCAAAGCTGCCCTTTTTGCCTATCGCATCCAGATAGACCTCTATAAAGCCATTCACCGCATCTAGGCGCGATTCTGTGTCTTTTGCCCATGCTATGCTGTAATCATCAAATATTTTCAGGTCACCAGTTTTGTAGTACTGCACCAGCAGCTCCAGCGTCTTTTTCTGTTGTTCGTTTTCGGCTACTCCTGCTGCTTTCTCCAGCCAGTAGGCTATCTTGTCTATAGCAGCACCATACATGCCACCACTCTTCCATACCTTCTCCACTATCTTTCCGTTTTCCTTCACTACCTTGCTGTTCAGCCCCCACGATGGTGCATTGCCCTTGGTATCAAAGGCATCGTAGTACTTTTCAACTTCCTTCTGGGTCACACCCTCATAAAAGTTATTGGCAGAGTTTACTATGTTGTCTACGTTAGGGCGCAGGTCCACAGCCTTTGGCTTGTATTTAGCATCATACACTACTGGTTTTATACGTGCCAGAAACGCATCTGTACTTTCGCCCGCATTCTTAGGCAGGCGGGTAGTGTCGCTCGCCTTCACAGTTGCCACAAAGTATTCGTAAGCACACTCTGGCACAAACTTCTCATTAGAGTAGTGGTGATAGTTACCATTGCTAAACCACACCCTGCCTATGTAGGTCTGCAGCAGTTGCCAGTCTGGGCTGTTTTTATCACCTGTGTACGAGCCGTATATGGTTTCAAGTGTTTTGCGCAGTAGCAGTCCTTCCTTGCTTTTTTGGTCATAAATGATGTCTCTGCCACACAGCGCGGCCTCGTACAGGTAGTAAGCCAGTTTTTTCTGCTGCAGCGGCAGGCTATTAAAACCCGGCACCTGATAGCGTAATAGTTGCAGATCGGCAAACGACTGTGCTTCTACCACAAAGTTGTCGTCATAGCCATCGGCCACAGCTACGGTGTCCGTTTTCGCAGTATTGCTAGTGGCATCTCCATTACCACATCCTGTCATCAAGTGTGCACTCATTGCCATAAGCGGAATCGCCAGTTTAAGGCTCATTTTATGTTTCATTGCATATTATTGTTGTCGTGTAAAAATACAGTAAAGCCCGTGAATGTAAAAGGTGAGGAAAAAAGGGAGATTTGGCAGAAGAAGTATAACCATTGATTTGGTTGTTTCACTACAGCTCCACCGACAACCCAAACACCAACTTGCCATTCTGCTCCAAATTAAATACCGGAGTAGGATTGTAAAAATAACCCAAATTGAGCGTAGTATAATAAGTGTTACCTGAGCGCATACGCAACAGATTATTCAGTATCAACCCAGCCTCATGGTAGCCATTGTAAGGCACACCTATGGCCACATTACGGTGGCTAGATCGTTGGCTGAGCGTGCCATGCAATAGGTTGTATTGCAGCGCTATGTTGGGTGCAGCACTTATCTTACTCTTCACCGATTCTATCCTGAATAACTTCCAATTGAAATCGTGCCTGTAACACACCTGCACATACTCATCTGTATAGTACTCATATGGATACATAGTCATTAACCCACCAAATGCGTAGATAGACAACAGTGAAGCTGCATCATACTTAAACCCATTACCCGCAAAAAGCTTGGAAAGTGGCAACGGTGCGTCGCTCCACACCTTACCAGCTTGTACCATCAGTCGCTCATTGCCCAGCCGGTTGATATGTTTTTGCCAAGTCACTGCTGTTATAGCTTGAATGTAGTTGGTGGTAGTAGCACCCGCGGTGAGCACACCAGCAGTTACCTTGCCATACCACACCGGGTACCTGCTACCCATGGTGTAGTACTTACCCATAAAGGGTGCTGTGCGACTGGCATATGCGTAGCGCAAACCTAGTGTAGCCTCTCTTGCCTGAAAGAGGTTATATTCCTGCCCTTCTACTTGCAAAGCATATCCATATCGGGGTATTATATCTTGTTGCAGCGCGCTTACTTCAGCATCCCAATAGCCCATTTTTTTACGCACCGACACTGTCATTGTTTTGGCTTCATCTACCCTTTGTAGCAGAAACGTGCGCAGGTAGTTCTTGTCTAGGTCATGGTGCAGTCTTATTCTCCCTGGGTCAGCTATATCATCAGTATAGGCAGCTCTTATCACAAACTCTTTATACTTATCAGCATAGACCTCAGCAAATGCGCCATACTTCCATTCCTTATCCTTGAAACCGTATCCGGCCCAGCCACCTACCGATAGCCATTTTACCAGCTTATCATTTGTCTGTAAACCTAGCCCAAGGCGCACATTTTCATACTGATTAAAACTAAGTAGGCGTTTCAAGTCCAAATCTACTGGACCTAGAGATATTCTCCCTTCTGGTATATTGCGCAACACATGCATCATATCGTCTGCATGGGCTACATTCCCAAAACTATCTATCACCCTGTAAGTACGCATTTCTTTGTCATTCAACGGGGCTGGGCGCAGGGCTGTCAGCCTATGAGTTTCACTATTTTCGGCATCTGGCGCCATTCTTACCGTATGTTGCTTATCAAACTTTACTCCTAGTTCCTCCCCCCAACTTACCGAGTCTATCTGTGAATTACCCTTCAGGTGCAGCGTACTAAAGCTACTCCCTTTTTCCATTTGTCGGTCTATTATGTAGTTAAGACTAGCGGGAAACCAGCGCATTTGTCCATTGTCATTTAGCTTCTTGTACTGTTGTTCTATCTTTATTATTTGCCCCAGCAGAGTATCCTTTGCTGTGGCTACTATCCTCGATATGGCATACCCACCAGAGTGGATGTATACCTTACCTGTCAGTAAGTTGCTGTTCCTTCCCTTGGGTCTGAAACTCAATATCCACACCGTGTCTGTACCATCCAGCATTTCATCGGCAAGGTTAAAGCTATATTTCCGCTCATATCCTTTGCTCATGGGGTTTTGGTAGTCTTTACCATTCATGGCTATGTAGCTGTTGTATGCATGAAACGGCAACACATCTGTAATGGTACTGGTAAACATCGCCTTCTTCAACCCCGATAGCCTTGTAGCTAATATATCTTCTTGCAAAGTCTGTGGACTACGCCACCTGCGAATACTATACGTCTCAGACAGCAACAAATGCTGATTAGTCACAAAATCTGTTTTCCTTCGGCTACTGGCAGCAGTGTCTTTCATTACTGAGTCTGGTAGACTAATATCAGCTACCATCTTATAATAGATATGGCATTTATACTGCGCATATTTGTCTGGGTTATTTTGGTTGTTGTTAGCTATCACCAGATTTATCAGCCTTCTCATTTTATCATAGGGTGGTGTCACAGTCACATCTGCCATGGTGTTGCTTACCGGTTGCAGATACAGATTATACGCGCTCAGCGGTAGTGTCATTCGCAATGGCGAATAGCCCATACTCGATATTTCTATTGACGATAAATCATCTGCAGCATTGGGTATGGGTAGCTCGAAAACACCATCCAGTCCGGCTATTACACCTTGTTTGCCAGCTCCATACTTGATCGTAGCAAACGGTATTGGCTCTCGTGTTGTTTTATCAAACACCCTTCCAGTTACTAATTGTTGACAACTAACAGACAATGGTGCTAACAACACACCCAATACACACAGCAATCTGAATGAAAACATAGACAGAGAAGAGTATGAAAATTTTATCGAAAATAATGATTTTTGCACTAACTTTAACCTTGCAAAAATCCGATTATGAAGAAGGTAATATACGCTTCCCTATTATGCGCCTTATCGTTAGGTGTAGTATCTTGTAGCAACGGCGACTATCAAGCAGACCCAAATAGTAATGCTAATGGCGCTGTAAACCCCCTTACCCCACTTACTGCCGAAGAATTCACTTGGGGTGGAGATGAAATAATGGTTGCCGAAATCAATGGCAATAGATGGGAAGCAGACTCTGTCTATTTTACATTGGATACTAGTGGTGGAAATGTAATTGTGGGCACAAGAAAAAATAGCACAGCGTCGTTACGCTTTTACCTTAAAGATGTATGGACTGGAAACCTGTATAGTATGGAGTGGGAAGACTACAACAGAAATTGTATGTTGGGTGATAGTGTGGGCGGCTTCTACAAAACCTATTACAGCTTCCTCAGCAACTCTGGCGGTATCAACATCACCAAAAATGACTCTGCAGTTATTAAAGGGAAGTTTTACTTCAAAGGTGTAAGTGCCGACGGAAAAGTAGCCAATATCAGCAAAGGTTACTTCAATGTAGACAAGTTCTAAATCGGTTATAATTAGTACAATATTATAAAGGGACTCACCAGCGGTTATTGGTGAGTCCCTTTTACTTTAGAGGTAACGCTACTTTTGTTTCCCCAGCCATTACCCAAAGAAAAAGTCCCGAAATATATCCGGGACTTTTTCTTTTTCTTTAAGTAAGTATGTAATTAAACAACTTCTACTTCTGCACCAGCTTCTTTCAGTTTGCCAGCTACATCATCAGCTTCAGCTTTGCTTACGCCTTCTTTTACATTTTTAGGAGCGCCGTCAACTAGTTCTTTCGCTTCTTTCAGACCCAGACCAGTTAGATCTTTAACGATCTTAACAACGTTCAATTTAGAAGCACCAGCGCTTTTCAATACTACGTTGAATGAAGTTTTCTCAGCAGCAGCAGGAGCAGCGTCGCCACCACCTGCAGCAACTACGACTGCAGCAGCAGCTGGCTCAATGCCGTAATCTGCCTTTAATACATCTGCCAGTTCCTGTACTTCTTTTACAGTAAGGGCTACTAATTGTTCAGCTAATGCTTTTACGTCTGCCATTTTATTATGTTTTTGTTTGTGTTTTTAAAATTGTTTCTTTTTACTGTTTGTACTGTAATATATATTGACTTGGAAGCCGTTTTTGGGGACCAGAGGAGCACCTTTTAAGGTTCTAAACTGGCAATTTGAGCGATGAAAAACTAAAGATATGGGCACAAACCCAGTAGCTGTAGTTATTCAGCAGCAGCTGGTTCAGCCACAGCAGCACCTTCTTTCTGCTCGTGGTGATGCAACAATGCAGCCAACACACGCTTAGCAGGAGACTGCAATAAGCCGATAACTTCGCCGATAAGCTCGTTTTTAGTTTTGATTTTGGTAAGATTTACCAGCTCGTTATCGCCAGTAAATACATCTGTACCTATCAAAGCAGCTTTAAGTACTGGTTTCTCCTTGTTCGTTTTGCGAAACGATGTAAGGATCATAGCCGGCTCTTTGGGCATGTCTGAGAACATAAGGGCAGTTACACCATGCAGCGACTCATACAAACCAGCGTATTTATCGTCGTTAAAGCTTTCAAGAGCTTTGCGGATAAGTGTGTTTTTAGCCACTTTGATTTCCACATTCTTTTCAAAACAAAGTCTGCGGAGCTTGCTCACCTGATCAACCGTAAGTGATTCGGTATTGGTGATATAAAAATTGTCGTACTGTGCGAATTTCGCCTTCAGCACTTCTATTGCTTCTGATTTTTGAGCAGGAGTCATTTTTTTAAATTTGAGTATTTGAGTGATTGACAATTAGAGCATTCATCTTAGCGGTACTCTTATTTGTGTTCAATCTTCAAATTGTTAATGATGTTTTTTCTTTCCTCAATTTTTGTGAAGGTTTTTTTTAAAACCTCCGCTTTCACTGTTATTACCCTACAGATTTTGTATCTATAGCCAGACCTGGACTCATAGTCGAAGCCATGCTGATACCTTTCAGGTAAGTACCTTTAGCGGTAGGGGGCTTCATACGCACCAGCGTATTGATAAGCTCCTGTGCATTTTCGGCAAGTTTAGTTGGCTCGAAAGATACACGACCTATAGAGGCGTGAATGATACCTGCTTTGTCTATCTTGAAGGCAATTTTACCACCTTTTACTTCAGTTACAGCATTCGCTACATCGTTGGTAACGGTACCTGTTTTAGGGTTTGGCATCAGGTTACGTGGACCTAGTATTTTACCAAGACGACCTATTTTAGGCATTACTGATGGTGTAGCAACTATTACATCTACATCCGTCCAGCCACTTTCTATTTTCTGTACATACTCATCAAGACCTACGAAGTCAGCACCAGCTGCTTTAGCTTCAGCTTCTTTATCGGGCGTACACAGTACAAGTACACGTTTAGTTTTACCAGTACCATGTGGCAATGTGACAGTGCCGCGTATAGCCTGATCAGCTTTCTTAGGATCTACTCCTAGGCGGATATGTACATCTACCGAGCTGTCAAATTTTGTGAGATTGATTGTCTTCACTACACCAGCAGCTTCTACTAGTGTATATTGCTTATTTTTATCGAGTTTAGCTTCTACAGCTTTTCTTTTTTTAGTGATTGCCATTGTCAGTTCTTTTGAATAAAGTAAAAAATACTGTCCAGATAGTAGTTTACTACTACTTTACAGTGATGCCCTCAGGAGGAGTTCCCTCTACAGTGAAGCCCATGCTACGTGCTGTACCCGCCACCATGCTTATAGCACTGACAAGCGTGAAACAGTTCAGATCAGGCATTTTGTCTTTGGCAATTTCTTCTACCTGAGCCCAGGTTACTTTACCAACTTTCTGACGATTTGGCTCTTTAGAACCCTTAGATTGTTTGGCAAGCTCCATCAACTGCACAGCAGCAGGAGGAGTTTTGATAACGAAGTCGAAAGACTTATCTGTGTATACTGTAAGTGTTACAGGCAATATTTTACCTGCTTTATCCTGCGTACGAGCATTGAACTGCTTGCAGAATTCCATAATGTTGACGCCTTTTGAGCCTAGCGCCGGGCCGATTGGTGGCGCTGGATTTGCTGCACCGCCTTTTACCTGCAGCTTCACTAAGCCGCTGATTTCTTTAGCCATTTTTAATTTTTTTTGGTGTTAACGAATTGGCCTTATCTTCTTTGCAGAAAATCAAGGTTTACAACTCTTCCAAATGCAACCTGTTAAAGAGCAATATGAGAATTGGAGCGCAAAGGTATGGTGAAAATTTAAAAGTAAAAAATAAAAAACAAAATTTTTGCACTTATCCATTCCCACTCCTATTTTCATCAACAAAAATCCCCGCTCATCAGGCATACACCTCACACAAGCGGGAACTTTCTATTATCTAATTTGCAATAAGTCCTAAATATCAATAACTACTAATAACTACATACTAGTAAACATTGATACAAAATGACTATCTACTAGGTACTATCAACTCTCTACTAAAACCCTAACTACCAAAAGCATCTTTTATCTTATCAAAAAAACCACGCTCTTCTTTTTCCGCTTTGGCATTGGGACCTGGCTTAAAGTTGGGTGAGTTTTTCAATTTCTCCAGCATATCTTTTTCATCATTAGTCAAGTTTTGGGGCGACCATATATTCACCTCTACAAGCTCATCTCCTTTTTCATACGACTGAAACGCCGGAAACCCTTTGCCTTTCAGCCTGAATATTTTACCACTTTGTGTACCAGCCGGTATTTTTATTTTGGCTTTGCCATCTATAGTAGGCACTTCTGCCTGCATACCTAGTACTGCCTCAGGGAAAGATATATGTAATTGATACACCACATCCAGATCTCTACGGGTAAGGTGTTCATGTTTTTCTTCTTCTACCACCAGCAGCAAGTCTCCGGGTGGTCCACCACGCTCACCAGCATTGCCCCTTCCATGCATACTCAACTGCATACCGTCCTGCACGCCGGCCGGGATATCCAGACTCAATGTTTCGTCGCCATACACCCTACCCTCGCCACGGCAATTGCCGCACTTTTGGGTTATAGTGCTACCCTCACCATTGCAGGTAGGACAGGTAGTTACGGTTTGCATTTGCCCCAAAAACGTATTGGTCACCCTACGCACCTGACCCGAACCCGAGCATGTACCACAGGTTTGCACAGAATTTTTGTCTTTAGCACCACTACCACTGCATTGTGTACAGGATACGTGTTTTTTTACCTTTATTTTTTTATTGGCACCATTGGCTATCTCAGCATAGTCCATTTTCAGTTTTATGCGCAGATTGGCACCACGCGAGCCTTGCCTACGGCCACCGCCTCCTCCCTGACCATTAAACATGTTGCCAAACATATCATTACCGAATATGTCGCCAAAGTTTTGGAAGATGTCTTCCATACGCATACCACCCTGCGGCCCGTAACCACCATAACCACCGCCACCTGCACCTGTAGCCGCATGACCAAAACGGTCATACTGCGCTTTCTTATCAGGATTGCTTAGTGTATCATATGCTTCAGCTGCTTCCTTGAACTTCTCTTCGGCATCAGCATTGCCAGGATTGCGGTCAGGGTGAAACTGAAGAGCTATCTTACGATAGGCCTTCTTTATTTCATCGGCGCTAGCACCCTTTGCTACACCCAGCACCTCATAATAATCTCTTTTCGACATATATACTCATTACCCGCACTTAAGCGAGACAATTTCTCTTACCTCCCTACAGAAGGCAAACAGCGTGAATAATATTATTTAAACTTTTTGCTTTCAGAAAAACATTTCAGTAGATAAAAAGCAGTTTATGCTTCTTTACCCACTATTACCTTGGCAAATCTTATTAACTTATCATTTAGGTAATAACCGCTCTCCAGCACATCTACCACCTTTCCTTCCTTACCTGGCATAGGTATTTCGGTTATAGCTTCATGGAGGTCTGCATTAAAATCTTCACCTGCAGCTTCCATCTTACGTAGTCCTTTTTGGTGCATTATGTTGCGCAGTTTACTGAACACCAGCGCTATACCTTCTTTAATGGCAGTTGTGTCTGTGCTGTTTTCTTGTTGTTTTTCAGCACGGTCCACATCATCTAGCACCACCAGTAGTGACTCTATAATGTCTCTACCAGCAGTCTGAATCAGTTCTACCTTCTCTTTTGCCTGCCTGCGCCTGAAATTTTCAAACTCAGCTATCTGGCGCAAATGCCTATCTTTCAGCTCTGCTATTTCTGCTTGTAGCTTTTCTA
Organism: Sphingobacteriales bacterium; assembly: GCA_027484425.1. Lineage (GTDB taxonomy): Bacteria > Bacteroidota > Bacteroidia > Chitinophagales > Chitinophagaceae > Nemorincola. The sequence goes on from JAIXSZ010000081.1 coordinate 198,863, forward strand.
TTTCTTCATCATTCCCTTCACTTACCAGATCTTTGGCACTTATACTGTCATCAGTATTGAGGATGTTTGCCAAAACTTCATCCATATTTTCATTTTGCGACATCTTGTCGGTATTCTCGTTGGCACGGGTAGTGTTGTCATTATTGCTTTCGCTCATATCCTTCTTTTTTTTGAAAAACATAGTATTCTATTTATTGTCAATTTCTTTGCCAAAGTGAATTTACAAGACAAAATGTCGGGCAGTAAAATTAAAACATAAATTTTGCTACGATTTCATTTTTCTTCATCATCTACATGCAACAGGTGAAATAATCTGTGAGCTGCTGGTGCCAATATGATGCCAATATTTGTAATAAACGCAACACCGCTAAACAAGGCATATGCCGAAGAAAACAATTTCCCGGCTGTATTTTTTATTTCTACTACAGGCCCCATACCACTCAGTATCATTGAGGCATTGTGTATGGCATCTATCCATACTATTGCAGCAATGTAATGATACCCAAACACACCTATTAGAAGACAAACCAACAGCAGCAAAAACGCCATCAGTATATTTTTCAATACTCTCGAATAAAAAACTTGTTTAGGAGCTAACGGTTCATCTTTGGTTTCGTACATCAATAATAAATTACAAAATATAAAATAAATACCTGAAAAACACCCCTATGAAAATGTACCCTTCGCTCCGAATGACTCCTGTTTACAATAGTCAAATACTTATCTGACAAACAAGTGATTGTTTACCATACATTTCCCATCTGCCTGTTTGTTCAGATACACTCCTGCTGCTGGACGCAACATTAGTTCATCCATTACTAGGTAAGCATCGGGTGTATCACTGTGTAACATACACCTAATTCTTGCACAGTTCTCCGGCATCCTAAAATACCCTCCTGCTCTAAACCACATACCTTTGCTGTCTGTACTTTCTTTGGTAAATATAGTTTCTGTGCGCAGCACATTACCGCTAATATCTAAGAAATCTAACAAATAATAGGGACTCTGATAAGTGTTTTTATCCAACAAAAACCAACAAGAAAACTCATATAGCCTTCCCGCCACAGTATCTTGCACTATTATCTCTTGCACATTGGTTACGTCTTCAGGTATAGCCTTTTTGGCACCCTTACTATATAATGCTGCTGCATTAGGCATATCGTCATAGTGATTTACATAAAAAGTTCCACCTCCACCTATTACATTATCACCCACAGGTAGTACTGGCAACATTTGCCGCACACTATCATTCAGTACACTGTCATTCTGCCTGATACGAGCAGGATAACAAGCAAAAACACGCCACTCATGAAAATCACCTAAATAGTCTGAAGCCTCCAATAGATATTGCTCATCCGCATTTAGCGAATCATCCTCCATATTCAGCAATAAAATTGGTTTGTTGTTAGGCAGGTCATCCAGTATTGGTTTGTGAACAAAGGGTCCCCCCATGAGTTTCACCTGATTTTGTATCTGCGACCAAGAAGACCTTGACATCATAGCATCTATAGTAGGTAGCCGCAACTGTAAGCCTGTCAACACCACTCCCTTTATTGCCCGTCCAACTATGTCATTGCCGAGCCATAATTTATCTGTGCCTATTTCTATAAAACTCAGCACCAACGATGCCTGAAAATCACTAGACGAATGATTATGCAATCGCAGAAAATCTTCCCAACTATGATTATACTGACCTGTTATTATAATTTCATTTTCCTTTTTGTGCTTGAAAATCTCTTGCTTAGCCACTACATAACCTACAGTCTCAGTACTCCACATACCTATTGCCAACAAAAGAAGTAATGATGCCGCCATTTTTTTACCTTCTTCCATTTTTCGCTTTGCTATAGCAGATATGTATACTGCTGCATAAACTGCTATTATATAATAGAATATCCAACTGAATCTCCCCAATGTTCTGAACTGCCTGAAAAAAGATAAGTACTTCAACAACCAATCCATATGCCATACAAATGGCACACCCATACTAAACAGAAGTGCACCAAAAGCCACAAACAACCACATACCTTCAAATGAATAGTTGGTCACATCTGGCACTATCACCTTTTTCTTGCGGGCTCTCACAGCAACTATCAATGCCATAACTACAGTTACAATAGGCACCATACCCGGATAACAATAACCTTCACCACCATTCACAGCGTTAATGTTAACAACATTTCGCTGAAAAGCTTGCCATATAGGCGAATAAGAAGATGTAAGAATTTCAGGCCCAGTAGCACAGTACACCAGCATTCCATAGGGTGCAACAGGGCGGTCGGTCAATGTATCTGTAAGCCCCATAAATAACCCAAACCCACCTAGCAAAAACCCTGCTGCCAATACAATAGGTAGTAAGTGAGCCAGATATTTCTTTATAGTCTTGCGATAAAACACAACATACCCGACCACATACAATGCCACCCATATAAACACCAAGGCAGAAAAGTATGGATGCAGAAACACTGCACAAATGCCCAGCACCAATATATACAATGCATACATGCGCCTAGATGTAGCATGATACTGCACCGTAAAATAAAACAACATGGGCACCACAAACATATAAGATAACCCGTAATGTCCATCAAACCGCAACACCTGTGGCGACAGCAACCCTATGAGCACTGCAAACAACAATGCCAACGGCTGAATCACCCTAAAGTGTACTAAAGTGCGGTATAAATAAACTATCGACAATACAAAACCGGTAGCTATCGCCAGCCACATCACCCCTGTAGCCTGTTTGGCAGTGATACCTGGCACATATCCTAGTGCTACGGATAACAATGGCTGCCCATCTGTAAACACGATGTGCTCGCCGTATGGGTAGTTCATCCCTGTAAAATGCAGCCCTTTGCCATTTAGGACATGATATAGGAAAGTGAATAGATTTTTACCCCCATCGCCATTTACAGATATAAAACAACGAGATGGCGAGAACACCATATCGGGAAAAGACAACGCAACAGCTGCTGCCGATACTATTATCGCTACCAACAACCATATTTGCCTTCCTGTTTTGTTCATTTATACCCGTTTTATCAAAATACCGCCCACAACAGCAGTAGGTATCTGAATGTAATTTATAAAAATTGCAGCTCAGGATACAAATGTATTCAACATTGCAAGGGGTTACAACAATCCTAATGACACTTGAAATACTCAAATGGCTCCTTGCAACTATGGCATTTATACAGTGCCTTGCAGGATGTAGGCCCGAACTGACTTACCAGCTCAGTATCAGTTGCCGCACACCTAGGGCAGGTCACTAGCTCAGTTTCAAATAGCCCCAACGACTCAAATGCCTTGCGATTAGGTGGCGCTATACCATAATCCCTCAGTTTTCGTTTGCCATCTTCCGTCATCCAGTCTGTAGTCCATGCTGGACTCAGTTGTTGGGTCACTGTTAGGTTGGGCACACCACGGCTGGCCAGTGCCATTCTTATACCTATAGCTATTACATCCATAGCAGGGCAGCCACTATAGGTAGGTGTTATCACCACATTTACTGCTTGTGGATGGTGGCTTACTACTACATCTCTTACTATGCCTAGGTCTAGTATAGTAAGCGCAGGCACCTCAGGGTCTGTTACTTCTGCTAGCCACTGGTATATCTGCTCTTTGTTTATCAGCTCTCTCGTCATCGTTCTGCACTATTATATATATGATTGTTTGCCATTACCCGTCCATCTGGTAGCTTCGACAGCATTAGTGATGAAGCGGGCCGAAGCAGCAACTCATCCATTGCCAGATAAGACGGATTGGGGGAGTTCAGCAATTTACATTTTATCTGTTTACATCCAGCAGGCACCACAAAGTATTCTGATGCTCTGAACCACATATTATCGTTATCTACACTCTCTTTAGTCGTTATCACCACTTCTTTCAGTTGCTTACCATTACCATCTTCCATTGACAGCGCAAAGTGTGGCGACTTAGGGTCCTTGTCGCCCAGCAACACCCATACCGAAAACTCACTTAGTTGACTATCTGCCATCCCCACCACAGGTACAGTAGCTATCAGGCTATCGTCACCTGCAATAGCAGTTAGGGCACCACTTCCATAAAGCTTATCCTTACTCTTACCTGCATCATAGTGCTCATAATACCACACACCTCCACCCACGCAAGTATCCGTACCCGTCATAAAAGGCACTATCGCTGCCACACTATCGCTCATCTTTTTATCATTTTCAGCTATCCTATCGGGGTAGCACACATATACGTAGCACTGCGAGTAGTGCCCCAAATAGTCTGATGCTTGTAATATATATTGTTGGTCTAGATCAAGTTTTTCTTCATCGAAATGCAACAATAAAAATGGCTTTCTATTGGGTATTGCCCTCAGCATGGGCTTATCAGAAAATGGTCCCGCTACCGTTCGCACCTGAGCCTTTGTTTGACCCCACGACGAGCGCGACATCATCACATCTATTATGGGTAGTTGCAACTGCATGGCAGCTCGTGTACCCATTGTGTTTGACCACGCACCATTACCCACCCACAGCTTCTCACTACCTACATGAAAAAAACCAAGTATTAAGACCGCCTGAAAATCACTTCCTTTTAGTTGATGTTCCTTCAAAAACTGAGTCCAGTTTTGTTCATGTTTGGAGGTCATCATATCATAGTTGTAGGTGGCATTTTGCGCTACTTTTCGGGTGTAGGCTGTATAACCACTTACCTCTATAGCCCATATCAATACACACACCACCAGCAACCCATACCCCATCGTCACCTTTCCTCTGTTCACCAGCTTGCGCCATACCATATGTAGCAGCACTACACCATATATAGTTATAATATGATAGAAAAACCAACTAAATCTACCCATCGCCCTAAACTGTTTGAAAAACGACAAATACTCCATAAGCCACATCATGTTCCAGATAAATGGCACACCCATACTGAACAACAGTATTCCCCCAGCCATCAACAGCCATATAGGCTCAAAACCCGCTGGATAAATGACAGACACTACCTCTTGTCGTTTTACCTTGCGCCTCCATGCCCACGCCCAGCACAACAGCACCACCATTAGCACCACTATGCCTGGGTAAGTATATCCCTCACCACCCCGCTGCAGCTTACCTATCAGCCCCGTACGTTCTATTAGCAACGATAGCGGCGAGTAAGCCGAGGCAAATATCTGCTTGATGTGTGTATTAGCCTCCATAGGGTTGAAGGGGGTCACAGGTCGGTCTTTTATGGGGTCAGTTAGCCGCATAGTTATGGCTATCAGCAGCAGCACCCCAGCCACAGCAGCTACCAGTGGCGCAGTGTGCCTCACCCTTTGCAGCATAGGCATACGATAGCACACCAAGTGACCCACCACATAAGCTCCCACCCACACCAGCAGCATTGCCGCATAGTAGGGGTGCAGAAACGCAAAGAAACTTGTAGCCACTAGCAACCAAACCGCATACCGCAGCGCTCCAGTGCGGTGGTACCTCAGCGTCCAGTAAAACACCATAGGCACAAAACACGCATACGATAATGCATAGTGCCCCAATATGCGCTGTAATTGGGGCGAAAATATACCCACCAAACACGCAAACACGATAGCCGATAATGGCGGCACGTTGAACTCCAGCAGTATCCTACTGATGAATATTATAGACACCACAACACTCATACTCACCAGCACCCATAGCACCGTAAGCGCAATAGGTGCAGTCACATTACCTATTGATGCAAAAAACACCGACAACAACGGCATGGCATCTGTAAATACTATATGCTCACCATAAGGGTAATTCATCCCCTCAAACCAATACCCCTTTCCCTGTGTGCTATGATATAGATAAGTGAAATTATTCTTTGCACCATCGCCTCCTATATCTGGCAATATATGCCATGGCTCCAGTGCAATGTAAGAGAGTGCGTATACCACCACACACACTGCCACCACTACCGTCAGCAATAGCCATAAGTTGCGATGCAGTCTGCTCATTATTATTTGTTTAACACTAGGCGAATAAAGTTCACCATTTCGGGCAGCAAAATACGATAATCCATCTTTCTGAATGTTATCTCCTCCCTTAGCCGTACAGGCACAGCTCGCACACGCAACTTGCCTCCCCTGAAACACTTGTAAATAAACTCCAAATCGAACAAGTATCTGTCTATGGTCGTGGATAGAAAAACACCTACAGCACTCCGCTGCATCCCTTTTAGCCCGCACTGAGTATCGGTAACAGGCATAGACAAAAACATACGAATAAAAAACCTCAGTATCCTCGATATCATTCGGCGCACCACAGGCACATGGGCATAGTAGTCCTCATCCTTTACACCAGCAGCCACATCACATGCATTTGCCAGCAGCAGTTGGTATATTTCATACATGCTATTTGTGCTGTAAGGAAAGTCCACATCTGTATATATAATTATGTTCCCTTTTGCAGCTTGCACACCCATCCTGGTAGCATATCCTTTACCCATGTTAGTGTCATATTGCAATACAGCTACATTGGGTATTGTACTTCGCAGTGTGTCCATTGCGTTGGCTATGCTTGTTTGTGCAGTAGTAAGCCCATCTAGTACTAAGATAAGCTCCACTGGGAGCCCTACCTTGTCTGCAAACATAGAAAACTCTTTGCATATCACCTGCTCCCAGCCTGGCTGAGGGTTGTAACATGGCAAGACTACTGATACAGACATTAGGGGAAATAATAAGGTGCAGAGAAGTATAACGCCATACTGGTCAAAAAATTATACATCAGACACCAAAGAGTACATATTTGGTATTCGGCAATAAAGACGCCATATAAAGCGTAGACTAAAACTTGGCTATACTTTACTACTAATTAAACTTATCGTGTTGGTTGTAAGTATCGTATGTGTTCCACCAAGCCCACTCTTTCCATCCACCTGAGAATGGCATTATGATGAGCGATGCCATGAGATGTCCACTAGAGCTTATCGTGAATGGACCATCATTGTATGTACCCACTTTGCGGTTCACATCGAGTAGATTGATATTTCCTGCAGAATACATAAACCTCAACTTCCAGCAAAAGGCTGTAAAAAAAGAAAGATCCAACTTTGCATACGGTGTAAACCCATATCCATACTGTGCCTTGAAGCTACTTACGTCTGGTAATGTAGTCATTGTAAACTGTGGCATAATACCTGCTCCAAGTGCCAGCCCCAACGGGAGTCGCTTTGTAAGTATAGCATCTGTACCCAATTTGTAGTCGATACCTATGGGCAAAGCTATCTGCATGGTAGTTGCATTCAATGGTGTTGGGTCAGCTTTGTAGCTACCATCGGTACCATACGTTTGGTTCAGGTCTGCCCAAGTATTCATATTGCCCACTAGGTGTATGGTAGCAGCCCAGCAGCTTATGTGACCAGTAGCCTTAAATGGTAATGCCAATCCTATAGTACCACCAAAACCCATAGAGCTGATAGCACGTTTGGCAGTAGTGTCTCCTCTATATAACCCGTTAGATCCGTTTACACGCACCACACCTGTAAAATTACCCGACGCCATCACCAGTCCTCCACCTATTTCATAACGCTTAAGGTTTCTGAAATTGCTGAGAAATGGGGATACAGTGTGCTGGTATTGTGCCATAACCATATCTGGCATCAACACAAACAATATCGCAAATACAATACAGGCTTTCCTGATCAGTTTCATACTAAAGTGCCTTTGGGTTGTAAATATATAAAAAGACTATTAAAAATACTATTTTACACCGAATTCAACTAACCCAGTATTCTAGCGCTCAAGTTACGCCTATGCCAAAACCAGACATTTACCTCGCCCATACCCCCGGTAAAGGCAGGGGCATGTTCACTCGCAAAGCCATTAAAGCAGAAACTATTATAGAAACAGCACCCGTCATTGTGATGACACATGAGGAGCGCCTGCACCTAGACCAAACTATACTGCACAACTATATCTTTGAGTGGCAGCCTGATGGACAGCAACTATGCTGTATGGCGCTGGGGCTGATACCGATGTATAACCACTCTTATCAGTCTAACTGTGAGTATTATATGGACTACGACAACAACGAGATATTCATACAAGCCGTTCGTAATATATTGCCGGGCGAAGAGCTCACCATCAACTACAATGCAACCTGGAATGACGAAACCAAACTTTGGTTTGATGCTATATAGCCCCTGTAATAAACTGAAAGCGAACCACCCCCATTGTTAGGTTGCAGTTCGCTATTTTATATGTAATGCCCAGCAAATGGTCTGGCAACTATTCTTATCTCAGATCCACCACCTCTACACCTGCGTGCTCTTTAGTGTTCCAGCTGAATTTGCTATCAGATATATCAGCATTCTGTACCACATTACTGATTGTTATAGCGTATTTGTTGCCGTTTTTTTCCCAGTAGGTACCACCTGCTATCATAGCGGTAGCCTTGTCTACTGCCAACTCTATTTTAGCCAGTTGTTTGCTCCTGTCGTGGGGTATCAACTCCACTATATCACAGTTTTTACCCTGCTCCTTGCGCTCACCCTTGTAGGTATAGTTATACTCTTTTTCAAAAAAACTAGGTGTAAACAACTTAGCTGGTGACATTGTCTGCTCAGCAGGGTTATACTTTGTTACTTGAACTTCTTTAGCCTCTGCATTGTATGTCCACACAGTAGCATTGTCGCACAGGATCTGTTGCGAACCGATCGACACATGATACTTTTGCCCTTTTAGCATTAGCGAACCTTTTCTGGTGTCAGTGACACTACCACCCTTTCCGCCAGTTAGTTTCAGGGCGAAGTCAGCCTTCATCGTCTTCAGGCCGCTCACCTTTTTGCTTACACCATCCAGTACAGCTTTAGCCTTAGGGTCGTGTTGTGCCCATACACTCTGCCCCAGACCCAACGCCAGAGCAATACTTATTGTAACAAAATACTTCATGAAAACAGATTTGATTATTATTGTTTTATGCTCCGCAAAAGTAAACAAACAAATCTATGTATTATGTTAATCCATGCTGCCAAACACACTACTATTGTTGGTAGGATTTTATTCAATATTAAATGTGCTCTTGCCTTTTTAGCTAAAATTGCTGTTGATAGGACAATTTTAGTCTTTCTTTTGACAGTGCCTTGTTTTCATATTGCGTTTAAGTTTAATTTCCGGTTTGTTTCCGGTGTTTTCATGTGTTTTGAGACTTAACTCGTTGATTATCAATACTATTCACTTTTCCGGTATGCATGCATTTTCCGGTATTTCATAGTTTTTTTTGGAGCGAGGAAGAGAGCGGGACCGGAGGGACAACCGAAGGGGCTGTGTTTCCGGTTTGTTTCCGGTGTTTTCATGTGTTTTGGGGCTTAACTCGTTGATTATCAATACTATTCACTTTTCCGGTATGCATGGATTTTACGGTTGGGTTTTTCGAGAAAATAATATTTGGGATTTTAGAATTTCAGGATTGGGTGCTGTGGTTTTGTAGTCATATTGCGTTTAAGTTTAATTTCCGGTTTGTTTCCGGTGTTTTCATGCGTTTTGGTGCTTAACTCATTGATTGTCAATACTATTCACTTTTCCGGTATAGATGCATTTTCCGGTATTTCATAGGTTTTTTGGGAGCGAGGAAGAGAGCGGGACCAGAGGGACAACCGAAGGGGCTGTGTTTCCGGTTTGTTTCCGGTGTTTTCATGTGTTTTGAGACTTAACTCGTTGATTATCAATACTATTCACTTTTCCGGTATGCATGCAGTTTCTGTTTGATTTTTGTCTGAACCATTGATTCATCTGATTGATTTGATTTTCAGGATGTGGGTTGTATGGGTATTGAGGTTTTATGTTCATATTTTATTTATTGTTTATCTATTTTTTTGCCGGTTTTTTGCCGGTTGTTTCATGTGTTTTGGTACGTAAGTGATTGATTATCAATACCATTCATTTTTGCAGGTTGTATGCATTTGCCGGTAGTTTTTGCGGTAAGGTGTGGCACACTTTTGAAAGTGTCGGGTGGTGTGGATGATGTGTGGTGCAGAGGGCTTGAGAAATGAGCTACTGACATAATGATAATTTGGTTTAAAGGAAAGTGGATAAATAGAATGCGCTATACTGATGCCGCAAAAAGTGGGCCAATATGGGTAGATTGGGGTGGTGGCAGAGAGTAAGATATCCACAATTTGGAATGTAATATTTCTGCAAGTGAGGGTTAGTAGCTGGATAAGTAAACGACAGCTTCATAGCCCTGATTTCGCTAAGTGCCTTACGGAAAAAGCTGGAGACACAACGACCACGGAAGAAGTAAATAAACGCGTAACCATATTGGTTACTATTTTCTACCTTTGTGAAAATGTGAGGTATGAATGTTTACAATCTCAGTTCTATTATTTCGTTTTACACCACACACCCAGACTGTAAACAAAGTCTTCAGAAATGGTATCATGATGTACTAAGTAGGCGATGGCTAAAGCCGGCTGATATTACAAAAGACTATAACATGGCTCGGACAATAAAAAACAACAGGGTTATATTCAAAATTATTGAAAACGACTATCGTCTGATTGCTGAGATTAACTATGAAAAGGGATGGTTGTTTATAAAATTTATAGGTACACATGCAGCCTATGATAGGATAGATGCTGAAAATATAAACCAGTTTAAAAAGTAAATAGTATGACGCTAAGTATCATAAAAACCAAAGACCAATATCTGGCAGCACTGGAAAGATTTGAAAGTATTTTTCAGTGTAGTGCAGGCACGCCCGAAAGTGATGAGGCAGATGTATTAGCATTGCTGATAAAAAACTATGAGGAGCAGCACTATGTGATAGACGCCCCTGACCCTATAGCTGCAATACAGTACCGGATGGAACAACAGGGAATGACCAATAAAGAACTGGCAGCGATATTGGGATATAAAAGTAGGGTAACAGATATATTCAGAAGAAACAGAAAACTGAATCTGAATATGATAAGAAAGCTGCACGAACTGTTGCATATTCCGTTGCAATCTCTTGTAAAAGAGTATTAGAAGGAACTAGGCTGTAAAATACCTATGGGAGTTTCAATTGATCTGAAGGAACAACTGGAACAACGAGTGCTGGTAGCTGAATAAATAAACGTCAACTTCATAACCCTGATTTCGCTGAGTGCCTTAAAGGAAAAACTGCAGAGACAACGACGACGGATCCACAATTTTAGTTTTCGTAAACGAACACATGTGGTGATAGGGAGCGAGTGAAACACTAGTCGAAGCGGGTATTGATAACCGATAAAAACTACTATGGTACAAGTTCAGGTATATCTATTGAAGCATAGAAATTAATTATTGACCTTCCAAAAGTCAGGCATAACAATTGCATATTTTTGTTCAATTCTAAATAGATTTTATGAAACATTACTTTCTATCGATCCTACTGGTATCATCTGCATTTACAGCGCAGGCACAGTCTACAAGCGTGTTCTATGGATTGGCAAGGAGAAATACTCCAGACAACTCTGTTTATCTTTCTACTGTAAATACCTCAACAGGAGTAGTCACCAACATAAGTACTACTTCACTTTCTACCTATGTGAACCTAACTGGTGCAGCGCTGGACCCATATAATAACCATTTTCATTTTATGGGTGCTAATGAAATCAAAACTGTTGACCTTACCACTGGAAGTACGACCAGAAGTGTAGCTATTTCTAATCCGATAGCGGATAGCTATTTTGACAATTACAGATTTAATAATTCAGACACGACATTGTATGGCCTGGCACATAGGGTGTTGTATGACTCCACCAGTATGACCAGTACTACCGAGGTATATCTTGCTACTATTAATACCACTACTGGCGTAATAACTCAATTATCTCCAACGTCGTTGAGTAATGGTTACGCGCTGTCGGGCAGTGCTATTGACCCCTACGAAAAAGTATTCTATTACTCGACAGGGACGAAATTTATAGGTGTGGATATGTACACTGGTGGCATTTACTCTAATGTAACCATGGTGATACCAAATGGTATCATGTTTGACAACTTTGCTTACAGTTGTGCTGATTCATCGATTTATGGTCTTATCAGACAAAACTATTATGATACTATCTATGACCCTACTGACCCAACGGTGTATTATACAGAGGTGGATTCAACCACCATACATTTGGGCAAGATAGACCCTAACACTGGTGTAGTATCTGCGATTTCACCTTTTTCGTTAGACCAAGGGGGATATAGCTTAAATTCTGGTGCTACAATTGATCCGTATACGATGACTTACTATTACAACAATGGATATGAACTGATAGGTGTATCACTGACAACAGGCCTAATGACAGTAAGAGAAACACTGACAAATGTGAATGGACAGTTCTTTGAACTGATGCGCATTGATGCTAATTGCATAACTGCTACATTGCCAGCCCGTCAGGCTCCCGGCGCAACAAATGTATCTGATTACAATAAAACTAAAGTTGCCTCTGTTTCTCCTAACCCTGCTACTGAATTTATAAACATAACCACCTCATCTACTGTGAATGAAGTTGTTGTTATGAACAACCTGGGACAAGTAGTGGTAAAGGAAACACTAAAAGGAAACAAACCACAGATAAATGTATCGGGTCTGGTACCTGGTAGTTACATTGTTAGGATAGCTACTGATGGTGGTATTACCACTTGTAGATTTATTAAGCAGTAAGGCAACCAACCTGTAAAAATAGTGAGCTAGCATGGGTGTGGTAGTAATTATGCTATCTCCCTTTTTGAGATGTGGGATTATGGTCAATGCCGAACGCCAATGGCTACGGAAAAGCTGGAGTGACTTAAAAAAATCATGTAGCGGCAAAAAAGTGAAAGTATTTGGGAGATAGATTTTATTGGCTGTTATGGTTGCCCCGAGGGAACAACTGGAGTTTCTGTAATTTTACAAAAAGCCAAAGCGGATGAGTAATGAACAACTGGCTGAAGAACGCCCTTCAGAGCTTGTTTTGTACCACATAAAGTATATGTCACCACTGGCTCAGACCATCGGTGTTTTGACAGCAATATGCTCTCCTGTCTTGTTTATACTGATTATTGCCATTTTGAAGTTGAATGGTTTTATACTTATCTGCGGTTTGCCTATACTAGCTGTCGCAATTTACTATTTCTTCAAGAATTTCCTAACTCAGAGAATGACCGTTTCGTTTGCTGATGGAGGCATGCACGTTAAGTATTCTTCAAAACCCTTTTTCGATAAGGAGTATGATAGGGTTGTTTTCCCTAAAGACATAATGTCCTACGAAACTACAGATTTTAAATATCAGGGCCTAATACTTCACCTGGTCGACGGAACAAAACTGGGCGCTACAAAAGCTGAGCACGAGCAAGAAAACGATTTTGTGAAAGTTAAAGAACTTATTATGGCTATGATAGCGGTGGAAAACGCTTCTGGAAGCGCACGAATGGTTGAAAGGACTGATAATCAGTTTGAAGGCAAAAGAGGAGCGAAGCTAGCTATTGTTTTTATTGTATTGATTTGCCTGATGATCATTGGTATATTGTTTTTCCCTGACCGACATAAACCCAAAGACGTAGTTTTTGGGCTTGGGTATGTAGTGGTGATGCTTAGCTATGTGATTTACATATATAGTCAACAGAAAAAGAATAGGGACTAAATTTCTTATCACAGCAACTAGGGAAAAAAGTAAACTGCAGCTCTATTTTTCTACAGGGATTGCCTTGGTCATGGTTGTACATTTCGCTTTTTTAAGGGTCAAGAGCCAGCCATAAGGAATAAGTTCAGCGTCGGCACCCTGATGTCGGTGAGTCCCCCGCAGAAAAAGCGGGGAGACTCACCGAGGACGGAAGGAACAACTAGAACAACAGTTTTAGAATCTACTTTAATATATAGATTATTTTGCTGAATATTATATTGCTATTGTCTGAAACTATTATCATGTAGTTGCCATTATCTAAGTCACCTACATCGATGGTTGTTTCGAAAGTATTTGACTTAATGTTAATGGACTTAATAGTTCTTCCTTGAGTATCTGTAATGGAAATAACATAATTACTAAGCCGTATGCTACTGCTGATGTGTAAGGTGTTTTGGGTAGGATTGGGATATACAGAAAATTTATTCTTTTTAGAATCCGTAATATTTGCCGTCCATGGAGCAAAAACAGCAAGAAACAAATCAACTAAACCATGATTATGTAAAGTTGAGAAAGTACCGTTGCTTAAATAATAAGATCCACCAACCAAAACGGTACCGTCAGCCAAAGGATATACTATTTGCCCTCTATCTTTATCATTGCTGCTCATCACCATCTCATGCAAGAGATTACCAGAACTATCTGTATGAACTAAGTACACATCATCGTAATTTTCATAATTAAATCCATTTATCCATACGCTGCCATCTGTAGCCTTGCATATAGCCAATGGTACTTCGGTATTGGCAGTGCCATAGCAGTTGCTCCATACTATATTGCCTAAGGTATCAACCTCCACTACCCAATAGTCGCCACCACCGTGATAATTGACTACATCGTGGTCGGAGGAGCTGGTATTGACTGCCATGATGACACCACCTGAGCCATTGCTACAAGCAGCAGTAGCAGCATCGTGCGAGCTGCCCCCCATGCAACGATGCCACATGATGCCGCCTGTATCGTTGAGCCTAACCAAATATGCTGACCCACCACCAGGATTGCCAGTGCAATCGTAATCGTAAGACCCTGTACCACCTACTACATAAAACCCATTGTCGGGACCTGGCACCAATGCTGCGCCACTCTCATGCTCAGTGCCTCCTATTACCCTACTCCATACTTTGTATCCATTACTATCAACCTTGAGCAGCCAGATATCGAAAGTGCTCCAAGAGCCATAATGTGTAAGTACATTGGTATCTGTTCTGTGCGATTCGCCCATCATTATATAACCACCATCGTTGGTGGGCATCATAGCATTGAGCAATGAACCAAATCCTTTGCTATAGTTGCGCTGCCAAATAGTATTGCCTGCGGCATCTTGTTTGGTGATAAGCCACCCCCATCCTGCTGTTGAGTTGAACAAACCACCTAAAACAACAGATTTGTCAGGTTTAGGGAAAATATGTAATAAAAAACTATCTCCACTAAATCCATAACACTTAGACCATTCAATTACAGTTGCATTTTGGTTATATTTTATAAATATTTCTCTTTTTGAAATGTCATTACAAAATGAATCTATGTTACCAGTCCCTATTGTTGAAGATGTTTCAATATGAATAATAAATCCGTCGTCTATAGTTTTTTTAATAGTGGGTGTAAACGCTTCGCCACCATTTCCCCCTATCCCTTTCAAAGAAAGCATGTGTGGCTCTGGCACCTGCGCCTGTGAGCAGAAAGGCAGAAAAAGGAAGAGAAAAAGGAGCTTTTTCATGGCAAGGAATATATGTATACTAAAATTAAGGAATTATTATGTGATTTATGGGTCAGGGTGTGATAGGGAAAGTCCCTCATTACCCCGCCCGTACAAGAGTGCGATGCAATGCCCGCTGCTAGTAGCCACACCGTTGGGAGCAAATCTCCCTGTTTTTTGTGGTTGACTGGAGGAATAAGGGCTGTGGTACACTAGAGTTATCCATACAAACCAACCACTAAAAATGCCCAGCTAAAGTATGTCCACAATAATGTAAACAAAACATGTATGGCAGTTTCAAAGATTTTGCCCTGCCACAACTTAGGGGAATAAACGAATAGCTGAAAAAACAGCCTGACTGCCCAGAAAAAAGAAAAGCCTAAACAAATAACATGGCCTAGTGGACTGAGTAGTAAATCGGCAGTATTGTGGATACACAATAGCCCCATGAGTAGCACAGTGAGGAAGATAAAAAAGGTATGCACATACATCATTTGCCGGTTGATGAGTGATAGACCGGCGAGGTCTTTTTTCCAACCAAAATAGGTAGGGAAACCTATGTGTATGAATGCGAGTAGTACTAGTAAGTAGCCAATTAGCTGAAGATGTAGTCCCATATTATTGTAGGATAAATGTAGTGATGAATCTGTTTGCGGCAATAGTATGTACCGGCTGTAGGTGGGCGCCTGTGAATGTTTTGTGCCACTCGTGGCTGGGGTAAAAATGAAGGAACCCAATGTTGTAAGCTATAAAATTTGGTAGGTTTCGTAGGTGCTCTGTCACTAGTATTGTGCCACCGGGCTTCAGGCATCTTTTCAGCTCTTTGAAAAACTGGATTCTTTCTTCGGTATTCCTTATTTCGTGGGCTGCAAAGATGAGTGTGATGCAGTCTGCACTGGCATTAGCTAGTGGCAGCGTTTGTGCTGGTATGCTCACAGTGCCGGGATAAGGTGGATAGACTTTTCTGGCTCTTCTGATAGATACTTCGGTGTGCGTGAGCGGGTGATAAAAGTCGTATACCAGCAGGGTAGCATTGCTGAATGTAGCTGCTATTTTTTGGCTGGTTTCGTCGAAGCCAGCGTGTATGTTGATGATGGTAGCACCATTGGCAATAGTGATATCGTTCAACCATGCTAAATCATACAGATTGCTGCGGTCGTAGATATAATGAGATACTAGCAAAGACAACACTGTGCTACCTGCTACAAGCATAGCGGCTACTGCCAAAAGCGTGGCAACTGGTGGAGGGGTGCTAGCAGCAATACTAAGTAGTAACCCAATAAGGAGTGCTGCCAACACGTAAAAATGCCAGTTGAACCTGATAATGTTCCACACGCCCTGATAAGGTGTTCTTAGGTTTTTTGCCATAGTTCGGTTCTACCTTTTTTCCAGTGGTAAGGTACGTCTGTTATCATAAATGCATTGGCAAGGACAGCCCCTTGCAGCTGCATTTTGTTTATAAAGCCTACATCTGCCTTTAGTATACTTATGGGTGTGGGTGTCCACTCTTCTCTTACTCCTTCAACTATTAGTACTTTATGGGTGGTTTGGTTGTAGCCAAAAGTGAAGGGCATGGGTCCAGTGAATCTTCGGGCTTCTTTCCAACTGGGGAATGGTGAGTTTGTAGGCAATGAGGCTTGCTCATTGCTGGTATCTGCCACCACAATGAGTGCAGACTTTGCCGACTGGATAGTTGTCGATGAGCCTTCGGTTTTCAGGGAAATATCGGTGGTGGTATAGTTGTAATGAGTGAAAAGGTTGCCCAATAATGCCATTTTTTGCTTGTCGGTTTCGGATTGTACAATATACAAACCACGTAGTCTTTTGCCTCTTCGGTCGGTGTATCTTACAAATATCCTGTACCCTACCAAAACAAAATCATTGCCCATAAACTTAGGAAAACCCTTGGGGCGAAGGTGATGAGCGGTAACAACTGCTACTGCTACAAAACCCCATTTGCCGTCCCAAGTATCGAGCTCTAAACAAGGGGGCAAGAGGGCGGTAAGCTGCTGCGCAGGTATGGCATAGGTAAGCACTATGGTAGAAGAAAAGAAAGCCTCTACTGCAAATGGGTGATTTTTGAGGAAGGATAACATAATGCGTGCGGTTTATGTTGATTTTGGTGTGGTGCTGAGCCGGTAGTGGGTGTAAATACAAACAATAAGGACAGCAGCGAGTAAGATATTGCCCCTACCAAACAACAACAGATGAGGCACCATGGTAAACTCTAAAATATTCATAATAGCTATGGTGGCTATCTGGACGATAGCGCACCATTTGGGTTGTATCTTGCTGAGTATCCATACTACCATTAGTATTTCGGTAATGCCTATTGTAGTTGTGAGGAGCGCTGCATGATCATAGCCCAGTATCTCGCCTACTATTTGCCGGTGACGGGGTACGAGGTTGAGTACTTTGCAGCAAAAACCATTGATGAGCCACACCAAGGTAATACCCCAATGGAGCAGATGCAGCAGCCGTATTTTGAAACTATTGGTCATGAGAGAAAGTATAACGGAAGATAGTGTTTTGCAGCGTTTTATCAGATTTTATCAAACTTCGCCAGTTTTTCAAGCAGGTCCGGATTGTTTACCGGTTGGTGGTTGATGATCTTTTTGAGGTCGGCAAAGTTTTCGTTTAGTAGTTCCTTAAAATTCCACTTTGCTATGCTGCGGGCTGTACGTCCGCGTGCGAACTGACGGCGGAAGTAACCCCATTGGTCGGGCAGCATCATGCCAGCAAAAACTGCTGTGCCGAGCGTGAAGGGAGATATTTTGCCGTTGCCAATAAGGTAAAACTGCATTGCTGCCTCGTCGTAAATGTGCGTACTGAAATCGAGCAGTATGTGGAAAGCATCGTGCCGCTCTACCTTGGGTACTGGTTGCAGCTCTTCGTCTCGCAGAAACATACCTAACTCACGCCCTAGGGTTCCCTTGGGGTAGGTCATTAGATCTTCCATACGCAGGCCCCAGGGCTGGCGTTTTTCGTACAACCGTGCGTGTATAGGTATAACCTCGCCCAGTAAGAATAAAAGAATGCGTTCGCGAACACCATGTTCTGTCTTGTACTTGATAATAATTGGTTTCATGTTTCTATTTTTATTTTAATTACGGAATTTTCAGAAAATATTGAAAGTTATTGTCCCTTAAAAACCGGGAATTTATCCCGGTAGTAAGTAAGTAAAACCTGTTATTTAAATAGTTTGAGTAAGGTACCAGTAAACCAATTATCGCTAGCAGCTACCAGTCCTGTCAGTGCTTTGTCGCCTTTTAGCGCAAAGCGCTCTATGGATAGCATGGTTTCCAGAAATTCAGCGCTCTCCTTACTAGCACCGCCATCTTCTATTTCTTTGAGGTCAGTTACTGTTTTCAGCAGTGGGTCAAACTCTTTTTTCTTGCGCTCCTGCACTATGCACATTGCCACTTTCCAAATGTCTTTTTCTGCTTGAAAAAATTCTTTGCGCTCTCCTGGTTTCAGTACCTTGTTCACTAGTTTCCAGTCTATCAGTTCGCGCAGATTCATATTTGCATTGCCTCTGCTTATCTGTAGTTGCTCCATCACATCGTCGGCGCACAGCGCATCTGGTGCTATTAGGAGCAATGCATGTATTTGCGCCATTGTCCGGTTAATTCCCCACTGGGTGCCTAGCACCCCCCAACTCTGTATAAACTCCTGCTTGGCTTCTTCGAACTTCATGACACAAAGAAAGGACTATTTATTGAACTTTCAAAATTTACTGAAAGTTATTTCATGATGTCGGAAATGTACTTTTGTTATTTTACTACCGTTAATTTATTAGTTGTAGAAAAATGTTCTGTCGTTGCTTTGATAAAATAAACACCAGATGGAACATCTAGGTCTAGCTGTTCTACACTGTTGGTTTTGATGTCAAATTTCTTTACTTCCTTACCCCATACATTGGTGATAACTATAGTCACTAGCTGCGTTTTTAGTCCTTCGATAGAGATGCTAAACTTACCATTACTGGGGTTTGGATATATGCTGATACTTGGTATTAGTTTTTCCGCTGTAACAAAATCCAAGAAGTTAGCTATTTTCCTAATCCTGTTGTTGTTCTCATCTGAAATATAAATGTCAAGACCGTCAAAAGTAATACTTGTTATTACTGTAAATTTTGTATCCAATGGCGGTAAATAGTCTCCATTGAATCCGCCAACACCATAACCTGCTACGTTTGTAATGATGCCTGCTGCGTTTATTTTTCTTATTCTGCCTTTTATGCCCAATGTGAAGCCATCCCCTCCTTCTGAGATATACACATTTCCTTTATTGTCTACAGCCACATCGAGAGAACCAATTTGAGCAGCGGTGGCGGGGATATTATCTCCGTTATAACCACCAATACCTGTACCAGCAATGGTAGTGATGATACCCATATTGTCAACTTTACGAATTCTGTATCCCCCATTTTCGGCAATAAATAGGTTGCCTTGTTTGTCAAGTGCTATGCCTGAAGGTCCCATTAACTGAGCTGAAGTAGCAGGACCTCCATCGCCTAAAACAGAACCTCCACCTGCTATGGTAGTGATAATACCAGCTGTATCAACTTTACGAATACGTTCATTACCACCATCAGCAATGTACATGTTGCCCAAACTATCTAAAAAAACATCCGTGGGGTTTTTCAGCAAAGCCGAAGTAGCAGGACCATTGTCGCCAGCAAACCCCCAAACTCCAGTACCCACAACTGTGGTGATAATGCCAGAAGTGCTGATTTTCCTGATGCAACTATTGTGTACTTGAGCGAAATAAACATTGCCCGTATCATCGACAAACACCCCATAAGATATACTGATCTTGGCTGATGTAGCGGGTCCGTTATCGCCATCGTAGCCGATAAGACCATTGCCAGCTATTGTAGTAATAACTCCGGAAGTGTTAATTTTTCTGATTCGGTAATTACCTGCATCAGAAAAATAAATATTGTGATTTTTATCTACGAATACCCCTTGTGGACCAAAAATATCGGCGGTTATAGCTAACATACTATCTCCGTTGTAGCCTTGAATACCTGTACCAGCAACTGTGGTAACAACCTGACTAAAAGAAGTATAAGGCAGGAAAAGGAATAGGAAAAGGAGCTTTTTCATGGTAAAGGGATGTATGTATGCTAAAATTAAGGGATTTTTAAAGTTTCAATTGGGTTTTGAATTCATCAATATTCACAACGTTTATGCTTGGGAACGGTATAGATTTTAGTATTGAAAAATGGCTATCATGAGTGATTAAATAACTTGCACCGGCTGCAACAAAACAATCGACAAACTTGTTGTCATCTTTGTCTGAAATTAAATCCCATTTAAAAAAAACTTGAGTAAAATGAACGTTGGGTAGTTCTTTTAATGCCGTGAGGAAATTATTTGCTACAATAGGTGCATACTTACGGCTTAATATTTCATCATACTCAAATAAAATATCATCAGTAACATAGATGTCAATTTGTTCGTTTAAAATAGCCACTACTAACCAGTGATATATTGATTTTGATGATAATGAAGCTACCAGAACATTGGTATCAATTACTACTTTAATCATTTGTAGTATTGTTTTCATTTAGCCACTGGTTCATGGTGGTAGTACTATATTTTTTCTCTTCCCAAATTTTATCTGCTTCTTCTATTGCTTTTTGGGCAAAGTACGTTGCTAAATACCGTTTTATATTCAACAAATCATTTTCCGGCACATCTGCTGCATAAAGCTTTAATAATTCTTGCTGGATGTTACTTAATGAACGGGCTGGCATAATTTAAATTTTGTATGATACAAAGTTAAGCTTTTGCTTGTAATCGGATTTACCAGAGTGCGGTATGTACTGAATAAACGGAATACGAGCTTGAAAGGTGTGGTATTTAGGATTTGCAATGGCTGATGGTCATTCCGTATTGAACGAGTTCATTGCAGAATTAGTGGGGAGACACAACGACGACGCAGAAAATAAAAATGGACTATACATTACTAGATGCCTACACAGGACAAAGCTCCTCACTGCCCCGCAGGTACAAGAGAGCGATGCAATGCCCGCTGCTAGTAGTGGTGAGGCTGGGAGCCAAAAGAGAAAAAATGATATAGGGTGATAGTACTGCTGGGTATAGTGTGTTATTTTTGAGGGTATGATGCATCCTGAGTATTTATCGGAAGGTTCGGTGGTGGGTATTACTTGTCCATCGGGTTATGTAAGTGCAGAGCGGGTGAGCTATGCGGTGACGGTACTGGAGCGGTGGGGCTATAGGGTGGTGGTGGGTAGCACGGTGGGCAATGAGCACCACTACTTTGCGGGTACTGATGCTGAGCGGCTGGCTGACCTGCAGCAGATGCTGGACGACCCAACAATAGATGCTATACTGATGGGCAGGGGTGGCTATGGTATGAGCCGAATAATAGATGACATAGACTGGAGGGGCTTTGTGAAAAAACCTAAATGGATCTGTGGCTTCTCTGACATAACAGTAATGCACAGTCATGTGCAGGCACAGTATTATATACCTACGCTACACAGCCCAATGTGTGGGGCTTTTAAGCCCGATACGGAGCTCAGCGAGTGGCTATTGTCGCTACGGAAGGCACTGACGGGGCAGCCGCTGGTGTACCCTACTTCGCGCTGTGCTTATAACCGACCGGGCAAGGCTACGGCTGTGCTGACAGGGGGCAACCTGGCTATGCTGGCGCACCTGACGGGATCGGCAAGTGAAGTAGACACTACGGGCAAAATACTGTATATAGAAGATATAGGGGAACACCTGTATAATGTGGACCGTATGCTGCTGAACCTAAAGCGGGCGGGCAAACTGGCGCACCTAGCAGGACTGGTGGTGGGAAGCTTCACGGATATGCAAGACACTGAACGCCCCTTTGGGCAGACTGTGGAGGAGATAATAACTGATAAAGTGCGTGAGTATGATTATCCGGTATGTTTTGGGATGCAGGCAGGCCACCAAACAGTTAACTATACGCTGGTGCTGGGGGCACTGCATACGCTACATGTGACAGATGAAGGTGGTGTGCTGAGTTTGGTACACTGATAGTATTTTCATGATTTTGTTAGCGGAGGGTATATAACCAGTAGCCGGGTGCTATGTGGGCACTATCGGTAGGGTGCTGGTGCTGTGACAGATAGGTTTTGTAATAGTCGTCGACTATGCCCTCCATGAGCAGGAGGTATTTGACCCGCATATTGTCGAAGACTCTTTTGTTTTCGGTCATGGGGTGCTGCCATGCGTGAATGATGCACTTTTTGCCTGTGTAGAGGGTGAGCAGCCGAGGGCGGGCACAGAGTATTATATCTGAGTCATTGACATGGCTGCGTATATACTGAAACGCTTTGTAGTCGGGGGCTGTAGGGACATAGGTAGAGGGGGTGTGCATAGTAGACTTGAGGTATCTGCCACCGGCATAGAGACACAAGATAGTGATGCCCACCCCTACAAAACGCAGTGGCACGGTGGTAATGGCTGGCAGCAAGCGCAGCAATGCCTGGTAACAAAAGAAATAAACGATAACAATAACTGGCAAGAAATAACGAGGATCGTGAATGGGATAGTACAAGACCATGCCAGAAACGAGCACAAAAAAGATATGCTCGAAGGTGAGTTTGCGGGCTGCTGTAAGCCCAAAACCTATGAAACATAGTAATAGACCTGCACTCTTGATGAGGGTGACAATAGAAGTGCGGATACTGTTCTGGGTATCGTAATGAAAAAAACTGGTGATGGACTCAAGGTAAAAATTGACATTATCGCGCACTATGGTGAGTAACCCCTTACTCAGTGTACTGAGCAGAAAGGCTGTGTAAAACCCTGATGCGGTAGATGGTGCAGGAAAAATAAGTTTGTTGAGCACCAGACCCATAAGCAATGCTAGCCCTATGATACGCCATGACCTGTGCTGCGCAAGGAGACGAAGATTAAGTCGCTTGTGCTTGTAGGTATCTATCACAATGGCGTGAACCATCAACAGCCCTTCTGCCAGTAGTAGCAATACTGACTGGGTGCGGATGAGTATGGCCATAGCGGCAAAGGCGGCGAGTAGGGCTACACGCCCCCAGCTATTGCTGGGGTACTGGCGGGCAGTGAGATAGAGCATGACAAATAGCAGGCAGGTAGTGTCGGACAACACAGCTTGCTTGAGCCCAATCATCTGCCCACTGTAGGTGATGAGCACGGCAATGCAGATAGCAGCTACCGTGCTCGTGTGCCGGCGCAGATAGTAGTAGATGGTGAGCAGCAGGCAGAGCGCCACAACGGAGTTGAAATAACAAAAGGGCTGAATGCCTATGCCCCACAGCTTGACAATGGGTGCCAGCAGTAGTGGATAGCCGGGTGGGTAATGTGGAGGTGAGTAGCAGTTGTTGTATGGATTGAAGAGGTAGTTGGTTTGGTACCAGGGTTTGCCGGTGGCTATGTTTTGGGCCTCGTTGATGTAGAGTGCATAGTCGTCGCCACCGGCAGAGTGGGTATTGTGTATGTTGAGGTAAAATAATGGCACCGCCAATAGCAAAAGTGCAAGTATTGGCAGCCACGATTTGGGAGATAGATACATACGGTGCTGAATGTGCATACCTGATTGATAACCAGAAATGCTAAAGTAAGTAATAAACCGCTAAGTGGTGGTGGGTGCTGTGGGTTTGGGTGACCCAGAAGCAGATGTAGTGCCTAGCTCTTGTAGGTGTAGCAGCAGGAAAAACAGGTATACAAACACCCCAAACTGCACCTCTAGCACTGGCTCTATGAGTAGCTGCACCAGTAATATGAGCCACACTATAACAAAGAAAAAACTTTGTCTGTTGCGCCGAAGGCGGAGTAGGGGTGCCAGTATCCATGCTATAAATACGAGCATGGCAGGCACACCACAGCCTAGCCCCACCACCAAAAACTGATTGTGCGGCAGCAGCCTGCCATGTTCGTCTATCTCTGGGTGGCGCTGGAAATAAAGTGCATCCATCTCTGCCTTCATATCGCCTGTGCCTACGCCTGTGAGGGGGTGCTGAGCTATGAGGTCGGAAGCGAGGTCGTAAGATATGATGCGGGCTATATCGCCCAGCATAGCAGTGCGATGACCGTGATTGTACATATAAATGGTGTAGCCTATGTAGGTGGCACGCTCTCTGAGGGTGGGAACGAGTTTGAGCGCTAGTGTAACAGTGAGCGGAATGGCTATGATAACTGCCAGCCCCAGCAGTCTTTGCTTGCCAAACGACAAATAAAGACCCCAAGCAGCTACGAATAGGTATAATGAGATGAGCCCAGTTTTGGCAGCCAGCACATGTATGTATGCTACCAATAGGGCTATGCATACCCCTACCAGTGCCCTGATGCGCTTATTTGTAAGTTGTGGCCAAGCATATATACACCATATCACAAACAGTGCCGCAGTCATGCTACTGCGAATGTGGTCGTTTTTGGGTAATGTAGGCAGCATGTGCGACACCTTGTACTCGCTAATGTAAAAATGTGGGTCTATGAAAAAATGTGATATGGTGTATCCAGCAGAGCCTATAAGCATGAGTGCTACCGACAATGTAAATATTTGAATTTGCCGGGGAGAGAACTTGGGCTGATAGGAAAAAGCAAGCGGTAATAGGAGGAAAGGTAATTTGGTTTGGAGGTGATTGCTCCATTCGCCCTTAACTTCTGACCAAAACCAAGACAGGGCATACATTGCCACCCACACTAACCCCAGCAACCACCACCGCTGCCGGAGCCACTGACGAGGAGGCACATCGCGGATGGCATTGATACCAAAAAGAAACATAGAAATGGACAATGCCACCCTGGAAACCAGAAAACCTGCAAACATACCCAGTATGCAAATCAGCGCAATACGCGATTTATCATACATTTTATCGTTTAGAAAACTACTTTTGCTCACAAGTCAGATACTGTTACCTTTAGAAAACGCAGAAAACGAATATTTAGTGCAAAGCAACATCGATACACTATATCAGGAGATAAGGAAAGGTAGTTTTGCAGCGATAGCAAGGGCCATAACCATAGTAGAAAACGAACTAGATGGGTATGAAGACCTGCTGCTGCACCTGCACGAAAACAGGCATGCACGGGTGGTAGGTGTTACCGGCCCTCCGGGCGCGGGCAAAAGTACACTTGTAAATGCACTGCTGCACCACTGGATAAAAGAAAATAAAAAAATAGCGGTTATAGCTGTTGACCCGTCTTCGCCATTTAATTATGGTGCCCTGCTTGGCGACCGGATAAGGATGAGCGAGTTTTACACTAATCCTAATATCTATATCCGTTCATTGGCGACCCGTGGCGCACTAGGCGGGCTTAGCGCACGTATAATAGAGGTAACAGATATTGTAAAAGAAGCCCCTTTTGATGTAGTGCTGGTAGAGACTGTAGGTGTGGGACAAAGCGAAGTGGAAATAGCTGGCCTTGCCGACTGTACAGTAGTGACGCTTGTACCCGAAGCTGGTGATGAAGTACAAACGCTGAAAGCTGGAATAATGGAAATAGCCAATCTGTTTGTGGTAAACAAAGCAGACAGAGATGGGGCTGAGGGGCTGTACAGAAACCTGCGTATAATGGCTCATGAAAAAGCCAATGGCAATGATGAAACCCCAGTATTCAAAACCACAGCTACCGAAAACACTGGTGTGGCAGAGCTGGCAGCAGCTATAGAGCAATATCTGGCACATCTGAACAACATACCAGAAAAACGCCTACACCTCCTCACTGAAAAATGCTGGCAACTGATACAGGCTCATAAAATGAGGGGTATCAGTCAACTAAGTATAAAAACTGCGTTGGAATCTGAGATAGGAAATAGTGGCTTTAATCTATATTCGTTCACTCGTCACTTTTTATCAAAATAAATACCTAGACCCTACGTTATAACTTGTGATGATACACGACGTGCCCACATACCTGCTATACAGTGCTGCTGTGTTATTGTCTGCCATAATCAGTATGTATGCAGTTAAAAAGATCATTTTTATTACGCGTCACAGAGGACTATTTGATATACCTGACAACATTCGAAAAATACATGGGGCAGAGATACCTAGTCTGGGTGGTATAGGCATATTTGTAGGTTACATGGTGATAGCCGCGTTTTTTATAGATATGCATGGCTACCCTATCATTGCTGCATCTGTTGTTTTGTTCTTCACAGGTATTTATGATGACATCATGAATATGCGGCCCTCCAAAAAACTGTTGGCACAACTATTAGCAGCTAGTTTACCTGTACTATTTGCTGATATTCGTGTTGCGTCATTACAAGGTATAGCTGGCATTGGGGAGCTACCCTATTGGGTAAGTGTGGGTGGTACTATATTTTTGTGTACTTTCTTCATCAATGTATTCAACTTTATGGATGGTATAGATGGGCTTGCCTGTACCCTTGCTATACTGTATACAGGCATTTTGGGAGGCATGTTTGCAGCTAGTGGGGCTACCAATATGGCTTGTATCTCATTCAGCCTTACAGGTGCAACTATGGGGCTGCTTTACTTCAACATAGCACCTGCACGCATTTACATGGGCGATACCGGATCTATGCTACTAGGGTTTATGATTTTTACTTTATCGGCAATATACCTGAGAATAGAAGGTTATGATATTAAGTTTTCAGGATTAGAAAAATCAAACCATGACCTATTAGTATTGATAAGCCTTGTATTCATACCTGTTTTTGATGCCCTTAGAGTGTTTGTGTTGCGCGCATCAAAAGGGATTTCCCCCCTCCGTGCCGACCGTACCCATCTACATTATTACCTGCTAGATGCTGGCTTTAGCCATAGCGGAGCGGTGGCCGTGATAGCCATAGCCAATGTAGTGCTTACTGGCATCGTGTGGCTGCTACAGCCAATGCCGGCTGTAGTGCTACTAGGTATCATGGTAGTATTTACTAGTGCATTAGTGATGCGCATAGGAGCCATGCGTAAGGTAGCAATGACCCATACGGAAGTTAAGTAACGGTATGCCTAATAATAACTCATTGATTTTATGGTATTTGAATGAACAGTAGTATGTTTACTGTCATATTCACATAGGGTTATGAAAAAGACTATTTTAGTTTCTTCTGCTGTTTTATTACTTATTACCACTAGTGTATCTGTAGTACGCGGCTGGGGAACATGGGGACACAACCACATTAACAAAGGTGCAGTTTTGGCTTTGCCCCAAGAAATGGGTATGTTTTTTTACAATCATGTTGACTATATAGTAGAAGAATCGACCGTACCTGATTTGCGTAAGTATACAATGGGCGACAAGGCTGAAGGACCGAGACACTACATAGACCTAGAAAAATATGACTACAAAAATGACCCAATGCCTAGAACACTGGAAGAAGCTATAGCGAAATATAGCCTTGATAGTGTGAATAGATATGGAATATTGCCTTGGCACATTCAGGATATGATGGAGAAACTTACTACTGCCTTCAAACAGAAGAAGAAGACTGAAATTCTGTTTTTGGCAGCCGATTTGGGACATTATATAGGTGATGCACACATGCCACTCCATACTACCATCAACCATAATGGACAGCTAACTGGGCAGCAAGGCATACATGCATTCTGGGAGTCGCAGTTGCCGGAGCTATTTGGCAAAAACTATAAGCTGTATACTGGCGAAGCCAAATACATTAAAAACATTGAAAAAGCTAGCTGGAGTATTGTTGATAGCAGCTATGAGCGCATTGAAAAGCTACTAAAACTGGAGCGTAAAATGAAAAATGACAACCCAGAAGATAAACAATATGTAATGGGTAATGATGGGAAACCACTCAAAAATAAGTTCAAACAACCTATTCATACCTACGAATATGCCCATGTGTACCATGAGCTACTAGAAGGAATGGTAGAAAAGCAAATGAGATTGGCCATTCAGTTCACTGCAGATTTTTGGTATACGGCCTGGGTTAATGCTGGTAGCCCAGACCTAAGTGACATGGACAATGAGTCGCTGACTGAACGTAATATACCGTACTATAAAGCTGACATGAAGGCTTGGAAAACTGGAAAAGTTAAAGGTTGTAGAAGCGATAAAGAATTTCCTGAAGTGAAAGGCCCTAAAAACGAACAGCCTAACTAAAGATAGCTAGGCTGTATAAAATGGTGGCAAAATAATAATGTTCTATGATCTTAAAGAGGCTACTATCGTCGATTGTATATGCCTCATTCGCTCAGGCGTTAGTTTTAATTTAGGGCGAGTAAAATTAAGATCATCAGCGGAATTGATAGGTACAAGATGCATGTGAGCATGCGGCACTTCAAGACCTACAACACTCATACCACAACGATTGCATGGAAAAGCCTTCTCAATGGCTTTTGCAATCGGTTTTGCGAAAAGGAACCAACATGCCAGCACATCATCGTTAAGGTCGAAGAACTTATCAATTTCTATCTTAGGTACAATCAATACATGCCCCTCGCACATAGGTGCGATATCTAGAAATGCAAAAAACAGCTCGTTTTCAGCAATTTTGTAGCTAGGTATTTCACCTGCTATAATCCTTGAGAATACACCTGCCATAGTTAGATAGTAATGTCTTCAATCTTAAATTTGAAAGTACCACTAGGTGCTGTAACCTCAGCAATTTCTCCAATGTGTTTCCCTAACAACCCTTTACCAATAGGGGAAGTAACAGATATTTTACCTATTTTAAGGTCTGCTTCTGTTTCTGAAACTATTTGATAAATAACTGTTTTTTTGTTGTTGAGATTGGTAACAGTTACTTTGCTCAGGATAGACACTTTACTTATGTCTATGTTTTTAGCATCAATTACTCTAGCAGAAACAATTACAGACTCTAGCTGAGCAATTTTAGCTTCATGATGACCTTGGGCTTCTTTAGCAGCATCGTATTCTGCGTTTTCCTTAAGGTCTCCTTTTTCTCTTGCTTCAGCGATTTGCCTTGCAATTTCTGCTCTACCAACGGATTTTAATTTGTTGAGCTCTTCTCTCATCTGCGCCAAAGTTTCTTTGGTGAGATAGTTCAAATCAGACATATACCAACAGTTTAAATGAATATAAGAAAAAATGCAACGCTTCTGCGAGACAGAAGCGTTGCAAAACAAAAATACGATAAAAATCAGAATCAGCGTGAAAAACGCAACGACATCATGTGCACACCATTAGCTGGACGCTGAGTAGGACGGAAAGAGTAGTCTATTGACACTAACGGACCACTTTCACCTAGACGCTTTTGAGCAGTTGCACCAACAGCGATACCCGAATACATTGTGGTTGAAGTCTCAAGGTTACCAATACCTTTTTCGTAACGATAAGCAGCACGCAACTGAATCATTTCTTTAAAAGAATACTCAACACCTGCACCAATGTAGTCATTATTGAATGAGTTTGACTGGAAATTGAACATCGCGGTCAATTTGTGTTTTGGCAAACTGTCTTTGCTCATAAGGTGATGCTCATCTAGGTAGAAATCATAAGCTGCACCAAAATTAAGGTATGTTGGCATTGAGAACTTATCTGCAGGATAAGTCTGAGAAACTGCAAAAGTAGGAGAGCTCTGAGGTTTATCAGCGTTCACTGCAAAACCAGTACCAGAGAAGCGCATGTTGCTACCCAGGTTACGAAGCGTGATACCGAAATGGAAATTATCTCTCTTTCCAGTTACATATTGTATACCACCCTCGAAAGCTATGCCTAATGCTGTGATGTTACCCACCTGCTCAGAAACGTAAGTGGCTGATGCACCTGCATTTACATGAGAAGAAAATTGCTTAGCATAACCTAGCTGCATATTAAGGAACTGAGGACGATAAGTACCGAAACCTTCTGGCTCGAAATAGGAAGTACTAGTAATATCACCAAAGTTCATAGACATAAGGTTGATACCAATAACCCCAGCTTCACCGATTTTTTGACCAATGGCAATGTTATTAATATTGATATTGGTACCACTGAGGTACATACCTCTAGAGACACCTATATCAGTAGAAGTGACCTGAGCTAAACCAGCTATGTTGGTTTTCATGGCTTCTGCCCCACCAATATGAGAAGTGTTAAGACCAAATAGACCAGTAGTACGGGCCCAAGGGTTGATCACCATTTCAGGAGCACCTGCCTGACCAGAACGGTCTTTGTTGCCTGCAAACGCACTAAATGACATGCCAACGGCACACAAAGCAACTATTGATTTTATCGAAAATTGTTTCATAAGTATGAAAAATAATTATTTATTAGTCCGGGCGGGGACACCGCCCGGATTTAAAATCAGATTAATACTGGGTAACATCCAATGGACGAAGTGAACCAAACCATTTGATTACAGTTTCACCTATACCATCTGCTTTAACATGTATCATGTACATACCACTAGCTATTGGCAAACCAGCAGCGTTTCTTATATCCCAATCAATGAAAGAGGAATTAGGATCACTCTTAGAAAGCGAGCGAACTAATGTACCGTCTAGAGAATAGATATTGATTGCGGCCTTAGCAGGAAGATTAATAATCCTGATTTTGGTATCAAAACGACTGTTTGGTTTTTCATAACCTGAATAACCATAGTATGGATTAGGCACAGCATGTATTCTGCTTATGAGTTTATCACGATCAGAATCTTTGTTGAGAGCCGTAGGTGCTAGATCCTTGGTACTGAACGTGTAATAAGGATTTGCAGCCTGATTAGCAGTAACAGTAGTACCTGGAGTAGCGAACACTGAGTTAGTGTCAGTAGCTGCATAAGGCATGTATGGTCTATCAACTCTGAATCTCAACCTTGTAGTTGTTGGTATCAAACCATCTTTCAGCGACAGCATTTTAACCAATGGATTCTGCATTGGTACACCTACCCATTGGAAAGTAGAATAAGCTGTACGTAAGAATGTGTTAGATGGAGTAGCACGTTTAGCATTAGCTAAGAATACTTTATCGCTATCATATTTGGTATTAAGTACATAAACGAAGTGTTTTCCACCAAATACTATAGAGAAGTCGAAAGGATTGAAACCATTAGTACCTTTTGGTGCAGTTGGATTCCAAATCATATCATTACCATTGTCACCAGAAAGATAAGAATCTTCACCGAAAACGATGTTTAACCTTTCGCCAGTATTCTGATCAACCGCATAACCTGGGAACCAAGACATACCTTCATCTTCTATGCTCTCAGAATATTTAGGAGTGTTACCATCTGCAGAGAACTCAAGGTTCCAACCTTTGTGTTTACGAGGATAGAACTTCTGTCCTTTGTTTTCGGCAAGCGAAGTATCTTCTTGCATTTCAATAACTACACACCTTGTCCATTTAGACTTATCTGAAGTGAAGACTATATCTACATCACCTAGCAGTTTGAATTGATTGAGCGTAAGAGGATAAGCAGCAACGTGATGACCACATGGCAGACCAGCTTGGAACACACCACCTTGGAAATAATTGGCAGCCAAACCATAAGGTCCCCAAGTACTTCTCAAAGAAGAGAAGTTAGGAATCATACTACCAAAGTTAGACTGAGGATCGTATGTTTTGTCATTGAAAGAGCAAGGGTTGGTAGATGATGGAGAAAGGAAATAGTTAGTAGAACCAGCTCTTAACCAGTTTGCGAAACTACTATCTGACTCATCTTGTACACCCCACAACCAAGGCTGAGAAGGATCGTTGAAAGTAACACCAGAAGTTAGGTAACCATTAGCAGTTCCTTTAGCCTGAGCACCTGGAGGCGCAACTTGTTTAACAGAAACAGAAAGACCATATTTTTCGAGTATTTGCTCATTAGGAGTACCTATAGAACTCTCACCATAAATAGTATCTACTGCAACACCATTGCTATAGCCAGTAAGTGTCCAAGTACCGCTATCAACAATACCGTCAACAGAACTAGCGAAACCTGGTATGAATCTGTTATTGCCATGTATTTGTAGCACCCAATCCATTGCAGGAACGCGAACTGGATCTACTACTTTAACATCGATTGGACCAAGACCTTGCATGTAAGTAGGTTGAGCGACAGCATTCTTTTCTATTGCTGTTTTTTCAGACTCTTCATCCAACTGTACTTCATTTCCTCCATTACCTGTACCTTGAATCCTTTTAACAATTACCCCAGAACCATAATCAGAATTAATTACAGTACCCATTGCACCGTTAGCTGGGTTTGGAAGAGCTGCGATTACTCTGATATCTGTGTTACCAGCACCATGTGAGCTAGCGATGTACGGAACGTCTTGCGTAGAAACTGTATTTCTAGCGTCGAAAGGAGCAAAATTATTGTATGCATAAGCAACTGCAACGAAGTAATAGTTACGATAGTTTACGAAACTTTTGTCACTACCAGATGCAAACTGATCTTGCGTCAATTGGAAGCTGTGTACTATA
Source organism: Sphingobacteriales bacterium (assembly GCA_027484425.1). GTDB lineage: Bacteria > Bacteroidota > Bacteroidia > Chitinophagales > Chitinophagaceae > Nemorincola. Next base: position 231,500 of record JAIXSZ010000081.1, read on the forward strand.
CCGCTGTCTCTACCTTTAACTTTGATTTGTGCAGAGTGAGTAGTATCACTAACAGTTATGTTTTTAACATAGTTTACTATCTGAGTAACACTGTCAGTTATGTCGCACTGGAATACTTCAATTGCTTTACTGTTATCAACCTCACCGGTGTTAGGATCAAAGATTTCCGCAGAGGTGATTTGACTGTTAGCCAATTGGAATACACGGTATCCTTGGAACTTATATAGAGAATCGTTACTCACGCCTTTAGATTTCACCACAACCTGATGATACTGAGTAGAGTCATTGTATTTGCCATCAGTGCGACCATAATTTTCACCATAGTTATTGCTACCGTAATCGTTTACGATGTAGAATACTAATCTTCTGTCTAACTCGCGAACCACTAATCTTGGAGCTTCTGGACCTTCGATAGTTTTGAAACCATTGTCGAATAATGCCTGAGCACCATCATCTATGTTTTTGATTGTTTTAAAGTTAGTGTTAGGACAACCACCAATACCTGAAGCCCAAATGCTACCAAAAGTGATATCATTTACAGCACCAGGGAACAACTGGAAGGGACCAGATGAGAATACGAAACGACGATCGCCTGGGTTATTGTCGCAGGCACACTCAGACCACTGAGTATTGTCTGATGGATCTCCCCAGAATACGAAATTAGACACAGGGCCGGCGCCATAACCTTTAGAAGGAACACCTGGACCTTGATAATCATAAGAGAAGCGTTCACCATTTCTGATGGAACCAGTCATGTAATAATAAATCTGGATACCGTTACTTGGGTTACCAATGATACTAGGGTCATTGTTGTAATAAGTAAAGTTAGTCATGTCCAACTGTTCAACAGTATCTGTTAAACCTGGACGTTTGGTAACACGTTTTGGACCTTGAAAGAAGTCAAGCGCTATTTGCGGTGGGTTAACACCATAAGCATTTGCTGGGTTACCAGCTGCACCACCGTCATTGTTAGTACCGTTGTAAAGTATACCCAAACCTCTAGAAGTATCGCAACCAATAAAGTCATCTAGATAATAACCAAGGTCAGCATCATCCCATACTGCGATGTAGGTACTATCAATAGTAAGAGGACCACGATTGATAACGCGATAGTTGTAGAAGGTAGCATTATTCAGGAAATCCTGAGTAGCATACGCAAACGCACTTGTTTGCACCTCTATACCCATAGCAGCAGTAAGAGACTGTTGCTTAACGTTACCAGCGTCGTTACATACCCACCAAATATACTGGTCACCAGTGATATCTGGATATTCCCCTTCTTCTGGTTGGTATTTACCATCACCATTTACGTCCACGAAAGGAGCGTAGGTGTTGTTTGGGTTCAATGTAAGTTTAGTGCCTGACTGACCTTGAACATTATTGTTGCCACGAGCAGGCCACTGATTGATTACGTCGTAATCGGAAGAAGAAAGATCGCCACCGATTTTGTACGCTTGAACGAATTTTTTGATAGTAGACTTATCTACTTTCCAAAATTTATCCCAAGCAGCACACTGCTCAGAAGTAATTTTACCATCGTTATCGAGGGCACCTGGCCAGTAGTCATTACCGTCTTGACGGTAAGTTTGGGCAGCTACTTTAAGCTGACCTTGCTGATCGAAACCACCAATCCAGCAGGAAGCAGCAAACTGAGCGTGTCTTCCTGATCCCTTTGGAACCTCATAAGCAGCATTTCCCTGACTGTTGTTCCACCACATATCGCCACCGGTCATAAGACGAGCGCGAACGTTGTTGATGTCAAGATCGATAGCTGAATTTGCTGGCTGACAAGCCGCAGCAGTGGTTTTTAGTTGAGCGGCAGGGCGTTTCGCTCCAATGTTCTCACGCGCACTCACCGTGCTGGCTATTCCCATCACCCCCAGCAGCACAACCGCGCGAACATACTGTATTTTATTTCTGAAAATCATAACCGTAAAGTTATATTGTAAAATTATTAAAAGTTGAATTCAAGAGAGAAACCTACAGTCCTAGCATAGTTTAAGAAACCAGGGTTATTCATGTAGATAGTATAAAGATCAGTGTAAGAACGAGGATCTACCTGCTGAGGTACAAACTGCTGACCGAATGGAGAAACCAAGTAGCCATTGTCATCTGTACGACCAGTATAACCATGTACACCCAATACTTCGCGTGTGTTAAGCAGGTTGTTGATCATCAAGATAGCTTTAAGGTAGTTAGGACGTTTTGGTTTAACACCTTCAACCGCTTCTTTATTTCTTTTACCGAATTTCAAAGCGAAGTCTTTATCTATACGTAAGTCAGTACCAAAGTGCCAAGGAAGGCGAGCACCATTTACACCACCCACCACTGTTTGACCAAGAGCGTCAGAGTAACGAGTGTATGGCTCACCACTTCTAGTTTTAAGGATAAGGTTAGCACCTGCGTTCTGAAGGATATGTTTTCCACGAACAACAGGACCTTCGCCATCGAAGAAACGATAATCAGCATTTGCTGCGATGTAGTGACGTGAGTCGATGTTAAGAGGAGTAACATAGCGCAGGTTAGGTAAACCTTCGAGTATCAAGTTGTTCAACAAACCACGACCACCATTATAAGTAGAACCAGTACCTTCTGCAAACTGTAATGTGTAAGAAACAGTCATTTTAAGGTGATTAGTAGCACGCATATCATACATCAAAGTAGTACCTTTTGTTGTAGAGAAGTCACGATTGCCAAAAGTCTGATAGCTATAAGGGAATGCATATATATAAGGTACAAGATTCACCATGTCTTTACGCTCTTTGTAGAAGGCAGTAATGGTAATAGCTGAATGATCTGTCAATTTCTGCTGGAAACCTACTTCATAGTCAAAAGTCTTCTGTGAGCGAAGGTTTGCATTGTTGATTGGGTCTGTAGGAGCGGCTTGTGATAACTGATAGTAATCCCAAGCGGTAGCATTACCGATAGTGTTTGGATAAGGGCGCTGAGCATAAATATCGTAGTGAGCGTAGAAGTTAGCCACATCAGATATAGGGAAGTTAAATTGGATACGTGGCATTACAGTCACCTGAGGAGAGTAATCAGTGAAAGACAAGTTAGGATTGAATGAACTGTCTCTCATGTTGATGTTCTTGTACTGAGTAGGAATCAATGGCTGAGGGTCGCGACCATCGGAGTATTGTTTCAACACTGCTGGATCTTCAACTACACGACCAGTAGGGTCGAACCAAGTGTTTCCGCTGCGGTAACCTATGATTGTAGGAGAAGTAGATTGGTTGTCGCTTACATAAACCACCGCATCTTTACCTACGTTTGATGGGTGGATACCACCGTTAACTGTATTGGTAGTACCTGCAACTTGACCTAAAGTAGTAACAGGATACAAAGAATAAGGATCTCTCAATACTTTAGTATTAGCTGAATAACGATCGACACGTACACCAATGTTGAAGTTTACATCTTTATAAGTGAATCTGTCTTGGATATAACCAGCAATGTAGGTAGGAGTGAATGCACCTATTGGGCGTGTGTAGTTGCCGTTAGCATCTTTCTGTGTCCAGAAATCGTTAAAGTTTACTGCACCAGACTGACGCTGACCTGTGTAAGAATATCCGAAATAGTTGACGAAGGCGTTACCACTGATGTTCAACAATTCGTCGGCAGAGAACATATCCAAAGACAATTTGTTTGGATCAATTTCATCGATGTTTACGATAGCGTTATCAGCAACATTCAATTTTTTACGAAGGTTTTTATCGAAAGTACCTGTACCAATGTTTTTCAGGTTGTAAACGATAGTATCTGTAGGACCAGGGATAATGTTAGCAATGTTACCGCTTTTGTCATAAAAAGTACCCTGACCTGGAGTAGAACCAGCAACATACGTATACTCTTGACCGTTTACACGGAAAATTGGGTTTTGCTGATCTAATCTGAGGTTTTGGTTATCTACAGTAGATACCAAGTTTCTCATTTGTGACCATATAGAGGTTGTACCACCTAGGTTAGAACTAGCGCTATATGATTTGATGATACGTTGCTGATAATATAAACCGAATTCGATCGCATGTTTTGTTTTACCAGCTTGTAGGTCGAAAGAAGCGTTTACATCAAGAGCGTATTGGTCTGAAAGGAAGCTAGAATAACCACCGATAGAGCGACCTGGGCTGTTAAATAGACCTACACCGTTAAAGCTATATGTAGTACGTGGCATGTCACCGTTTGCCATTGCATTGTTGGCCTGTATAGCTAGGATGCTACCTGGCACGTTACCATCCAAAGAATTGTAGTACTGAGTAGTATAGTTAGCGAGAATTGGGTTGATTTCAGAGCGTTTGAAATCGTAACCATTTGAAGAAGATCCCAATAAAACGACACCGTTACGAGTACTAACTGAGTCGGTACCGAATGGGTTGTAGATGTTAGATCTTTCTCTTGCTTTGAACTCGCCCACGTAAGCATATTTAAAGAAATCTTTTTTGAAGCGAGGATCTTCGCGCCATGTGTGCGTGCGTTGGAAATCGGCCTGAACACTATAGAAGGCGTTAGAAATAATGCTGCTTCTAGAAGATGTATCGTTCATTTTACCGAACTTCTGTGTGAAACGTATGAAACCACGACCAGTGAAGTCTTTACGTACAGTAGTACCAGCAGAGGCCATCAAGCTACCTTGGCGAGACCACTCGTCATCGTTAACATAGTTTATCATACCACCAGTAATAACGCGGAGGTTGTCTGTAATTTGGTAATCTAATTTACCATTCAGACGAGCATCTTGAGTTTTGTTGTTTGGAACAATTTTACGACGCTCTAGGTCATCGAAAGTAACATAGTTAGATTCGTAGTTGTAAATTCTAGCACCGCTGTTATCTGAAAGCACACGAAGTGGATTAGCTTCTATTTGTTTGCGTCTTTCATCTTTGATCACGTATTGCTGATCGTAAGTAGGATACCTGTTGCGGTCGTCATAATAATCACCACTAAGTGCAAAACCAAATACTGGCTTTTTGTTTACGCTATCGCCTTTAATTTTTTTCTTGTACAATGGACCAGCCAAAGAGAAAGAAGCAAAACGGTTGTTGTAACCATCTATAGATTGTTGTAGTCTGACAGTACCAGTAGTTTTACGAGCTACACCTCTTGAAGTAATGTTTACTACACCACCCGCTACGTCACCATATTTGGCAGGGATACCAGAAGTGATTACTTCCATTTGCTCCACCGCACCCTGTGCCATGTTGATACCAGTATTGGCTTCTTCGCCTATGTTCTGTACCTGCACACCGTCTATGATGTACAACGTACCAGAAGAACGGGCACCACCCATACTTACGCCTCTACCACGCTGAGACTGATACAGGGCAGGTGCAAGACCCACCATATCAGATATTTCCGTAGTAGGTAGCACCTTGATATCGTCTGCAGTTAATACTGTTTTACCAGCATTATCAGAAACAAGTGCTTTTTTGTAACCTTTAACGACAAACTCAGAAAGACCTTTTGATACACGCTGCATAGTAAAGTTCTGAGTAGTTCTACTACCTGGCTGCACTACTACTCTAGTTATCATCATAGAATCGTAACCAGCATAGGTAACAAGTACGTCATAGAAACCGGGATCGAGGGGTTTAACAAGGTAAAAACCATCGAAGTCGGTCACATTTCCTCCCTTCAAAATTCCCCCCTGAAAAATTTGTACCGTTGCACTGATAAGCGGCTCTTTCTTATCATCAAACACTTTACCGCCTATTTCTCCCTGCGCAAAAGCTGCAAAGGATAACCCGGTAAATACAAACAAAAGCAGATAACGTAGTGTACGTGTCATATCCAACATTAATAAATTATTAGCAAATGAGGCGTAAAGATAAAAAAATCTGTTAAAAGTCACCTTTCTAACGCAATTATTTTATTTGCCTCTTTCCTTTCCTAGACTATATCTTAACAACAAGGTGTTAAAAATACGTGTCCTGTATATAAAGACGTGTAACAATAACATAATCTTGGGTCTGTGTTAAAAAAAAATTATCCTAATGTGTGTTCTTGACTACAGCAATGGAACCTCACAAAGCCGAAATTTTACTGAGCAGTGTAGCGCTCATCTTGTAAAGTGCCTCGAAAGTGTATCCCGCTATATGGGGGGTAAAAACGACATTGGGGAGGGAGGTGAGTTGTAGTATCTGAGAATGTAGTGGCTCAGATGCCTTTGTGACTGGTTCTTGCTCAAAAACATCTAGACATGCCCCCGTAATTTTACCAGATTCCAACCCTTTTACAAGTGTACCAGTGTCTATTACCTGCCCACGCGAGGTATTGATAAGAATAAAAGGTCGATGCATTGCAGCCAAGAAAGCTGCATTAAAATAGTGTAAAGTATCGTCCTGATAGGGCACATGAAAACTAATGATATCGGCAGTATCGAATATGGGTTGTAATGTATCACACCTCTTCACATAATGAGGAACCACCTGTGGGGTATACTTATCATAGGCCAACAAATGCATATCGAAACCCGACAACTTGCGTGCAAAAGCAGCACCTGTGTGCCCAAACCCTATAATACCGAGTGTTTTGCCCTCCAACTCATAACCTCGGTTTTCATCGCGCTTCCATACTCCGTCTTTTACCTCTGTATGACTCCAGCTTATACGTCTTATAAGTGCCAGCAACATACCGAGAGCATGCTCGCCCACTGCATTGCTATTGCCCTCTGGGCTACTAAATACCTTTATACCTAACTGTGCCGCATGATGGAGGTCAATGACCTCCATACCTGATCCCATACGCCCTATCCATTGCAATTGGGGGGCGGCATCGAGCAATTCTTTATTGAGTTGTAGCCGAGTAGAAGTAATAACGCCCACACAGTTTGCAAGAAGGGTAGGTGCAAGCTGCTGGGTAATAGCCTCTTGATGAATACACCGATACCCCATACCTTCCAAGCCCTCTGTAAGCACTGAGTGAACGGGAGCTGCTATGAATACATTACCCCTGATCATTGCCATAACTATTGTAAAGGGTTACAAAATCGGCTACTGAGAGTTGCTCGGCACGTTTGTCCATGAGCGGTCCTTCCAGTCCACCGGGTGGTAGAATGCTTTTAAGCGCATTTCGTAGTGTTTTGCGGCGCTGATTGAAAGCTGCCTTAACCAGAATTATAAATTTTCTTTTGTTATTTATGTTATGTGGATTGTGGAGGTTGGTAAACCGTAGCACCCCACTTTTCACCTTAGGAGGTGGCGTAAAGCAATTTTCATGTACGTCGAACAAATACTCTACACTGTAAAATGCCTGCATGAGCACACTGAGTATTCCATACACCTTGGAGCCTGGACCAGATGCCACCCTGAGTGCTACCTCTTTCTGAAACATACCTATAACCTCTGTAACCTGAGGCTCCCAGTCGAGGACCTTAAATAAAATGGGTGATGAAATATTGTAGGGGAAATTGCCCACGACACTGAAAGTATCGGAAAATGGAGCATCAGCCTGCAGGATATCCTGCATAATTATTTTGCCTTTAAGTACTGGGTACGTCTTATGAAGGTAAATCACCTTTTCTTCATCAATCTCTATAGCCTTGTAGCTGATATCAGCCCACTGCAATAGGTATTTGGTGAGCGCTCCCCCACCCGGGCCAACCTCTAATAACTGCATATTGGCAGTATGGGTGATGTGGTCTACAATTTTACGGCACATATTTTCGTCGTGCAGAAAATGCTGACCTAAACTTTTCTTGAGCGTATACATGTAGCAAAAGTACAAACTTGAAAAAGATAAAACCCGAATAATATAAGGGGGGAAATCCTTGCGGATAGCTAGCGCACGGCAATGAATGTATTTGCAATTTGTTGATTTTAGAAAATACTTTTGATTATACGCTACCTTCGTTCATTAATTTTACGACATGGAAATAAAAATATTACAAAGAGCTACAGGCGGCAGCTACGTATGGATAATAGATGACGTGAAAAAACTGAGCCTGGTTACCGGCATTACTCCTGAAGAAAGCAAGTATACTACAGACTGCTTTGACACTGAACAGAACTTTGTGACACTGAACAGATACAGCAATTTTATGTTTGTGGTGTTGCTAAAAGCTAAAAATACAGAGTGGCAAACGGCAGATACTGTAAGAAAAGTAGGTGCAACACTAGCCGCAACCTGCAACAAACATAAACTAACTGAAATAGTGATATGCAATGGCACCGCAGTGAGCAATGCTGCATTGTTGTTGGCAGAAGGGGCTTCATTGGCCAACTATCAGTTTCTTAAATACCTAACAGAAGGAAAAAAGAAAACAAATTCATTGGTGCGCATTTTGATCACCAAAGATTCGGCTACTGTAAAAGAAGTATCGCAATTGCAAACAACTATTGATGCTATATACAAAGCGCGCACACTGGTCAACGAACCACTCAACTATCTGTCAGCGGAACAACTGAGCAAGGAGATAGCACTAATGGGCAAGGACGCAGGCTTTAAGGTGACCGTGCTGAACAAAGCAAGAATAGAAAAAGAAAAGATGGGCGGATTGCTGGCAGTGAACAGAGGTAGCCTTCAACCACCTACGTTCAGCATAATGGAGTATGTGCCTAAAAAAGCACTTAATAAAAAACCAATAGTGCTTGTGGGTAAGGGCGTGGTGTATGATACAGGTGGCTTGTCGCTGAAACCAACCCCCAACTCAATGGACCGCATGAAAAGCGACATGAGTGGTGCGGCAGTGGTGAGCTGCGCAATGTATGCAATAGCCAAAATGCAACTACCTCTGCATGTAATAGCACTGGTGCCTGCAACTGACAACAGACCCGGGGAAGAGGCATACGTGCCTGGCGATGTAATAACGATGTATAGCGGTGCAACTGTAGAGGTACTGAACACCGATGCTGAAGGCCGCATGATACTGGCAGATGCACTACACTGGGCAAAGAGATACAAACCCGAACTGGTATTGGACTTTGCCACACTGACTGGCGCTGCTGCCGCCGCTGTGGGCGACCACGGCATAGTATGCATGGGTACGGCTGATGATGAAACTAAAAATGCACTAAACCAAAGTGGTAAACGCCAGTATGAAAGACTGGTAGAGATGCCACTGTGGGATGAATATGGAGACCAGATAAAATCTGAAATAGCAGACATAAAAAACATAGGAGGCCCTACTGGTGGAGCTATGACAGCCGGTAAATTTCTAGAGCACTTTACAGACTACCCATGGATGCATTTTGATATAGCCGGAGTTTCATTTAATACTGGGAATAAAGGCTACATTCCATTTGGCGGAACTGGATATGGCATCAGAATGCTGTTAGACTTCCTTACCCACTACAGCAAAGCATAAACTACTCACTCATAACACACAACGACAACTAGACATGCATACACACAACGAAAAACCTGTAATAGGCATCACCACTGGCGACCTGAATGGTATAGGCATAGAAGTGATAATAAAGACGTTTTCGGACAATAGATTTTTGGACCTTTGTACTCCAGTAATATTTGCCTCAAACAAGGTTATCAACTTTTATCGGAAAACTACCGCCGATCTGCCTTTCAACTTCACAAGTACGAAAGACATGTCTAAACTGAACCCGAAGCAAGTAAATATATTTAACTGCTGGGAAGATGAGGTGCCATTGCAGCCAGGCGTACTCACTGAGGCAGGGGGCAAGTATGCGGTGCGCTCCCTACTAGTGGCTACCCAATGTCTGAAAGATGGAGAACTAGATGCTCTAGTAACTGCACCTATACACAAAAGCAACACTAACTTACCTGACTTTCCCTACACTGGACACACACCCTTCCTAAAAGAGAAGTTTGGTGCCAAGGACGTGTTGATGCTGCTTTACAGCAACACACTACGTGTGGCACTAGCTACCGAGCATATACCCATAAGCAAAGTAGCCAGCGCAATAACCAAAGAATTACTGCAAACTAAACTAAATATACTCAAGGAAACATTGATCAAAGACTTCGGGATAGATAAGCCAAAAATAGCTGTACTTGGCCTGAACCCGCATGCTGGCGATGATGGTCAGATAGGGAATGAAGAGCTAACTATTATCAGACCCGTAGTGGAAAGCTACAAACTAAAAGATGTGCTGGTGTTTGGGCCCTATAGTGCAGATGCTTTTTTTGCGAACAGTAGTTATACACAGTTTGATGCTGTATTAGCAATGTATCACGACCAAGGACTGGTGGGCTTCAAATCGCTTGCAAAAGGGGAAGGTGTCAACTATACTGCTGGACTGCCGGTGATTAGAACCTCCCCAGATCATGGAACTGCCTTTGATATAGCTGGTAAAAACATTGCAGACCCTTCTTCATTCAGAGAGGCTGTATACCAGGCAATAGACTTGCTGCGTCAGCGGAAACAATATGGCGAAAACACGGCTAATCCACTGCGTAGAGGAAAGATAGAAAAAGAACGATCGGAAGATAATAGTTAGAACAACACAACATTACTATATAGGTGTATCAATGCCTGCTTTCACAGCAGGCATTTTTTGTGCGTACTACCGCAATTGCAAAGGCACAATAAAGAGTGTTCCGCACCACATTCGACACAATAGGCATTTCATCTGCATTTGCATACACCGCAACTGTAGATAACAAACGTACATGAGCAACAGCAACAACAATAGTCCTGCAGAACAATGCGCTGAAAACACCAAGTAAAAGCAACAATTATTAAGTAACGTAACAAGCTGAAACGCAATGCTGTAGCGGCTTTGGGGCTAGGCAAAAAAAAATCCGGCAGAGTTGTGAGCTGCCGGACTTTTATGAAGGATGGGTTAGTAAGCACAATCCTTGTACAATATTAGAAAGAAAATTTTCTTCAAAAAAAATAATTATTGCATTTTAGAAATAGCAGCAAAAGATGTTGACACGTTATCCACAATTCTCGAATAATTATGGAAAAACAAGTCGTTTGATTAGTGACTCATTAAGAGGAAAACTGAGAATTATGTGATGGAAAATTATGCCCGATATTTACCAGTCTTTGCTCATTTTCACAGGCACTCCTTTTTCTTTTTTCATCTTGTCTTGTAGCTTTTTCTCTTCTTCTTTCAGTGCATTTAATAGTTGCTCTGCTTGCTTCTGAGATAGCTTGCTGGGTTGACTCTGCGGCTGTTGTTTCTCCTGATCTTTTTGGTCTTTATTATCCTTTTCCTGATTGTCTTTATTATCCTTATTCTGGTCGTCTTTTTTGTCCTGATCCTTTTTTTGGTCTTTGTTCTGGTCGTCTTTTTTGTCCTTATTTTCTTTATCTTTTTTGTCCTTGTTTTCTTGTTGTTGCTTTTTCAGCATTTGCTCAGCATAAGATAGATTATACTTAGCGTCGGCATCTTGCGGATTAGCTCTAAGCGTTTTTTTATAGGCATCTATTGCATCTTCCCATTTCTGCTGAGACATGTAAGTGTTACCAATATTGTAGTTGGCAGCGGCTTTACTTCCTTTATCTTTCGCCACCTTCTCAGTCGCTTCCATCACTTTTCTGGAAGAGTCAAACTGTTTCTGCTGATACAGGCTGTTGCCCAAATTGAACAATCCAGGTGTATATGTAGGATTTTTGGCTACAGCTTTGGCATAGTCGGCTGCGGCTTCTTTATATCTTTTTTGCCCATACAGCGTGTTGCCCTGATTGAGATAACGTGTCACCTGCGCCGTGGCAGATGATGCTACTGATAGCAACAATATCAGCAACATACTTGCACGCAAGCATTCAGCTGAACAAGCAGTAAAACAGTGTTTATGCAGTTGCTTCATTCTTTTTCAATTTTTCTATTTTTCTAGCACCCGGTAGCAGCCATTCTGCTATGAGTAAAATAAAACCTGTAAGCAAGAAATACTGGAAGTAACTTGTAAAATCTGTAAACATCAATGAGCCCAGATTTTTCTGTTCCATTCCTTCTAGTGAACTATTTAGTTTGTCTGCGACCTCATCTGCATTCACCAGTAAACTATAAGAGCCGTGTCCTGCCATAGATATAGATTTTAGGGCTTCTTCATTTAACTTACTCACAACGGGATTACCGTTTTCATCGAGCTTTAGCGACTTTGTTTCAGGATCGAATAGTGTACTTCCTTGCGGTGAGCCCACACCTACAGTATGAATGATAACACCTTCATCGGCTGCTTTTCTTGCTGCCTCTACGGCTTGTTCATCATGGTCCTCGCCATCCGAAATGATAATCAATGATTTATACTTACGTTCATTTCTAGAGAAAGACTCCATACCCATATTTATAGCATCAGCTACCACCGTACCTTGGGATGGCACCATATCTGGCGACACATTTTGAAGGATCATTTTTACAGCACTATAGTCCACCGTGAGCGGTACTTGCATATAAGATTTACCAGCAAAAATGACCAACGCTACCCTATCATTTTTCATTTTGTCTGTAAGGCGCATTATTAGTTGTTTGGCTCGTGTAAGCCTATCAGGTTGCAGGTCTTTTGCCAGCATACTTTTGCTTACATCCAGCGCTACTACAACATCTACACCCTTGCGCTCTACCTTTTCGGTTTTGTCCCCCATACGCAGATTTGCCCAGCCTATTACCATCGCAGCAAAAGCTATTGATAGCAAAATGAACTTAAATGTATTGCGACCAGGGATGTATCCTTGAATCTGCTGCGACATCAATATTTCATCGCCTATTTTCTTTAGCTTTTTCTTACGCCAATATATGAGGCTTACGAAAAGCACTGTGAGCAGTGGCAATAGAGCCAATGCATACAAATAATCTATGTGTTGAAACTGGAACATACTGTAGTAGGTACAAATTTAGTAGGGCGAACCAAAAAACCTGCAATAAAGAAATGTGATTTTAATATTCTTTAACAAGTGCAATCTACTAACATAAACCCATGAAATACTGTTGGAAATGAGTTAAAAGCGCAAATGGCATATTGGATTGGTACCACTACTTTATCGAATTGGCAATAGCAGGCGTAGAAATAGTTCTAAAATAGCCCTATACTGGCAGAAAATGATTGTTTCATTCAAAACCTATTTTAATGCCTATTTTCGTATTGCAAATCACCAAAGATTCTTCTCATAACATGTACAGACACAACGCTTTCTTTCAAACTCTACCACTTATCGTTGTGCTGTTGGTAGCCAATAATACCATGGCACAAACAGACACTGTATTTTTAAACGAAAACAAAATTAAGTGCGCTGCAACTGAGGCAAAATACTATAGGATCTTCAAAAAAATAACTGAAGGATACTTTCAGCAAAACGAATACTATGTTACCACAAACACGATACACCTTAGTGGCTTCAGCAATAGGATAGATTCAGCCAAACTGCAAGGACACTGCATCTACTACACAGAAAATGGGAAAATGAGCTCACAAGGCTATTACAAAGATGGTACGGAGGATGGCTACTGGGCATCTTACTACCCAGACACCAACATCATTTGGTTCACCTCTACTTATGAAGAGGGTTCACAAATTGGAAAGCTAGAAAGTTATTACCTAAGTGGCAAACTAAAACGTGTGCAGACATTTAATATAAACAGTGGAAAAGCCACAGGCAAATGTTATGATGAGACAGGGAAGAAAATACCTTTTACACCGTTTGAGAAGATGCCAGAAGCTGGCTACTCTATTCGTAAATATCTCAGAAAAACTATGACTTATCCCGACAATACGCGAAAACATAAGATAGAGGGTAGAATAATCATCAGTTTTAAGATAGATACAACTGGCGCCGTAAAAGAAGCAAAGGTGGTAAAATCACTCAGTCCCGAAAGTGATGCTGAAGCCCTGAGAGCAGTAGTAAACATGCCGCCCTGGCAACCCGGCTTACAAGACGACAAAAAAGTGGACGTTTTATTTACTCTGCCTATTGTGTATAAGCTGGATTGATGCCAATTGAATTCAAATAAATTGCAAAAGAGTATCGCTACTACACAACAAAACACCACAGTATGACTGTAGTGTTTTGAATAGTATTAATCGGCGATAATTTATGGCAAATCTTCAGAGTGGCGACGAATGTAGCCCTTCATGATACCGCGACCAGTATCGCGGACGAAAGAGATGATTTCATCGCGTTCATCAGATACGGGGATCTCTGTTTCTATGATACTGAGTGCCTTAGATACGTTGTAACCACGCACAAAAAGGATACGGTATATGTCCAGTATGTGATTGATTTTGTCGATAGAATACCCTCTGCGCTTGAGGCCCACAGAGTTTACACCTACATAAGACAACGGCTCACGAGCAGCCTTTACGTATGGTGGAATATCCTTCCGCACCAAAGACCCACCAGTAACAAATGCATGTGACCCAATACGCACAAACTGCTGCACAGCAGTGAGCCCAGCTAGTACCACACAATCGCCCACGATTATATGCCCTGCCAGAGTAGTATTGTTGGAGAATATACAATTGTTACCTACCTCGCAGTCGTGTGCAATGTGTGTATAGGCCATTATAAGGCAGTTGTTGCCTATTTTAGTAGCATTACGGTCAGTAGTGCCTCTGTTGATGGTTACACACTCGCGAATGGTGGTATTGTCGCCAATGATGGTGATCGTGTCTTCGCCCTTGAATTTGAGGTCCTGAGGGATAGCTGAGATGACAGAGCTAGGGAAAATCTGACAATTTTTGCCAATTCTCGCCCCTTCCATTATCGTTACATTGGACCCTATCCAGGTACCTTCTCCTATCTCTACATTTTTATGTATGGTGGTGAAGGGGTCAATCTTCACATTAGGAGCTATTTTAGCGTCCGGGTGGACGTATGTAAGCGGGTGGATCATTTTTTATCTTTTCTTATGATTTGTGCTACCAGTTCCGCTTCGGTAGCGAGTTTGTTACCTACATATGCTGTCCCCTTCATTTCACAAATACCGCGGCGGATGGGGCTGAGCAATTCTAATTTCAAAATAAGCGTATCACCTGGACGAACAATGTTTTTGAACTTTACCTTGTCAATCTTCAGGAAATACGTATCATAGTTCTCTGGGTCACTGATGTTATTTAGAGCCAATATTCCACCTGTTTGAGCCAATGCTTCTATTTGAAGCACACCAGGCATTACTGGGTTTCCGGGAAAATGCCCTTGAAAAAAATGTTCGTTGAATGTTACGTTCTTGATTCCCACCACATGGCTATCACTGAGCTCTATAATCTTGTCTACAAACAAGAATGGAAACTTGTGTGGCAATGCCTTAGTAATATGATTTATATCGTAAATAGCCTGCTGAGAGGGATCATAGTGAGGAATATCAGCTATGTGCTTATTTTTCTTGATGTATTGTTTTATTTTTCTAGCAAACTCTACATTAGAAGCATGTCCGGGTCTGCTGGCTATAATGTGTGCTTTTATAGCATGACCAGCCAAAGCAAGATCGCCGATTACGTCTAGTAACTTATGACGCGCGGGCTCGTTGGTAAAGTGGAGTTGTACGTTGTTCAGTATCCCTTCCTGCTTTACCTCAATCTTTTGTTTGTTGAATATTTTTGCAAGTCTGTTCAGTTCTTCTGGATCTACCACTTTGTCCACAACTACTATTGCATTGCTAAGATCGCCCCCTTTTATAAGGTTGTTGTCTAGTAAATACTCGAGCTCATGCAAGAAACAAAATGTGCGACAAGGACCAATCTCTGTTCTAAAATCAGCAATGTGCTTGAGTGCAGCATGTTGTGTACCGAGCACTGGCGAATTGAAGTCGATTAGTGCTGTAATCTGGTAGTCGTTTGAAGGCAGAGCCAGCATGTCTACCTTTTTTACAGGGTCGTAGTAGTGTATGTTACTGTCAATAGAGTAAACTATTCTTTTGGCCTCTTGTTCTTCGATACCCACGCTATCTATAGCCTCCATAAACTGTTTAGAGCTACCATCCATTATGGGCACTTCAGGTCCGTCAAGTTCTATCAATACATTATCTATACCTAAGCCCACGAGTGCCGCAAGTGTATGCTCAATTGTGCTTACTCTTGCGCCATTGAGTTCTATTGTTGTGCCACGAGATGTGTCTACCACGTAGTCTACATCTGCTTTTACAATTGGTTTATCCTGCAGGTCTATTCGCTGAAAACGTATTCCATGTCCTGGATTAGCGGGCTTCATGGTCATGGTAACTACAGTACCCGTATGCAGGCCTACTCCATGCAGCGTCACCTGACTTTTCAGTGTATGCTGATTCTGATTATTATTACCTGCAAGCATAGTATCTGACTTTTTCCTGTTTTCTGATTTTAAAATATTTTCTATATTCACTTTTTATACTCCAGATTTTGCGATCTAATAAATGCAGATAATTCCTGCACCATATCTTCCAGTTTCTGCAATCGATGTTGCATTTCTGGCAAATTTCTAAAAATTGCTTGACTTTTTAGAGAACTTTTATATTCAAAAGCAGGCGTTCCGTTTAAAGTAGTGTTTTCGTGTGAGATGGACTTTGATAATCCACTCTGAGCATTGATACGAGTACCATCAGCTATATGAATATGTCCCACAATACCTACCTGCCCTCCAATCACACAATTTTTACCAATCTTAGTACTACCTGACACTCCGGTTTGTGCAGCTATTACTGTATTGGCTCCAATTTCTACATTGTGTGCTATTTGTATCAGGTTATCCAGCTTTACACCGCTTCTTATAATTGTTGATCCCATTGTGGCGCGGTCTATTGTAGTGTTAGCACCAATTTCGACGTCATCTTCAATTATCACATTTCCTATCTGAGCAATTTTTTTGTAAGTACCATCCATCAAGGGTGCAAAACCAAACCCATCTCCACCTATAGTAACACCTGAATGAACTACCACTCTATTTCCTAACACGCAAGCATGATAAATTTTAACACCTGCATATATTTTAGATCCAGCTCCTATAACGACATTATTACCTATGTAGCTGCCGGGATAAATTTTAACCCCATCGCCTATTATCACATTCTCACCAATGTATGAAAAAGCACCTACATAAACATTCTTACCTATTTTGGCATTTTCGGAAATAAAAGAGGGAGACTCTATACCTATATTACCACTTCCAGATATCATGTTATTGTACTGCTCCAGTAAAAAGGCAAAACTACTATATGCATCTTTTACCCTTATAAGGGTAGGGGTGAAAGGTTTGTTAGTTTCAAAATTCTCATTAACTAGAATTACAGAAGCGTTTGAAGAGTATAAAAACTCTTCATATTTTGGGTTAGACAAAAAGCACAAATCACCTGACTGTGCCTCTTCAATTTTTGCCACATTACTTACAGGTGCATCCGGATTACCTTCCAGTATGCCTTGTACCAGGGTAGCTATTTGCTGCGCTGTAAACTGCATGTATCTATTGGTTTCAATGGTTTATACTTTAATACAAACACTATTCAAGAGTAACGGCAAAACAAAAACCATATCACTTACTAGCCAGTTAGCGCATAAAATTTCTTATTGCATATAGCAAATGTAGTTTTTATGTACGGCTTTGGCAAGCGTATGATTAACTAATGAATCCTCAATTTCAGTTATATTTTTAATTACTCCGTTTTTAGTCTCTATTTTTATTAATTCGTCATTAATATTGTAAGTACTGTTTGATGCCTCGCCCTCAAAAACGAAATAATGCACATCTTTTTCTTCGATTCCCAATCTTTTTTTCACAACGTCTCTTTTTTCAATCAAAATACTTGCCAAAGATTCGGAGTTAAAAGAAACTTTGTATAAATTTCTTAAAATAAGCATTTTACACAACTCAGAAAGAATCTTATCTCTACAACCAATCCATACTTTTATAGATGACATTACGTCAGTATCATCAAGTGTACAAAATGTATCAAGATGTATAGGATTGTCCTTAAAATCTTTTACAGTAAGATTCCTTTGCAAAAAATAAGACAAAGCCGGAGTAGCAAATAATTGCATACCATCGAGCGTCAACTCCTTAGCACGTTTCAAGATGTTAACAAGTAACAGTTCAGTTCCTAATACAGTTTTGTGCAAATACACTTGCCAATACATAAGCCTGCGTGCAATGATGAATTTTTCTACTGAATGTACACCTTTCTCTTCCACTAGTAGTTCATTGTTGCTCACTGTAAGCATTTGTAATATTCTGTCATATCCTATTACACCTTCTGAAACACCTGTATAAAAACTATCTCTGTTTAAATAGTCCATCCTATCGACGTCCATTTGGCTAGATACTAATTGATGTAAATAGTGCGCTGGGTAAGACCTATCAAAAACCTGTATTGCTTTCCCTAGTATTCCACCCATTTCTTCATTCATCCGCTGCATTATCATTCCAGATAGATTTTCATGAGAAACACCACCTACCAATGATTTTTCCAAAGAATGAGAAAAAGGTCCATGACCCACATCATGGAGTAATGCTGCCATTCTGGTTGCCAAATATTCATCATTATGGGTAGCTATTCCTTTTGCCCTCAATTCATCCATCGCTTTCCCTGCTAAATGACAAGCACCCAAAGAATGTGCAAACCTTGTATGCACTGCACCAGGATAAACGAGATCAGCCATTCCCATCTGCTTTATTCTGCGCAATCGTTGAAACCAAGGATGATTGATGATTTGCATCAATTCTCGCTCGGGGAATCTAATAAAACCGTAAACAGGGTCGTTTATTATTTTAACCTTTATACTCATTCAGGGTGCAAATTACCTTAATTTTTGCTCAATGTTTTATTTCGCTGGTATACCAGACGATACTTTACACTGATAACTGGTTACAATTTATCGTTTTATGGTTTTTATAACGAAAGGTGGGGCTACCGTCAGGCAACCCCACCTTTTATCAAAGAATTTTCAATAACAACTTTACTGCTCCATCACAAAATGGAACACTTTGCGCTCCGTGCCGTGGTGGAGGGTGAGTAGATACATGCCGTTGGCAAGGGTGTTGTCGAGTTGAATGCCCGTGTCGATCCTACCTTGGTTCGCTTTTACTACACCTTTGTACACTACCTGTCCCAGCATGTTCGTTACTTCTACTTCCAGGTCGCCGGTGGTGTTGCTGCCTACGTTGCCCTTGATGCTGAACGCACCTTTGTTCGGGTTCGGTATCAATTTCACATCCATCGCTGTGGTAGTGGGCTGCACATTCAGCGGGAACACTGTGATGAACACCCAGTCATGGGTACCTATGTTGGCACATACTCCACTGCTCGTTACTACACAGCTGATAGAGTCATAGTCTGCAAATATGCCTGTGTATCTGTCGCTCGTTGCACCTGC